>JANNWG010000063.1:0-49953 GCA_031414695.1 Burkholderiales bacterium
CTTGCGCTAAGGCTAATTGACGACGTTTGGCTTCACCCATTTGGTGAGTCCTCCTGTGGTGGTAAAACACTCGGAATCCCGCACCCAGTATAGGGGGGTTGTGTTTAGAGATGAGGTTGACTGCCGTTTATAGGATTATGCAAACTCCACTAACCAGTTCTCCCCTTTGAAAAAGGGGAGTTAGTGGGGATTGCGTGACGTGAAGCGCAACACAACGTTAGTGGCCGCTTTGCGAGATTTGTAATTCACACTGCTATACCTCCCAACCTCCCCTTTTCAAAGGAAGGAGTCCAATGGTGATGGTTGCACATTTAGCTCGCTTGATTTGCTCGCTTGATTAGCGCACTTAATCCGATACACCAGCAAGCGCGGTCGCACAACACCAACTGTTATTTGCTCCTCCCTTTGAAAAAGGGAGGATGGGAGGGATTGCGTTCAAGGCGCGCAAATTTTGATTACAGTTCGCAGTACCTTGCTATGTCGCTGGCCTAGAACGGCTAATCTTTACAAAAATTCCTTCTGCAAATCCACCGAGGAACGCACACCGACATCGCTGTAGTTACGCGATAGCCACTCGCTGGCACAGGCACGGCCACGATCACGCAGCATGGTTAAAAAATCCCATTCGCTGGCAAATTTGGACTCAACCGATAAATCATTTAACGCATTGTCTGCACGCACGGAGTGAATCAGCACGTATTTCAACCGATCCCGAAATTCATCTTTAATCCAGCCATCATCGAGTAGCTTTTGCACAAAATGCACAGAGCGCATTTCTTTAATGAGTGAAGAATTAAATGTGATTTCGTTAATACGGTTTGCGATTTCATTGGACCCGGTTGGCGGGCCAGCGCGCTCTATTGGGTTGATGTGCAAAATAATCACATCGCGCGTGATCGTATGGTAGAAAAGTGGATATAACACTGGGTTACCCATGTAGCCGCCATCCCAATAGTGCTCACCATCAATCTCGACGGCCTTAAATAAATTGGGCAAACAAGCAGACGCTAGCACAACGTCGGATGTGACCTCTTCGGTTTTAAAGACGCGCACTTTGCCGGTACGTACATTGGTGGTGGAGAGAAACAATTTGGTTTTTGATTCACGCTCGAGCTTCTCAAAATCCACCTGCTCCTCTAACACATCGCGCAACGGATTAAAGTCAAACGGGTTTAATTGATAGGGCGAGAAGGTGCCGGTGATTAACTTGAACGCTTCAGAAGCCATGGAATTTTTCATGTTGAAGCCAGACATCATTTGTTCCCACGGCATGCGTTTTACTGGGCTATATTTTTGACCTGCATCGGATATTGCTTTCCAAAAATTATGTAGCGCTTCGCGTGCACCATCATTCCCTTTGAGCTTGCCGTAGGCATACACCACCGCATTCATCGAGCCTGCACTGGTGCCAGAAACGCCTTCGATTTCAAGGCGGCCGTCCTCAATAAATTTATCGAGCACACCCCATGCAAACGCACCATGCGCGCCACCACCTTGTAGCGCCACATTGACCACGCGAATGTTTTTATTGCCGTTGTGGTAGGTGGGTATCAAGCCATTCGCGCCACCGTTTGCAGGTGTTGCGGCGGCCTTTGTTTTAGCCGTGGTGACAGTGGCGGCCGTGCGCTTTGCGGCAGGAACGCTCACTGTTTTTTTTGTTGCGACAGGTGCTTTTTTTACAGCAGGTGCTTTTTTTGCAGCCATGACAAACTCCCCTTAATTTAAAGCGGCTGTGACAGCGGTGCGCCAACACAGAAGAACAATCAAAGTTACTGTTCAGAAACTGCTGCAATTAGTGGGCTGTCCAACCGCCTTCAACCGCAATATCGGTACCTGTAATGGAGGCCGCCGCGTCGGTACACAGGAAAATCGCTGTGCCCGCAACCTGTTCAGTGGTGACAAATTGCTTGGTTGGTTGCGCGGCGAGCAATACCTCGCGCTTGACTTGCTCAATGGTCATGCCACGTGCTTTTGCGGTGTCGGGAATTTGTTTCTCAACAAGCGGGGTTAATACATAGCCCGGACAAATCGCATTACAGGTGATGCCGTCTTCAGCGACTTCTAGGGCAATCGTTTTGGTGAATCCCATGATGCCGTGTTTAGATGCTACGTAAGCGGATTTGAACGGCGAGGCAACCAAGGCGTGCGCAGAGGCAACATTAATAATTCGTCCCCATTTTTTACTACGCATGTACGGCACGACTGCTTTGGTGGTGTGAAATGTAGACGTTAAATTGATTGCAATGATCTGATCCCATTTTTCAGTTGGGAATTCTTCGATGTGTGCGACGTGCTGAATGCCAGCATTGTTGACCAAAATATCTACGCCGCCAAATTCTGTTGCCGCTTGTTTCATCATGGCCTCAATTTGCTCAGGCTTTGACATATCGGCCGCCACATATACCACCTTAACGCCATATTTATCAGCAAGGGAAGCGCGCAATTTTTCTTGATCTGCTGCTGGGCGCGAGCCGTTAATGACTAAGTTGATGCCTTCGGACGCAAAGCCTTCGGCGATGCCTAAACCAATACCGCTGGTGGAACCCGTGATAACTGCTGTCTTGCCTTTTAATGAATTAAACATAGTGCTTTATCCCTTGTTGATATCAAAAAATGAATTTACTTAGCGTCCAACCGTTTTTTAAGTAGGATATTTTTTCCTTAGCGGGTTATGACGACTGTGACTTTTCCCCTTCACCATCTTTACCGTAATCATTATTATTGAAATTTATTGCATTGTGGCAAATAGTTTTTGCTGGCCTTAAGGTCACATTAATGTCACAGTAAAGTCAGCCGCGCGCAATCTTTAATCCACTAGCCCATCCATACGCGCGCATTTTGAAACATACGTATCCAAGGGCTAGTGCCTTTCCATTCTGCTGGATGCCACGATAAATTGGCACTTAATACCGCGCGCTCAGGATGCGGCATCATGATGTTAAATCGCCCATCTGGTGTTGTAAATGCCGTCATACCGAGTGGTGAGCCGTTCGGGTTTGCAGGGAAACTTTCTGTAACACGGCCTGCGTTATCCACATAATGTGCGCTGGCTAACCAGCGCGCGGCATTTTGTTGGTCAATATCGCGAAATACAGCGCGGCCTTCACCATGCGCCATGGGCACAGGAATAACTGAACCTGCCATACCGCTAAATAATATTGAAGGTGATTCGCGCACCTCCACTAGCACCGTGCGTGCTTCATATTGCTCACTTAAATTACGCTCTAAATGCGGCCAATTTTCAGCCCCCGGAATAATGCTGGCGATGTTTGACATCATCTGGCAGCCATTACAAACGCCTAGCGCGAAGACATCATCACGCTGAAAGTAGACACTGAATTCATCACGTGCACGTGGGTTAAACAAGATAGATTTTGCCCAACCTTCGCCCGCACCAAGCACGTCACCGTATGAAAACCCGCCACAGGCGGCGAGTCCGCGAAAGTCTTTAAGCGAAACGCGCCCCGCAATGATGTCAGTCATGTGTACGTCATAAGCAGCAAAGCCTGCTTTGGTAAAAGCGTGCGCCATTTCGAGCTGACCATTTACCCCTTGCTCGCGCAAGATAGCAATTTTTGGTTTTGCACCTACATTTACAAATGGCGCGGCAATGTCGTCATTGGCATCAAATGTTAATTTCGCAAAAAGCCCTGTGTCTTTTTTGTCGAGCAAACGGTCGTATTCTTGTTTGGCTGTTGTCGGGTTATCGCGTCGCGATTGGATAAGATAACTTAGGTGACTCCAAGCGCGGTGTAAGTCGATGCGCGTTTCAACCAGTATTGGTTTAGCGCTTCGAATTAGGCGTAATTCATCTGTGGTGTTAGTGTAGCCAATAATCTGCGTGAGTTTACCTAGGCCAGCATCACGCAATGTTTGCATGACACTATTGCGGTCTGCACGCTTGATTTGAATAACGGCGCCCAGCTCTTCACTAAATAGTGCAGCGAGTGTGAAGGCATTTGCACCGAGCTTACCGGATGTCGCGGTGGTATCGTAATCGTCAACGTCAGTTTCTTTTTCGTTATAGACCAACGTATCGAGATTAAGCGTCACGCCAACATGGCCGGCAAACATCATCTCCACAATAGTCGTAATCAAGCCGCCATCGGATCGATCATGGTAGGCGATAATTTTTTTCTCTCGGGCAAGTGATCGTATCGCGCGGAAGAAATTTTTAATCGCTAGCGCATCATCAACATCAGGCGGCGTATCACCCACTTGGCCGTACACCTGCGCTAGTGCAGAGGCACCAAGCCGATTTTTTTTGTTGCCCAAATCAATGAGTATTAATTCACTATCTGCGTCATTCGATAGCACTGGCGTGAGAGTGAGCGTTGCATCGTCAACCACGGCGAATGCTGAAACGATAAGTGATACTGGTGCAATCACCGCTTTATCAACGCCACTATCCTGCCACGATGTTTTCATTGACAACGAATCTTTACCCACCGGTATGCCAATGCCTAATTGCGGGCAAAGCTGCATGCCAATGGCTTCCACTGTCGCAAATAATTTCGCATCTTCGCCTGCCACACCCGCCGCCGCCATCCAATTAGCAGAAAGCTTAATGTCACTGATATTGGCAACGTCAGCAGCGGCGATATTAGTGATGGCCTCACCTACTGCCATGCGACCAGATGCAGGCGCATTTAATAATGCTATCGGGGCGCGCTCACCCATCGCCATGGCCTCGCCTTTGAGCGTGTTGTAGCCCATTAAGGTCACCGCGCAATCGGCCACCGGCACTTGCCATGGGCCGACAAATTGATCTCGCACGGTTAGGCCGCCAACGGAGCGATCACCAATGGTAATTAAAAATGATTTGTCTGCCACGGTAGGCAGATTGAGTACGCGATAAAGCGCCTCTTTCAATGCAATATCATCCGTCACAAATGGCTTCGTGTTGACAGCGACAGTGGTCACATCACGGTGCATGCGCGGTGGCTTACCGAGCAGCACATCAAGCTCCATTTCAACCGCATTATTGTTAAATAGCGGGTCAGCGACCACCAATGTTTGCTCAACAACCGCTTCTCCCAAGACCGCAAATGGACAACGCTCACGTTCACAAAATGTGCGAAACAATGCCAGTGAATCAGGATGAATCGCCAACACATAGCGCTCTTGCGATTCGTTTGACCAAATTTCTTTTGGGCTCATGCCAAGCTCAAGTGATGGCACTTTACGTAGGTCAAATATCGCGCCAGCCCCACCTGTGTGGGCCAATTCAGGCAGCGCATTTGAGATGCCGCCCGCGCCGACATCGTGTATCGAAAGAATAGGATTATCGTCACCCCGCTGCCAACACGCATCAATCACTTCTTGGCAGCGCCGCTCCATTTCGGCATTCGCACGCTGCACCGAGTCAAAATCAAGTGAGGCTGTATTAGTACCCGACGCCACTGAAGATGCCGCACCGCCGCCTAAGCCAATACGCATACCTGGCCCACCGAGTTGAATGAGCAAGGTGTGTGCGGGTAAAGGTTTCTTGTGCGTGTGCTTGGCGTTAATATTGCCAAGCCCACCTGCGATCATGATGGGCTTGTGATAGCCGCGCACGGCGCCATCAAATAGCTGCTCGTAGGTTCGAAAGTAGCCGCACAAATTGATGCGACCAAATTCATTATTAAACGCTGCGCCACCGAGTGGACCTTCAATCATGATATTAAGCGCGGAGGCGATGCGCTCGGGCTTGCCGTAATCAATTTCCCACGGCTGCTCGTGTTGGGCAATACGTAAATTAGAAACAGAAAATCCAGTCAAGCCTGCTTTTGGTTTTGCGCCTGTACCAGTTGCGCCTTCATCACGAATTTCGCCGCCTGCGCCCGTTGCAGCGCCCGGCCAAGGTGCGATTGCTGTTGGGTGATTATGCGTTTCGACTTTCATCAACACATGCGTGGTGTCATGATGAAATTGATATTGTTGATTGGCAGTTGGGTAAAAACGCTCAAACGTTGCACCTTCCATGACCGCGCAATTATCAGAGTAGGCAACGATGGTTTTTTTCGGGCTTATTGCGTGGGTATTGCGAATCATCGCAAATAGGCTTTTATCTTTCGGCACGCCATCAATGGTCCAACTTGCATTAAAAATTTTGTGTCGGCAATGCTCTGAATTCGCCTGCGCGAACATCATCAATTCGACATCCGTTGGGTCACGTTTGATTCGCGCGTAGTAATCGAATAAATAATCAACTTCATCTGCTGACAACGCTAAACCAAGCGTGACATTCGCCTCGTTTAATGCTGTTTTACCGCTCGTCATGACGTTGATCGTCATCAACGGTTGCGGCGATTGCGTGTTGAATAATTCGGCGACGGCGTCGATGCTGTCGCGCACCGTTTCGGTCATAGGGTCATGCAATTGACTCAATATTGATTCGCGTACTGTTGCTGTTAGCGCGGCAAAACCAGCAATTGTGTAAACCGTTGCGCGCTCTATCCGGTTAATCGCATCTAGTCCACAGCTATGCGCGATATCGGTTGCCTTAGAAGCCCAAGGCGAGATAGTGCCAACACGAGGAAAGACGACTATTGACGGCGCATTTGAGGCAATATTGCCTGAAAGCGCACGTGCTTCCTTGATATTTACATTATGCTGCATGCTATCACCGTAGGTGAGTAGCTTGGTTAAGGTATCGTGTTCAAGTGACGTTAACGCGCGCGAGACAGAAATAATATGCAGAAATTCAGCTTCGATGATGCCAGCATCTGAACTTAATGTGCGCAGTGCGGCGCACAATTTTTCAAGTCGAAAATCTGACAAGGCGCGACTGCCTCGCAGCGTGAATAAACTGGATGAGGCGTCTGGACTAGAATTCATTGGCGATGGCGACAATAGGTAGAATCAAACTGAAATTATACCGAAGCGCCTTCACCTTAAACTAGTTTACCTGCTAGGGGCGCCATTTTAATTGCACCCGCACTTGCCGAAATTGTTCGCTATCCAAACTATCTCCCCAAAGTGAAATCACGCGCGGCAGCCAGCGCCGCCATTTAGGGTCATTTGGTAAGGTGTACGGTATGGTAGAAAAATAGGTAGAAACATAGGGGCTTCTATGTACCAGCGCCTCAATTTCGGCTGTGTCAGGTGACTTCCGCTTTGCGGTATTCAAATAACGTATGCGAACCCAAAGCTGCTTTTCAGGCAGCGATGGCGCATCAGAATTTGACGCGACCATGACATCACGCTCAAACAAATAAAACGCTGCCACCGCATCGCTTGATTTGAAGCGCACGATGTACACATCAATGGCGAGCACAATGAGTGCCAGCAATAAAATAATTGCGCGCATCCACTCTTCAATATCAATCAACCACAACACACCGCAGGCGAGTAACGCGGATGTTAGGGTGAGTATTAAGTTAGTCGTTGAAGGCTGAAGGCGAATCCAGCGCGGGTCTTGAATATCGGTCATAGGCACAAATTTACAATAGATTGTTAGTTGACTTCAACGCGAATCGTTAATAATGCTATCTCACTTCACGCCGACTGAAGAATGGCTGAAATTAGCCACCAGTCGGCAACACAAATGGAATTTTTAGATGAACGAACGTTGGTTACAACTCATGCAATCTGAAGGCGCGCAGTTTGAAGGCGGTCGCATAACGCACTTTGCCGATACGTTTGTTGAGACTGACCGCGATGCCATTTGCGATCTATCGCATTACGGCATCATCAAGGTAAGCGGTGAAGATAGCGCAAAATTTTTACAAGCACAGTTAACGAACGATGTCTTGGCACTCGCTGTCGGGCAAGCACAGTGGAACGGCTGGTGCTCCCCCAAAGGTCGGCTGCTCACAACATTTTTAATTTGGCGCGATGACAATGGTTATCTGTTGATGCTGCCAAAGTCATTGCAAGTGGCAATACAAAAACGTCTGGGCATGTTCGTGCTGCGTTCAAAAGTAGTCATTGCGGATGTGAGCGAGACTTGGCTACGGATCGGTGTCATTGCAGATATGCATACTACGATTGCGCTTCCTCAAACACTAATGCAATGCGCCGTTTCTACACATGGCAATATGATTCGTCTGTCCGCCTCACGCACGCTGATTTTTGCAGAAGCTGATGTGGCGGTATCGGCCTGGCAAACGCTGTCAAAAACAGTTGCGCGCGTTGGCGTAAACCAATGGGATTTAGCTGGCATTCGCGATGGCGTGATTGAAATCACGCCAGAAACACAGGACGCGTACGTACCACAAATGGTGAATTTTGAGTTAATAGGCGCGGTGAATTTCAAAAAAGGCTGCTACCCCGGCCAAGAAATTGTTGCCCGAACGCAGTACCGTGGCATCTTGAAACGCCGCATGGTACGGGCTGCCTTCACTTTAGACAATCTACCCATTGCCGGAACGCCTCTCTATTCACCAGCTTTTGCTGAACAGGTTGCAGGCACGATTGCGCTCGCCGCTAAAATAGACGGTTTGGTTGAGGCGCTTGTAGTTGCGCAAATAGAAGCCATCAGCACGGATGGCTTGTACTTAGATACCGCCTTCACGCAAAAGCTGCAAATACGAGAGTTGCCCTATCAAGTTTTGTAGGCCGCTTACAAGTTACGCCGCATTTCTAAATGCGGAATACCTGCTTCAATAAACTCACCACCATGCGAGAGAAAACCCTGCTTGTAATAAAACGGTGTGGCGTGTGTTTGTGAATTAAGCCGAACCATTTGATAGCCGTGCTGTTTAGCGTATTTGCAAAAAAAATCTAATAACGCTTTGCCCACGCCGTGGCCTCGCCACTGCCGCAATACCGCCATGCGGCCAACGCGCGGCGCGCTTGAGTCAAGCAGCATTCGCGCTGTGGCGATCGCGTTTCCATCGGCATCTCGTGCGACAGCATGTATGACCAACGCAGCGTTAGCATCGGCTTCGTCTAGTTCTAGCTCAGGTGGTACGCCTTGTTCACGTACAAAAACGGTGAAACGAATTTGTGACAGCGCTGCATAGTCAACATGCCACTCCGCGAGTGAGATGCTGTACGTTGTGTTTTCCATTTTTTTCTAATGTGCGTGTAAGAGGTGATTGCCGCGAAACAATGCATGGAGGTATTTACTTGCTATCACCTAGTTTGCCTGCGGCATTTAATGTAGGCGCACTATAACCTTAAAGCGCGCCATACAAGAATACTTGAATTTAATTTAAGTAAAAAAACCTTCAGAAACCAATAGCTTGTTGGCGCTGTAAAGCCTAAATTAAAACGCAGGTTTTTTCTTCGCCTGTGTATAACGCTTTACACCATCTGCAATCGCTTTTTTAGCCTCAATCACACCGAACCAGCCCTCTACCTTCACCCATTTTTTCGGCTCTAAATCTTTATAGTGCTCGAAAAAATGAGAAATTTGTTTCAGCTGAATGAGTGGCAAGTCTTTATACGACTTGATGTCCTTATAGATTGGGGTGAGCTTATCAATGGGTACCGCGAGTAATTTTTCGTCACCACCTGCTTCGTCGGTCATCTTTAGCATACCCACAGGGCGACACCGCACCACCACCCCATGTATCAACGGATACGGCGTGATGACGAGGACATCCACAGGATCGCCATCGTCTGACAAGGTGTGCGGGATATAGCCATAGTTACACGGATAGTGCATCGCGGTAGACATGAAGCGATCAATAAATAAGGCACCAGTTGCTTTATCGAGCTCGTATTTAATCGGGTCGCCGTTCATAGGGATTTCTATTACTACATTCACATCATTGGGCACATCACGGCCAGAATCAACGCGGTCTAGGTTCATGATTTTTCTCTTTCTTCTGTAAGTGGAGAGGTTGCATTTATAAGGGCTTCCCATAGACGCTATTTTCGTTTAGTCTCTATGGGTATTGACGCAGATAAGTAGATTATCGCCTTTCGTTTCAAATCCACCAAATTCTGTTTGATGATTTAAATTGGTTTAAGGAGAAATAGTGCATTCCCTACATCAACAACGTCGTAACCTTGCCGCGCAACAAAGAGCGCAATTAGCCGAACATCAAGCGGCGAAACTAGCGCAGGACGGGCACGAGCCTGCGTTTTCAATCTTCTCCAACGAAGCGAAGCGATTTCCATTGATTTTGACGCTCGACCAGAATGGCATACCGCATCGTTGGATTACATGGCAGCATGCGGTCTGGTACTACGCAAAATCGCGCGTGGCTTGGGAGACAGGCTCGGAGGCATTTACGGTCAATGGCGGTAAGTGCCGCGATACGGGTGAAGTTTCCACTGTTACCGCGTCGTCAATTATCGCTATTCGCGGTAAAGCGATGGCGATTAAAGGTTTTAACCAAACCCCGCCGCTCAATAATCGCGAATTATTTCAGCGTGACCGCAATATTTGCGGCTACTGCGGTGGGCTATTTTCACATGCAAAATTAACCCGCGATCACATCATCCCCTACTCTCGCCGTGGTCAAGACACATGGATGAATGTGGTCACTTGCTGCCGCAATTGTAATGAACGCAAAGGCAATCGGCTGCTAGAGGAAGCGCACATGCAGCTGCTCTACGCTCCTTATGTACCGAACCGCGCAGAGTTTTTAATTCTCGCTAATCGCCGCATTTTGGTCGATCAAATGGAGTTTCTGAAGCAACATGTGGCCGTGCAGAGTCGCGTGCACTTAATTCCTGAAGCCGTCGCTTAACAAGTCAAAGTGCAATATTGGCGAGCGTTTACAAGCATATATTGCTCAAACTACCCGTCAATACTCATGTTTTAAATTTGGGAGCTTCTCATAACCTCAAATTCCGTTCGCCCTGAGGTATCGAAGGGTTGTTCAAGCCCTATAAATCAAGCACTTAAGAGCGTGTGCTTCGATACCTCAGCACGAACGGCGGGTTATTAGAAGTTGCCATTTATCTTTTGCGCTCAACCAACATCGCATCGCCGTAGCTAAAAAAGCGATATTGCCCAGCGACCGCATGGCGATATGCCGCCATCGTATTTTCGTAGCCAGCAAAAGCCGATACCAACATCATCAATGTAGATTTCGGCAAATGAAAGTTAGTGATGAGCCTATCAACTGTTTGAAATTGAAAGCCTGGCGTAATAAACAATGCTGTCTCTGCGGCTCCCGCGAGAAGCTCGCCTGTTTTAGAGGCTGACTCTAGCGTGCGTAAGCTAGTTGTACCCACCGCAATAACGCGCCCACCACGTGATTTTGCTAACGCAATCTCCGCTACAGTTTTCTCACTCACGCAATAACATTCACTGTGCATTACGTGCTTGGCAATATCGTCATCACGGACAGGGCGAAACGTACCTGCGCCAACGTGCAGCGTCACATAAGCAAGTGTTGCGCCGCGCGCTTGTAACGCACTTAACATTGCCTCGTCAAAATGCAAACCTGCCGTCGGTGCGGCTACTGAGCCCTCCACCTTCGCGTACACCGTTTGATAGCGCGATTCATCCTCATTATTGGCTTGGTGCGTAATATAGGGCGGCAGAGGGACTTCACCAATGTCGTCACATATGTCATAAACGCTTTTGTCTGATTGAAAATCAAGCTCGAACAAATCATCAACACGCTGCCGCATGATGGCCAAAACATCATTGGCGAATAATAATTTACTGCCAGGCTTGGGCGACTTTGAGGCGCGAACATGCGCGAGCGCAGTTGTTGTCGTGCCATCTGCTGCTGATAAAACGCGCTCAATCAACACTTCAACGGCGCCACCTGTTTCTTTTGTACCGTGCAAACGCGCTTTGAACACTTTGGTGTCGTTGAAAACAAAAATATCATTCGGCTCAACTAAATTAACCAAATCCAAAAACTGCCTATCTACCAGTGCGCCCATGTTGCCGTCTAAATGCAATAAACGGCTTGCCGTGCGGCTTATTGGTGGGTGCTGAGCAATAAGGTGCGGTGGTAAGTGGTAATCAAAATCTGTGGTTTTCATTGGATGCCTAAAAACAACTGCTGCACGGGCGCTTAATATTGTGTCGCATCGCGCCAAAAACACTCACAAAAAAGCCCACATATGTGGGCTTAAGTGTTGGTACCGAGAGCCGGAATCGAACCGGCACGATGTCGCCATCGCTGGATTTTGAGTCCAGTGCGTCTACCAGTTCCGCCATCCCGGCAATCCAGAGAGGTGGAATTATAGCCCAATCGATCCCCTTACGACAACTCATCACCGCTCGCGCGGCGAATTCACCATTGACGCCTTAATTACGTCGCTTCGGCATAAATCAAGCCTTGCTTGCAACTAGTGTCGCCTATAATTTGTCTCACTACCAATTTTATTTATCAAAACTCGCACGAGGCCTAACGTGTCAACACCTGATCTATCAAAACTGACCATCGATCGTAATCAAAAAGCGTTTTCAAGCGGCAATCGTAGCCGCAAAAAATGGTGGATTGTCGCTGCCTTATTCGTTGTAGCGGTTGGCGCGGTCATCGCGCTTCGCGGCGGCAGCGGCGCGACCGAAGTGGAAGCTGGCGCGGTGTCATCAGCCTACCCTTCACAAGCCATCACCATGCTCAACTCGACCGGTCGTGTGACGGCATTTCGTAAAGCCGCCGTCTCCACCACTGCCACAGGAAAGCTCGAATTTTTAGGCGTGCAAGAAGGCTCTATTGTAAAAGCGGGCGATGTGCTCGCGCGGCTGGAAAATAAAGCCGTCACTGCCACGCAAGATCAAGCACTCGCAAGTGTACGTGCAGCCAAAGCGAATCTTGAGCAAGGCCAAGCCGATTTGCGCGACGCGGACGCAAACTTAAAACGAACTGAAGATTTAGCCAAGAAAAACTTTATTTCTAGCGCCCAACTTGATACCGCTAAGGCGCGCTTTGATCGTGCAAAAGCTGTGGTGGCCGCACTCAATGGGCAAATCGGCGTAGCAGAGGCCAACTTACGCGCGACGACTGTGGCGGTGGACCAAACCACGATTCGCGCGCCCTTTGATGGCGTGATATTAACTAAGAATGCCAACGTGGGCGACATCATCACACCGTTTTCCTCCGCCGCTGGCTCAGTTGGTGCCGTGGTTAATATTGCAGACATGAATACGCTCGAAGTTGAAGCCGATGTTTCTGAAAATAGCCTCGGCAAGATAGTTGTCGATATGCCAGTTGAAATTCAACTTGATGCCTTTCCTGATCTTCGCCTTATCGGCAAAGTGAGTCGCATCGTGCCAACAGTTGATCGCTCGAAAGCCACTGTGTTGGTCAAAATTGAATTCGTCGAAAAAGATAAACGTGTCTTGCCAGATATGAGCGCAAAAGTTGCTTTTCTCTCGCGCTCGCTCAAGCCCGAAGAACGCAAACCCGTGACCGCCATGCAAACAGCCGCTATTACCAAGCGCGATGGTAAAGACGTGGCGTTCGTGATTGACGATAAAAATGTTGTGAAACAAACGAGCGTTACTGTCGGTGAAAAAATTGGCGACTTGGTGCGAGTTAGTGGCGTAAAGCCTGGTGAAAAAGTGGTGTTGAAGCCCACTGACAAACTCAAAGACGGTAGCGCCATTGTGGTGCTGAAGAAATAACAATGTCAGCACAAACGAACGATAGCAACATATTGGTCGAGATTAAAAATCTCGTCAAAACCTATACGCGTGGTGACCAAGCTGTTCCCGTGCTGCACGATATTTCGTTAAATATTTTGCGCGGTGATTTTATATCGCTGATGGGTCCGTCCGGCTCCGGCAAATCCACGTTACTCAATCTTATCGCCGGCATTGATAAGCCCACAGCTGGAATATTGCGAATTGATGGTGAAGATATTTCGAAATTATCTGAAGGAGACCTTGCTGATTGGCGCGCCTCAAATATTGGCTTTATTTTTCAGTTTTACAATTTAATGCCCGTGCTCACCGCCTACGAAAATGTTGAGCTCCCGTTATTGCTCACCAACTTAAATAAAGCCGAGCGCCGCGAACGTATTCACCTCACACTCGGCATGGTGGGTCTGATGGATCGGATGGATCATTATCCAAATGAACTCTCCGGCGGGCAGCAGCAACGTGTGGCGATTGCGCGTGCGGTGGTAACAGACCCGACCATACTCGTTTGTGACGAGCCAACGGGCGACCTAGATAAGCAATCGGCCACGGATGTGCTTAATATGCTCAAGGAATTGAATAGCAAGCTCGGCAAAACAATCATCATGGTGACGCATGACGCGCATGCCGCAGAGGCCGCCAAGCGCATGGTGCATTTAGAAAAAGGCGAATTAATTGGTGAGGTAATTTAACCAATATGTATTACTTCAAACTCATTTTTAAGAATGTGTTTCGCGCCAAGCTACGCACGGCGCTGACCATTACTGGTTTGATTGTGGCCGTGGTGGCATTCGGCCTATTGCAAACAGTGGTGGACGCTTGGTACGCGGGCGCGAATGCCTCATCTGGCACACGCTTGGTTACGCGTAATGCAATATCGCTGGTATTTCCCATGCCGATTTACTATCGCGAACGTATGCGCTCGGTTGAGGGTGTGAAGTCGGTAAGCTACTCACAATGGTTTGGCGGCATTTATAAAGAGCCACAAAACTTTTTCCCGCAATTCGCTATTGATCACACCAACTATTTAGAAATGTTCCCGGAATTCATTACCAAACCAGAGGAATTACTCGCCTTCAAACGTGACCGACAGGGTGCTATGGTCGGACGAAAATTAGCAGAGCAATTTGGTTGGAAAATCGGCGACACCGTCCCCATTCGCGGCACTATTTTTCAGGGTAATTGGCAATTTACTGTACGCGGTATTTTTGACGGCAAAGATGAAACCACCATCACGCGGCAATTTTTTATGCACTGGGATTACATTAACGAAGATATCAAACGGCGCTTTCCGCGGCGCGGCGATCAGATCGGCGCATTTAATATTGAGATTAAAGACGCTTCACGGGCGGCAGATATTTCAAAAGAAATTGATGGCCTATTTCGTAACTCACTCGCGGAGACATTGACTGAGACGGAAAAAGCATTTCAGTTGGGCTTTGTTGCACAATCAGAAGCCATCGTGGTGGCGATACGCACGGTCTCATTTGTGGTCATTTTTATCATCATGGCGGTGGTGGCAAACACCATGGCGATGACGGCACGCGAGCGTATCGCCGAATACGCCACCTTAAAAGTATTAGGTTTCTCGCCTGGCTATGTGGCGGCATTAGTCTTTGGTGAGGCGATGGTGTTAGCGCTCACGGGTGCTGCACTTGGCATCTTACTCACCTTCCCGATGGCGCAAGGTTTCGCAAGCTCGCCTGCTGGCGCGGCATTTGCGGTATTCGCTGTCACACCATCAACTGTACAACTACAAGTTATTTGTGCGGTCATCGTCGGCGTGGTGGCGGCACTCGTGCCAAGTTGGCGCAGTGCGCGCGTCAATATTGTTGATGGCTTAAGGCATGTGGGATGAAGATTCCTTTCTCCTACATTTTTCGCAACCTATGGACGCGTAAGCTCACCACCGCCTTAACCGCCGCTGGCATGGCGCTGGTGGTATTCGTATTCGCTGCCGTGCTAATGCTTGATGCAGGCTTAAAGCAAACCATGGGCGGCACTGGTAGCTTTGACAATGTAGTGGCCATACGCGCAGGCTCGGAGACTGAAATACAAAGCGGTGTATCGCGCGATCAAGCCGCATTGGTCGAATCAATGCCACAGGTAGCACGCAATAAATTAGGCGAGGTGATGGCGTCAAAAGAGTCCCTCGTTTTAATCTCGCTCTTCAAAACTGGCCAAGACAAGGGCTCCAATATCATCACGCGCGGCGTCTCGCCAATGGGCATCACGCTTCGCCCACAGGTCAAAATCAAAACAGGCCGCATGTTTCGCGAAGGCTCATCCGAGATTGTGGTGGGACGAAATGTTCACGCTGATTTTGATGGCACGCAAATAGGCCAATCAATTCGCTTCGCGCAGCGTGAATGGACGATTGTCGGCATTTTTGATGCGGGCGGCAGCGCGTTTGATTCTGAAATTTGGGGAGACGTTACGCAGCTCATGCAGGCGTTTCGCCGCAATGGTTTTTCATCCGTCATCGTCAAACTCACCAACAGCGACAATTTTGATTCACTCGTGAAAGACATCAAAGCCGATGTGCGCTTAACTCTAGACGCTAAACGCGAGCAAATATTTTATGAAGATCAATCACGTGCGCTATCAACCTTCATTTCTATTTTGGGCAGTGTGCTATCGGTGATATTTTCCATCGGCGCGATTATCGGTGCCGCGATTACGATGTACTCTTCAGTTGCAATGCGTACCGGCGAGATCGGCACACTGCGCGCATTAGGCTTTCGCCGCCCTTCTATCTTGGTGGCATTTTTAAGTGAGTCATTATTGCTAGGCTTAGTCGGCGGCTTGATGGGCTTATTTTTTGCAACCTTCCTGCAAGCTATCACCATCTCAACACTCAATTTTCAATCGTTCTCGCAACTCGCGTTTTCATTCGCGCTAACGCCGAAGATTGTTGTCCAAACTATTTTATTTTCGCTACTGATGGGATTCATCGGCGGCTTTTTACCCGCGCTGCGCGCGGCGAGAATGAAGATTGTGGATTCGCTGCGGGCAGCTTAGGCACTCATCGCGTTGATGTGATGTGGCTTCTACACACCAACACTAAGCATCGATAAAAAATACCAAACCCGACTATTGGCAAGCACTTTGGAGCGTAAATGCCGTGAATAGCACGCCAGTATTGGTGGTTAAACTTAAGGTTAAGACCTAAACCTTTGCTTAGATACAATTGACAGATTCCGTATCGCAGAACATAATTACTAATGATTCATTCATTTATTTGTGTCCACACAGAAGCACTGTTTAAGAGCAGAGTGGTTCCGCGTTTTCGCAACATAGAACGGGTAGCGAGAAGAAAACTGTTATCCCTACATGCCGCTACCACGCTTGTAAGTTTGAAAATTCCGCCTGGCAATCAGCTAGAGGCGTTAAAGGGAAACCGCAAAGGCCAGCATAGCATTCGCATTAACGACCAATGGCGCATCTGCTTTCAATGGCATCAAGACGGCGCTTATCAAGTCGAAATAGTTGATTACCATTAGGATTTAACATGACCAAATTACTAGACGAAATCCATCCTGGCGAAATCTTGCTAGAGGAATTTATGAAACCAATGAATATTTCAGCGAGACAAATTGCCGCTGACATTGATGTTTCGCCCAGCCGCATTAGCGAAATCGTTAATGGCACACGACCCATCACGGCCGATACCGCATTAAGGCTAGGGCTTTTTTTTAAGATGGATCCGCGCTTCTGGATTAACTTACAAGCTGAATATGACCTGCGATTGGTAACGCGCAATTTAGGCAAATCAATGGGCGAGCGCATAAGAGTGTTTAAGCAATTGGCGGCTTAAAAATATTGCACTGACTATTATGATTAGTGGTGTTTACTTTGCAATTTCACGAAACACATGGCATGACATTTAGCATTGTGAGAAGTGACTCATCACACTAATTCTAAGACGTCGAAAACAACACTAAATTCTGTTGACGGACTGCTTGAAGCATAAATGTCACGGACAGCAGGTGGAAATTAGTGATTTTCAGCAAGAGTAGATATCTTTACCTTTACTCGACATTTGTCGATGCTTACACTCAAAAAAATAATCTAAGCACATATTATCAAAGCAACAACATTGATTAGGCGTTTGTTTAACTACTGCATATTTTTTTGATCTCCAATCAACGCTCGAGGTAAATATGTTATTTAATAGAAGTTGCACTCATTGCGCGGAAAAATCATTACCTTTAGTTTCATTTCGATCGTTGGCTGGTGAAGAAGAGTTTTGCTCTGAGTGCGAGAAGGCTGTGAAAAGAAAAATATCAAGATTGCATTTCCTATTTTCAATAAGCCCGTTCTTGATTTACTTTGTTTACTCAAGGTCATTTGAAACAGTGTTTATTACTGAATTAAGCATTCTCTGGCTGTGTGCTTGCCTTTCGATAGCAATTGCTTTGTATGGCGGAAAACTGATCAAGTCATAGCCTGCTTGCTAAACCCCACTTTTCTGGAGATGTAATAGAACCTTAAATCAGTATTTTTTTCTCAATGGCTCTTTTGTTAGTTTCCAATACACTAGCAGTAATGGATGAAGTAGTGATGGTGTTTAATCACCGATACCTTCAGCCCTTGCGCTTTAAACAAGGGAAGAACGTGCTCCCGCAAGGTCGTATTGCCCATGCCGGAATGCCCTGCGATACCGAATACGCGCATTTTAGCTCCGCTCAATGGTTTGGGTCGGCTTGGTATTGCTGATTAGTTGCTCACCCGCTTGGCGAACAGCCTTCAAGAGCTCTCTTTGCAGCGTCTCACTTTGCATGGCCCTTGCCAGCATGACCGCACCTACGTTTTGTGCCATGACAGCCCAAGCTGTGTTGGCATCTCCAGTGATTGCATTGACGTTTTCGTGAATGGCCTTAACACCCTTCTCGAAAGCCAACCTGACTTCACTATCAGCCCGCCCAATCTCGGGTGTCAGGGAGGGCAGCAGGCAACCCATACTTGGATGCTGAACGTGGCTGAGGTTCAGGTAGCCTGCAAGGGCGCGCGACACCTGTGTCGGGTCAGCCGAATCGACAGCGCCATACATATCCGCAGTACGGATTAGTTCGGCTTTGATCATAGTTACGAACAAGTCCGACTTGCCGCCGAAGTGCTTATACAAAGAGCCCGTCGTCACACCTGCTGCGGCAGCCAAATCTGCCATGCCGCTACTAGTAAAGCCATGCTGCTTGGCGTGACGCCCGCTGGCATCTACCAGTTTGGCGCGTGCTTGCTCTTTGTAATCAGATGGGTAACGCATGAGGCTTCTCTAAATTTTTTGTTGACACAACTTCAGCGGACAGATTAGGATAACAATCACTACCCAATAAATCAACCCATTTTTTTAGGACGTGATCGCCATGGAAACTACAAAGTCAGACGATTGGAAAAAAACCGCCTGCATCATTTGTTCCATCAATTGCGGCCTAGAAATCAAAACGGAGGGGGGCCGCATCACCAAGATCAAGGGTGACAAGGCCAACCCCATTTCGCAGGGCTACATCTGCGAAAAGTCGCAGCGCATGGACTTCTACCAAAACGGTGCTGACCGCATTGATTCGCCTAAGCGACGCAAGTCCGACGGGACTTACGAAAACATTGATTGGGAAACCGCTATCCGCGAAATTGCAGAGAAGTTCGAGGCAATCAAGCACCAGCACGGTGGCGAAAGCATTCTGTACTACGGCGGTGGTAGTCAAGGCAATCATTTGGGTGGTACGTATGCAGATAGCACCATTAAAGCTTTGGGCATCCAATACCGATCCAACGCGTTGGCGCAAGAAAAGACTGGTGAAGGTTGGGTGCAAGGCAAGATGACCGGCGCTCCAGTGCATGGTGACTTTGATCATTGTGAGGTGGCGGTATTCCTTGGGAAAAATCCTTGGCAGTCCCACGGCTTTGCACGCACCCGAGTGATTCTTCGAGAGATTCAAAATGACCCCAATCGCGCCATGATTGTGATTGATCCTCGGCGTACCGAGACGGCCAAGATGGCGGAGTACCACCTCGCCGTCAAGCCTGGCACAGATGCATGGTGTCTGTCTGCTCTATCGGCCATTCTGGTGCAAGAAAACCTGATCGCGTCCGCGTGGCTTACTGAACACACCACTGGCTATGAAGCCGTGGAAGCGGTATTGAAACAGATAGACATCCCGCGATACGCAGCCGTATGCGGAGTGGATGAGGCCTTACTTCGGTCCGCTGCACGCCGCATCGCCAGCGCAAAAAGCGTCTCGATGATTGAAGACCTAGGAGTGCAAATGAATTTGCATTCAACGCTCAACAGCTATTTGAACAGGCTGGTCTGGCTATTGACAGGTAACTATGCCAAGCTTGGCGCGAACAACGCCTTTGCGCCGCTGCTCAATCTGTCTAACTCCAGCAGAAGCAAATCAAAAATTTCCAACTCAAACAAGCCTACCGCTCAGCGCAAATGGACACACAGCCCGGTGACCAATTCCAAGGTAATCATGGGCCTGATCCCATGCAATGTGATTCCAGATGAAATACTGACTGCACATCCGAAGCGCTTTCGAGCAATGTTTATTGAGAGCGCCAATCCGGTGCACTCTTTGGCAGACAGCCAGCGCATGCGTGAGGCTCTGCGTGCGCTAGAGTGCAGCGTGGTGATCGACGTCGCGATGACAGAAACCGCTCGACAAGCTGACTATGTGCTGCCCGCCAGCAGCCAGTTTGAAAAGGCCGAGGCTACCTTCTTCAATTTGGAGTTTCCGCGCAACGGCTTCCAGTTGCGACACCCGCACTTTAGCCCCCGCCCTGGCACTCTGCCTGAAGCAGAAATTCACGCACGCCTGCTGGAGGCGATGGGCGAGTTAGACGAGTCCAACTACAGCTTTTTACGCGCGGCAGCGCGTATGGGCCGCACGACATTCGGGTTGGCGTTCGCCTGGAAATCACTGCGCGACAAAAAGGTGGCGCGGTATGCCCCTGTGGTGCTATTTCGAACATTGGGTCTAAGTCTACCCGCCAACTTAGCGCCAGCGGCAACCCTTTGGGGAATCAGCCAGCTATATGTCCGAGCGCAGCCTGCAGCCACTAAGGGTGCGGGTTTTGGTGGGCCCTCGCTGCTGGGTGGCAATCGGCTTTTTGACGCCATCTTGAACAGTCCATCCGGTGTCATCTTTGGTGTCAGCCAATATAGCGACAGCTGGGACGCCGTAAAGTTACCCAACCACAAAATTAATCTAAACATCACGGAGATGCTGGACGAACTAGCGACGATTGATCGCAAGCTGCCCCACCATCGTCCCGACTATCCCTACATTTTGTCGGCAGGTGAGCGACGGCCTGAGACAAGTCAAACGTCAATCCGCAACCCTGAATGGATGAAAAAAGGAAACTTCAGCGTGCTGCGGATTCATCCTCAGGATGCCGCCACGCTGGGGTGCGCCAATGGCGACTGGATTCAAGTCCGTACACCAAGGGGCACAGCGAAAGCCCCCGTTGAACTCGCCGACGAAATGCAGCTTGGCTACGTCTCGTTGCCCAACGGCCACGGGCTAGACTACACCCGCGCTGACGGCACGATAGACCGCCGAGGTGTCTCATTGAACGAACTCACCAATACGACCGACCGAGACCCCTACGCGGGCACACCTTGGCACAAGTACGTACCTGTGCACCTTGAACGCGTAACTCCGGCTTAACCCACATTGAGAACGCTATGACCCACGTTATGACCAAAAGCTGCAGCTGCTGCAAATATACTGATTGTGTTGATGTTTGCCCCGTTGATTGCTTTGTCGAAGGACATAACTTTTTGGCTTTTGATCCTGATGGCTGCAACTCAACCAGCCATTCTTTAGGTCGACGGCAAATGTAGCCGCTCAACATTGTCAATATCATAGGGAAGAAAGTCATTGACTAGCTCTGAGATATCAACACCCTCGGCTGTAGCGCGAGCGGCAAGATAACGCTCGACATCCTTATGAAGGTTGATATGCAAGCGAAACACCACAGCTGGCCGATAAAATTACTGCGCACTACCTTACTGAAATCGTAATGGTCGGATGGTCTTCATCATATTGATTTTACGATTACCATATCAACACGTTACCGTAGCAATGGCAACGCGGTCAAAAAAATCGCTAAAGCGATCTCTGCACCGCACTCAAACAAAGCCCCATTAGCCCCGTACCCGGCAGTAGGCCAACCACCAATACGGCAAAGGCATTCACCGCCAACGTAGCGCGCATGGTTTGGCTGGCGATGATGGGGTTGGTGTCAATCGGCTCATCCATGTACATGAGTTTGACGATGCGTAAATAGTAGTACGCGCCGATGACGCTCATTACTACTGCATAGACAACTAACCATGTATAGCCGACTTGCAGCACCGCTTCTAACACGGCGAGTTTGGCGAAGAAGCCGATGAAGGGTGGAATGCCTGCCATCGAGAACATCATCGTCAGCATTAATAATGCGATCCACGGCGAGCGAGTGTTTAAGCCTTTGAGATCATCAATGTTATCCGCCTCAAAGCCTTCGCGCGAGAGCAGCATGATGATGCCGAATGCGCCGAGTGACATCAGCGAATAGCTGATGATGTAGAACATGGATGCGGCGTAGCCGTCTTTTGTGCCCGCCAAAATACCGAGCAGTAAAAAGCCCATATGCGAAATGGTCGAGTAGGCCAACATACGCTTGATGTTGGTTTGCGCGATGGCGATGATGTTGCCGACTGCAAGCGAGGCAACTGCTAAGATGACTAGCATGGTCTGCCACTCACCTGTCGCACCTGCTAATGCATCGCCGAGTATACGAACAAGAAAGCCGAATGCGGCAATCTTGGAGGCTGAGCCGATGAATAGCGTCATCGGTGTAGGCGCGCCGTGATACACATCTGGCACCCACATGTGAAATGGCACCACGCCTAACTTAAAGGCTAAGCCTGCCACAACGAAGACTAAGCCAAATGAAATGAGCGGATCATTTGCGCGGGAGAATTCAATTGACTTTGCAACGGCGGAGACATCTAGCGCGCCTGTCGCGCCATAGACCATTGACATACCGTACAAGAGCAAGCCTGAAGCCAACGCGCCCAAGATGAAGTATTTCATCGCGGCCTCTGTGGAAACCGCTGAGTCACGGTTGAGTGCGACCATCGCGTAGGTGGAGAGCGCCAAAATCTCTAAGCCTAGATACAGCGTAACGAAATGATTGGCGGATACCATCACCATCATGCCGAGTGTGGCAAATAGAAGCAACAAAATAAATTCACCGGTAAATAGTTTGCGCTTTTCTAAATAGTCGCGGCTGTAGATGAGTAGCACGGCAACGCTTACCAACAATGCGATTTTGAGCACCATCGACATTTGGTCAACCACAAACATATTGGAAAACGCATATTGCGGCGCGCTTGCAATGGCATCCTCTGCTGTACGAAACACGCTCACAATGGTCAGCACTAAACCAACAATTGCGCCTAATTGAAGCATGTTGCCGCGCTGCGCTTTTTTGCTAAAAAGATCAAAAAGCATCAGCACAAAAATGAGGATGAGTAGGCCAATTTCTGGCCTTGCGATTTCAAGATTTAATTGTGCAAGTGTCATCATAATTTATGCTTAATTCAACTTGCCAAGGGCAATATGTTGCAATAGCGCATCTACAGAAACATGCATCACATCTGTAAATGGTTTTGGATAAACGCCCATGAATAAAACGAGTAATGCTAACGAGGCGAGCATCACCAACTCACGCGAATTGACATCCGTAAGAGCACGCACATTTTCATTGGCAATCTCACCAAAGATAACTCGCTTAACCATCCACAGGGTGTAGGCCGCACCCAATATCAGCGTTGTAGCGGCAGCAAATGCGTACCAAAAATTCACCTTCATCGCGCCCAAGATGACCATGAATTCACCGACAAAGCCGGACGTTGCCGGCAAGCCTGAATTCGCCATCGCAAAAAACACCGCAAAGAATGCAAACTTCGGCATGGTATTCACCACGCCACCATAGGCCGATATTTCACGTGAATGCACGCGGTCATACAGCACGCCGATACACAAAAACATTGCCGCGGAGATGAAGCCATGCGAAATCATTTGCACCAAGCCGCCCTCGATACCTTGCGAATTAAATAAGAAAAATCCGAGCGTGACAAAACCCATGTGCGAGATGGAGGAATACGCCACCAGCTTTTTCATATCCGACTGCGCGAGCGCCACAAAACCGATATACACAATGGCAATCAGCGATAGTGCAATCATCATGCCGGACAACGCATGCGCGGCATCTGGCGCAATAGGCATGTTAAATCGAAGAAAACCATATGCACCGATTTTTAGCGTGATCGCTGCCAATATGACAGAGCCGCCGGTGGGCGCTTCGACGTGGGCATCGGGCAACCATGTGTGTACGGGCCACATCGGCACTTTCACCGCGAATGAGGCAAAGAAGGCTAAGAAAATAAGTATTTGCGCGGTCATGCCGAGCGGCACGCGATGGTAATCGGCAATATCAAAGCTACCGTTGGTGACGTTGTACAAATAAATCAGCGCGGCCAACATCAATAACGAGCCAAGCAAGGTGTACAAGAAAAATTTCACCGCTGCATAGACACGTCGCGGTCCGCCCCATATGCCGATAATCAAAAACATCGGAATCAGCATCGCTTCAAAAAAGAGATAAAACAATATCGCATCGGTGGCAACAAATACGCCATTGATGAGGCCCGACATGATGAGAAATGCAGCGAGATACTGCGAAACTTTCTCGTCAATGACACGCCATGCCGCAATGATGACCAAGATAGTTGTAAAGCTATTAAGCAACACAAATAACATCGAAATACCGTCTACGCCCAACGCATAGTGAATGTTGTAGCGCTGTATCCATGTCAAGCGTTCAACAAACTGCATCGCCGCGCTAGTGTTATCAAAGCCTATCCAAAGCGGGATTGCTACAATCAGACCCAGCACGCTTCCAAGAAGTGCCAACATACGCGCGGTGTTTTTTTGTGCATCGCGATGACAAAACAAAACGAGAATGCCAACTATTATTGGCACCCAGATGGTCAAACTTAAAAGGTAAGAGCTTGTTTGCATTTATTTTTCGATCAAGCTAGTTTCAAAAACACAATGGTGAGTAATCCGAATACGCCCAAAATCATCCAGAACGCATACGTGTATAGATAGCCTGTTTGCACATGGCGCGCAACGCCAGAGAACCAGCCAATCGCTTTCGCCGTACCGTTAACCATAATGCCGTCGATGATGGTAACGTCACCAAATTTCCATAACGCGTGCCCTAATTTGCGTGCGCCGCCAGCAAATACGGTTTCGTTAAATTGATCAAGGTAATATTTATTTTCAAGTAGCGTGTTGATGGCGCTAAATTTTTTCTGAATTGCTGCGGGAATATCCGGACGCTTCATGTAAAAAAACCATGCAAGTGCTACACCTGCCAACGCCATCCAAAATGGTACGGTTTGGAAGCCATGCATCGCCATACCTGCCCAGGTGGTGAAATGGTCACGCAAGCCTGCGAGTGAATCATGCGTCGAATACACAACGATGACGCCTTTGAAAAAATCGCCAAATAACATCGGCTGAATGGTTAATAAGCCAATGAATACCGATGGGATCGCCAATAACACGAGTGGCACCCAAACAACCCACGGGCTTTCGTGAGGCTTCTCGCCCTTCGCCAAACCATGATGCTCATGATCGTCGCCATGATGTTCATCATTTTTATGGTGCGCGTGCATATCGTCGTAGCGCTCTTTACCGTGAAACACCATGAAATACATACGGAACGAATAAAATGCCGTAACAAATACGCCAAATACGACCGCCACATACGCGATGCCCGCACCAGGAATCGTGGCGTGCTTCACCGCTTCGATGATGGAATCTTTTGAGTAAAAGCCTGAGAAAAATGGCGTGCCAATCAAGGCTAGTGAGCCAATCAAGGATGTGATCCACGTAATCTTCATGTACTTCCACGCGCCTCCCATGAAGCGCATGTCTTGATTGTGATGCATACCCATGATGACAGAGCCTGCGCCTAAAAATAATAGCGCTTTAAAAAACGCGTGTGTCATCAAGTGAAATATCGCGACTGAATAGGCTGATACGCCGAGGGCGACTGTCATATAGCCTAATTGAGAGAGCGTGGAATAAGCGACCACGCGTTTAATGTCGTTTTGCACAATACCTAAAAAGCCCATGAAGAGCGCTGTGATCGCGCCGATGATGAGTACAAATGACAATGCCGTTTCAGACATTTCAAATAGCGGCGACATACGTGCGACTAAGAAAATACCGGCTGTCACCATTGTTGCCGCATGAATCAACGCTGATATTGGTGTGGGACCTTCCATCGAGTCTGGCAGCCAGACGTGCAGAGGAAATTGCGCTGACTTTCCCATAGCGCCAATAAAGAGCCCAATACAAATCGCGGTGATGAGCGACCATTCCCAACCCGGTATTGGCGAGATGATGGTGTCTTTGAAGTTTGCCGCTAACGCAAAGGTCGCTTTGTAATCAAGTGTGCCGAAGTAGGCAAAGATGAGTCCGATGCCGATTAAAAATCCAAAGTCACCGACACGATTGACCAAGAACGCCTTGAGGTTGGCCTTAATCGCGGTAGGTCGTTTGTACCAAAAGCCGATGAGCAAATATGAGACTAATCCGACCGCTTCCCAGCCAAAGAAAAGTTGCAAGAAATTATTTGACATCACCAGCATCAACATCGCAAACGTGAAGAGCGAGATGTAGGAGAAGAAACGCGTGTAGCCGTCGTCGTCTTTCATATAGCCGATGGTGTAGATATGCACCATGAGCGAAACGAATGTGACCACCATCATCATGGTTGCGGTCAACGAATCAACTAAAAACCCAATCTCAAAACGAATGCCATCCGTCACTAGCCAAGTGTAAATTGAGCCATTAAATGTTTTGCCCGCCAGCACATCTTGAAAAACAAAACACGACAAAACAAATGCGCCGAGGACGCCTAGGATCGCCACGCTATGCGCGAACATGCGACCCATCGCATGTCCAAAATTTGGTGCGATAAAGCCAGCCAAGATGGCGCCGATCATCGGCAGCAACGGTATGGCAAGTAGGGCTAATTTATTTTCGATCATGATTACGACTGATTAACCAATAATTATTTACAAACTCTAATATAGACGGCTGTTTTCAGGCATAAATACTCGAAAACGCTCACCAACACTAGCCTTTTAATGTTCCAATATCTTCTACATTGATACTCTTTAGGTTGCGAAAAAGAATCACCAATATTGCTAAACCAATGGCTGACTCTGCTGCTGCAACGGTGAGAATAAAAAATACAAACACTTGACCATTCAAATCTTGCAGGTGATGTGAGAAAGCAATGAAATTCATATTCACCGCGAGCAGCATCAGCTCAATTGACATGAGCAGCACAATCAAATTTTTACGATTCAGAAATATGCCCGCCATCGAAATCGAAAACAAAATGGCCGATAGCACAAGGTAGTGGGATAAGGTAATCAACGCAGACTCCGTGATGTGCGACTTATTTTTATTGTGGTCATGATGGTCACATTACCCACTATTGTTTAGGTAATTCAACTGCGGTGCCATCCGCAGACTCGGTCTGACTCGCAGCGGGCGTTTCCACTGTGGCGTCCATCTTAATAATTTTTAAGCGATCACTACTTTTTACGCGGACTTGTGCGTTGATGTCCTGTGACTTTGCGCCACGCTTTTCACGCAGTGTTAGCGCAATCGCCGCAACCATGGCGATGACTAACACAACGGCGGATAACTCAAAGGGCAATATATATTCGGTGTAAAGCACGCGACCTAATTCTTTGGTGTTCGATACCGCTTGCGGCGCTGCAGGCATAGCGGTGGTTAAGCCCATGGCTTTACCGCTCAAGAGTATCGCCATCTCAGCCAACATCACTAAGCCGACCAATGCCGCTACAAATGCATTTTGTCGAAAGCCTTCTCGTAGCTTGTCAAAATTAATATCGAGCATCATCACTACAAACAAAAACAACACCATCACTGCGCCGACATAAACGAGTATTAACGTGAGCGCTAAAAACTCCGCAAACAACAACATCCACAACCCCGCCGCCGTCACAAAACTCAACACCAAAAATAGCGCCGCGTAAATCGGATTACGCGACGTAATAACACCAATCGCGCCCGTAATGAGCACAAAAGAGAAAAGGTAAAACGTGAGTGAAAGAAAGGTCATTGTTAATTTATACGTTTGTTTTTGTTTTGTTGCGTAGACAGTTATGCATGTGAACGGTGAATTAGCATCAGAAATTTACCCATCTTGCATTGCCCATAATAATTTTCTTGTTCACTATTCACCGATACTTAGCGTCATCGGCACGACGGCTCGCAATTTCAGCTTCATATTTGTCACCGATGGCTAATAACATCGGCTTCGTGTAATAAAGATCACCGCGTTGTTCGCCGTGATATTCGAGTAAGTGGGTTTCGACAATCGAATCCACTGGACATGACTCCTCACAAAAACCGCAGAAAATACATTTGGTCAAATCTATATCGTAGCGTGTGGTGCGGCGCGTGTTGTCCGCGCGCTGCTCAGTCTCAATCGTAATCGCTAACGCCGGACAAACTGCCTCACACAGCTTGCAACCGATGCAGCGCTCCTCACCATTTGCATAGCGACGTAATGCATGAAGGCCGCGAAAGCGTGGGCTTTGCGGGGTTTTTTCTTCTGGAAATTGCACGGTAATTTTACGTTCGAACAAATGCCGCCCGGTGAGCCGCAATCCCTGAAGCAGTTCCGTTAGCAAAAAAGTATTGGCAATATCTTTGGCTCTATCCCACATATATTGTGTCCTCTTACTTTCCAAACCAAATTGAGAACGGCGCGATATTACGTATCGGCTCCATCAACATTACACCTGTGACTACAATCCATACGATCGTGATTGGTATAAACACTTTCCAGCCCAAACGCATAATCTGGTCATAACGGTAGCGTGGAAAAGACGCACGTATCCACAAGAAAATAAACATCAGCACGGCGAGCTTGGAAAAAAACCAGAGGATTGAGGCTTCGCCTAAGATTCCCCAAGAAGCAGGAAATGGCGACAACCAGCCGCCCAAAAATAGCAGTGCAGAGATAACCGCAACCAGCAACATATTTGCGTATTCAGCCAAGAAAAATAGCGACCAGGTCATGCCAGAATATTCAACCAATGGGCCTGCAACGATTTCTGATTCCCCTTCGGCAACGTCAAACGGATGGCGATTGGTCTCCGCCACTCCCGCAATAAATTGGATAACAAATAACGGAAAGAGCGGAATAAAAAACCACTCGAATAATCCATAAGCACCACTTTGCTTGGCGACAATCTCAGTCAAATTCAACGATTGCGCGGCCATGAGCCCGCCAACAATTGCAAAGCCCATTGCGATTTCATAGCTTACAACCTGTGCAGCAGAACGCATCGCACCAATAAAAGCATATTTAGAATTTGATGCCCAGCCAGCCAGCAGCACACCGTATACACCCATCGATGTCATTGCCAATACGACTAAGATGCCAGCGTCCGCTGCAGAAACAACCCATGTCGGCGAAAAAGGGATTACCGCCCACACCGCCATAGCTGGCGCCACGGCGACTGCCGGCGCGATTAAAAATAACAATTTATTCGCGCCTGTTGGCACGATTTGCTCTTTGAGCAGCAGCTTAATCGCATCTGCAATCGGCTGAAGCAATCCGAAAGGACCAACGCGATTTGGTCCACGACGGACTTGAATCCAGCCTAACACCCAGCGCTCGACTAATTGGAAATACAAAACAAAAAAGATGACTGGCAGCATCACCATCAAAATCATGGTGACCGTCTTTGCCAAGTACCAAGCTGTGGGTCCAACTTCACTACCGAGCGTGGCAATGAATTGGGCGTTAAGTGTTTGAATGAGCGCGTCCATTGTTACTCTGCGGCCTCAGCCATTGGCATAGTTGAACGTGATTTTTTTGCGTCCGCTGTCATCTGTAAGCTTGGCGCGCGACGTGTAATGCTATCCACATCATAAATACCAACCTCGTCCACGCTTTCTTCCGCTGTCGTTATGTTGCCCAAATCAACTTTAATGCTGCTTACCAAGTTATTTAACTTAGTGGCAACAAACGCATTTAAGTCAGGCGCAACTTCGTGCCTTACCGCCTCGATACTTTCTTGTTCGAATCCTTTCACGCCAAGTAAATTCGCTAACACGCGAATCACTTTCCAAGCAGGACGGGCATTGCCAAGCGGCTTGACGACGCCGTTAAATGATTGGGCGCGGCCCTCCATATTGACGAACGTGCCAGCAGTTTCCGTGAAAGGTGCTATCGGTAATATTACATTTGCATATTGCAAGGCAACGTCATTTTTAAACATTGCCATCGACACCACAAAATCTGCTGCCATCAATGCGCTAGTGGTATTTGGATTGCTGCAATCCGCTTCTGGCTCAACATTTAGGAGCACATAAGATTTACGCGGGTTATTAACCATGCCTTGTGCACACATACCACTTGCATCTGGCGATGCACCAACGACTGCAGCACCAACGCTATTAGCCGCTTGTGCAAATTGACCAAGCGTGCCGCCCGTTAGGCGTGCAATCTCTTGCGCGAGCGCGTGCAGTGCAGCAGCACGCGGATGCTGCTGCGCATAGTGCCCGAGGAAGACAGCCGTCTTTTCTTTTTCCGCCAAATTTTTTGCAATTGCACGTGCTCCGTCAGTAATGACAACGTTAGCAATCGCAGTGGTGATTTCAGTTGACAGCGATGCGCCCTTGATTTCAGCAAGCGCTTTGACAATTGCCGCTAATGCCGCTGGCAATGCTGATGGCTTTACAATTGCTTTATTAGCAACGCGCATGAGCAAGTCGTTATCTGACACGTGCAATACATTTAATTGCATGCCGCGTTTGGTTGCATCGCGAAAACGTGTTGATAGCAACGGCTGCTCCTTACGCAAAGTGGAGCCGATCAGTAATACGCTCTGCAGCCCAGCAATATCAGTCAACGGCATACCTAGCCAAGGCGCGCCTGCCAACTTGCCGTCTGCGCTGGTGTCTAGCTGCCGCAGCCGCGTATCAATATTATTGCTACCAAGACCACGCGTGAGCTTATTAAGCAAATACAGTTCTTCGAGCGTCGCGGTCGGTGACGCGAGTACACCAAGCATGTCAGGTTTGTTGGCTTTCAAACCATCTGCCACCGCTTGCAATGCCTCTTGCCAATCGACTTCCAACCACTTGCTGTCACGCTTAACCATCGGCTGAGTCAGCCGATCATCTGAATTTAGTGCTTCATATGAAAAACGATCTCGGTCAGAAATCCAGCATTCGTTAATTGCCTCATTTTCAAGCGGCAGTATACGCATGACGCGATCTTGCTTTACTTGCACAATAATATTTGAGCCCAAGCCATCATGCGGCGCAATCGATTTACGACGCGACAATTCCCATGTGCGGGCAGAATAACGAAATGGTTTGGAGGTTAATGCGCCAACTGGACAAAGATCAATCATGTTGCCGGATAATTCAGAGTCGACGGATTGGCCCACAAACGAGACAATTTCAGCATGTTCGCCACGACCCGCCATCCCGAGTTCCATTACACCAGCAATTTCTTGACCAAAGCGAACGCAGCGGGTGCAGTGTATGCAGCGCGACATTTCTTGCATAGATACCAAGGGGCCAATGTCTTTATGAAATACGACCCGCTTTTCTTCTTGATAACGTGATGCACTGCCGCCATAGCCCACCGCTAAATCCTGCAATTGACACTCACCACCTTGATCGCAAATTGGGCAATCAAGCGGGTGGTTGATCAGCAAAAATTCCATCACTCCTTTTTGCGCAGCCTTCGCATAATCCGATGCGGTTTGTACAATCATTCCTTCAGTAGCAGGCGTTGCACACGCTGGCAATGGCTTCGGCGCTTTTTCAACTTGCACTAGACACATACGGCAATTGGCCGCGATGGACAATTTTTTGTGGTAACAAAAATGCGGTACAAACACGCCCAGCTTACTCGCCGCTTCCATGACGGTTGCACCGTTTTCAACCTCAACATCTTTGCCATCAATTTTTAGCTTAATCATGTTTTTACTCTGCCGCCATTGCTAATTCAACCTGAGGTGTAGAGTAGCCGCCTGCTGACACCATGCAGCGCTTATGCTTAATATGAAACTCAAATTCTTCACGATAATTTTTAACGAACGCGCGCACCGGCATCGCCGCTGCATCGCCTAACGCACAAATAGTGCGGCCTTGAATTTGATCGCTTAGGTTGAGCAATAAATCGATGTCTTCCATGCGACCTTGACCATGCTCAATACGGTTGATAATACGATACAGCCAGCCAGTACCTTCGCGGCAAGGCGTACATTGCCCACAGGATTCTTCATAGTAAAAATAAGCCAGGCGCTCAGCCGCTTTGACCATGCAGGTATCTTCGTCCATCACAATCACCGCACCAGAGCCCAAGTACGAGCCATTTTTTTGTATGGTGTCGTAATCCATATCAAGCGTCATCATGATATCGCCCTTAATGATGGGCATCGACGAGCCGCCAGGAATAACGCCTTTAATTTTTTTACCACCGCGCATGCCGCCCGCCATTTCTAGCAATTTTGCGAACGGCGTGCCAAGCTTAATTTCATAATTTCCTGGTCTATTGACATGACCCGAAATTGAAAATATTTTTGTGCCGCCATTATTCGGCTTGCCCAAATTTAAGAACCATTCCCCACCATTACGAATAATGTCTGGTACGGCAGCAAAGGTTTCGGTATTGTTAATGGTCGTCGGCTTGCCGTACAAACCAAACGAAGCAGGGAAAGGTGGCTTGAAACGTGGCTGGCCTTTTTTGCCTTCGAGTGACTCAAGCAGCGCTGTCTCCTCGCCACAAATGTAGGCACCATAACCATGATGCGCGTGCAGCTCAAATGAAAAATCAGAGCCCAAAATATTTTTGCCTAGATAGCCCGCAGCACGCGCTTGATCAAGCGCCTCTTCAAACCGCGCGTAATCGGCCCAAATCTCACCGTGTATATAGTTATAACCGACAGGTATACCCATCGCGTAGGCGGCAATGATCATGCCCTCAATTAATGCATGTGGGTTGTAGCGAATAATGTCGCGATCTTTGAAAGTGCCAGGCTCGCCTTCGTCCGAATTGCAGACCAAATATTTTGGACCAGGGAAAGCGCGCGGCATAAAGCTCCACTTGAGCCCAGTCGGAAAACCCGCGCCGCCACGACCACGCAATGCCGATTTTTTAACTTCCGCGATAACATCTTCAGGCTTCAAATTTTCATTGATTATTTTTTTAATTGCTTGATAGCCATCTCTCGCTTCGTAATCACTTATGCCCCAGTTGTGTCCAGTAATGCCCTTCATGATGACCGCATCCGGTCCGTAATTAATCAGTGCGCTCATGAGGATAACTCCGCAACTAATTGATCAAGCTTATCATGCGACATAAAGCTGCACATCCGTTTATTGTTTACAGTCATCACGGGCGCATCGCCGCATGCACCCATGCATTCGCCCTCAACTAAGGTGAACTTACCGTCTTTGGTCATTTCTTTCCAACCTACGCCGAGTTTGGACTGCAAATACTCCGCTGCTGCCACACCGCCCGATAACGCACATGGTAAGTTGGTACACACGGTAATTTTGTGTTGACCCATTGGCTTTAAGTTGTACATGTTGTAAAACGACGCCACCTCATAAACCGCTATCGGCGTCATGCCAAGATAGCCAGCGACGTCATCAATCGATTCGTTCGATAACCACGCGCGCTCATCTTGCACAATAGCAAGTGCTGCCATCACCGCGGACTGACGTTGATCGGCTGGATATTTTGCGATCTCGCGATCAATCAATTTTTTACATACGTCGGACAGCACAGTTACTCACCTTTCCAATAATCAACATTCGAACTCAACTCAGTCATATGTCTAAATCGCTGCTCACCCATGCCGTACGCGCCAACTTTTTGTGAATCAGGGTACTCACAGACTTCAGCGGGCATCATAGTGCTGACTGAAATATAGGCAAGCTCATTTTCTGAGTCGTTCACAATCTGATGCGCCGATTCAGCACCACCGGTGGGGCAACAAATGAAATCACCTGCCGATATTTTGCGTGTTTCATCACCATAGCGAAGCGTGCCTGTGCCTTTAACGATAAAGAACATCTCTTCTTCTGCTCGGTGGCTATGAAACGGACATGAAATTTTGCCCGCAGGCACGACATCATACGAGTAGCCTAGCTCTTTTGCGCCGATCATGGGCCCTATACGAGCAAAACGCCCTGCAAACTTTTGTCCTTGCTCAAAAGACTCGAGCTTAAGGTCATTGACGTTAATTACACGACTGTTGATTACACTCATCATGTTTACCGATCGATCTCGCCAAACACAATATCTTGTGTACCGATGATGGTGACCACGTCAGCAATCATGTGCCCACGTGACATTTCATCGAGCGCTGCTAAATGCGGAAAGCCCGGCGCTCGTATTTTTAAGCGATACGGTTTATTGGCGCCATCCGACATTAAATAAATACCAAATTCGCCTTTAGGATGCTCGACTGCAGCGTATGCTTCGCTAGGCGGCACATGAAAACCTTCCGTGAAGAGTTTGAAGTGATGAATTAACTCTTCCATATTAGTTTTCATATTTTCGCGCGATGGCGGCGCAACTTTATGATCCGTTGAAATCACAGGCCCTGGATTTTTACGCAGCCAGTCAACGCACTGCTTGATAATTTTATTTGACTCGCGGAATTCTTGAATACGCACTAAGTAGCGATCGTAAGAGTCGCCATTGGTGCCAATCGGAATATCGAAATCCATACGATCATAAACTTCATAGGGCTGCTTTTTACGCAAGTCCCAGGCGATGCCAGAGCCACGCAACATTGGGCCAGTAAAGCCAAGTTGCAGCGCGCGTTCAGGTGTAACGATGCCGATGTCAACCAAGCGTTGCTTCCAAATACGGTTATCCGTCAACAAAGTTTCATATTCATCAACATATTTCGGGAAACGATTTGTAAAGTCTTCAATGAAATCAAGCATCGAACCTTGACGATTTTCATTGAGCTTTTTCATCGCATCGGCGTTCTTGCCTTTAATCGCACTGTACTTCGGCATACGATCCGGCAAATCACGATAGACGCCGCCAGGCCGGTAATAGGCAGCGTGCATACGCGCACCAGATACTGCTTCGTAGCAGTCCATCAAATCTTCACGTTCACGAAACGCGTATAAAAATACTGTCATCGCGCCTACGTCTAGCGCGTGTGCGCCGAGCCACAAAAGATGATTTAGGATGCGCGTAATTTCATCAAACATCACGCGAATGTATTGCGCGCGTAGTGGCACATCGACATCGAGCAATTTCTCAATTGCCATCACGTAAGCGTGCTCATTGACCATCATTGATACATAGTCAAGTCGATCCATGTAGGGTACGTTTTGAATATAGGTGCGGGTCTCGGCTAACTTTTCAGTTGCGCGATGTAGCAGGCCAATATGCGGATCAGCACGCTGTACAACCTCGCCATCAAGCTCCAGCACCAAGCGCAATACGCCATGCGCTGCAGGATGCTGCGGGCCGAAATTCATGGTGTAATTTTTAATCTCACTCATGACTTTGCACCTTGATTTAATCCACTCGCGTAGGTTTCTTCGCGAATCACACGTGGCACAATTTCGCGTGGCTCGATGGTCACAGGCTGATAAATCACGCGCTTTTGCGCGGCGTCATAACGCATTTCAACGGTGCCCGATACTGGAAAATCTTTGCGGAACGGATGGCCGACAAAACCATAGTCAGTCAATAAGCGGCGTAAATCAGGATGCCCAGTGAATATAATTCCGTACAAATCAAACGCTTCGCGTTCGTACCAATTCGCCACATTCCAAACAGGAATAAGCGACTCAACAATGGGCAGATCATCGTTGGCACAAAAGCAACGCAGCCTTACGCGATGATTATGGCTAATGGAGAGTAATTGCGATGTCACCGCATAGCGCAGCCCATTCCACGCGCCGTTGCCCCAATCGGCATAATCCACACCAGAGAGATCAATGAGCTGTGCAAAGTCGAGCGTTTTATCGTCACGCAAAATCATTGCTGCTGCGATGTAATCAGCATGGCCGACTTCAATAATGACTTGCTCATGATCAACAATTAACGCCTTGAGCTTGTCCCCAAGCGCTAGGGTTAATGCCGATTGCAAGGCAACGAGTTTCGCTGACATACGACTATGCCCTCACAATCGTGTTATTGCGCTTGATTTTATTTTGTAGCTGAATCAATCCGTACAAAAGCGCTTCAGCCGTCGGCGGACAACCAGGTACATAAATATCGACCGGCACAATACGGTCACAGCCGCGTACCACTGAATATGAATAATGATAATAGCCGCCGCCATTGGCGCAGGAACCCATCGAAATCACCCAACGCGGCTCCGACATTTGGTCATAGACTTTTCTCAAGGCGGGTGCCATTTTGTTACAAAGCGTGCCTGCTACAATCATCACATCTGATTGGCGTGGGCTGGGACGAAACACAATACCAAAACGATCCAAATCATAGCGCGACGCGCCTGCGTGCATCATCTCCACCGCGCAACAAGCCAGGCCAAACGTCATCGGCCACATCGAGCCAGTACGCGCCCAATTGAGCAACGTGTCAACTGACGTCGTCACAAACCCTTGATTCGATACTCCGCCTTCAGGCATTTGATTCTCCACATGGTTTTACTTTGCTAGGCATCCGGCTCAGCTGGTGACTAGCTCTAACTAGAGCAGCGAAAAGTAGGTGTTCACTTTTCGCTAAACATTTTTTATTCCCAGTCCAACGCGCCTTTTTTCCACTCGTAAACAAAGCCCATCACGAGGATGCCCAAGAAAATCATCATTGACCAAAAACCAAACCAGCCAAGCTCTTGCAAGACAATTGCCCAAGGGAAAAAGAACGCAATTTCTAAATCAAACAAAATAAATAAAATCGCCACTAAATAGTAACGAACATCAAACTTCATGCGTGCGTCTTCAAAGGCTTCGAAGCCGCATTCGTAAGGGGAGAGTTTTTCGCTATCGGGGCGATCGTGCCCCATGACAACAGAGAGGACTTTAGTGCCAATAACAGGCAATATACCAACGGCGAGACCGATGGCAATAAAAAGCAGAATGGGGAAGTAATTCTCTAGCATTCGAGTGGGGTGACATCTTTTTTGCTGGTGCAGCTACTATAAAAAAGCCGCACAGTTAAACTTCGGTACTACGCTTTATGGTGCCGTCGGCGAGACTCGAACTCGCACAGCTTTCGCCACTACCCCCTCAAGATAGCGTGTCTACCAATTTCACCACGACGGCTTAATTACCAAACTGATTCTAAAAATACAAACTACGACCCGAATTTTACTGCGAAAAACTACTTTTGCGGCAGCGCAATATGAGAATTACTTTGGAATTGCGGGCACAGCTGGTGCAGGTACCGTGCTTGTTGCTGACGTGCTCGGCGGCAATGGCGTGGTCGGTGTAGACGGCGCTGGAATCGCATCAGCCCCCACCTTCTTGACCTCACCTTGTGTTGTCACACTTTTGCCGATACCGGAGGTGACACCTTGACCGCGTGGCGCATGGTAATACGTTAAGCCTAAGCTTGTGACAAAAAACAACGTTGCACACACCGCCGTGGAGCGCGATAGAAAATTGGCTGAACCAGATGAGCCAAAGACGCTACCAGCAGAGCCCGTACCAAACGCAGCACCCATGTCAGCACCTTTGCCGTGTTGCACTAACACTAACCCGACAATGGCAATGGCCAAAATCACGTGAATTGTCAAAATAATTGAATCCAACATACTGTTTTTCCTAAGTTCGAGTTACCGTTATTTCAACACGACGCATTCAACACAAAAAAAACTTAGAGCGCGTGCCAAATACCTAAAAATTCGGCTGCTATTAATGATGCGCCGCCAATTAAGCCGCCATCAATATTGGGCATCGCAAATAGCGATGCTGCATTACTTTGCTTCACGCTACCACCATACAAAATGGGTAGTGATTGGGCGATTTCAACATCATGCTTCGCCACAAATTCACGCAAAAACTGATGAACAGCTTCGGCTTCCGCTGGCGAGGCTGTTTTGCCCGTACCAATCGCCCAAACCGGTTCATATGCCAACACTGCTTTTGCCAACGTCGCCACGCCATTTGCAGCAATAACTGCTGACAATTGACGCGCTACTACAATTTCGGTTGTTCCTGCTTCGCGCTCGGCTAATGATTCGCCCAAACATAAAATTGGCGTTAACTCTGCTGACAACGCACTCGCAAATTTTGCTGCAACGAGGGCATCAGATTCACCGAAAATAGCCCGACGTTCTGAGTGTCCTACGATAGCGAATCTTGCACCGAAATCTGCCACCATCTGCGCTGAGACTTCGCCGGTATAGGCGCCTTCAGCGTATTGACTTACATCTTGCGAACCAAAACTCATTGCGTGGTGCGGCTCTTCAGATAAAACCTGCTGAAACTGCCCTAAATACGGGCTTGATGCACATATTGCTAATGTTTTATCTGCCTTCGGCTCAATCAATTGAAGCGCATCAAACCATGCTTTATTTACCGCTAAGCTGCCATTTAATTTCCAGTTGCCAATTACAAAACGCTGCCTTACGTTACCTAACATGGTTCAGCTTTCTGTAAAAAGTAAAGCGCTAATCCAAACGTTTCGCGAAGCCTAATATTATAGCGGCAAAGACCTGTTGGCGGCAATTGCCTTGCTGTCTAATGCATAGACGCAGACACGGATAAAAAAAGCCGCTGTAAGAGCGGCTTTTTTTACAAATCAACACATGCTAAAAAAATTAATTTTTCTTAACGGCTTCGAGCATCTTGAATGTAGATTTGTTTGCGCCGATAAATAGACGCTTGAAATATTTGCCTAAACAACGACGCTCTAGCGTGTTGCGGCGTGTACGTTTTTTCTCGCCTGCCATGTTGCGCTCCTAAGTGATAAATATCAAAGACATTGAATTATAAGGGATTTTTTCAAATTGGCTGCGGTTTTTTTTACATCATTCCACCGCAGCTGATACGAACATAAAAACTACGCACCTGTGCGCTGCATTGGGGCTTTTAGCGCTTCACTCAAGGTATTTAGGCTCTCTTCCAAATGCGCTTTCGCCTCCACGCTCATCGCTTTACCCAATGCTGCGCGAATTTGACCCTGCAACTGTACGGCTTCACGGCGCATTAAGCTGCGTGCGTCCGCGGGTGTAGCAGTGCTAGATTTAGTTAAGCTATTGATGACGCGTTTAATATGCTCGCGCTGCAAATTACGGCGCATGGTGTTGATGTCGCCACCAGTGCCAAGCGTACGCAGCTCAGACCAAATTGCATTTTGTAGTGTGTCATATACCTCTGTTAACTTCATCGCAGCGGCAGGATTAGTCACTTTGTCTTGACTATCAAGCAGTCGCTGCGCGACAGCATCCGCGTAAAGAATGCTAAGCACGCCGCTCTGAAGATTGAGCACTGAATTTGCAATTGACACATCCGCATTCATGCGACCTGGACCCCAACGATCAAAATGATCAATAGAGAGTCGTGCGACAAATTCTGGTTTGAATTTGAAGCTATCCACTTTGAATAATCCATCAGTGACTAATTGCAACGCTTCACGTTGTTTAGCGGCAGGTGTCGGCGTATAAAGCGCATTGGCCGTACCAGCGCGGTCGCGTAAATGCTTCACACCACCGACATATTTGGCAACGGATGGTGCGATTTGCGCGAGTGAGCGAAAGCCGGATGCAAATGAACGTGTCAAACGCTCATAGCTTTCACCGGGTTTCAACTGCAATGTCTGCACACGATCCCACAATTCACGCGAGAGCTTGATGCGCTTTTTGTAGTATTCGATCGGGTCAGTGCCTAAGTCGCGTTGATTGACTTCTGGGTCCATACCGACGATGGCGTCCTCATCAGTTGCATAAGCCAGCAGTGGATTGGTCGTCGTTTGTACGGCGATGGCAGCTAGGTCGTCTTTTTCTGTTTTCGCATCCAGCGGTTTATAGGCATATTCAACTGCTAGGTAGTCATAGGCGCCGAGCGTGGACATGCCGTATTCGCCTTGCTTGTCGCCATTGGCCGCTAGGTTAAACGGGTTGTATTCCATGACCGAGCCGGCTATACCGTTGACCTTAGTAAACGCAGGGTCTTGCACTTGCTTCAGCGAATAGATCGTTGAGGAGCGGAAGTTATGGCGGAAACCTAGCGTGTGGCCGACTTCATGCATGATGACATCCAGCACATAGGCTTGCGCTAATTTTTCTGCTTCTGCCGAATCCATCTCTAAGCCGCGTGCTTCCAAAACATCCATGGCGAAATGGTAATCGTGGGCTTTCTCGGCCATGTAATTGCACTGCATGTAGAGCGACTGTTGCGCGACTTGTTTTAAAGTCGGCGACATCGCACCATTCATAGCGGCATCAAACACCAACGGCTTGCCAATATCTTCGCTCACTAAACGTCGTGCGCCACGACCGAATACATCTGACATGCCAATATCGGCATCAAGAATCTCACCTGTGCGTGGGTCCTTGTGTGATGGCCCAATCGCAAAACCTACGTCCGCGCCCACAAACCAACGTACTGAGGCGTGGCGTGCATCCATGGTGTCAAACGAATCTTTTTCCATTTGTTGTTTGACCACGATTGCGTTCTTAAAGCCGATTTTATTGAAGGCTTTATTCCATTCCAAAATCCCTAATTCAACTGACTTTCGGTATTTCGCCGGAATATTTTTATCCATCCAAAAGGTGATTGGCTCTTTTGGCTCTGACGTGGCGGCGGCCGGATCTTTCTTTTCCAAGCGCCAGCGGTTCACAAAATGTTGCTTTACTTTAGGCGAGGTATCTTCATCAAAATTGGTCCGCGTTGACACAAAGTGACCAATGCGTTCATCGGCCAGTCGCGGCGTCATTGGTGTATCCGGTAGTTTCGCAAAGGAATAATAAAAGCTTACAAATAAGCTACGCGGATCCGGCACGGATTGCGGCGGAGTTGGCATCGGCACAGGGGATGGCACCATCGAAGGCGCACTTAATTTCGGCACGCTGAAATGCGCCTGCACACGCATGCCGGTAATGTTTTCATTATTGTTGACATGCGAAAAACTGGTATTGCGTGTATCCAAGCCAAACGGCATGCGATAAGCGAATTCAAGACGCGTCAGATAGCCTGGAATATCAACAAATAACAGGCTATTGGCTTCAATCAAAATCGCTTTAGTTTCAGGATCGGGCGCGGAGACTGTAGCCGCACTCGACAGCAATGAATCTGAAAAACCTTCCGAGACAAACTGCGCCTGTGGCGTGCCCGGCGTGGCGTAATATTCAGAATTTTTAGCGATCAGTTGTACTTGATTACCGATTTTTTTGAATACCGCCATTTCTGCGCCGCCCATTTGCGAACCATACAGGCCACGCTCGCCGACTGACTGCGGAATATTGAAGGTAAAGAAGAATGGCTTATCAAATTGATCCGGCTTAATCGCTAACCAAACTTTTTCATCTTTTTGATAGGTGGTGAAAAAGCCCACAGTCATTTTGGCGTCTTTGATGATGTCTTTGAAGGGACGCGGGGCGCCTGGCAATGCAGGCGATCCTGCAAGTGCACCGACCGTAGGCGCACCGGTTGGTGCACCGGCAGGCGCTTGCGCTAAAGCGATTGTTGAAAGCGTAGCTAATACGGCCGCGGTTAAGGTGCGGCGGGCAATTAGGTGCGGCGACAATTTAATAGATGCAAATGACATGATCAAAGGCCTTCCTCGTGGGAAATGTTTAGAAATTGTTGGGGTAGTGTGTCGAAAAAACAATGGAATTATGACAGTTTGACTGTAAACGAAAACGCGCAAGAAACAGAATGATTTGCGACTAAATGCGGAAAAGGTTCCATTGTTTGCGGATTACTATAGCTATAGCACAATTCTAAAAAATCTAGCATTGACGGTCATCTTCAGCACTTTATGCTCTAAGAATCCCGCCAATATTAGGGTTTATACTATTCCGCGAGACGATTAACAGCATCAATAGCCACCATGCGCCAGCCATTTCCTTGCTCACGCACACGACGCGCGTAAAACTCATACACGCGACCACTCAGTGTGGCGGCAACGAGCGAGTTAGCGACGTAATCTTTCTCACTCATGATGACAGAGTCGGCAAATCCATCTGCGGCTAAGCCTGCTACCAGCAAGCCTTCGCAAGGCTGCCATTGGTTGGCATCATTAACGCGATCCATGATTAGTTTCAGCGGGGTTTTGGTAAGTACTTTGATGCCAATTAAGGTGCCAGTCGGGCGCTGCAAGGTTGATTTACGTGCGACAAAACCGAGCACCACAGCACGACCTTTCTCAAGTCTGACTGCAACAAGATCGTTCACATGCAGTCGTCTCGCGTCTTCATCCACCATTTCAAGCCCCAAGCCACCTTCGCTAATATCTAGCAGACGAACCGCATTACGAATACCGATCTCCGCACCGCCGCCAGCAACGGAATGCGCGCGTGTCATATCAAATGCCTGCGCAGAAATTTCGTTAAATCCAAAATACACGGCAACAATAGTATTGACGCCAATTGGAACACGCTTACCGCGCAGCTTAGCTTGACCTTGCGCTACGTCGGTAGCCGCATTGCGGAATTCATCTATCAGCTGTAATTCACGCTCTAAAAATTCGATGACGCCGACATGTTCTTCAATTTTCATCGTTACGCCGACACCCCAGCCTGGGTAAATCGTGCCTTGATGAAACGCCTGAATTGCACGATCTAATTGCCGCTTCACTGGCCGCAGACTTAAAAAGAATTCTGACTCGCCAACTGGCATAGGTGGGACGAGCGGTACATATGGAATCAGGCCGCGCTCGATGTCAGCCAAATTGATTGCCAACATCGGCTCTAGCGTGGAAGGCTCGCGGGTCAGCCACATGGCATCCATCCATGTAGTGAGCCATGTATCCAGTATTTCAAAACGCTTCGGCGATAAGCTGCCGCCACTAAACCGCTCTAACAACATCGTGCGTAAATAGAGCGCTTCAACCGTGGTTTCGTGCACGCGATCATCGATGCGCGTTGTTAGTACGCCGCCCTCAACGCGCTGCAATTGCGCCTTCTGCAACGCGAGGTGGGCACACTCGCGCACGACTGTATCCGTGCGGCCACCCGAATATTTGCGCCATTTCACCACGTGCGCGCTGATTACCATCACCAACGCACAGCCTTGGGCAGGCGAGGCTCTGCCTTCTGCAACGCCGTCAAAACTACGCAGCATGGCGGTGAATGCCATCGACAGCAAATGCCGATAACGCCCGCAAATCCACTCGCTCGCGATTAAGTCGCCTTTCGTCTTTAACGTATTAGCGGCAATCAGATGCTGCCGGTCGGCACGTGAACGATCTTCGAAATAACGTAGCGCTTGACTAACTGAATCAATTGCATCACCCGCCTTAAAATTAGCCACGCTGACTTCTAGCGCCTGATGCTTTTGGCTTAGCTCTCGCTGCTCGGTCTCATTGAGCAACTGAGATGAATTGACTGGGGCGTTAATCACTGTAGATTCCCGCTTTGTGCGCCAATTTCGCGCTGCAATGCATCATGAAACGCGCGTTGAGTTTGACCTTCACGCGCCAACAGCGCAGCAGCACGCCACGATTGCAGCGTAGGCATTTCAGCGGCTTGACGTGCATCGCGTGCCAATACGCCGCCTACATGCGCGATATCTTCGAGCACGACGTCATCGACAAATTGTTGACTAAACAAACGTACTAACTCGCCAAATTCATTGTTATCACCATCCCGAACGGCGTGGCTGAATAAATATAGCCACAAGACGCGCTGACTTGGGTCTTCCTCAACAGCCAATCTGGTCAATTCTTTGGCTGAACGCGGCATGTTGTCGTCTTCCATTTGTTGCGCCCAACGCAAAATGTCTTTTGCATTGCGAAGTAAAACGCGCGGTTCAGGCATCTGCAAAAAACGTACCGTGATGTACTTAAGCCGCACCCGCAATAGTTCAGGCGGCAATGGCCAGGGCGTACCAAATACGCTTAGCTTCGTCGCCAAGCTGGCGCGAGCTGGTGGAGGTGGCGGTGGCGTAGGTGTCATGCGTGTAATACGTGCAAAATTTGTTTTTAGACTTATTGATATAGTTTTACGTAAAGAAAACGGCGTCTTACTAATGCAAAAAACGGAAGCAAGAGCCTCCGTTTTTGATTAACGCGTCAACATCGCAGACTAGACCGAGAACGACGATCCGCATCCACAGGTGCTCGACGCGTTTGGATTTTTAATCACAAACTGCGCGCCTTCTAGCCCCTCAGAATAATCAATTTCAGCGCCAATTAAATATTGATAGCTCATTGGGTCAATGAGTAACTGCACACCCTTCTTTTCCATAATGGTGTCGTCTTCATTGGTAACTTCGTCAAACGTAAAGCCATACTGTAATCCGGAGCAACCGCCACCGGTTACAAAAACACGCAATTTCAGGTCGTTATTGCCTTCTTCAACGATGAGCGATTTGACTTTATCGGCCGCGTTATCGGTAAACAATAGCGGGGCTGGCATCATGGACATGTCATTCATTTTGATCTCCTGATCAATATAGCGTTAGCAAAATTATATGGTGGTAAAAACGTAGATATCAATATGGCGCATTCACTGACTTGACGCCTCTATTGACGCCTTTAACCACCTACTGCGGGTTTGAACTCAATTACTTTATCACTTCCACGCGATTCACCAACGTGTACCATGCGTCCCATCACAATGGCGCCGACATGAATTTCAATCGTTTTGTAGGTGACGTCTCCGGTGACGCGCGCTTTGGGCATGAGCTCCAAATACTCGCTGGCGCGGATAGGACCTGCGACTGTACCGTTGACGACAACATGGCCGACTTCAATTTCGCCTTCAACTTTGGCTAACTCTGACAATACTAATGTGCCAGGCTTATCACCTGCGGCTTTGATATTGCCCTTGATAGTGCCATCGATACGTAAACCACCCGTAAAGTTAATATCGCCATTGATGACCGTACCAGCACCGATAAGGCTATCGATTGGACTAGGTTTATTTGATGATTTGAACATGGTCTATTCCTTAAAATGAAATGTTGCGCTGAACGCGCACGTCTAGTCCCGGTAAGCCAAGCACGCGAATTTGCACACTTTTTAGTACTGCGCCTTGCGGAATAGTAAATCTTCCATCGAGCTTTTGATAAAAACGAAATTCAACTGTGCCTGTCGATTCGCGCATTTTTGCATCTGGCGGAAAGCTGAATGCTGTTTGCGCTGACTGTCCTTGCTCTTGCACGCGTGCCACTAGTTGTATCTTACCCTTGAAATCTTGTTTACGCTGTCCGCCTTGTGTTAAGAGTAATCGATAGCGAAATTCGTTCGGCAATGCATCCGGTTCGACCTTAAAATTTTGTATGGCTAAACCATCTGGCACGCTGCCGGAAGACATCACGTTACGTAAAAAACCAATGTCTTCTTTTAAGCTCGCGTTCTCTTCCTGTAGCTGTGATAAATTTTTAGTCAGCTCCGCTTGAGACGCGACTTCAACCTTCAGCTTACTTTCTTTTTCGTTTAATTGCGATTTGGCGGCATCATAATTTTGTTTTAGTGAGGCATTCTGTGCAGCTAGGGCATCAATCTGCTCTTTGGCTTCAACACGATTAAAGCCAGTAATGCGATAGCTGTTATCAACAAGCACCCACGCAATGGCCGCCGCAACTCCCATTGCTAGGCCGTAACCACCAAACTTAATGTACCAAGGCGAATGCGAGCGAATCGCCACTCGCTGCGAGCGAATACCGACCTTGGAGCGAATTTTTCGCCATAAACCGCGGATTTTGAACTGACTGAGCATTTTTTGTGTGTTTGCGCGCGTTTTTTTCGCTATTTTGGGTGCAACGGTGTTACCAAACTACGACAAATTACGGCTGCAAAAAGTGCAAAAGCCGCCTTACTAGCATAAGGCGGCTTTCTAACTTGCGGCTGTAGTCGCCGATACCCTCTTTGGCTAAATAAATTAGCGTTTAGAGAATTGCTTACGACGACGCGCTTTACGTAGGCCGACTTTCTTACGTTCGACTTCACGTGCATCGCGAGTAACAAAACCAGCTTTGGACAATTGTGGCTTCAAATTTGCGTCAAAGTCGATGAGCGCGCGGGTAATACCGTGACGCACCGCACCAGCTTGGCCCGATTCACCACCGCCAAAAACGTTAACCATGATGTCAAACGCTTCAAGGTTACCCGTTAGTTCGAGCGGCTGGCGAACAATCATACGACCAGTTTCGCGTGAAAAATAAACGTCAAGCGCTTTATCGTTAACGACGATATTGCCCTTACCGGCTTTGATGAATACGCGCGCAACGGAACTCTTGCGACGACCCGTACCATAATTATATTTACCGACCATTATCTGGTTCCTTAAATCGAGAGTTCTTTGGGCTGCTGGGCAGAATGCGGATGCGTGCCGCCAGCGTAAATTTTTAGCTTCTTAATCATTGCATAGCCCAAAGGGCCTTTTGGCAACATACCTTTAACGGCTTTTTCAAGCACGCGCTCAGGATGTTTTTGCTGCAATTTGTTGAAGTTTGTTTCGTAAATACCGCCCGGATAACCGGTGTGGCGATAGTACGTTTTGTCTTCGGCTTTGTTGCCCGTAACACGGATTTTTTCGACATTGGTGACGACGATAAAGTCGCCCGTATCGACGTGCGGGGTGTATTCAGGCTTATGTTTGCCACGCAGTCGCGATGCGACTTCAGCGGCTAGGCGACCCAATACTTTATCGGTCGCATCAACATGGTACCAACCGTGTACAACTTCATGCGGCTTGGCGGAAAAGGTTTTCATAATAGGCTCACTTAACTCACTTAAAGATTCGATTCGGCTGTTGAGCGCCGTTTTACGGTTACTCGTGATGCAATAGGTCAATATTTAACTCGTAACGCTTCGTCGCTACTAGCCAATCAACTTATTACATCTCGTTTAGCGCTCAGTCGTATAGTTTCGGGGGAGAAAACGATTAACGATTAGCAGAGCCCAAAATTTTAATGTATTCAATGCCCTGCCGTCAATCTTTGATTGCGCTTATTAATAGTTATGGCATATTTATCGCGTCAAGCCGATATCAGCTTGTATTGTATTTGCTGCACTATGCCACTCTCGCCACTCCGATTAAAAGGCTCTAAAACATGAAAATACGCGTTAATTGGCTCAAAAACATCGCTTTTGAGGCTGAAACTGAATCAGGCCACAAAATAATCATGGATGGCTCCCCCGATTTGGGCGGCGAAAATCGTGGCCCGCGGCCGATGGAGACTGTTTTAGCAGGCACAGGGGCTTGCAGCGCCATCGATGTGGTGCTTATTTTGAAAAAAGCACGACAGGCGGTTACAGATTGCGTAGTTGAAGTCACCGCTGATCGCGCACAAACTGACCCAAAAGTATTTACTCACCTACATTTTCATTATTTGGTTACCGGCACAGCGCTCGATGCCACAAAAGTTGCTCGCGCGATTCAGTTATCGGCTGATGTTTATTGCTCTGCCTCCGCTATGATGGCAAAAACCGCTGCGGTAACGCATGACTTTGAGATTATTGAAGAAAAATGAAACTCGTTTATTGACGGGCGTTTTCAGACATTTATTCGTTGAGATGACCATCCATAGGCGGGTTTGTAAATTTGGACATTTTATCCAAATCATTTTGAACCACAGATGAACACAGATAAACACAGATGAAGTCGTATGCAATATCTGTGTTTATCTGTGTTCATCTGTGGTTAATAGTTTTTATACCTTAGCAATCAGCGCTCGTACTTCACACTCAACACAATTGAGGTTTGAGTGCGCTCCACGCCTTCGTGGCGGCCTAATGTATCGAGCGAAACATCCAGCTCGGCGGTGGTATCTGCCTGCAATACAACAAGCGCATCGTATTCACCTGAGAGCGCATAAATGCCACTAACACTCGGCATTTTTTTAAGCTTGGCGTAAAGCGCTTCGGCTTTTTTAGCGTCAATTCTTACTAGCGTATGGGCAGTAACGCGGCTTCTTGCATACGCAGGATCGAGCCTGACGGTATAGCCTTCAATCACACCGCCTTCTTCTAGTTTACGCAGCCGCTCCTGCACAGTCGCGCGAGCAAGTCCGAGTTGGCGTGCCAAATCCGCGACGCTCGCTCTAGCGTTTTGTTGCAACAGCGCAAGCAACTTCTGCTCCGCAGTGGTGATTGTTTTAGTCATTATGATAGGTTAAGGCTGCGAATTGATAAATTTAGTACGAACATTATGACATTTTGCCGCTGCCAATTGACATAGCGACGCGCTAAATTACGTGCTTAATTAAATGTCATTTCGCAAAGGAAATCGTATGCATGTCGCACTCATCGGCTCAGGAAAAATTGGCGAGGCTATCGTCTCATTGTTTAACGCTAACGGCGGCTACAAAATCACAGTTGTCGACAAAGATATGGCGCGGTTAGCACCCATGCAGGCACTCGGTGCTACCGTACATGCGGCGGATGTCGCGAGCGCTGATTTAGCGACCTTACTCAAAGGAGCTGACGTAATTTTATCGGCGTGCCCATTTTATTTAACACCTATTTTGGCGAAGCTCGCCTACACCATCAACGCACATTATTTTGATTTGACTGAAGACGTCGCAAGCACGCGCATTGTCAAAGACATCGCTAAAGATGCGAAGACCGCATTTGTGCCGCAATGCGGTTTGGCGCCGGGATTTATTTCGATAGCGGCGAATGAACTCGCGCAAAAATTTGACACCTTGCGCGATGTGAATATGCGTGTTGGTGCGCTGCCAATTTATCCAACCAATGCGTTGAAATACAATTTAACCTGGAGCACAGACGGGCTGATTAACGAATATTTGAACCCGTGTGAAGCGATTATCGACGGCAAAATTCGCGAGACACCACCGCTTGAAGAGCTTGAGCACTTCGCGTTAGATGGGTTGGACTATGAAGCCTTTAACACTTCTGGCGGGCTTGGCACACTCTGCGAAACGCTGGATGGCCGCGTCGAAAATCTAAATTACAAGACAGTTCGCTACCCCGGCCACTGCGCGATTATGAAAATTTTGTTGAACGACTTGGGTCTCGGCAAACGTCGTGAATTATTAAAAGACGTAATGGAAACCGCAATTCCAATCACTTATCAAGACGTGGTGTTAGTGTTCGTTTCTGTTAGCGGACAGCGCGACGGCCGACTCGCGCAAGAGAGCTTTGCGAAAAAAATATACGCTAAAGAGGTTGGTGGCAAACTGTTGTCTGCAATTCAATTAACGACCGCATCAGGCATTTGTACAATGGTGGATTTACTCCGCGAAGGCAAAATCGCCAAAAGCGGCTTTATCCGCCAAGAGTCGATTAGCCTGCCCGCATTTTTAGCCAATCCATTTGGAAAGTATTACGCATGAGCGCATTGGTAAATCAAACGCAGCAATTGCTTGAAAAACTTGGCGTTAATCTTCATGACATCAGTGGCAATGATGTTGTCGCCCGCACGCCAATTGACGGCGCCACCATTGCGACACTACGCGCCAATACTGCCGCTGAAGTTTCAGCAAAAATTGGTGCAGCACAACAAGCATTTTTGCAATGGCGTAACGTGCCCGCGCCACGTCGTGGTGAGTTGGTGCGATTGTTTGGCGAAGTGTTGCGTGAAAACAAAGTGGCCCTTGGCGAATTAGTCACCATCGAATCCGGCAAGATCGCCCAAGAAGGCTTAGGCGAAGTCCAAGAGATGATAGACATTTGTGATTTTGCGGTCGGCCTCTCGCGCCAACTTTACGGTTTAACGATTGCGACCGAGCGTGCAAATCATCGCATGATGGAGCAGTGGCATCCATTGGGGGTGGTGGGTGTAATCAGCGCGTTTAATTTTCCGGTAGCGGTATGGGCTTGGAACGCTTGTTTGGCGCTGGTTTGCGGCAATGCAGTGGTGTGGAAACCATCAGAAAAAACGCTGCTTACAGCCCTTGCTTGCGAAGCGCTATTTGCCCAAACCGTGAAGCGATTTGAAGCGGCGGGTGGCGTGGTGCATGCGCATATTTGCCCCATAATTATTGGTGGCCCTGCCTGTGGTGAAGCGCTTACGCGGCACACGGACGTGGCGCTTATTTCTGCCACCGGCTCCACCCGCATGGGCCGTGCAGTTGCGCAAGTGGCGGCCGAGCGCTTTGCCAAAACTATCTTAGAACTAGGTGGCAATAACGCCATGATTGTGGCACCGAGTGCTGATTTAAAACTAGCTTCTCGCGCTTGTGTGTTCTCCGCCGTGGGCACGGCAGGGCAGCGTTGCACCACATTGCGCCGCTTAATTG
>JANNWG010000064.1:0-92122 GCA_031414695.1 Burkholderiales bacterium
GACTGGCAATGGCTTGGCCGATTACGCCAGTCGTGGTTTTTATAGTGCGGGCACCAATATTGGCACTACGGGTGGTGCGTTATATCCACAGCCGCCACGTACTGCACCCGCAATGTATACCGATGTGATGAATCCGTTGGACATGGCGGGCAACGCACTACCCGGTAAGATGCAGTTTGTTGTTGGGCCGGTCGTTGATAACGCTACAGGCGCAACTGAAACCAATGTCAAACTTTCAACAGTTGGTTTGTTTGATCAGTTTTTAACGGCTAAAGGTAAACCTGCCGCATTTAATCTGAATGTTAATAATTACGACGACCAAGCCCGCCTCCTCATCCCCCGCGCCGTCGCCTACTCCGCAGGCTTAATCGATTACTTCTTTCGCGGCGAGATGGAAATAGACCTGCCCGACGAAGGTGCCTATTCCATCGCTGACTATGGCGATACTGCGGTGAGTAATTCCAACGGTGGCGGCTTTAATAAAATACGCTTAAAACTTAAAAACAAAACTCCTGACATCACCCCCAGCGGTGGTGGTGCGGTCTCTGCACAAACCCTTAAGACATCCGGCAAACTCGTTGCTGTCGTTAAATTTCGACGCAATACTTGCTATGCAGAACACTCGCTGCTCGGCGATTGGCAGTCTCTTAAAAAATCTGGCTATAGCGACGCCCAACTCAAAGCTTGTCGCGATACAGGTGGCGCTACTGCCCCAGAAGAAATTGTGGTCTCCGACCCCACCACGCTCAGCGGCGACCTCGCAAACGGCGCACTGCAAGCCCTGGTTTTTAATTTTACAGACTCAAAACGCATCCCCATCAACGCCCTAGATGTCATCTTACAAGTCGTCTATCGGGGCCAATTAGGCGCTGAAGAAGACGCTGTGATGGTGACGACTAAAGACATTAGTGAGCCGACAACGCTCCGAATAGCAAATGACCGTGATTATGATTACTCAAACATTCTGGAACCAAACGGCAATTGTAAATGGACGACTAGTCTTGTTACACCACCTGAGAATGTTCAACGAACTTATAAGCTTGCCATTAGTGAAACAATGCCTATCAGTTACGTAGCCACCGCAAAGTTATTGCCGGGGCAATATAGCGCGTTAGCAATTTTAGGTTCAATCAATCCAGACCAGTTCAAATCACTGCTCTACACTGAGGCTGAAAATTTATCCACCCCTTTTTATAACCACACATTAAATGCCTCTACAGTTGATGAAAACGGTGTTGTGACTGCAACACCACTGCCAAAGTACACTTCAGTGCGGGGCATGCATCTTCAATTTGGGTTTATTTCACATTTGAATTATGTCGCTAACTGCCCGTCTATTATTGTTCAAGATATATCGCAGAAGTTTCCTGATCACAACCCCTTAACGGCCAAACCGTTCACATCATTCGCGTTTTAATGTAAGCAATCGAAGACATTTTTTATTCTTCACAACGGCAGCGCGTCAAATGCCATAACACTAATATAAATGTGTGTAGAGACAAATTTCACTTGTAAATGATAAAAGTAGTCAATATCAATGGGCATTTTCAGACAATATGGCTCTGAAATAGCCGTGGATATTGGAGTTTGTGATAATTTGCTTACGCATTACCTACGCGTGGCTGCTGATTAGTAATCTGCGGGTAAAAAAAATCTCACAACACCCGCGCATAGTCGCGTCGCACTACCAGCCTATCGCCACAATCAAAATGCCACCACTCGGTGCTGATTGATTGAAAGCCTGCGTGTTGCATCGCATCGCGCAGCAGTTTTCTATTGGCAAGCTGTAATGGCGTCAATATGCCTTCTGCTAACAATTGCGCTTCTTTTGCGGGGTGCGATTTTTCAGTCATGTCGTCGAATGGTGTGCCCATATCAAGCTCCACGCCAGCGGCGTCGATGAGCGTCGCGTCCACCGCCATGCCAAATGAATGGATGGAGCCGCGCGTCGGCTCCGCCAAATACATGTGCAAGCCAGTGCCTTCAAGTGCGTCCCACAGCGATTGTTGAATACGCTGTGGGCGCAGCGCATCGAGAATGAGGAACGATAAATCGTTGTGATCAACTTGCAGCCAAGCTACTGCACGCGCGAATGCGTTCGCTGCATCACGATGTAGCCACGCGCAATCAATTGCGCCGTATAAATTACGCCCGACGAAATTATTTGCCGTGCCGTAGCGCAAATCAATGGCTGTGCCTGCAATAGTGGAAAGATGCTGAAAGTCAGTGTGTTGTGGCACGTCTTCGATCGCAATCGTTTTTGCAGTGGACATAAATGCTTCGCGTAATTGAATAGTGAATAGGTAAAATGTATTTTAACCATTCGAACAAGTCATCTCACCATAGGTAAGCCATGCATTTCAAATCTATTCAATACAGCGGCGTGTCCCCCGGCACGCGCATCATCATCACGGGTGCCGTTCACGGTAACGAAACCTGCGGCACTAAAGCCATCAATCGTGTGATTGACGATATTGAGTCGGGCAAAATCAACATCGTCGCGGGGCAGGTTACGTTTGTACCGATCACCAACCCACTCGCTTACGCTAAAGGCGAGCGTTCGGGAGATCGTAATTTGAATCGCAATCTATATCCGGTAGATGCGCCAAAAGATTTTGAAGACCACATCGCCAATTGGCTTTGCCCGCTATTTGCACAACACGATTGCCTGCTCGATTTGCATTCCACGCGCGCAAAAAATCCGGCCTTTGCGATGTTAGGCCCGGTTGATAACGACGATGATTTGCAACCCTTTCACCAATACGCCAAAGAGCGCGCAATGGCTGAGCATCTCGGGGTGAATCGGTTTGTTGATGGCTGGCTCGCCACATATGCATTAGGCGTTGCCCGCCGCCAAGCACACGCCAAGGCAAGCGGTGAAATGCTCAATCCGCTTAACACCGACCCACGTTACGGCGTCGGCACCACTGAATATATGCGCTCCACCGGCGGCTACTCCATCACGCTTGAGTGCGGTCAGCATGACGCCGATGAATCACCCGAAGTCGGCTACTCCGCAATTTGCAATACGCTTGCATTTTTGGGATTAAGTGATGCCCCAAAGCCCGCCCCAGTAAACGAGATTGAGCAATTACACATGTATGAAGTCATCGACAAAGCGCATGTTGGTGATACCTTCACCCGCGAATGGGCGAGCTTTAATAAATTAATTAAGGGTGACATTATCGGCACGCGCCATGACGGCACTAAACTCATCGCGACTGAGGATGGCTATATTATTTTCCCTGATGCGAAAGCCGAGCCGGGTAATGAATGGTTTTATTTGGCGCGGGCAGATTAAGCTTTAGATAGCCTTATGTATTTATGGTGGCTAGCAAAGATGTTATTCAAGTTTGAGTGCAGTGGCAATCGCTTCCCACGGAACATACTTAAAATTTTGTGCCCCGCTTGGCATGAGTTTATATCCGTCTTGTACAACCAACATGCCGCGCTTAAACGCGCCGCCAAGCGATGCAGAAGTGACCTCAATGCCATCTGTTTCAGAAGTGCCATCAATCCCAAGTGTGCGATTGATGCCAATGCGAAATGCGCCGCGCACGCGGTAAGGTTGTTTTGCGTCAGTGACGACATAACTATCATTGCCTTGGCTAGAGATAACGAGATAGCTATTTGTCCCATTTTGATACATGGCCAAGCCTTCAACATCAGCCGATAACATATCGCCGACAGCCAGCACCATTTTTTTCGTTGTCGGTTGATCCGCGCGAGATGATAGTACCCAGACACCGCGCTTTTCTTCGCCAATAAAAATGAGTGATTGAGACTCATCAACCACGCAGCCCTCCGGCTGACTATCAACTGCAAATTGGCGCACGACTTCACTCGACCACTTATTGTCATTTCGCGACGCGCGTACTTGGATAAACCGACCATCTTTGTCATTAGCAAAAATATCGAGTTGCCCTTCACGGCTCATACCAGCGCATACACCGTAAATATCGTTTAGCGCAGTTTTAAGTCGCGTTTCTTCTTTCAATACTCCATCTGCATTGAATGAAAAAACAACAATCGCTTTTTCATCGCGTTGGGTCGCCACGGCGATATCCATCGCGACGCCACCGAGGGTGATTTTTTGGCGAACATCCACATTGTTAATGCGACCAACGGGTAAAAATTGCCGCTCGTTGCCTTCAAGGTCATACGCCAGTAAACCTTGCTTTTTATTGGTTGCAATGACGAGACTACGTGAACTATCAGTTGGGTGAAGCCATATTGCGGGGTCATCGGCGGCGTCCCCAAAACTCGTCACTGGCTTTGTTTGAATCAGAGGCGTAATGATCGGTAAATTTGGTTGACTCAACGCTGGAGCAGTAGGCTTCAACGATGGTTGTAGTTGTATTGCTGTCCAGTTGGTTTTAGCTTTTGCCCATAGCGTAGTTGCACTTTGTGTATTACTAATGATTTGCGTGTAGCCGTTGTTTAATTTATTGGTTGATAGCGATGCTGATACCCATTTGCGCCGCAAATCAAGACTACCAAGCGTTGTGGGTGCTAGATAGGCATAAGCACGGCCTTCTTGAAGCGTGGCAATGCCATTCTGAATAACCGCCATATCGATTACGTCTTCAGCTAAATTGCCATGTGGTGGTCGTGCTGCTACTAGCGCTCGATTCGTGATGGCTTCACGTGAAATATCGTACGCCCATAAGCCTACATCAGGCTCGCTCACGTATAAAATTCGCAACTGATCGTCAACAACACATTTTTCGGCATTTGCGGGCAATGCCATTTTACGAATGCGTTTGTGACTTTCATCCCCTAATAGCCAATTCTCGGCGATGCCATTTTTGCCAAGCAAAAAAAGTTGAAGATTGCCCTGCGCATCCTTGTACATGCATGACGCTTCAATTGAAAAATCAGGCGCAAGTAATGGCGGCGCAAGCGTGAGTTCAGTGTTTGTTGCGTACATTAAGATGGGTTGATTAGTATTTGCATCCAGCAGCGCAACGGTCATTCGGTTTAAGCCGAGATGCGTCTCAACTCTTGCATCAAGATGTTTGCCCCGTATGCTAAAGCTGCTTATCTCTTTGCCGTCGCGAGCGATGAGTTTGAGCGTTTTTTTGTCAACAGCCAGCCAGCCACCATTGGGTGTTGAGGTGGCCTCAACGGCGTTCATCGGCGGGGATGACGCAGTTGATTTTACGGCGGTCGTTGGCAACGAAGCGGCTGCTAACGACGCAAAAAACACCGTTAGGCAGGCGATGAAGCTGCTGTAAAAGACAGAGCGGCGTGATTTACTATTGATTAGGCAATTAAACTTGGCGAAGAATATATGTGTACAACAGTTTTTCATCATCATAAATTGCGTCCATCTATATAAATTTGTCATCCCGAGCGAAGCCGAGGGATATGCTGTCCGTTGAGCTGGTATCGCACTAAAAGCATATCCCTCGGCTTTGCTCGGGATGACATAGATTATTTATCACATTTAGTTGCCGAGTCTAAGGACTCAACTTTATGCGGTGTGGTTACTTGTTAGAACGTTGCATTTACAGCAAAGCGATAAGTGCGACCATACTGCTCATTTTGCGCATTTAATCTGCTTACACCTTGGAAGGCATAATATTTTTCGCGATTAAGATTTAACCCTTCAAAGCTTAGTTGTGCATATTTAGTGACTTGATACTTCAACGATAAATCAAGCTGGTTTTGGTTATCAATCCAGATATCTTGGTCAGATGACAAAATATCACTGCCCGTCTGTAGTAGATAGCGCGATTTTGAATTCCATGCAAGCCTGCTGCTAAACGGGCCAGTTTCATAGCCTAACATCAGATTAACCACGCGATCAGATTGACCCGGCAAAGAAGTGTTGCGCGTTAATACAAAATTTGCAGTACGGTCAAAGCGCGATAGTTTGGCAGTAGAGCCAGTGTAAGTTGCATTGACACCAACAATAAAGCCATTCATCCAGCCTGGCAACATACGTAGGGCTTGTGTGTATGAAAGCTCAACACCGCTGACCCGTGCACCGTCGCCATTCACAAAGCCAGTCACATTTGTAAAGGTAGCAAATTGCCCAGTGCCCGCTAAATTTGTGGTGTAAGTGAAATCACGAATATCTTTATTGAAATAATAAAACGATGCAGCGCCGTCTTGGCCGATGATGTGCTCAATACCGAGATCAAAATTAGTTGATTGCAATGGTTTTAAGTCTGGATTACCAACAGTTGCTTCCGTTGCACTATTAAATTGTATGCCGGGTGCAAGCTGGCTAAAGTTAGCACGCACGACAGATTTTGTGTACGCAAAACGAATACTTGTTTGTTTATCGAGATCGCGGCGAATTTGCAAATTAGGCAGCGTGTTTGTGTAGCTGCGGCTGACTATTCGTGGTGTGACGAAATTGGCAGTAGATAGTTGGCTACCAATGGCGTCAAACTTTGTGCGTTCTTGGCGCACGCCAAACAATACATTCCAATTAGTCAATTCACTTGAAGATTGCAAGTAAAACGAATTGATATCTTCATTCATTTTCCAATCGTTTACGACCGACGCCGCAAGGCTCGTTGCGGCTTGACGGCTGAGTCCCGCAACCCGTGAACGCACAATATTCGGATCAATGGCTAATCCAATTGTTTGTGGAAAATTGAGTTGATTCCCCGTTACAAATCCAGCCAATGTGGTTGGACCCGCACCCCAAAAATTTGGGCTAGTAGGTGATGCATTGTTAAAACTCCATTGGTCGGTGTCATTCGTCTTTTCACGGCGACTCGTTTTTGCACCAAACTTAATTGTGCTGTCGGCTTCGCCTAGGCTCAATTTACGGCTCAAGTCAAACTTAGCATGATCTTCTTTATCTTTACTTAAACGCGCTTGAAAGGTGATGCCATTAAGATTAAATAAAGCGGGATTAAACAAATTGCTAGGTCCAGATAGCGTCGGTAGCACGGTGTCAACAAAGGTAATACCTGTGACGCCATTTTGTCTAAACTGCACATCGTTTAATGCATCCGGCTGATCCTCATTTGCTTTACTAATGCCGATTGCGCCTTCCAGTTTCCAAGCGTCAAAACGCTGGCTACCACCGAACACGATTGAGCTGATGTCGCGCGTATATTTGCGCTGACGCAAGCGTCGTTCGGCACGCGCCGTAAATGGAACTCCCTCAGCAGCAGTGCCGCCTGTAATGTTGCTGATGGTGAGTCTGTCACGAAATTCATCGTCGCTAAAGTCGCTCAAAAAGGTCTTCAAAAATAGTTGCTGATTATCATCTGCGCGATAGTCAAGGTTAAGTGCGAGTGCGTTACGTTCGCGAACGGGAATGTAATCGCGTAGCTCAATTGCGCTTACACGATTAGCGGTCCAAGCGCCGCCAGTCTCAACGTTATCAGAGGCAAATTCGCGCTTTTCAGCGCTGGCACCAACCGCAACACCAAGTTTGCCATTCAAAAATCGATCGGCCCAGAGCAGGCTACCGAATGGACTGGTCTTTTTAGCCAATGTGTCATAACCGCCGCCTAGATTTGCCGTGAATATTCGACCTGGTAAATCAAATGCCGAGAGCGTTTTAACTTCAATCGTGCCACCAATGGAGTTTGCATCCATGTCTGGGGTCAGTGTTTTTGTGACTTCCAGTGAGCGGATCAAACCTGCTGGCAATACATCTAGTGAGACGCCTCTGCGGCCATTTTCGGGCGCAGGTACTAACGCCCCGTTAATGGTGACTGAATTCAAATCAGGTCCTAGCCCGCGCACCGATACATAGCGCCCTTCGCCTTGGTCACGCTGTACTGAAACACCCGGTACACGCGCCAGTGCTTCAGCGGCATTGATATCTGGCAAGCTGCCAATATCATCTGCACTGACCACGCTAACAATATTATTCGCCGCCTCTTGTGAAGCAATCGCCTTGCGAATACTGGCTCGCTGACCAGTGACAGTAATTTTTTCTATTTTGCTATCAGCAACTTTTTGATCTGCTGCCGCTTTTGCGGCGTTGGCTTCACTAGTTGGTGAGGTCTGTGCAACGGTGGTTGTTGAAATAGCCAATAGAACCGCATAAGCCAATCGTGAGCGTGAAATTGTTTGCATGCTGTGATGTCCTGTTTGAATAGTTATTTTTCAAAAAGGGCATTCTCAATGCAGCGCGTGACAGGCTGAAGACAGTTTTAGTTTTTATGTTGATTTCCAAGATGGAAAATTGGCTGACTTCTGCGCTAGAACGATATTTAGCATTACGTTTTTGCATGTCCGGCAAGCATACTCAATGTATTGTGGTGAGGCGATGAAACGCAAAAAAGCCCACAAAAGTGGGCTTTTTAGTAAACGTTGGGGTGACTGATGGGGTTCGAACCCACGACGACTGGAATCACAATCCAGGACTCTACCGCTGAGCTACAGCCACCGCTGTTTGATTACTGATAATGCAATCTACAATTATAGCAATCTAGCCTCGTGATGTCACGTTCAAGAACGTGACAACGCTTACTTAGCCGCGCTCGGTTACGCTCATCTCATCTGCGAATGCTTGAAGACGCACTACTGGTGCGGGTTTCCAGCCTTTTTTACGATGTTCCGCGATGATGGTGGTAAATACACCACCACGCACCCAAAATTTAGCAGTGAGTCTGGCAAACCTAGGCGCGGTGACGGCGACGATGTCGTCTAATATTTCATTGGTGACAGCTTCATGAAATTTACCTTCGTCGCGGAACGACCAAATATAGAGTTTCAAACTTTTTAATTCCACGCAATGCTTATCCGGGATGTAGTCAAGGTAAAGCGTGGCGAAATCAGGCTGGCCGGTTTTGGGGCACAGGCAGGTGAATTCGGGGATCTGCATGTGAATGACAAAATCGCGTTTTGGCTGCGGATTGGGGAATATTTCGAGCTGCTTTGTGGGAACTGCGGTGGGTTTATCGCCTAATTTGGTGAGTTTTGCGACAGCTTCCTTTGAAACCAAGGACTTAGCGGCTTTTTTTGATGTGATTTCGCGACGCGGTTTGGCGACACTTGTTTGAGGGGTTTTAGGCATGGGAATTGAGGGGTCGTTACGTTAGAATTACGTGATTCTACGGGATGTTGAATTACATGCCGCTGGCGGTAACAATAAAAAGAAACTTAGCCACAGATGAACACAGATAAACACGGATAACGTCCATTGCAAAAATCTGTTTTTATCTGCGTTTATCTGTGTTCATCTGTGGCTAAACAAGGCTGTTGAACACCCATTTCAAGTGATTGCTGAAGGAATTTTGTGCGTCTGACCAATATTAAGCTTGCGGGATTTAAGAGTTTTGTCGATCCCACCACCATTTCTGTACCCGGCCAGTTAGTCGGTGTTGTCGGCCCTAATGGCTGCGGCAAATCGAATGTAATTGATGCAGTTCGTTGGGTGCTGGGCGAATCATCTGCCAAAAATTTGCGCGGCGAAAAAATGGAAGACGTTATTTTTAACGGCTCCCTAAATCGTAAACCATCTGCGCGCGCAAGTGTTGAGCTGGTGTTTGATAACTCACTAGGTCGTATCGGCGGTCAGTGGGGGCAATATGCCGAGCTGTCCGTCAAACGCGTACTGACGCGTGATGGTAATTCGGATTACTACATTAATGGGCAACACGTTCGTCGTCGAGATATTACGGATGTCTTTTTAGGCACAGGTTTGGGTCCGCGCGCTTACGCCATCATCGAGCAGGGCATGATCTCTCGTGTGATTACGTCAAAGCCGGAAGAGCTTCGCATATTTTTAGAAGAAGTTGCTGGCGTATCAAAATACCGCGAGCGTCGCAAAGAAACCGAAGCGCGCTTAGAAGACTCGAAAGAGAACTTAAATCGGGTTGATGATATTTTGGGTGAACTCACTAAAAATGTCGAAAAGCTCACCGAGCAGGCAGCCGTTGCCGCAAAATATCAAGAGTTTCACACCGAATTAAAGCTAAACGAAAACCTTTGGGCCTACACCAAGCAGCGCGAAGCGCGTGCCGCAAAAGAGCGCTACGCGAATGAAATTATTAAGACCGAAACGGGTTTTGAAGGCGAGACCGCCCGCTTACGCGAGGTCGAAGCAGCACTCGATAAACTCCGCCAAGATCATTACGCGGAAACCGATCAACTCACCACCGCACAAGCGGCGATGTTTGAAGCGAACACCTCAGTGGTGCAGCTTGAACAAGAGATTAATTATCTTGGCGAAAACCGTCGTCGCTTAGGCGCTCAAGTGGAAGCGCTTGCCATGCAGGTGCTCGAGATTGAAGCAAATCGCGATGCGACGGTGACCGAGCTTGATCGTTGGCATCGTGAGCTTGCTAGCGGTATTGATAAAGTCGGTGAAGCGCGTGAACGCGCTGAAGCATTGCGCGAAGAAGTGCCGCAATTTGAAGAAAAAGTGCGCGAAGCGATTGCCACCGTTAAGGTGACGGATAACGAAGTGCGTAATGCCGAAGGCGAGCAAGCTTTAAATGAATCACGTGAAGCCAATGCGCTCAAAATTCTTTCGCAACTAGAGCAGCGCAAGACGCGCTTGACGACAGAAAATATGGCACTCGTAGTACCAGAAGAGGGCGAGCTTGAGCGCGTCGAAGGTGAACGTGCTGAGGCGCTAGAAGCGCTCGCGATGGTTGACGACAAATTGCTAGATGCTGAAAAACGCGTGGCCGAGTTTGAGCACAAACGCCGCGCGCAAGTTGATGAAATCGGTAATGCCACACGTGAATTAGCGCGTATTGAAGCGGCATTATTGGCGCTGCAAAATCAGCAAGCGCGCATGGATAACAATAATCGCCTGGCGATGTGGCTATCTAAATACGGCCTCGATAATGCGCCGCGTTTATGGCAATCCATCAAGATTAAAGCGGGCTGGGAGGATGCGTTAGAGTCAGCATTAGGCTTACGCTTAAATGCGATGAAGGTGACTGACACGTCCGTGATTGATCGCATTGCGAATGATGCGCCACCGGGTGCGGTGTCGCTATATTTGGAAAATGGCAACTCGCCATTGGCTGAAACACAAGGACTGGTAAGGCTTTTCACGCTGGTCACATCAGAAAAATCAGGCGTGATGGCGTTTGTGCATGAGTGTCTGGCGAATATTTTCGTACTCGAAAATGAGCAAGAAGCACGTCAAAAAATGGCGAGTCTGCCATTCGGTGCGGTGCTCGTCACCGCCAGTGGGCATCTTTATTCACAGCATGGCGTGACTTTTCACGGGCCGCAATCAGAGCTGCACGGCGTATTGCAACGTCAACGCGAGATTGAGTCACTCAAAGCCGATTTGCCAAGCAAAATCGAAGCGCGACATGTGATTGAGTCGGCGCAAAAAGAAATTGAGTTGCAGTTAACCGATACGCAAGATTCACTACGCAAGCTGCGTCATGAGCAGCAGGAAACTAAAAACCGCGAACACATCTTGCAAATGGAAAGTTTGAAACTCACACAAGCAATAAGCCAAGCCGAAGGTCGTCGCGGTGCCATACGCGAAGAGACTGGCTTAATTGACGCTGAGATTGAGGCCGAGCGTGGTGAGATGGCGGAAGCACAAGCGGCTTTGGAAGTAGGCGGCAATAAAATATCCGAGATTACCGATAAATTAATGGCGCTCGAAGACAAACAGCGTGAGGCCGAGCGCGCATTGGCGGATGCACGTGATCGCGTCAATGCGGCAGAGCGTGGCGCGCAGGAAGCGAATTATTTTGAGCGTTCGTGTCACGACAAAATAAAATCGATGACCGAAATGGTCGCACAACTCGCCAAACGTTGGGATGCTGTTACCGGCTCGCGCACCGCATTGGCAACAGAGCTAGATAACCTGCAAGAGGGCAACATTCGCGAGCGCCTGCAAGGCGCTCTCAATACCCGTTTGGACGCCGAAAAAGCCTTGGCCGCCGCGCGTGATGCGATGGATTCGGCATCTGGCAAACTCAAAGAATTAGAAGACTCACGTCACACAATAGAGCAAAGCTTGCAACCGCTGCGCGACAAGATGACCGAGCTTCGCATGAAGGAGCAAGAAGCACGCATCAATGAGGAAACCTTCACCAATCAATTAACAGAGAACGGTGCGAATTTTGATGAACTTGCTGAAGCCGTAGAAAAGAAAACCCGTTCGACCGCCTATCAAGCGGAGATCAACCGGCTGAATGCCGAAATTACCGCCCTCGGTGCGGTTAATATGGCGGCGCTACAAGAGCTAGAGCAGGCGAGTGTGCGTAAAGAGTTTTTAGATGCGCAATCATCCGATTTGAAGGAGGCGATAGATACCTTAGAGAGCGCGATTAAACGTATTGATCGTGAAACCCGCGATATGTTGCAAGCTACCTTTGATACTGTGAATAAAAATTTCATGGAATTATTCCCTGAACTTTTTGGTGGCGGAAATGCATATTTGCGCCTAACTGGCGAGGAGATTTTAGATTCTGGTGTGCAAGTGTTTGCACAACCGCCGGGTAAGAAAAATTCGTCCATTCAGTTGCTCTCAGGTGGCGAAAAAGCCTTGACCGCGTTGTCGCTGGTTTTCTCGTTATTCCGTCTCAACCCAGCACCGTTTTGCCTGCTCGACGAGGTCGATGCGCCGCTGGATGATTCGAATACTGATCGCTTCTGCGAGCTGGTGAAAAAAATGTCGGCATCCACACAATTCCTCTTTATCACGCACAACAAAGTGACAATGGAAATGGGCGAGCAATTAGTTGGTGTGACAATGAATGAGCCGGGCTGCTCGCGTATTGTTGAGGTCGATATTGAGGCCGCGAGAAAATTTGCGGCGAGCGCACCGGGAAGTAAGGTGGCGGTAGCGGCGTAGTGTGTTTTTTTGAAACCGCCAATGCACGCCGATTAACGCCGATTAAATTAAGCGTAAATAAATGTATCGGCTTATTTGGCGGTTGTTTTGAAGCACTTTAGTCTGAAAAGTGCGATGAATAAACGAGTTTGTAGTTTTTATCGGCGTCAATCGGCGTGCATTAGCGGATCCAATTTAATCTCGCTGGGCATACCCAATCTTTCCTGTATCGGTCACCAATATGATTTCTGATTTTCAACTGGTCTTAATTGGCATCATTGCCGTCATCATCGTCGGTGTGATTGTGTTCAATCGTTGGCAGGAGTCGCAATATCGTCGTCGCGCCGAAAAAGCATTTCAACGCGACAGCAGTGATGCTGAGTCTGACATATTGTTTGCCGATAAAGCCGAGCGGGTTGAGCCTTCGTTTGGTGGCATGAACGCTATCGCAGCGGAAGAGGCCGCGCTTGATGAATTAACCGCGCCGATTTTGACCGGTGGCGCACCGCATGAGGTGCGTCCACATTACACAACGGGTAATGCTGAATTGCTACCGACAATTAATACTGAGATTGATAGCGTTGCCATGATTTTGGCTGATGCGCCGCTCGATGCTGACCGCTACGCGCCGATGATTTTGCAATCGCAAACGCTCGCCAAACATGTGCTGTGGGAAGGCTTAGTCGGCGGGCTATGGCAGCCCATTGATCCGACCTTAGATGAAAAATATCGTGAGCTTCGCGCAGGCTTGCAATTAGCGGATCGCTGTGGAGTGATTGATCCTACGGTGCTGGCGACGTTTGATGAAGCCATGACTAAATTTGCCTCAAGTCTTGAAGCGGTATCGCAACGTGAAGATATAAATGACGCGCTGCGTCGCGCACAAATGATTGATGCATTTTGTGCCGATACCGATATAGAAATTGCGCTAAATATCATTGGTAAAAGCGGCGTTACGTTTGCTGCCACCAAGCTGCGCGGCTTAGCGGAGGCAAAAGGCTTAGTGGCGTTAGCTGCTGGCGAATATGCAGCTAAAGATGATCTCGGTCGCGTGCTATATACCTTGCGTAATGGCAACCCAGCCGAGTCAACTGCACTACGCACTGAGCAGCCATACTTTACGCAAATCACCCTTGCGCTCGATGTGCCGCGCACGCCAAACCCCGCACAAGTATTTGAACGCATGTATTCCCTAGCGCTACAGTTTGCCGATGTATTGCAGGGCGAATTAGTTGACGATAATAAAAAAGCACTGACATCGCAAGGTAAGCGCGTCATTGCCGACACCATTCATGAAATCACTGGCGAGATGCAACAAAAAGGCGTGGTGCCAGGCTCTTCAACTGCACTCAGGCTTTATTCCTAAGAATGTCTTTACAGGCGCGCGTAACCACGCTTAAAGCGGAGATTGAGGATCATCTTTATCGCTATCACGTTAAAGATGCGCCCACCATTGCCGATGCGGAATACGACGCACTCTTCGCCGAGCTGGTTAATCTTGAAATAGCGCATCCCGAATACGCAACGCCTGATTCACCCACACAGCGGGTCGGTGCAAAAGCGCTGGAAGAATTCAGCGAAGTTACACATCGTATGCCGATGTTGTCTCTCAATAACGCCTTTACGGACGCCGACATTGCAGCCTTTGATAAGCGCTGTCGCGATGGCCTAGATGCGGCTGAGATTGAATATGCGTGCGAACCAAAATTTGATGGCCTCGCCATTTCACTAACCTATCTAAATGGCGTCTTCACACAAGGTGCGACACGTGGTGATGGCGCGGTGGGTGAGGACGTAACGCAAAACTTAAAAACTATTCGAAGTATCCCGTTGAAGATTGAAAACGCACCACCGCTACTCGAAGTCAGAGGCGAAGTGTTGATGCAAAAAAAAGATTTTACAAAGCTCAATGCCACACAAGCGGCGAAAGGTGAGAAGACATTTGTTAATCCGCGTAACGCTGCCGCAGGCGCATTGCGTCAGCTTGATTCTGCGCTTACAGCCACGCGGCCACTGTCATTTTTCGCCTACGGTATTGGCGCCACCGATCAATTTGCTGTTCCTGCAACACATAGTCAAATGATGGATACGCTAGAAGCGATGCGTTTTCCCGTCTCACCTGTACGCGCTGTGGTGCGCGGTGTGGATGGCTTACGCGGTTATTACTCGCGTCTCGGCGATAAACGCGTAGCGCTGCCATACGATATTGATGGTGTTGTTTATAAAGTTAATAGTCTGGCACAGCAACAAAACTTAGGCTTTGTCTCGCGTGCGCCACGCTTTGCGATTGCCCACAAATTTCCGGCCGAAGAAGCCACCACTGTCTTACTCGGCATTGATGTGCAAGTAGGTCGCACGGGCGCAATCACACCCGTGGCACGTTTGCACCCAGTGTTTGTTGGTGGCACTACGGTATCGAACGCAACCTTACATAACGAAGATGAAATTCGTCGTAAAGATTTGATGATTGGCGACACCGTGATTGTCAGACGTGCGGGAGACGTGATACCCGAAGTCGCGGCCGTGATTAGTGCGAAGCGACCTGCAGATGCGGTGAAATTCATCATGCCAACGCGCTGCCCTGAATGTGATTCGGCAATTGTGAAGCTTGAAGGTGAAGCCATTGCACGCTGTACGGGCGGGCTGATTTGTCCTGCACAGCGTAAACAAGCCTTGCTGCATTTCGCGCAACGACGCGCGATGAATATTGAAGGCTTAGGTGAAAAATTAGTTGAGCAGATGGTCGATGCTAATTTGGTACGCACACCAGCGGACATGTATCGACTAGGCTTGACTGCACTAGCCAATCTCGAGCGCATGGCAGAAAAATCGGCGCAAAATTTAATTGACGGTGCGGCGCAATCTAAACAGACTACGTTGCAAAGATTTTTATTTGCGCTTGGTATTCGTCACGTCGGTGAATCCACCGCAAAAGATTTGGCTAAACATTTTGGCCAACTTGATCGCATCATGGATGCGCCGATAGAAGCACTGTTGCAAGTCAATGATGTTGGGCCGGTCGTGGCAGAATCACTGCGCCGATTTTTTGATGAGCCGCATAATCGTGAAGTGGTGGAGCAGTTACGCGCCTGCGGCATTGTCTGGGCGGAGCACGATGGTGCTGCCTCGCAAGTGCATGATGGTCCATTTGCAGCTAAAACAGTCGTGCTCACTGGCACACTGGGTACATTGTCTCGCGATGATGCCAAAGAAAAACTAGAAGCGCGTGGCGCAAAAGTTGCGGGTAGCGTGTCAAAGAAAACTGATTTTGTCATCGCTGGGTCTGAAGCCGGTAGTAAACTCGACAAAGCCAATGAGCTTGGCGTGAAAGTGCTAGACGAAGCGACGTTTATTGAAATGTTGGGATGATTCCCCTAGGTTGGGCAAAATTTGTTTGCCCAACATTGTTTATCCGTTTTAATTTGTGGCTAAAAAAATGAAAACTCAAAAAATAACTAAAGCTGTTTTTCCAGTTGCAGGCCTTGGCACGCGATTCTTGCCTGCCACTAAAGCTAGCCCGAAAGAAATGTTGCCGGTGGTGGATAAGCCACTCATTCAATACGCGGTAGAAGAAGCAGCAGCAGCAGGTATTACCGAAATGATTTTTGTCACCGGGCGTGGCAAACGCACCATTGAAGATCATTTTGATAAAGCCTATGAGTTAGAGGCGGAGTTGCAGTTAAAAGGTAAACATAAATTACTCCACGACGTTCGCAACATGCTGCCCGCCAACGTGCAGTATGTGTACGTGCGTCAACCGGAGGCGATGGGTTTAGGACATGCTGTTTTGTGTGCAAAACATCTGATCGGCAACGAGCCGTTTGCGGTGATATTGGCGGATGATTTGATTGATGCCAAAGTGCCTGTCATGAAGCAAATGATTGCCCAATACGAAGCGCACCATGCCTCCATACTCGGGTGTGTTGAAGTGCCGAAACAAGATGTTTCTTCTTACGGAATTGTTGCTTCCACACCAATTTCTAAGAAAAAAAATGAGCGCCTTTCGCGCATGTCAGCGATTGTTGAAAAACCAAAACCTGAAGTTGCGCCATCTACATTAAGCGTCGTAGGGCGTTATATTTTGTCACCTGCGATTTTTAAAGAGTTGGAAAAAATTCAGCATGGCGTTGGTAAAGAAATACAATTAACGGACGGTATCGCAGCGTTACTCAAAAAAGAAAAAGTGTTTGCCTATGAATTTGACGGTACACGCTATGATTGCGGCGCCAAGTTAGGCTATTTACAAGCGAGCGTGGCCTTCGGTATGAAGCATCATGAAGTCGGTGAAGCATTCACCAAGCACTTGCAGCGGATGAAAAAGTAAGCTCTGCCATTTAACTATTACTACCAAAACTACACCATGACACTCGACGAAGCCAACGCCATCGTAACCAACTCTGATTTGCTCTTTACCAAGCAAGAGGTGGACGCTGCCACCGCGCGCGTCGCGGTCGGTATCAATCGCGATTACAAAGATAAATATCCACTTATCTTGTCGGTAATGGGCGGCGCTGTCGTATTTAGCGGGCAGCTATTGCCGTTACTCGATATACCGTGTGACTTCGATATTGTGCAAGCCTCACGCTACGGTAATGCCACGGTCGGCACTGAGTTAACGTGGCGCGTCGCACCGCGCGACAATATTCATGGTCGCCACGTGTTAATACTCGATGATATTTTGGACGAAGGCATCACGCTCGCTGCCATCGTTGATTTAGTGAAACGCACAGGCGCATTGAGTGTGGCATGCGCGGTATTTTGTGTGAAAGACTACGGCGTAGAAATGAACGCAAAAAAGCCCTTACAAGCTGAATATGTTGGCCTCACTGTGCCGAATCGTTTTGTATTTGGCTATGGCATGGATGTGGCCGGCGCTTGGCGAAATATGGCAGAGATACGGGCGATAAAAGGGAAATGAAGGGCAAACAAAGGGCAAATGCTGTTTATTAACCTTGAAGGTATATACTTGCTCTATACCAAATTAATTGTTAAATTTTAATCACTGTTGCTAACGTCTTTCGTAGGTTGGGCAAGATTTAGTTGCCCAACAAATTTAGAACCAAACCTCGACTCTGTTGAGCTGATGAAGCTAGCCCAACCTACCCGCGATGTCGTAATAAGGATCATCATCATGTCTCAACTATCGCAAACTAAGACGGCATTTGCCAACGGACGCTGCGCCGCTGCGCGTTTGCCTGTGGAAGCAGGTATTAACCCAGGTGACGAAATTAAGTTGACCGTGGTTGGCCCCGGCAAAGTGCTCATTGAGCTTGGCAATGAAATGCCAGAGTATCGCCACTTCATTACTAAGCGCAGTAAGCTGGGCAATAAAGTAACGTCTGCTATGGTGGCGAAGCTGTTGGAAGATGCTGGTTTTTGATGCGTGCATTACTAGATGTGAATGCACTGATAGCACTCCTCGATGAAGAACATGTTCATCATCGTTTAATAATCGATTGGTTGAATCGCGCCGAACATTTAGCACACGGGTTTGCCACCTGTGCCATTACGGAGCTTGGGTTAATTCGGGTGATGAGTAGCAAAGGTTATTTCAAGCCAGTCGCACCTGAAGTTATTGCCACACAGCTTAATCGCATGACGCGCAAAGGCCACCGCTATCTTGATATTCCAGCGCCAGTTGCCAGTGCAGTCCGTTGGGCTAAAACAACAAGCCGTCAATCAACTGACGGGACGTTATTGTGTACCGCAGTGGCGCATGGCTGCCGGTTGGTGACTTTTGATGCTGGCATTACGCTACAAAACGTAGCCTCAGCTAAACGTGAACATTTGGTTATCATTGCTACTGACGAAAAAATATGAATACGTTTTAATGGTCATCCCTCGGCTTCGCTCGGGAGGACAGTGTTGGTTTATTCTTGCTGTCTGTGTTCACGCTCAATTTAACAAACCCTATTACCAGCTTGCAGTTTGAAGCATATATGTCACAAACTGCCCGCAAATAAACGACTTTTACATTTAAATATCGGAGTACATTTTGTTAGCAATCATCGGCGGTACCGGCTTAACCAACTTACCTAATCTTGAGATTACGAAAAAAGAAATCGTTCGCACGCCATATGGAGATCCGTCGGGCTATTTGACCTATGGTCGTATTGGCGATGCCGTGGTGGTGTTTTTAGCGCGCCATGGTTATGGACACACGTTGCCGCCGCATGAAGTCAATTACCGAGCCAACATGTGGGCGCTACAGTCAGTCGGTGTGACGCGCGTGATGGCCGTCAATGCGGTAGGCGGTGTCGCCGCCGATATGGGGCCAGGCGTATTGTGCGTGCCCGATCAAGTGATCGACTACACCTACGGCCGTAAGCACACCTACTTTGAGGGTGATGCGCCCGTCACCCATATTGATTTTACTAATCCATACTGTAGCGTTGCGCGCCTCCTGTTGTTGGGTGCGGCAAAAGCGGTAAATGTAGCCGTGATTGATAACGGCACACTTGGCGTCACCCAAGGACCACGCCTCGAAACTCGAGCAGAAGTCTTAAAGCTCGGTCGCGATGGTTGCACCATGGTCGGCATGACCACCATGCCAGAGGCCTCGCTCGCGCGCGAGCAAAATTTATCTTACGCAACCTTGGCACTTTCAATGAATCACGCCGCTGGATTAGGCACGTCTGCTAACGGAATCAAGCTTGAGGACGCTGACGCGGTGCTCAAAGTCGGTATGGAAAAAGTCAAAATCATTTTGGCAAAAGCTGTTGAGCTGCACGCGGCGATGCCTGCTGAAGCAAAGTCAGGTTGGAAATAAGTAATGGCGAATGGTGCAATTCGTCCCATACTTAAAATGGGTACACCATCGTTGATGGAACCTTCGCGTGATTGGCCGATGGATGCGCTCGGTAGTGACAAATTATTCGCGCTCATTGACGACATGAAAGCCACCATGATTCACGCCCACGGTGCTGGACTCGCTGCGCCGCAGATTGGTGAAAATTGGCGTGTGGTGATATTTGAAGTCAAAGAAAATCCCCGCTATCCCGGTGTCAACGTGCCATTCACGATATTGATTAACCCCGTTATCACGCCGCTCACAATAGCGTTAGAAGATGGTTGGGAAGGCTGCCTATCCGTACCTGGTATGCGTGGTATGGTGCCCCGCGCTACCTCGATTCGTTACACCGGCGTAGACGAAAACGGCAATACAATTGATCGCACCGTTGAAGGCTTTCACGCTCGCGTGGTGCAACATGAGTGCGATCATTTAGATGGTGTGCTGTATCCTATGCGTATGACGGACATGTCAAAATTTGGATTTACCGAAGTATTGTTTCCAGATTTGGCGCCATATGATGATGATTAAATTTAATGCTGACGAGAGCTGACAATGAACGAGCCAAATAATCCCTACGCCTCACCAACCGCAACTGCGGCACCACCAAACCTGCAAGAACGTGATTTGTCAGGCGAAAAAAACACCCTACAATTACTTTACATCCTCCACGGTATTGCACCGTTTACCCTATACATTTTGGCAATTGTCGCGATGGTAGTCGGCGCGATTAAAAGTGACGACGTGCGCGGCACTTGGCTCGATACCCATTACAGCTGGCTTTCGCGCACATTTTGGTTCGGCCTATTGTGGTGGCTGCTCGCGTGGGGCGTGTTTTGGGTGCTTGGATTACTCACGCTCGGTATTGGTATGGTGGTGCTCTGGATACTGCCTTTCGGCGTATTCGCGTGGTATCTCTACCGCGTTATTATTGGTTGGGTAAAACTAAATGACAATAAGACGGTGGGTACGTAGGGTTTTCGCCACGACTACATTAGCTAACTAATAGGCTAATCTTCTCGGTCAGCGCCGTTGCTGCCGCTTGCTTATTTAGCGTTTTACCTTCAATAATAAATACGTCTTCGGCGCGCGAGCCAAGCGTCGTGATGCGTGCGTCGTGGACGTTGATCGTAGACTCCAGCAGCACGCGGGCAATGCCTGATAGTAGGCCGGGACGGTCAGTACAGATAATGCTAAGTTCATGATGACGCGCGTCACGCGTTTCTCGCAGTGTGACTTCCGGCTTAAGTGGAAAGTGCTTGGCTTGACGCGCGATTCGTGCGGTAGAGGCGCTCGGTAAAGTCGGGGTGATAATGGCGTCGGTTAAGTCACGTTCAATTTTTTTAAGCGTTGTTGTACTGTCACGCAAAAGCTTTGTTTTAGGTACAACTAAAAACGTATCAAGCGCAAAGGCATGTTTAGTCGTGTAAACACGCGCGCTAACAATGTCGAACTGCAACCGCTCAAGAGCCGTGGTGATGCGTGCAAATAAACCAGTTCGATCTTTCGCCATGACTAGGACTTCAAATAATTCGCTAGATGGGTCTGCCTTTACCAGTACACGCGGCGCCACGGGCGTGATGTCTTCGCCGATCACTTCAGCGTGCCAGGTTAAATCATCAATATCAAAACGCTGAAAATAACGATCATCCACCACAGACCAGATGGTTGGGGCAATACCGGTGCCAAGTTTAGCCAATGTATCGCGGCGTTTGTAGTCGAGCCAATGCAAATTAACCGCACTGTCGCCACGTAATAATCGCTGCGTGGCGCGAAATAATTCTTCAAGTAATCGGGCTTTCCAGCCATTCCATACATGCGGGCTAGTGCCACGTATATCAGCGACTGTTAATAAATAGAGTGCAATCAGTCTGCGCTCGGTGACCACGCGAGTGGCGAATTGGGCAATGATTTCAGGGTCACTCAGATCTTGTTTTTGCGCGGTGGAAGACATGACCAAATGCATCTCGACCAGCCAGGCGACAAATTCACCATCGGCTGCGGGCAAGCCGAGTTGTTTACAAAAACGTCGCGCGTCATTCATGCCGAGTGCGGAATGATCGCCACCGCGACCTTTAGCGATGTCGTGAAATAGACAGGCTAAGTAAAGTAAATGCACATCGTCAAATTCACGCGCGAGCGCGTGGCAAAACGGAAACTCATGCGCAAAGCGCGGCAGTACCAAGCGCCGCATATTTCTGAGCACCATCAAGATATGTTCATCAACGGTATAGACGTGAAATAAATCATGCTGCATTTGCCCGACGATGCGGCCAAAGGCCGGCAGGTAGCGCCCCAATATGCCGTAGCGGCTCATGCGTCTTAAGGTAAATGATAGACGCTCACTTTTGAGTATGTCCAAAAATAATTGATTGATGATTGGGTCAGCTCGAAATGCAGCGCCAAGATGCGGCACTTCGCGCCATAGCGCGCGTAAGGTGTCTGCGGCAAAAAATTCAGCAGCGGGCGTTTTTTGTAGCGCTAAAAATGCGCGAAAAATGCTACTTGGATCGCGCTTAAAAATTCGCACATCCACTGCGGCGATATTACCGTTGACGCATTCAAAATCGTCGTCAATTTTTCTCACGACACTACGCTTTGGCGCATGGATGCGTTCACTCAAATTAGCCAGCAATATTGAATTGAGCTGCCAAATAATTTTGGCCGATAAATAATAGCGGCGCATTAAAACTTCCGAGGCACGCTTGTTACGCGTTTGCTTGAGTTTGAGCTGTTCGGCTAACGCTGTTTGGTGATCGAACACCAGCCTATCTTCACGTCGTCCGGCGAGTAGATGTAGGCGAATACGTAAATCAATTAACACGCGACGATGTTTGGCGGCAAGTGTTGCCTCGTCTTTGGTGATGAGATCGTTGGCAGCTAAGCTCGTCCAGTCATTACCTAAATTTGATGCGCGCGAAATCCACAATACGGTTTGTAAATCGCGTAGTCCGCCAGGGCTTTCTTTGATATTGGGCTCTAAGTTAAGCGCAACATCGTTATGTCGCGCATGACGACGATGTTGCTCATTGATTTTTGCAGCTAAAAATGTAGTGATGATGCGAGCTTGTTTCAGCGCGCTGATACACACTACACTCAATGCGGTATCGCCCCAAATACAGCGTGCCTCTAACATGCTGGTATCAACTGTCACATCTTTGTTGGCCTCTACGATGCATTCTTCAATTGTTCTTACTGAGATGCCAGGCTCTAAGCCGACATCCCACAATAGCGTTACGAACGCTTCAATAGCTTGATTCGCCTCTAAGGTGGTGTCAGGTAATAGCACCAATACATCAACGTCTGATGATGGAAATAAATAGCCACGCCCGTAGCCACCCACAGCCAGTAGTGCAACGCTATCGGGTAAACCAATATCGTCTGCTATGTGGCTGATTACGTCATCAACGAGTGCCGCGTGCGCACGCAGATAGCGATCTGGTTGTGGGCGATTTTGGTAAGAGGTTGCTAAGGCTTGTCGTGCAGAGCTTAACCAATCACGAATGGATTTCACGTAGGCCAAGCGGGTAGTGGCATCCGTCATGGCTTAAAAATTTGCAGGACGATTGCAAAAACTACGCGGCGAGCTGCAAATGCTTTGGCATTGCTGGCGCACCCGCTGAGGTAGTTAGCACCTCAAAACTAGTATTAGTCACCAGCACCGTATGTTCCCACTGTGCGGATAAGCTATGGTCAGCGGTGACAACTGTCCAGCCATCGCCCAACATGCGAATGTCTTTTTTACCTGCGTTAATCATTGGCTCAACGGTAAAAATCATGCCCGCTTTCAGTGTCATGCCTTGGCCTGGTTTGCCGTAATGCAATATCTGCGGCTCTTCGTGAAATTTAGTGCCGATTCCGTGGCCGCAAAATTCGCGCACCACGCTAAAACTATTCGCTTCTGCAAAGACTTGTATTGCGTGACCGATATCGCCAATCGTCGCACCGGGCCTCACCTGGCTGATGCCACGCCACATCGCTTCATAAGTCGTCTCGCATAAGCGCTTAGCCTGAATGGATGGCTCGCCAATGGTAAACATGCGGCTCGTATCACCGTGATAACCATCTTTAATCACGGTCACATCAATATTGATCACATCACCATGCTTCAATATTTTGTCGCCGGGAATACCATGGCAGACTTGATGATTAACGGAAGTGCAAAGTGAAGCGGGATAAGGCTTATGCCCCGGCGGCGCATAGCCGAGCGTGGCAGGAATAGTGTGTTGCACATTGACCATATAGTCATGGCATAACTTATCGATTTTGCCCGTGGTAATACCCGCTTTGACAAAGGGCGTGATGTAGTCGAGCACTTCGGATGCTAGGCGGCCTGCGACACGCATTTTTGCGATGTCTATTTCGGTTTTGAGAGATACGTTCATAGGTTGTGAGTATAACAGGGCAGGTCTGGCGCTGTCATGAGCGTGCTTTATTAAAAGTTGTAACTCGTCTATTGGCGGGTATTTTGGAGCAATAGTGCTCTGAAACGCCTGCCATTATTGGTGTTTTAATTTCGGTATTCATAGTGGGATGAAGCTTAGCTTACGTTAATACTTCGGTACACAGCGAAGCAACAAGTTACTTGCCTATGTATGATTCTTCTATCGACATGAATGTGAAACCCAATATGACAATTACCTGTTTTATCCGCTATCAAATTGACCCTTTTCAACGCACGCTATTCAAGCAATATGCTGAAAACTGGACATCCATAATTCCTCGTTGCGGCGGGGATTTAATAGGCTATTTTCTGCCGCACGAGGGCACGAATAACATTGCTTGGGGTTTAATTTCATTCGCCAGCTTGGCTGATTATGAAGCGTATCGGATACGGCTGAAGGGCGATATGGAAGGCCAAGCCAATTTTGATTGGGCACAAAAAAATAAATTTATCCTCTCTGAGGAGAGAACTTTTCTTGAAAACGTAAATAATGTGGCAACGCCCAAATGGGAGCACAGTCAATGATAGCGGTCATATTTGAAGTAGAGCTGGCTAGCAATGGGCACGATTCCTACCTTGCACATGCAGCGCGATTAAGACCGCTGTTAGCAGAAGTCGATGGCTTCATTTCCGTTGAACGATTTCAGAGTCTCAATAAACCCTCGAAACTTGTCTCATTATCTTTTTGGCGCGATGAGGCGGCAGTTAGTGCCTGGCGCGAACATGCAGAACATCGCAATACGCAGGCTGCGGGGCGCGCTGGGATATTTGAAGATTATCGATTACGTGTCGCTCACGTGGTACGTGATTATGGGCAATACGAGCGTAGCGAGGCGCCGCCATTTCATGCGCCGATTGCACGAGACCCGCAACGTTGTCCTCTGTTGCCGCCATTTTCGTTATGACAAACCGCGTCATTGAGCCTCGTTTTGCGCGCGTAGCCACAATGATTGGCAATCCAACGCGCGCCAGTATGCTCGCCCGCCTATTAGACGGTAGGCATTACACAGCAACTGAGTTAGCACTTCACGCGGGCGTGTCACCACCAACGGCATCTGAGCACTTGAAGCTGCTCGTAGAAGAAAATTTGCTGCGCGTTCGTGCGCAAGGGCGACACCGCTACTTCACACTAGCAGACGGCAATGTTGGGCATGTGCTGGAATCCCTCATGCGCCTAGCGGATGCCACATCGCCGCAAGTCGCACTGCCAGAAACCATACGCTGGCAAGCGCCTGATAGGAAATCTCTGCGCCATGCACGTACGTGCTATGGACATCTTGCGGGCGAACTTGGTGTGCGATTGTGTGAATGTTTTGTATCGCAAGGCTGGGTACATGTGCGAGAGGCAGGTGACCATGAATATCAACTCAACGATACGGGCAAAGAAAAACTCAAGGCATTGGGTATAGCAAGCGATGACATCAACTCAAAAAACAAACGATTACTTTATGCGTGCCTAGATTGGTCAGAGCGACGTGACCACTTTGCAGGCGAGCTTGCCATCGCGATGCTAGATAAATTTATAGAGCGTGGCTGGTTGAAGCGCTCAGTTGACTCTCGCGTATTGACATTGACGACGAAAGGCGAAGGACAGTTTGAACATTTTTTGCAGTAACGTAATCAGGGTGTGCGAAAGAGTAAATCAGAGGACGCATTCAAGCTTGATCGCACATTCATTTATTTTGCAGCCTTATTTTGCAGCCTGCAAGAATCATATCGGTATCTATCCGCCATTGAAGGCAGACAAAGCCCTCACGGACGCATTGCTGCTGTACGCGGGCGAAAAAGGCAATTTGAAATTCCCTCTCGATCAACTAATACCTTACGAGCTAATTCTTCGCGTGGTAGTTGCGCTGGCGAAACAGTACGACTGAGCTTTAACGCCAATCCGCCTCGATGTACGATGTAATTAGTAAAGGCGGACTGTTTTCATCTGACCACAGACAAATTTACCTAAATAGGCTAACCAACAAACTCGCCTATTGACGGGCAGTTTGGAGCAAATATTTCTCGAAATAGCCGTCAATAATAGGGTTTTAGTTTCTTCATATTGTTGAACGGTAAAATCACTTCGCGCTCCAGCCAAAACTTTAACTTGCCAACTTCCGCATGGCGAATATTGCTAATGACGCGCATTTGGCTGTTTCTGAAAACGCTTTCAATTTTGTGCCTTCAAGCGTCATGTATTCGCTTGCAGGATAAGTTTGGCGTAACGCTGAGGGTAGCGGCAATGCAACAAACACTTTGTGCCCTAATGGGAGGCATAGGAATTTTCAACCCCTCTTCTTGTGCTTAGCTATAACCTTGATATTTGGCCAAATTTATGTGTATAATCAAAGACCTCCCAAATCTTTGGGAAATTACTAGCAACAAAATTGTCCCACTCGCACCGTTAAGGTCTATTTTGATAAAAAATCAAAATAGTACAGCGAATGGCAGACACAACCTTAACTCAATTGATGGAGTAACAAAAGATGTCCACAACCATGCGCCAAATGCTAGAAGCCGGTGTCCACTTCGGCCACCAAACCCGCTTCTGGAACCCAAAAATGGCACCGTTTATCTTCGGCGCTCGTAACAAGATTCACATTATCAATCTTGAAAAATCGTTGCCGATGTTTCAAGATGCGTTGAAATTTGTCCGCAACTTGTCATCTAATAAAGGTACCGTATTGTTCGTTGGCACCAAGCGCCAAGCCCGTGAAATCATCATGGAAGAAGCCACCCGCTCAGGCATGCCGTATGTTGATTCACGTTGGTTGGGCGGCATGTTGACCAATTACAAAACTATCAAGGGCTCATTGAAGCGCTTGAAAGATTTAGAGCTCATGGTCGCTGAAGGCTCTCTTGAAAAGCTATCCAAAAAAGAAGCGCTCACCTATTCACGTGAGTTAGAAAAGCTGTCAAAAGCCATGGGCGGCATCAAAGACATGGGCGGCGTACCGGACGCAATTTTTGTTGTGGACGTTGGTTTCCATAAAATCGCTGTAACCGAAGCTAAGAAATTAGGTATTCCAATTATCGGCGTTGTTGATACCAACAATTCGCTTGATGGCGTGGACTATGTCATTCCAGGTAATGACGACTCAACCCGCGCTATTCGCCTCTACGCACGTGGCGTGGCTGATGCAATTCTTGAAGGCCGCAGCATGGTCATCAATGAAATGGTGAAGGCTTCAGATGAGTTAGTCGAAGTGACCGAAGACGAAGCGGCTGCGGCGTAATTCATAAAACACGGAAAAAAGGGGCTCCGGCCCCTTTTTTTTAAGGTTGAATAGGTTTTGAATGTAATTTGCAAATAAGCATTTAACGAATTTAGGAAAAGAAAATGGCAGATATCACAGCAGGTATGGTTAAAGAATTGCGCGAGAAGACCGACGCGCCGATGATGGAGTGTAAAAAGGCGCTGACTGAAGCCGCTGGCGACATGGAAAAAGCTGAAGAAATTTTGCGCGTTAAGCTTGGCAATAAGGCAACCAAAGCCGCATCGCGCATCGCTGCGGAAGGCGTGTGCGCCGTCTACATCTCGGGCGATCAAAAATTAGGCGCTATGATTGAAGTTAATTGCGAAACTGATTTTGTGGCTAAAAATGATGACTTCCTCGCTATGAGCGCCGCACTCGCCAAGATGGTCGCGGATACTAATCCGGCAACCGTGGAAGTGCTATCGGCAATGCCGATGAACGGCAGTACCGTTGACGAATCACGCAAGGCGCTCATTGGCAAAGTGGGTGAAAATTTATCCATTCGCCGTTTCAAACGGTTTGAAGCAAAAGGGAACTTGACGGCTTACATTCATGGTGGCGCAAAAGTGGCGACCTTGGTTGATATTTCGGGCGGTGATGTCATGCTTGCCAAAGATGTGGCGATGCATATCGCGGCAACTAAGCCAAAGTCACTCGATGCCTCAGGTGTTGCTGCTGAAGATATTGCAAAAGAGCGTTCAGTCGCCGAAGCGAAAGCCGCTGAGTCAGGTAAGCCTGCTGATATCGTCGCTAAAATGGTCGATGGTTCAATTGCGAAATATTTGAAAGAAGTTTCGCTACTCACGCAGCCGTTTGTGAAAGACGATAAGCAAACCATTGAGCAATTGATGAAGTCCAAAGGCGCGGCTGTTAATGCATTCACGCTCTATTTGGTCGGTGAAGGTATCGAGAAAAAAGTAACGGATTTTGCAGCGGAAGTTGCGGAACAAGCGGCAGCAGCGAAGGCGAAGGCAGAGGCAGCGGCTTAATTTAGCGTCTTTTATTTAGCCGCAGTTGAACGCAGATAAACGCAGATGAAAAAATAGCTTTTGAACTTATCAGCGTTTATCTGCGTTCATCTGCGGCTAAAAAAGTTTTTTTGTAACACGTCAAAAAGCACAACAACATTAGGAGAAATTTCGCATGGCATCTGCACTTTCCCCTGTTATTACGACCAAGTATCAACGTATTTTGCTCAAGTTGTCTGGCGAAGCTCTTATGGGCGATGATGCGTTTGGCATCAATCGTCCAACCATTGAGCGCATTGTTTCAGAGATTAAAGAAGTTGCTGACATGGGCGTGGCGATTGGTATCGTCATTGGCGGCGGCAATATTTTTCGTGGCGTATCTACCAGCGCTGCCGGTATGGACCGCGCCACAGCTGATTACATGGGTATGTTGGCCACGGTGATTAATTCGTTAGCGTTGCAAGACGCACTTTCAAAAGTAGGCTTAATTCCGCGCGTTCAGTCGGCGATAAATATCGAGCCAGTGGTGGAACCTTACATCCGTGGCAAGGCCATGCGTTATCTGGAAGAAGGCAAAGTTGTTGTTTTTGCTGCTGGTACCGGCAATCCTTTTTTTACCACCGATACCGCCGCTGCATTGCGTGGCCGCGAGATTGAGGCAGATATTGTATTGAAAGCCACTAAGGTTGATGGTGTTTACACAGCAGACCCAAAGCTAGACCCGACTGCAACGCGCTATCATTCGTTAACGTTTGATGAGGCGATTGTAAAAAACTTGAAAGTGATGGATGCCACGGCGCTAGCACTTTGCCGCGATCAAAAGTTACCGATTAAAGTTTTCTCAATATTTAAACAAGGCGCCTTAAAGCGCGTGGTAATGGGTGAAGATGAAGGTACGTTGGTGCATGCTTAATAATTGGTTGAAAAGCATTTTTGCCACAGATAAACACAGATAAAAGCGGATAAGGTCAAAAGCTAAATCGCCAATTAATATGGTCTTTATGAAGTGATTGCTGGTAATTCGATTTTGCTTTTATCTGTATTCATCAGTGTTCATCTGTGGCAAATAAAAAAACTCAGTGAAGGGGAGAAAATGAACGTTGCAGACCTTAAAAAAACGTGTGAGCAAAAAATGCAGAAGTCGCTTGAGTCGCTGAAAGGCAATCTCGCGAAGATTCGTACCGGCCGTGCACACGCAGGCATGCTAGACCAAATTCAAATTGATTATTACGGATCAATAGTTGGTATCACGTCAGTTGCAAATTTAACCTTAGCGGATTCACGCACCATCATCGTTCAGCCGTTTGAGAAAAAAATGGCCGGTACGATTGAAAAGGCGATTCGTGACTCTGATATGGGTTTAAATCCGTCTACTACAGGCGACGTGGTTCGCGTACCGATGCCTTCTCTCACAGAGGAGCGCCGTAAGGAAATGGCGAAAACCGTCAAAGTTGAAGGCGAAGATGCCAAAGTGGCAGTACGTAACATCAGACGCGATGCAAATACCAACTTAAAAGATGCGCTGAAAGCTAAAACGCTGCCAGAAGATGACGAGAAAAAAGCGCAAGAAGATGTGCAAAAAATGACCGATAAGCACATTGCTGAAATCGACAAGATGGTGCACGACAAAGAAAAAGAATTGATGTCAGTGTAATAGCTGACACATTGTTACTTCTGGTCAAAGGCTCACAATGAATTTTCAAAGTCCCACGCTGGTTATCCCCGATGTAGCCGACATACCGCGTCACGTTGCTATCATCATGGATGGCAATGGTCGCTGGGCAAAAAAACGCTTTATGCCACGCGTGGCTGGGCATAAACGTGGCGTAGAAGCCGTGCGCGAGACAGTTAAAGCATGCGGTGAATTTGGTATCGAATACTTAACCTTATTCGCGTTTTCCACTGAGAATTGGCGGCGTCCACAAGATGAAGTGTCTGTTCTCATGCAGCTTTTTTTGCGCGCGCTGGAAGGCGAAGTCGCCAGACTTCATGAAAACAATATTCGCTTTAAAGCCATCGGTGACTTGTCGCCATTTGATGTCCGCATACGTGAAAAAATTTCGGCTGGCGAAGCGCTCACCGCCAATAACACCGCGCTCACCTTGACTGTTGCCGCTAATTACGGTGGGCGCTGGGATATTTTGCAAGCAATCAACAAAGTGCAATCAGGACGATCACTTTCAAGCAATAATGCTTCAAATAGCCCGCCAAATAACGATTTGTTAATAACAGAACAAGATATTACGCAGCATCTCTCGATGTCCTATGCGCCAGAGCCTGATTTATTTATTCGCACCGGCGGCGAGGAGCGCATCAGTAATTTTTTACTGTGGCAATTAGCCTATACGGAATTTCACTTCACGCAGGAGCTCTGGCCTGATTTTGGTCGCAATAGTTTGCTCAATGCCATCAATTCGTATGCCACCCGTGAGCGGCGTTTTGGCCGCACCAGCGATCAGCTGCTAGATGCAAAATTGCAAAGCGCGCGCGATTCAGTCACTGCCGTGTAACTGCACGACGTCATCTAGTCACGAAGTTACTAAGCCAATATGACACTATGTTAAAAACACGCATCATCACGGCGCTATTTATTTTGCCCATCGTGTTTGTGGCGTTGTTCCAATTTCCGAATTGGGCGTGGGATGTCTTCACGTTAGGCATCGCCTTAGTGTCATGCTGGGAATGGAGCCGTTTTTGTCAATTTCCGATGGGCGGCAAACGCATTTATCTTGCATTGTCAGCATTAATTTCAGCGGTCATTTTTGTTGCCTATTTAGACCGCACCTTTATTGATTTTGAGCTGCTATCTATTGTTGGATTTATTGTTTCCGCCATTTTTTGGTTAACAGTTGCCCCTTGCTGGTTGATGAAAACGTGGCGTCCCAAAGGCGAGAAAAGCTTTTGGATTGCCGCCATCGCCGGCTGGATTGTCATTTTTCCAACCTGGCTTGCGTTTTTAGCGTTGCACGATATGAGTCCGTGGATGTTGTTGAGCTTTGCAATCATTGTTTGGGTCGCCGATTGTGCAGCTTATTTTGTCGGTAAAGCTTTTGGCAGACACAAACTTGCCCCTGCTATAAGCCCCGGTAAAACCATCGAAGGTGCAGCAGGCGCAATCGTCGGCGTGGCGATTTACTTTTTTGTTTGGCAGGCGTTAAGTCAGCACGCGGTTGCGCGAGGTGACGCGTGGGCAATTCAATTGCAATCGCATGGATGGATTTTATTCGCGCTGTTTATTTTGCTGGGTTTCATGTCAGTCATGGGTGATTTATTTGAGTCTTGGATGAAGCGTGGTGTTGGCTTGAAAGATTCCTCTGGCCTACTACCAGGACACGGCGGCATCATGGATCGTATCGACGCGCTCACCTCTACCTTGCCAATTGCAGGGCTGTATTTATTGTTGATGCAACGGCTATGACAAAAGCGCCAACTATTAAAAATGTCGCGATACTCGGTGCAACAGGTTCGATTGGTCTCAATACACTCGATGTTATTGCGCGTCATCCAGATCGCTACCGTGCTTATGTGTTGTCTGCGGCAACTAAGGTAAAGGAAATGCTCGCGCTGTGCGAAAAATTTCAACCGCGTTTTGCCGTGATGACAGACGAAAATTCGGCAACCCAACTTGCCGAATTATTGAGTGCAAAATCAGTCGCGACTGAGGTGCGCGTAGGTGCAAGAGCGCTCGAAGAAATGGCGTCACATCCTGATGTGGATGTGGTCATGGCGGCCATTGTTGGTGCGGCAGGTTTACCTTCATCCCTTGCCGCGGCGAAGGCTAAAAAAATTGTCTTGCTGGCGAATAAAGAGGCTCTGGTCATGGCGGGCAAGTTGTTCATGGATGCCGTACGCGAAAATGGCGCGACGCTTTTGCCCATTGATAGCGAACACAACGCTATCTTTCAATCATTACCGCGCAATTTTGCGCATGGCTTGGCAGATGTTGGCGTGGAAAAAATCATTTTGACCGCATCGGGCGGGCCGTTTCGTATGCGCACGTTGGCTGATCTGCATAACGTCACGCCGGAGGAAGCATGCGCGCACCCTAACTGGGTAATGGGCAGAAAGATTTCGGTCGATTCTGCGACGATGATGAATAAAGGCTTGGAGGTCATCGAGGCGCATTGGTTATTTAATGCGCCACTCGATAAAATTGAAGTGGTGATTCACCCGCAAAGTGTCATTCATTCCATGGTGAGTTATCGTGATGGCTCAGTGATTGCCCAACTTGGCAATCCCGATATGCGTACCCCAATTGCGTATGGCTTAGGCTACCCAGAGCGTATTGATGCCGGCGTTGCTTCGCTAGATTTTGCGAAATTAGGCAAACTCGAATTTTTCCCACTAGAGCTTGAGCGTTTTGCTTGTGTACGCCTTGCTTATGAAGCAATGCGCCGTGGCGGCACCGCACCGACAGTATTGAACGCCGCTAATGAAATCGCGGTCGAACTGTTTTTAGACGGAAAGTGTCAATTTGTGGATATACCGCGCATTATCGAAACAACTTTGGCGAATGCAACAATTGAGCCAGCCGTGTCGCTAGCCGTCATTTTGCATGCTGATGCGCAAGCGCGCGCGTCTGCATTAACGTTGGTAGCGGCGCCATGAGTTTATTATTTACCATTGCGTCATTCTTAGTGGCCATTGGAATTTTAGTAACGATTCACGAGTTGGGACACTACTGGGTCGCACGTTTGTGTGATGTCAAAATTATTCGCTTTTCCATTGGGTTCGGTAAGACCATTTGGATGAAGCGTATAGGACCAGACCAAACCGAATGGGCAATTGCTGTATTACCACTTGGTGGTTTCGTCAAAATGGCAGACGAACGTGATGACTCTGTCGAGCCTGCAGAACGTAGCCGTGCGTTTAACAACAAAACAGTGTGGCAACGCATGGCGATTATTGCGGCAGGGCCAATCGCTAATTTCATACTTGCTGCTGTTTTATATTGGCTCGTGTTTATGCTCGGTCAGCCTGGCGCGATTCCCTTTGTGGCGAACCCAACAGCGAATACGCCAGCCGCCGTTGCGGGTTTTAATGAATACGACCGTATTGTTAGCATTAACGGTAATGCTACTAAAACATGGGGCGATGCCCGATTATATTTGCTTGATCATGCCGCTTCGCGCACTACCGTTATGCTTGACGTTGAATCACGTAGCGGGCAAATTGTGTCACGGCAATTACCGATGGATAGTATTGAAAAAGCCGACCTCGACAAAGATTTCTTAGCCAAGCTCGGGCTCAATGCGTATCGTTTACCTGTGCCGCCCATCGTAGATGTGGTAACACCAAATGGTGCCGCCGCGCAAGCAGGCTTGAAGCCAGGCGACAAAATAGTTGCGGTAAATGGTCGGCCAATCAGCCAGTGGCGTGAAATGGTTGAGGTGGTGGTGAAAAGTGCAAACCAGCCTGTGAAACTCTTGGTTGAAAGTGGTAATGAGGTCTACGACGCAACAGTCACCCCTGTTGCTGTGACCGAAGGTGGACAAACCTTTGGCCGTATTGGGATAGCGCCTAAAGTGGATCGTGCTGCCAGTGAGGCGTTATTCATCAATGTGCGCTATAACCCCGTTGAGGCGGCGATAAAAGGCATCATCAAGGTCTGGGAAATGTCAGTATTCAGCCTGAAAATGTTAGGCCGAATGGTGACAGGCGATATTTCGTGGAAAAACATTTCTGGTCCCATCACCATTGCTGACTATGCCGGCCAATCAGCCAAACTCGGGCTGACTTATTATTTGGGTTTTTTGGCGCTAATTAGCGTCAGTATTGGCGTGCTCAATTTGCTACCTATTCCCGTCTTAGATGGGGGGCAGTTGCTGTATCATATCGCTGAGATAATTAAAGGCAGTCCTGTATCAGAAAAAGCGATGGAAATAGGCCAGCGTATTGGCTTTGTTTTGCTGATGAGTCTTACTGCTTTTGCCTTTTTTAACGACATTCAACGTCTTGTTTCCGGTTAACTCTTAATGCCTCGAATACTTCGCACGTCCCGTAACAACTCTATTCGTACTATTTCCCGACTTCTCGCCATGCTTGCGGGTGGGTTAGTGTCGCTGGCAGCCATCGCGATACAGCCATTCGTTATTCGCGATATTCGCGTTGAAGGCGTGCAACGCACCGAGGCAGGCACAGTTTTTAGCTACTTGCCCGTCAAAGTCGGTGAGCGCATGGATGACGACAAAGCGGCTGCTGCTATTAAGGCGCTTTATGCCACAGGTTTTTATACGGATGTCAGGCTCGAAGTTGAGAACGATGTGTTGGTGGTCTTTGTTGCTGAGCGTCCAGCGATTGCGCAGATAGAAATCATCGGTGCAAAAGAGTTTTCGAAAGATAATTTAAAAGACGGCTTGAAGTCCGCTGGTATTTCAGAAGCCAAAATTTTTGATCGCTCGGTGTTAGATCGTGCTGAAAAAGAAGTCAAACGCCAATACACCAGCCGTGGATTTTATTCTTCTAAAGTGGTCACCACCGTTACCCCGCTTGAGCGTAATCGTGTCGCGCTGACGTTCACTATTGAAGAGGGTGACGCATCCAAGATTGTTGACATTAATATCATCGGCGCGAAAGCGTTTAGCGAATCCACTTTGCTAAAAGAATTCGAACAGACAACATCGGGCTGGTTCACGTTTTTTACTAAAGACGATCAATACTCTAAGCAGAAGCTTGGTGGCGATTTAGAAAAATTACGCTCTTACTACACCAACCGTGGCTACCTTGATTTCAACGTTGAATCCACGCAGGTTTCAATCACGCCCGATAAAGATAGAATTTTTATCACCATCGTTGTCAGTGAAGGTGAAATTTACAAAATATCGGATGTTAAATTTTCAGGTGACTTAAAAATATCTGAAGCAGAAATGCGTTCGCTCCTATTATTTAAGCCAGGCGAAACTTTCTCACGTCAACGAGTGGTGGATTCGATTAAAGCAATCACTGATCGGCTCGGTAACGACGGCTATTCTTTCTCTAACGTGAACCCTGTACCTGAGCGTGATCCCGTCGCTAAGACCGCCTCGTTCACCATGTTTGTTGATCCTGGTAAGCGTGTTTATGTACGGCGGATTAACGTACAGGGTAATAGCCGCACTAGAGATGAAGTCATCAGACGCGAAATGCGCCAGCTTGAAGCCGGGTGGTATTCGATTGAGAAAATTAATCGTTCAAAAGAGCGTTTAGAGCGCACAGGATTTTTTGAAGAAGTTACTGTTGATACGCCTGCTGTTCCTGGCACTAGCGATCAAGTTGACTTAAATGTTAGCGTCAAAGAACGCAATACTGGCTCGCTTCAATTTGGTGTGGGTTACGGCAGTGGCCCGGATCGCTTAACAGTCTCAGCGTCGGTGTCGCAAGCGAATATCTTTGGTACCGGCAATCAGCTATCATTTCGCGTAAATAACAGCAGCGTAAGCCGCGCCTATGAGGTTTCATATTTGAATCCTTACTGGACTGTAGATGGCATTGCACGCGGTTTTGATTTATATGAACGCGAACTCAATACGGCTGACCTGAATACAGGCGATTTCCGTTCGCGTTCCTCTGGCGCGGGAGTACGATTTGGTGTTCCTGTAACGGAATATGATGCGGTCAACTTCGGTCTGGGTTGGGAGCGTACTAAGATTAGTCTGGACGAATTCAGTCCGTCACGTTATTTTGATTATGTTGGTTCATTTGGTACTTCAAGCGATACTGTACGCGGCTCTTTCGGTTATTCGCGCGATACACGTGACAGCATTTACTTCCCAAAGCGTGGCGTTCTACTTGAAATTGGATTTGAAGCAGGACTTCCTGGCGGCGACCTAAAATACTATCGTGGTCAAGCCAAAGCCCAGTATCTACGGCCGATTTGGGGGCCAATTGTCGGTAGCGCAAGTGTCGAACTGGGTTGGGCAGGCGGCTACAGCGGTAAACCGCTACCGTTTTTTAAGAATTTCTATGCTGGCGGTGTTGATTCGGTTCGCGGCTATCAGAGTGGTACGATTGGCCCGCGTGATATTAACGGTGAATACATTGGCGGCAACAAACGTTTGGTTGGTAACGTAGAAGTCTTGTTCCCAATGCCGGGTGTAAAAGCAGAGAAATCTGTTCGTCTATCGGTGTTTGGAGATTTTGGCTATGTGTGGAGTGAAGATCAGCGTCTATTACTTGGCGACTTACGCACATCAGTCGGTTTTGCAGTGAGCTGGTTTTCGCCAGTTGGCCCGTTAAAATTTAGCTTGGCTAAGCCATTTGGAGTCAAACCTACAGATCGTCTTGAACGATTCCAATTTTTGTTAGGAAAAGTGTTTTAATTGGAAATTATACGAGTTCGCCTTTTCCTTAGACAGGTCAGCCATGCGTAGCGCCATTTCAAATTCGTTTATTCAATATGCCAGTCTTGCCATACTCTTAACAGTAATTGGGGTTGCACTGCCTGTTCAAGCGCAAATAAAAGTTGGTTTTGTTGACAGAGAGCGAATTTTGCGCGAGTCAGGTGCTGCCAAGCGCGCGCAAGTCAAGCTGAAAAAAGAATTTTCGGTGCGAGAAGCTGAGCTAGAGAAAGTCGAGAAGCAGGGCCGTGAATTACAGACCATGCTGCAAAAAGAATCAGTTACGTTACCGGAGGCGGAGCGTTCCGCTCGCGAGCGTCAACTGGCGCAGCTAGAGCGTGATTTCAAACGCATGCAACGTGAGCTACGGGAAGACCAGACGCTCAGAAGTAACGAAGAATTAGTCTCCCTACAAGAACGCGCGAATAAAATAATCTCTGAAATCGCCGAAAAAGAGAAATTCGATCTCATTGTCCAAGAAGCCGTTTACGCCAGCACCAAAATAGACATCACTGAAAAAGTGATTAAAGCGTTGGGAGATAAGTAATAAGCGTTCTTCGGCGCGGATTGATAACAGTAGCTCTGCGCACAAAATCTTCGCGCCACAAACACACATCGTCGTGCGAAAATGAATTATGAATTTGCGTGATCTACAATTGAAATTCGGCGGTGAAATTATCGGCGAAGTGGCAACGCCGTTAATCACAGTGGGCACACTGGATTGCGCAGCTGATAACGCAATTACATTCTTGGCGAACCCTAAATATCGTCATGCATTAGAGACCACCAATGCAGGTGCCGTCATCTTGTCTCCTAAATATCGTGATGTGACCAATAAGCCGCGTATCGTGACGGATAACCCTTATGCTTACTTTGCGCGGGTAGCGCAACTATTTTCGCCACGCCACTTGCATAGTGCGGGTATTCACGCTTCCGCTATGGTGCATCAAAGCGCTAATGTTGCCGCATCAGCCTCTATTGCCGAGTTCGTTTCTATTGGTGCAAATGCGGTGATTGGTGATGGTGTCAGGCTCGGCGTGGGCTGCATTATTGGTGATAACGTTGTTGTCGGTGATGCAAGCGAATTGGTGGCGAGAGTTACCGTCTATCACGATTGTGAAATTGGCCAGCGCGCCTTGATTCATGCGGGTGTGGTGATAGGTGCGGATGGGTTTGGTTTTGCACAAGATAAAACGGGCTGGGTAAAAATTCCGCAAACGGGTCGTGTTGTGATTGGCGATGATTGCGAAATCGGCGCGAATACAACAATAGATCGTGGCGCGATTCAAGATACCATTGTGGGTCACGGCGTGAAAATAGATAACCAAGTGCAAGTTGGTCACAATTCGTCGATTGGTGACAACACCATTATTTCTGGTTGTACTGGCATTGCCGGCAGCACTAAGATTGGTCAGCGTGTGATGATAGGTGGTGCAGTATCGATCACGGGGCATTTGTCGATTTGTGATGATGCGGTGTTGTCTGCGAATGCGTTTGTGACTAAATCCATCTCTGTGCCTGGCATGTACAGCGCAGGCTTTCCGCTGATGCCGCATCGGGAATGGTTAAAGAACGCCGCGCAGCTTCGTCATCTCGATGAGATGGCAAACAAACTAAAAAAAATAGGAAAACAGCATGACTGAAATCAGCAACGTGACCGTTTCCACGGCCATGGATATTGAGGAGATTAAAAAATATCTGCCGCACCGCTATCCATTTTTATTTGTTGATCGCGTGCTGGAGGTAGATGTCGCGGCTAAAAAAATTCGGGCGCTTAAAAATGTAACGGTCAATGAGCCGCATTTTCCAGGGCACTTTTCGTACTACCACGTTATGCCTGGCGTGTTAATTATTGAGGCGCTGGCGCAAGCCTCGGCCATCCTCTCATTCAAAATGATGGGCACCAAGCCGGATGACAAATCGGTTTACTACTTCGCGGGCATTGATGGTGCGCGCTTTAAGCGACCAATTACGCCTGGCGACACGCTGATTCTTGAGTCAACAGTAATGGCTGAAAAACGTGGCATTGTAAAATTTGCCGTGCGAGCGTTGGTAGGGGAGGTAGTGGCGTGTGAAGCCGAGCTGCTTTGCACGATGCGGAGTGTGCCGTAATGGCATTGATTCATCCAACTGCCGTTATTGATCCTCGCGCTAAGCTAGGCGTGAATGTTAGCGTGGGCGCATTTACCATTATTGATGGTGACGTTGAGATTGGTGACAACTCTAGTATCGGTCATCATGCGGTATTGACCGGTCACACCACCATTGGGCGTGATAATCGGCTATATCACTTTGTCTCAATTGGTGAGGCCAACCAAGATAAAAAATATCAAGGTGAGCCAACACGTTTGGTGATCGGTAACAACAACACTATTCGTGAATATTGCTCGCTTAATCGTGGCACGGTGCAAGACAAAGGTGTGACCACCATCGGTGACAATAATTGGTTGATGGCCTATGTACATGTGGCGCATGATTGTATTGTCGGTAGCAACACGACCATTGCCAACTGCACACAACTGGCTGGGCATGTCGAAGTCGGTGATTGGGCGACACTCGGCGGCTTTACGGGCGTGCATCAGTTTGTCAAAATTGGCGTGCATGTTATGTGTGGCGTATCAAGTGTGGTGCTAATGGATATCCCGCCGTATGTCACCTGCGGCGGCAATCCACTCGCTGCAGCGGGCATTAATGCAGAAGGTTTAAAGCGTCGCGGTTATACGCCAGAGCAAATCGCGAATGTAAAACGCGCATATAAAATTTTGTACCGCAGCGCACTTTCGTTTGCTGACGCAAAAATGGCGCTCGCAAATGAAACATCATCTGAAATCGTCGCGTTGACGCGCTTCTTGGCAGCTTCAACTCGCGGGATTGTGCGCTAATGAAAGTTGGTATTGTGGCGGGTGAGCCATCGGGTGACGCGATTGCGGCCTCGCTCATTCGTGCGTTAAAGGTTGATTATCCGCAGCTTGAGTTTGTCGGCATCGCTGGGCCAAAAATGCAATCGGCTGGAGCGACTTCTTGGTTTGATATGGAGACACTCGCGGTGCGCGGCTATGTGGAAGTATTAAAACGCTTTCGCAAAATATTGGCGGTAAGAAATCAATTAAAAGCAAAGCTGATTGATGAAAAAGTCTCATTATTTATCGGCATTGACGCACCTGATTTTAATTTAGGCTTAGAGCATCAATTAAAGCGTGCAGGTATCACCACCGTGCATTATGTGAGTCCGTCTATTTGGGCGTGGCGCGGCGAGCGTATTCATAAAATCAAACAAGCTGTGGATCACATGCTGACCATTTTTCCGTTTGAGCAAAAAATCTATGACGACGCTGGTATCCGATCAACTTATGTCGGTCATCCATTTGCGGATGAATTTCCGTTATCGTCACAGCGTGATGCTGCGCGCACGCAGCTACGCTTAAAACCAGACCAACTGGTGGTGTCTTTGCTGCCTGGCTCTCGTCAAACTGAGCTTGATTATCATGCGCAACTATTCATAGAGACGGCTAAAAAATTTAGTGTGAACTTTCCTAACGCCACATTTTTGGTGCCACTCGCAACACGCGAAACGCGCGAGCAATTTGATGCAATGCGTTGGAAATTAAACGCTGAACAGTTGCCAATACAGATTTTATTTGGGCACGCTAATTTTGCACTGGCCGCAGCGGATGTTGCGCTGGTTGCAAGTGGTACCGCAACGTTGGAAGCCGCCATGCTTGGTTGCCCGCATGTGATTGCCTACAAAATGTCATCTACCACCTATCGTATGATGAAGAAAAAAGCCTACCTGCCTTATGTGGGCTTGCCAAATATCCTAGCGGGCGAATGGCTCGTACCTGAGTTATTGCAAGACGACGCAACACCCGATAACCTTGCGCAAGCGCTCGGTAATTGGGTAACGCATCATGACGCCGCAATACGGCTGCGCGAGCGTTTTCAGGTGATTCATCAAAGTTTGGCTGTGGATAATGCAACGCAAGTACGTGCTGCATTAAAGCCACTGTTAATGCGCATGCAAGCATCATCACTAACGCCAATGGCAAAGGTATCTGGCAATGCAGTTGCAGCATGACAAGCACCGCTGCGGCGTAGATGAAGCTGGTCGCGGCCCGCTCGCCGGCGCGGTATACGCGGCGGCAGTAATACTTGACCCTGCACATCCTATTGCGGGGTTAAACGACTCAAAAAAAATAAGCGAAAAAAAACGTATTCAACTCGAAGCTGAAATTATTACTCATGCGTTGTCATACAGCGTCGCCTTTGCGACAGTAGCTGAAATTGACAAGCTTAATATTTTGCGCGCAAGCTTACTTGCCATGCAGCGTGCAGTAGATTCACTCACTGTTCGTCCGGCAAGTGCGATTGTCGACGGCCTCTTTGTGCCAATGTTGACGATACCTGCTGTTGCGTTGGTTGACGGTGATTCACTTGTGGCAGAGATTTCAGCAGCCTCCATATTGGCAAAAAATGCGCGTGATCGTTATATGGTGGAAATGTGCACGCGCTATCCACAATATGGCTTTACTAAGCACAAAGGCTACGGCACACGAGTACATATGGCTTCACTCAAGGAACACGGCCCGTGCCCAATCCACCGATTCAGTTTTGCGCCAGTACGTGTTGCATTTGCGCAGAAACAATTGTCTAAAGTCGCCTAATGACGGACATCTTAGAGCATAAATGCTTGAATTCGCTCACCAGTATTAGTGTTTGTTATTTTTTAATTTTGTGATGAAAACAATTCAATCCCGCGTTAATCCTATCGCTAAACACTTAATCGGTTTGGCCAATTCATCGCGTGAACGCAAAAAAATGGGGCACACTGTGCTCGACGGCGCGCATTTGGTTTTTGCCTATATTGATGCAGGCTTAATGCCGATATCAATCGCGATTCGCGAGTCAGCCATTGACTCACCTGATACGATTAAATTGCTAACGAAGATTGACGCCAATACGCTTTCACTCTACTGTGTGGCTGATGCCATCATGGATAAAGCATCTTCGCTTGAGTCTGGTGCATCCATCATGGCGGTGATTGAATCACCTCAATCACAAGCAATTCCGTCCACCGCGAAGGCCATCATTGTGCTCGATAGCGTACAAGACCCAGGCAATGTTGGTGCGATTTTGCGCAGCGCCGCGGCGCTAGGTATTGCGTATGCCTTATTAGGGAACGGCACAGCGGCGGCATGGTCGCCCAAAGTCATTCGTGCAGGGCAGGGTGCGCATTTTGCGATCAATATTGAGGAGGGCGCAAATATTGCGGCTTGGTTAAAAAATTTTGCGGGAGACAGCATTGCGCTTGTGCCTAATTCAGCCAATGCGGCTTTACTTTTCGATCTCGACTTAACCAAACGCGTCGCATTTATTATTGGTAGCGAAGGAGCGGGAATCTCAGATAGTGTACTTACCGCGGCGACACATTGCGCGACTATTCCGATGTCCGACAAAATGGAATCCCTCAATGCCAGCGCCTGTGCGGCAATGGCAATATATGAATGGCAGCGTCAACAATTTTATGGCAATGAAAAAATCGGAGGCAAGTGATGACGACAAATAGCAACGTTCCAATGACGCGCAATTACCGCTATTTCGATCTCGTCATGGTCGGTTTTGTCACTGTTTTTTTGTGCTCTAACTTAATTGGCCCTGCAAAAGCGAGTGAAATCACATTGCCGCTAATCGGCGCGTTCACATTTGGCGCGGGCGTTTTATTTTTCCCGATGGCCTATATTTTTGGTGATATTTTGACCGAGGTGTATGGCTATCAGCGCACTCGTCGGGTTATTTGGGCTGGCTTTATTGCGATGGCATTCGCCGCCATCATGGCGAGCGTTGTAGTGGCCTTGCCGCCCGCACCGGGATGGCCGAATCAAGCGGCTTATGAAACTATATTTGGTCAAACGCCACGTATTGTCTTGGCTTCAATGATCGCGTATTTCTGCGGCGAATTTGTAAATTCATTTGTTCTCGCCAAAATGAAAATTGCTGATAATGGTAAGCGCATGGGTTGGCGCTTTGTCGTCTCCACCGTTTGTGGACAAGGTGTTGATTCGCTATTTTTTTATCCACTGGCCTTCTACGGTATTTGGGAAAACACGATCCTCATCAAAATCATGGCCGCGCAGTGGGGACTAAAAATTGTCGTCGAGATTGTGTTGCTGCCCATTACTATTCGCATCGTGCGTGCGCTCAAAGCCGCTGAAGCAGAAGACGCTTACGACCGCGATACTAACTTCACCCCGTTCTCGCTTAAAGCGTAATTTAGACTAAGAAAGCTTATGCTCTCCCTCGAATTTTTCAATGCCGATGTAATCGGCGCAATTGGGGCAACGCTCACTACCTTTGCCTTCGTCCCGCAAGTCGTGCAAATTTGGCGGTCAAAAAGTGCCCGTGATATTTCACTGCCAATGTATTCTTGCTTCACATTAGGGTTAGTCTGTTGGCTCACCTACGGCGTGATGATTAGCTCAACACTTATCATCGTAACAAATATTATTACGCTGCTACTCGCCGTGGCGGTGATTACGATGAAGATACGTTGGGGTTAGCACGGCTATGTGTTTACATCACCAGCAATGAAATCCATTTCGTTACTCGCGCACGACAAACATCCGCTTAGCGCCTTTTACTTTGAAGCAATCGGCACGCCCAAAGCAACGATTGTGATTGCACCGGCAATGGCGGTGTCGCAAACTTTTTATACCGCTTTTGCGCGTTACCTTTCAGCTGCGGGATATCACGTCTGGACATTTGATTATCGCGGCATGGGGGAGTCACTGAATGGCAGCATGCGTGACGTACAAGCGAGTCTCACAGATTGGTTTACGCTCGATTACGATGCGGTGATTGCACATGCAGCTGCATTTGATAGGTCGCTAGCGTTGTATGTTGTCGGGCATAGTCTTGGCGGTCAAACTGCGCCATTATTGCCTTCGCGTCATCTGGTTTCTGGACTGGTAAATATTGCGGTTGGTAGTGGTGCGATGCGGCACAATCAGCCTTCGACGCGACGATTAGCACCATTACTTTGGTATGTCATCGCGCCAATAGCATGTCGGCTGTTTGGCTATTTCCCGGGTTCTAAATTTGGCATTATTGGTGATATCCCGCGTGCTGCATTGATGCAATGGCGACGCTGGTGTTTGTCACCAGATTACATTTTGAGTGGTGAAGCTAGCGCACGTGCTGCCTACGCGAGTGCGGAGTTTGCCGTGCTGGCATTAACTTTTGCTGACGATGAATTATTGATGGCATCAGGCTCAAGTATGTTGCATGACGCCTATACGATGGGTCGTGTTGACTACCGACTTATCTCGCCCGCCGATGTTGGGTTAAAACGCATTGGTCATTTTGGCTTTTTTAAATCGCAAAGCGAGCCAACATTGTGGCCGCTAGTCACACAATGGCTAGATGCGCGCCATGCAACACAATGATTCCAGCATGACTCTATGAAATCTATTTTATGCAAGCTGGAATACATGAACACATGACATTGTATTTGTTACCAAGTGTAGCGCACAGTATAGCGCACAATCGCCTCGCCACCTTTGGCAATTTTGAGTGGGAAATGAATTGTTCTAGCATCAACTTTTTCAAAGTTACTGTTCTTAGTTTTAATCGTCCAATTACTCCAGCGATATAAGTTTTCTTTCACAATCACATTGGCTTGCTCATCTTTTTGATTGCGAACTTTGAATTCAATATCTTCTTCAATCCACTTGGCACTGCTGTCCATACGGTAGTCAACCTGACGTCGCTCACCGACAACATCAAAGGCTGAGCCAAGTTTGATTTGTATTGTTTCATTTTTTGGTGTGTGGTCAATTAAATCTTCGCCGATAAATTCGAGTGACTGATCAGCGCTATCGAGTTTGGCGACACGTATTTTGCCAGCGGGTAACGGGATGCCGAGCTTGTTGTCATCTTTATTTTTGAAGCGCAAATAGACATCAACTTTTTTACTCGATTGATTGCCAAAATTGCGTTCTGTCATCGGACCACCGTAGTAGCCATTAAACCAGCCCGCTTGACCGTAATAGACCAGTGTTTTTTCACAATTGACACCGCGTGCAGCGGGGAATAATTCAATTTGCTTGGTACTGTTGTTTGCCAGCGTAGTCGGACGGCCGAGCGTATAGAGATGGTATTCAAAGAATGATTTTTCTTGAAAGCCCGCTACGTCAGCCTTTGCCATTCTTGGAGAATACTGAATATTGGCTTCAGCGATCCCTGCTTGCGGCTGAGCGCGCTGCACATCACCTGCAACAAGTTTGAGTTTGGCATCTGTGAAGGTGGTGCCAGTTTGATTCACAATCGTGACCCACGCGCCGACATCTAATTTGCATTGGTTGTTATCTTCGTTGAGGGTAACGTTGTAGTCCGTCCACCACGTGATGCCTTGCGTCTGAAAGCCATAGCGTGTTTTATGTGCGCCGGGCTTATCAGCGGCGATGTCCCACACCAGTGTTGGTTTGCTAATGAGTCCACCTGGCAGGCTTGCCATGCGTACCCCTGCATAGCTGCTGATGGCGCGGATCGCGCCATCAGCCATACGCAGCACGATGCCGTCTTGGGTGGAGAGCAGCGTGCCTGTGATGGATTCGACGTTTGTGCCACGTACCTGCTCAATAGTGACTTCACGGTCGAGATATTTTTCAAGCAGCTTCCTTGTGCTGGTCAAATCAAATTCAAAACTTTGCTCAACGACACGCGTATTCGTGCCATCGGTCAAGGATTCGAATGAAACCGTAGTTGGGTCAATCAATGAAGGCACGTCAGAGACGCGGATGATGGTGCGGCCACGCGTAAGGTCGAATGTTTTTTCTTGCCGAACAACCGCGTAGCCTGGTATTGCGCCACCATTATTTTGATTGCGGAAATTAGCCGGTGAGAGCGTGCCTGGCTGGGTGCTTGAGTAAATGGTGACGCTAGTATCTGCTGCATAAACTGTGGCTGCGCTGGCGATGATGGCTATGAGTACTAATTGCACGCTAATTTTTAAACGCGGGTTTATGCAGGATGAATAAGTCGCCATTTGAAGCTCCTATAATAGAAATTGATAAATCTGTGTGACTAACGACTAGGATAACAATGAAGTTTACCGGTAGCCAAAACTATATTGCGACCAACGATCTGATGTTGGCGGTTAATGCCGCCATCACGTTGCAGCGCCCACTACTCATTAAGGGTGAGCCCGGCACGGGCAAAACCATGTTGGCTGAAGAGGTTGCTCTCGCATTAGGTAAGCCATTGTTGCAATGGCATATTAAATCGAGCACTAAAGCACAACAAGGTCTCTATGAATATGACGCTGTATCACGTTTGCGTGATTCGCAATTAGGTGAAGAAAAAGTCAAAGACATTAAAAATTATATCCACAAGGGCACACTGTGGCAGGCATTCACGGCTGAAGAACAAGTGGTGCTGTTGATTGATGAAATTGATAAGGCTGATATTGAATTCCCGAATGATTTATTGCGTGAGCTCGACCGTATGGAGTTTTACTGCTACGAAACGCGTGAAACCATTAATGCGGTACACCGGCCGATTATTTTTATTACCAGTAACAATGAAAAAGAATTGCCCGATGCATTTTTGCGGCGCTGTTTCTTTCACTACATTCGCTTTCCAGATCGCGATACGATGCGCCAAATTGCGGATGTGCATTTTCCGAATCTTAAAAAAAATTTACTCAAAGAAGCGATGGAAGTTTTCTTTGATATTCGCGACATGCCAGGATTGAAGAAAAAACCATCAACCTCTGAGCTGCTGGATTGGATAAAACTCTTGGTGGCAGAAGATATTTCGCCAGAAGCGCTGAAATCTAATGACGTGAATAAACTCATTCCACCGCTACACGGTGCGCTGGTTAAAAATGAACAAGATGTACATTTATTTGAGCGCTTGGTTTTTTTATCCAAACGTAGGAGTTAAGCCAATATGTATGTCAAACCCGTGATACTGGAAGGCCGTCATGCACGCTTAGAGCCACTGGCACCAGAGCATCAAGATTTGTTAACTGAAGCTGCCGCAGATGGTGAATTGTGGAAGCTTTGGTACACGAGTGTGCCGTCACCCGAACATGCTGCTGCTGATATGGCGATGCGCTTGGCACAGCGTGATGCCGGTACGATGATGCCCTTTGTGGTGCGGCGCGTGTCGGACAATGTCGTTGTTGGCGCAACCACCTTTAGTAGTATTGAGGCAGCAAACCGTCGGCTGGAGATTGGTTACACATGGTACGCAAAGTCAGTACAGCGCACCGCAATCAATACGGAGGTCAAAATATTGATGCTAACCCACGCGTTTGAAGCCTTGGAATGTCGCGCAGTTGTGTTTTGCACCCACTTTATGAATCACGATAGCCGTGCCGCCATTGAACGACTCGGTGCCAAGCTCGATGGGGTCTTACGCGCACATCGTATAGGTCGGGAAGGGGAGGATCGCGATACCTGCGTCTATTCCATCATTGCCAGTGAGTGGCCAAGTGTCCGCGCGCATCTTCAGCATAAATTGGATCGTTGAGAGCAACGCATTTTTAGCCACAGATGAACACGGATAAACGCAAATAAGGTCAAAAACGTTTAACCGCCGATGAACGCCGATAAGGTCAACTGCTTTTTTAGTCACGCATGAGCACTGTTAAACACAGATAACAACAAACCCTTTCAGTTATATCATTTCACGAGCTGCGCTCGGAATGACAAAATTTTTTTTATGTTTTTGCTTTTATCGGCTTTATCGGCGTGCGTCGGCGGTCAAAACGTTTTTTGCTTTTATCCGCGTTTATCCAAATTCATCTGTGGCTAGTTTTTATCGTCGCACACTAACAAATCTTTCATGCTCATCGACTTTTTCTTGAACTTAAAAAAATCTGGCGTCCCCGTTTCAGTCAAAGAGTATTTATTACTTTGCGAGGCGATGACGCAATCGGGTGCAATTTTTGAAAATTACGGCTCAGTCAATGATTTTTACTATGTATCGCGTGCGTGTTTGGTCAAAGATGAAGCGCATTTTGATCGGTTTGATCGTGCATTTGGGCAGTATTTCAAAGGCATTGAAAACTTAAATGCCGCTCTAGATAAGGCGTTTGGGGCAGAATTGCCTGAAGAGTGGCTCAGGAAGCTCGCTGAGAAAAATTTAACAGAAGAAGAAAAAGCATTGATTGAATCCCTTGGTGGCTGGGAAAAGTTGATGGAAACACTGCGCGAGCGTTTAAATGAGCAAAAAGAGCGACACCAAGGCGGCTCAAAATGGATTGGCACGGCGGGAACTTCACCGTTTGGCGCGTATGGGTTTAATCCTGAAGGCATTCGTATCGGGCAAGATAAAAGCCGTAACAAGAGTGCGGTAAAAGTTTGGGATCAGCGAGCTTATCGCGATTACGACAATAACGTTGAGCTTGGTATTCGTAATATTCAAATGGCACTGCGTCGGCTGCGGAAATTCGCGCGCAGCGGTGCTGAGGAGGAGCTAGACCTTGACCATACGATTAAAGCTACCGCGCACAATGCGGGTTATTTAGACATTAAGATGGTTCCCGAGAGGCACAACAATGTAAAAGTGCTGCTATTACTTGATGTTGGTGGCTCGATGGATGAGTATATTCATCGCTGCGAAGAGTTATTTTCTGCCGCAAAAACAGAATTTAAGCACCTCGAATATTTTTATTTTCACAATTTTTTATATGAATCAGTTTGGCGTAACAATCGCCTTAGGCATAGCGAAAAATTTTCCACCTTTGATGTACTCAACAAATACGGTAAAGACTACAAGCTCATCATCGTCGGTGATGCAACCATGAGCCCATATGAAATACTGCAGCCCGGCGGTAGTGTGGAGCACTGGAATGAAGAAGCAGGCGCAGCATGGCTCATGCGTATGACAGCGCACTACAAAAACGCGGCGTGGATTAACCCAACAGAGGAAGCGCATTGGTCGTTCACACAGTCGGTCAAAATTACCCGTGAACTCATGGCAGACCGTATGTACCCGATGACCGTTGATGGCCTAGATCGCGCGATGAAAAACCTGATTTAGCAGGACACACTTTTTAACAAGATTACGTACATAATATGGAAAGAAGCTTAAAAATAAAAATCACCGCATAAACAACAGTGATTAAGTCAATACAACACATGCACAGGAAAAAAATAGCAATGAGAATTGCAATGTTAGAAGACGATGTCGATGTTGGTACTGCGATTAAGCATTGGCTTGAATCAGGCGGACATCACGTGCATCATTACACCTCAGGCAAGGCGATTGTGCGCGAAGCGAATCGTGAAAGCTTCGATCTTTACCTACTTGATTGGCATGTGCCAGATATGTCTGGTCCGGAAGTTCTAAAGTGGTTTCGTGAAACATTACATTTGGATTCTCCAGTCTTGTTTGCCACCAGCCGCGATTCTGAGGCTGATATAGTGTCGGCATTACAAGCTGGTGCGGATGACTATATGGTTAAACCCATCCGTAAACTTGAGTTATTAGCACGTGTGGATGCGCTGCTGAGACGCGCTAAAGTCCGTGTGAATGAGCCTACTAACATAGACATGGCACCTTACCATGTTGATGTGGCGAATCGTGTCGTCAAGCTCGATGGCGTAGAAATTGAAATGACTGATAAAGAATACGAGCTTACGCTGTTCTTGTTCGCCAATATTGGTCATTTGCTTTCCCGTGGGCATATTACCGAGAGCGTTTGGGGGAGAGCGGCTGAAGTGCAATCGCGCACCATTGATACCCACATTAGCCGAGTACGTAAGAAGCTCGACTTCGGTCCTGCACGGGGGCTACGCTTAACGCCGATCTATAACTTTGGTTATCGACTCGAAAAAGTTAGCGTCACTAGTTAACTTTGTCGGTCAGCCGTTGATGCTGTTTGCACAACGAGTTAAAGTGTTGTCATAAATTGTCAAATATAGTTAATTTTTGACTTTTCACTACCAATTACGCATATGCTCAGCTAATTTATATAGCATGGGTTGATTACGCTCGCACTTTATAAAGTCATTGCATGTAATGAAAACGAAATCGCTAATGCGATTGACCAATCATGGTCCTCAAATGGTGAATAGATTGCATAGGTCTTAATTCGTAGCAGTCCAATAAGTTTAGTATTGATCACCGTCGCGCGTGTTAGAGCAAAGCAAATGGTGACAGCATCGCCAGTCGTATTTTTAAATTTGTAAATTATTCGTTAGTTATTTATTGGCAGAAGGAAAACGCATGAATACAACCCACCCTAGTTTTGTCGATTCGTCATTGGACAATATTCGCAGGTCGTCGGTGTCAATCATGAGCTTGATTGCGATGCCCACATTGCTGTTGGCAGGTGCTACGCTTGCCAGCGTTACGCCGAAGCAGCCAGCCAAACAAGCGAGTGCTGCAGAGCGTATATACGTGCACCAAGTGATCAAAAATGAAACCTTCTCAAAACTTGCCCAAACTTTTTTGACAAATCGTAAGGACTATTCGACCTTACAAAAATACAATCCAAGCCTTAATCCAACGTTAATACCGGTTGGTAGCAAAGTGCGTATTCCTATTGCGGCGATGCGAGCCGATGTTGCCGCACCTACAGTATTGGCTGTGAGTGGTGAGGCCAAGATGAATGGAGAAGCGCTAAAGGTCGGTCAACGCGTTAATGAGCGCGACAAGTTAGCCACTGGCGATAATGGTTTTATCACCATCAAATTAGCTGACGGCTCAACGCTTAACGTGCAATCAAAGTCTGCCGTTGAAATAGAGCGCGCGAGGTTACTTGCCAATACAACGGTTACGGAATCGGTGTTGAAACTTCAATCTGGACGCGTTGAGTCAACCGTTGCCAAACAGCATAACGCCGCACGCTATGAAATTCGGACACCAACCGCCAACATGGGCGTACGTGGCACAGTCTTTAGGGCGGCTGCAGGAGCAAATGGCAAGTCGATAAACGAGGTTTTGGAAGGAAATGTTGCTGTTGCAGGTGCAAAGACCGAGCTATCTCAAGGCTTGTCGATTAACGCTGGCTTTGGCACGATTGTGTTGCAGGATATGCTGCCCTCTCCGCCGGCGAAATTATTGCCACCACCAATGCTCGTCGATTTTGTCGATACTCAAAGGCGACCTGAGTTAGCATTTGCGTTCGCTCCTGTCGCAGGTGCGAGCGGCTATCGCGCACTAGTCGCCACCGATAGTCAATTCCTGAAGCCAGTGTCTGAGGCTGTTAGCGCTACACCTTCAATACGGTTAGCTGATTTGCCGGATGGCGCATTATTTTTACAAGTGCGCGCGATTGATAAAGATGGACTTGAGGGTATGAATAGCGTCAAGCCGCTGACAGTGTCAGCACGCCCATTTGCACCGCTAATGGCGATGCCGTTGGCAGCGTCACGCTTAACGAGCGGTACCGTTGAGTTTAAGTGGACGAAGCGGCAAGCACTGCTTAGCGCAGCAAATGCTGACGCTGAAAACTATGCCAATCAATATCGGTTACAAGTGGCGACGGATGCCAAATTTAGTCAAATTGTTGTTGATGAAAAAAATATTCAGCAACAAACGTATACGCCCAAACAAACGCTTGTCAGTGGTAGCTATTTTTGGCGCATTGCAAGTCAAACGATGTCCGGCCGTGAAGGGCCTATGAGCGACGCGATTGCGTTTGACGTGAATTCTGCTATAGCACCGACAGCATTGCGCCTAGACCTCGATGGACAAAATGCGCTGCGCTGGCGTGCTGGTGAAATCGGTCAGCATTATCAAGTTCAGCTATCGAAGAGCGAGACATTTGATACTCTTGTGCAGAACAATGTGGTGATGACAAATCAAATGCCGATTAAAGAATTACCAAAAAATACCTATTTCGTGCGTGTTCGAACAGTCAATGCAAACTCCACAACTGAAAATGTCGTGGGCGCAGGCGCGTGGAGTGCTACGCTTACGGTAGAAATTTTTGGCGGGCTGTTTTAATATTGACGACATTGCACATAGCAAGGTCAACTAATTTAAGGCAAGTTTGATGCGGATTGACCGATGAAAGCACCCGTCCAGAAAGAGTGGGCGACGATATTAATCATATTGCTGCTACTGATCATATCGGCAGCGCGTTTTAATTGGTTCATACGAATTGATCAACAAGCTTACGACTTAGCGATGGCAATTTGGTCGCGTCCAGCGATCCCAGAAGTTGTGATCGTAGGTGTTGACGACGCTAGTCTGCAGCAAATTGGTCGCTGGCCTTGGCGTCGCGCGATACAAGCCAGCATTATCGAAAAAATGAGTGCATCCGGTCCGGCAGCGATTGGTTATGACGTCATTTTGACTGAACCCGATAAGGTCGATGCAAAAGCAGATGTGCTACTCGCTAGCGCCATTACTGCCTCAGGCCGTGTGGTGCTGCCGGTGATTCCACGTCTAGAAGAGGGCGCTATTTATGGCGAAGTGTTGCCTGTATCACCGATACGTGAGGCAGCAGCATCACTAGCCATGATCAAATCACAAACTGATGTTGATGGGGTGATGCGCTCTACGCATCTACGCGGTGGCGCAGGCGAAGCTAAATACCGTTTATTGGGTTGGGAAGCCATGCGCTTTTCGGGGCTATTCCCTAACGCGCTGAATTCCCCGAAGCTAATGAATGACGTTTCAATAGCTGATAAGTTGTTGGGCTCGTCGGGCGGATCAGCATGGGTTAGTCAATCGCTATTTCGCATTCCCTATGCGGGACCGCCGGGTCACTATCCGGTTATACCTGCCATCAATATCCTGCGCGGGGATGTAGCCGAAAGCGCATTAAAAGGGAAGATTGTTTTATTTGGCGTGACCGCATCTGGGCTTGGCGATGAATACCCTACGCCAGTTTCGGGTGAAACGCGCGCAATGCCAGGCGTGGAGATACACGCAAATGTGATTCAAGCATTAGCAGAGGGTATCAATTTACAAGTACTTGGGCGCCTCGAATCAGCCTTGTTTGCATTTGTGTTGTTGTTCTTGGTGATGGGAGGCTATTTGCGCTTATCGCCGCGCGGCTCGCTGTTGCTAGTGACATGTACTGGGTTGGTGGTTATCCTGCTTACGTTGATGCTGTTTCGTTGGGCAGCACTGTGGATTTCGCCTACACTCACACTGATAACACTAGCATTGTCATATCCGTTATGGAGTTGGCGAAAACTTGAGGCGACACAGCGCTATTTTGATCAAGAGTTAATGCGGCTAGCCAATGAGCCTGATGTCGTGCCATCTGCCACCGCCTATCTAGTGCCAGCGAATCAGGCTGGGCAATCACGACTTTCTGATGTTTTTGCACAACGTATTGATTCAATAACAGCCGCCACAGAACGTTTACGCGGCTTAAAGCGTTTCGTCGCGGACAGTATTGAAAGCCTCCCAATTGCCGCTCTCGTTGTGGATTTTAATGACAAGATTATGTTGTCAAATACCACCGCAGATAGATTATTTCAGCAGAACAGTGTCTCGCCGCCGCCTGCACTTGAAGGGCAGCAACTAGCGCAAGTGTTAGCGCAGTTAAGACCAAGTGAGGCCATGAAGTGGGATGAAATTTCCGCTGAAGTTCACAAAACATTGCGTGCCGATAGGCAGCGAGACACGGCACTCATCATTGAACCGATTACTGTTGAAGCCAAATCTATTTCTTCTTTAAATGAACACGATTGTGTGGTGCAGTTTGCGCCGCTCTATTCACATACTGGCGTCGCCACAGGCTTGATCGTCACTATTGCAGATATCACACCACTGCGAGAGTCAGAACGCAGGCGCGATGAAGCGCTACGTTTTTTATCGCATGATATGCGCTCCCCTCAAGCCTCGATCATTACCTTAATCGACATGGCGCGTGAAAACCCAGATAGCATCGCGCGCGAAACGTTGCTTGAACGTATCGGAAAATATTCGCGTCGTACGCTAAATTTAGCCGATGATTTTTTACGACTTGCCAAAGCCGAGCGTGCCAAGCCTGCTGATTTTCAGCTCTTAGAGCTAACAGAAGTATTGCAAGATGTTATCGAAGAAGCCGATGCTACCGCTCGTGCTAAATGGATCCGTGTTGTGTCGCATATTGCACCCGATGAAGCGTGGGTAATGGGCGACCGTGATTTACTGACGCGCGCGGTGATTAATCTAGTTTCCAATGCGATTAAATACAGCCCTGACGAAACCACAATCAGCATTGCGCTAATAGAAGTAGAGACGCGCTGGAAAATTACCGTAACCGATGAAGGCATGGGCATCTCGCCTGCCAATATGAATCTCTTGTTCAAACGCTTTCAACGCCTTCACCAAGAAGGCCAGCCAAAGGCGGATGGCATTGGCTTGGGCCTAGTGTTTGTAAAAACGGTGATTGAACGTATGGGTGGCGACGTTGGCGTGGAAAGTATGATTGCCGAAAAAGACGGCGATGCGCATGGCACAACGTTCTCAATTTCGCTACTGGCGGTTGACCCAGATGCTTGATACATAACGGTAAAAACGCAGTTTGCTTAGCTAACGCGTTCAAACATCCACACCCCATCTGCGTCTTTGCGGCGTACGATGCGACCATCACGCCATAGGTAGTGTAAGTGCGCGATTGCCTCGCCTATCGCAAACACAAGCTGGTGGCTGTCGAGTGGACGGCGAAACAATATTGGCAAAATATCAGCAGCAGACTTAGGCGTTGTGAGCGCATCGGCTAATTCGTTGAGGCGTTTTTCATGATGGCTTGCGAGCTGATCGAGTCGTTCATGCAGGCCATAGAAAACGCGATCATGCGACGGCAGCAACAGCGTGTTTGCGGGCAGCGGGCGAAATTTATCCATGCTGGTTAAAAATAATTTGAGCGGATTGCCTTCCGGCTGATTGCCCCACACGCCTACATTGGTGGTGATGCGTGGCAATACCTGATCACCTGAAATTAAAATATTGTCATCCGCCGAATATAGGCAAGCATGTTCTGGCGCGTGACCAAATACTGTGATGATGCGCCATGTGCGTTTGCCGATCTTAATTTCGTCATGCTCCATTAAACGATTAAAGCGCGTTGGTACTGTCGGTACGCCGCGTTTATATGACTTGGTGCGTGCCTGCTGCGCTTCAACAAAATCTGGTCGCGCACGCGCTAAGCCATGCGCCAAAAATAACGCTGCTGAGTTATCAATATCGAAGCCTGCGATATCGCTCGCAGCTGCATGTGCCGAAAGAAATTCGCCATTGGTCATCCATATTGGTGCGCCCGTTTTTTCATGAAGCCACGCCGCACAGCCAACGTGATCAGGATGGTAATGCGTAATAACGATACGGTTTACAGGGCGGGATTGCATCGTCTCCGCAAAATGCCGAAGCCATAATTCATGCGTAGTGCTGACGCCATACCCAGTGTCCACAATCACCCATTCATCCCCATCTTCGAGTAGCCATAAGTTAATATGATCAAGCGCAAACGGCAGTGGCATACGTATCCAATAAATGCCGTCGGCAACCTTTATCGCCTCGCCTGGCGCGGGTGGAATTTCATGTGGGTAGGTAATGGGCAGTGTGGTCATGGTGATCTGTTGAGGATGCAGTGAAGTGGTGAAACTCGTCTATTGACGTGCAGTTTGAAGCATAATGCTTCGAGATGCCCGCCAATATTGGTGTTTGAGAAATCGTTATGAGAAAGACTAAATTTACTATGCGTTATTTTTTATGTATCAGTGTGTTTATGCTGAGCAATTTCATGATGCTAGCATCTGCCGCACCGTCGCAGAATGATCTCGCATTTGAACAATACTCGGCAAAGTTGCTAAATGACATGTGGCGTGAATTTCCCGAGCAGGGCATTACAGCGGGCTACTATAAGTACGCAGACAAAATGACTGTGCCGGATGCCAATCGGCGCGCAAAAAATCTAGCGTTTTATAACGCCAAGCTAACCGCACTCGCAAAATTTGATTCGAAAACGTTAAGCGCGCCTAATCAAGTTGATTTGCGGTTAATACAAAATAGATTTAAGTCTTACTTATGGCATCAGTCAGTTTTTAAACATTGGCAATGGCAGCCGTCGCAATATAACGTCGGCAATACCCTTGGCGTGCTCCTCAATACCGAGTATGCGCCGCTTCCCACGCGACTCAGACAAGTCAGTGCTAGATTAGCCAGTGTGCCTGCTTATTACAACGCTGCCCAAGTCAATATCAGTACACCAACACGTGAACACACGCAGCTCGCGATTTTGCAGAATAACGGCACACTCAGTGTACTTAACGCGAAATTGCTCGACATCGTAAATTCATCATCACTAACTGACACTGAAAAAACACAATTCAAATTACGCTATGACCTAGCGCGCAACGCCATTACAGGCTATGTAGATTTTTTAACCAAATTATCGACCACACTCGCAAAAGACCCAGACAAAGCGCGTAGTTTTCGTATTGGTCGCGATTTGTATGCGCAAAAATTTTCCTTCGATATTCAGTCTGGTTTGAGCGTGGACGAATTGCATCAGCGTGCAATTGCTGAGAAAACCGCACTACATGAGGCGATGGCAACACGTGCTTTGGCGCTATGGCCTAGCGTGATGGGAACGCTTGAAATACCTGCCAATAAGCTAGCCATGATTCGTGCGGTATTAGATGAATTGAGCAAACGCCACACTACGCGCGACAAATTTGTCGAGACTATTAACGCGCATATTCCTGCGCTAGAAGCCTTTGTGCGTGAGAAAGATTTAGTCGATCAGGATGCGACACGTCCGCTAGTGGTGCGTGAAACACCGCTCTATATGCGCGGCAGCGGGGCGGGTGCATCCATTAGTGCGCCTGGGCCATATGACCCTACTGCGAATACTTATTACAACGTCACGCCGCTTGATAGCATGACTGAGGCTGAAGCTGAATCGTATTTGCGTGAATACAATCACTGGATGTTGCAGATATTAAATATTCACGAAGCGATCCCTGGCCATTACACGCAGCTCATGCACGCCAACAAATCCAAAAGTCGCATTAAAACCATATTTGGCAATGGCTCGATGATTGAAGGCTGGGCCGTATTTAGCGAGAAAGTGATGCTCGACGCGGGCTACGACAATCAATCGCCTGAGATTTGGTTGATGTGGATGAAGTGGAATTTACGCTCGGTCGTTAATACCATTTTGGACATCGAAATTCACACCAAAAATATGTCGCGCGATGCCGCGCTCACCATGATGCAAAACGAAGCGTTTCAACAGGAAACGGAAGCTACCAATAAGTGGCGGCGTGCGACTTTGTCACAAGTGCAGCTCACCAGCTATTACAACGGCTATGCTGAAATAACCAATTTACGAGATGAAATTAAGCAACGCGGTATCAGCAATAGCAACGATAAGTTTTCAGTCAAAGCGTTTAATAATCAATTTTTATCCTACGGTAGTGCGCCAGTAAAATTGATTCGTGAGTTGATGTTGGACGACGTAAAAAAATGAAAAGCTTACGCATATTTTGCGTTTGCTTTTTGCTCGCGAGTTGCACCACGGTTGCCGATGTTAATCAGCCGGTTGATAAGCGGGATGCGCTCATCGCATTAATCGCAGGCGTATGGCATAACCGCGCGCAATTTGATGCAGCACCTCAAGCATTAAAAATTGCACCATCCGTGAATGGTGATTGGTTAGATGTGCAGCATGCCTCTTTCGTGAAAGTTGATGCGCCGGCGCTAGGTACGCATGTGTTGTATCTTGAGTGGCGCAATGGTGATAAAAATGGTGCCATATCACGCCAGCGTATTTGGTCTTTCCGTGTTGATGAAATGGGCATGGTGCGCATGGATTTTTATGCGTTCGTTGATGGTGCGCCTTTGGCAGGGAAGGGTGGCGATATGAATGCCTTTCGTTCACTCAATGTCTCGCTGCTGCGCGGCTATGGCGCGCAATGCGGGCTTAAATTTTCACTCACCGCCACTACATTTGACGGCAATATTAGTGCCGATGAATGCTCGCTAACGGCCGCATCGGGGCGGCGTATGGGCATTGATGCACGCGTCACAATGCAGGCTGATGGCATTCTTGAATATCGTGAATCAGGCAAATTAGCAGATGGCCGCTACGCGTTTCGCGTGCCGCCTACAATGCCGTATCGTTTTGTTCGCCAACCTTAATCAAACACTAGTCCAGTGCTAGTCTAGCGTTACACCTGCATCGCGTATGAGCTTTGCCCAGATTGGCGTATCACGTTGCCACTGCTGATAAAACGCTACGCTTGGCAGATATATCGGCTCAAATCCATAGCTTAAAAGTTTTTCACTGATATCGTTCTGTGCGAGTACGTCGCGAATCGTTTCGCTCAAGCGAGCAACAATAGCGGGTGGCATATTCGCGGGACCAACCAGACCCACCCAACCGAGCGTGGTGAAGGCGCTATCTGCGGCACCTTGACTATATAGCGTTGCTACCGTTGGCAATACACGGCTAGGTGATTTGCCAATGACACCGATTGCATTTAGTGCGCGACTTTGCAAATGTGCGCGCATCGCGCCGATGCTACCTGCGGCTATTTGAATCTGTCCGCCGAGTAAATCTTGGATCGTCAAGCTTTCCCCCTTGTAGGCAACATGCTGCATATTCAGCGCGTAAGATTTATTGAGCGCCTCACACAAGAGATGTCCATGCGAGCCAGCGCCCCATGAGCCAAAATTTAAAGTTGCACCAGACTTTGCGTGTGCAATTAGGGTTGCCAAATTAGTCGCGGGCACGGATTTATTGACAGCAATGACCAGTGGACCCACTGCGATTTTGGCGATAAAACTAAAATCGCGTTGTGGTTGATACGGCAATTGACGATATAAGGCAGGATTACTGACCAATGCCTCGGCAAAGGTTAAAAATAAGGTGTGTCCATCGGGTATGGCTTTGGAAACATGGTCGGCGGCGAGGATGGCGGCGGCGCTTGGCTTATTCTCAACAATGACAGGCTGCCCTAATACGGTTGCCGCCTTCGCCGCAATTAACCGTGCCAATACATCTGCCGTGCCGCCAGCTTGAAAGCCCACCACGATGCGGATAGGGCGATTGGGATATGTAGGTGCGGCAGCGTGCAATGCGTGTGGCATGAGCACAAGGGGTGTTGCCAGAAAATGTCGTCGAGAGATTTTTTTCATGTGAATTTTTTGTGCTTAAAGTATTGGCAATATTTAAAAATACGATTTGATGCTAAGTATAGTAAGGACTTATCCTACTAAAAATTATTATTAACCAATGTTCATTTTTTCTCACCTGACTAATTTAGAACAAGATAGCGCCGCCGCACGTTATTGCAAGATTGAAGTGGTGCAGGTTAAATTTTCAACTGAAGCTGGTATGCTTCTGAGTCGTGTCGGGCCAAATCATTACGTTGCAGGAGATGCAATTATTGATGCAGCAGATGGCGAAACTTGGGTTGTTTCACGCCGACGCTTTGATGATAAATATTTGCCTGTATCGCCCACTCTTGCAGGGGAAGCAGGGCAATATGCCGCAAAAAAAGTGATCGTACTCGCCAAGCAAATATCAGAGGCATTTAGTATTTCGCGTGAAGTCGGTGGTGATGTGCTGACCGGTAGTGCTGGCGATTGGTTGATTCAATATGCGCTAGGCGACTTCGGCGTGGTGCTCAATCCGCGCTTTCAGCGAATTTATCAGCGTGTTGACTGATTCACTACGGCATTAAAATAATACTCAAATTAATATTCCTAAATCGCCCATGCCACTTCTATTCGACAACACCTTCATGCGCGCTCTATCTGGCGACGCAGAGACTAAAAATTTTACGCGCCAAGTCAAAGGCATTGCTTACTCACGGGTCATGCCAACGCCCGTTGCCGCGCCGACAATGTTGACCTACTCGCCTGAAATGGCGTCAGCTCTTGGTTTAACAGCCGACGACATGGCATCCGCCAACATCATCATCGCCCTAGCAGGCAATAGTTTGTTGCCAGGCAGTGAGCCGTATGCAACCGTTTATGGGGGGCACCAATTCGGCAATTGGGCGGGGCAGCTTGGCGATGGTCGCGCGATTTATTTGGGTGAAGTTGTGGCGAACAAAGTACGTTGGGAGCTACAGCTAAAAGGTGCGGGGCCGACACCATATTCTCGTCGCGCAGATGGTCGTGCCGTACTACGTTCTTCTATTCGTGAATTTTTATGCAGTGAAGCGATGCATCATTTAGGTGTGCCGACTACGCGGGCATTGAGTTTGGTGCTTACAGGTGACATGGTAGTCCGCGATATGTTCTATGACGGCAATGCCGCGCCGGAGCCAGGGGCGATAGTATGCCGTGTCGCGCCTTCATTCACGCGCTTTGGGCATTTTGAAATTCATGCGGCACGTAATGATGTGAAACTATTACGACAAATGATTGATTTCACTATTGATCGTGATTTTACGGATGTTAATTTTCCCGATGAGCCGATACAAAAAATCGGCGCATGGTTTGCATTGGTTGCTGAGCGCACGGCGGTCATGGTCGCGCACTGGATGCGGGTGGGCTTTGTGCACGGCGTGATGAATACCGACAACATGTCGATACTTGGTTTGACGATTGATTACGGCCCCTACGGTTGGATTGATAATTTCGATTTCGGTTGGACACCCAACACCACAGACGCAGGCGGAAAGCGTTATGCTTTCGGACGTCAGCCTGAAATCGCGCGCTGGAATTTAGAGCGGCTCGCGAGCGCGATTGTGATGGTGACGGACGAAAACTCACCTGAAAGTGAAAAGTTAACGGCGTTAATCACAGACGGTATGACAAGGTTTGATCAAGTGTATGAAGACGAAACTAAGAAAAATTTTGCCGCTAAATTTGGTTTTAACACTTGGCAAGAAAGTGACGCCGATATCGTCAACACTATTTTTAAGTTGATGACGATCTCTGAGATCGACATGACGATTTTTTTTCGCCAGCTGGCAAAAGTGACGGATGACAGTGAAACGAATCGCAAGCTGATGCACGAGACTTTTTATCGCGATGATTTGCGTGCAATACATCAAGCAGCGCTTGATGATTGGCTGAATATTTATATTGCGCGTACCAAGCAGGATGGCGTTGATGCCGTTACGCGTACAAAGGGTATGAACAGCGTGAATCCCATTTATGTACTCAGAAATTACTTGGCACAAGAGGCCATTGAGCTCGCAAGTAGCGGCGATGCATCTATGATTCATACCTTGCTTGAAGTATTACGTCATCCGTATGATGAAGTGGTGGGTCAAGAAAAATTCGCCGCCAAACGCCCTGACTGGGCGCGACAAAAGGCGGGCTGCTCGATGTTGTCGTGTAGTTCGTAGCTGAATATTTAAAAATTAAACTCGCCTATTGGCGAGTTTTTTCAGTCATATATGCTTGAAAATGCCCGCCAGTAGGCGAGTTTGACTAATTTATACTTTAGCCAGCGCCTGCTCTAAATCTGCCAGCAAATCATCAATGTGCTCGATGCCGATGGAAAGTCGCACCATATCTTCACTCACGCCTGCTTTTTTCAACTCATCAGGATTTAATTGACGATGCGTGGTGGAAGCAGGATGGCATGCGAGTGATTTCGCGTCACCAATATTCACCAGCCGCGTGAAGAGTGACAGCGCATCTTGAAAACGCGCGCCGCCTGCGCGACCATCGGCTGCCTTCAATCCGAAGCTTACAATGCCTGACGCCCGCCCCGACATATATTTTTTAATCAAGGCATGGCTTGGATGATTCGGCAGCGCCGCGTAATTTACCCACGCCACTTTTGGATGCTTGGAGAGCGTAGTGGCAATTTTTTCAGCGTTATCGCAGATACGATCCATGCGTAGCGGCAGCGTCTCGATGCCCTGCAAAATTTGAAACGCGTTAAACGGTGATAACGCCGCACCCATATTGCGTAGCGGCACAACGCGCGCGCGACCAATGTAAGCCGCCGCGCCGAGCGCCTCAGTGTAAACCACGCCGTGATAGCTGACATCGGGTTCGTTTAGCCGCTTAAAGCGCGCCTTATGTTCGGCCCAAGGGAATTTGCCAGAATCAATAATCGCGCCACCCAACGTGGTGCCGTGACCGCCTAAGTATTTGGTGAGTGACTGCACCACAATATCCGCGCCATGCTCAATAGGACGGCATAAATAAGGACTCGGCACAGTGTTATCAACTATTAGCGGCACACCGGCTTTGTGGGCAATCTCGGCCAGCGCGCCAAAGTCAGTCACGTTACCCAGCGGGTTGCCGATGGATTCGCAAAATACCGCTTTGGTTTTATCGTCAATCAATGCCGCGAACGAGGCGGGGTCGTTTGCGTCGGCAAAACGTACCGTAATGCCAAGCTGCGGAAAGGTGTGTGCGAATAAATTATAAGTGCCGCCATAAAGCGTGGCGGAGGAAACAATATTGTCACCTGCTTCCGCAATAGTCTGAATCGCATAGCTAATCGCCGCCATGCCAGAAGCCACGGCAAGCGCGCCGATGCCGCCTTCGAGTGCCGCAATACGTGCCTCAAGTACCGCATTGGTCGGATTCATAATGCGACTATAAATATTGCCCGCCACTTTCAAATCAAATAAATCGGAACCATGCTGCGTATCGTCAAAGGCATACGCCACCGTCTGATAAATGGGCACCGCCACGGCTTTGGTCGTAGGGTCAGGCGTATAGCCAGCGTGTACGGCAAGGGTTTCAAATTTCATGGGGGACTCTCAATAAGTTGAAGACTGAGTCGTTAGCTTAACGAGTGTTCGTAAACGCGTCAAATAACGATTGAGCAGATGATATTCGGGATCAGGTGTCGTTACTGTTCGGTTAGTAGAAATTCGCCGTTCGCCCTGATCCTTCGACAAGCTCAGGACAGGGTACGCTACGCGTGTCGAAGGGCTCTATTTTCGAAGAGCCCTTCGATACCTCAGGGCGAACGGGTGTTAAGCGAACAGCATTGGATCAGGTGTCGCTACACAATGTTGCTTTTAGTTGCGAAGATCAAATCGCGAAAGTAACAATTGCCACCAATAGTCATCCGCATTTTTAAAGAGGAGTTAAAAGGGATTTACGCGCGTTAATCTAGCGGCGCCTCTACCACGAAGCCTTTAGCGGTAAGTGCAGTCAAATAGTTTTTCGATCCTATTAAGCGATCCATCGGCAATACGGCTAACGTTACGCGATTCATAGTAATGGCCGTTTCTGCAGCGCGCAACCAAATATCTTCAATTTTTGCAGCGTTATCTTGTACACCGAGCATTTTGGCGAATGCTGTTTCAATAAGTGCGGCGGTACAAGCTTGGCGTTGATCTATTTGCGGACTCACTCGCAATGACTCAACATCGCCTCTCGCCCATGCATTTGCGCGTATCCGCATGGCGCTTAGGTCAGTTTCGATGCGCTCGACTGTTTTGGTGAAACACGCAATATCGGCCAGACGTGTTTTGCTAAATTCTTTTAGTGCGCCGCGTGCGTTGCTGATAGAGGGCTCGTAAACCACATTGGTCACTTTTACTTTATGCAATTTAGCGGTGTCGTTAATCACCGGCCAGACCGGGCTCGTTTGGGTCATGCCAGATTTTTTAATCGCGTTGCGATAAAGCTCATAGGCGGCAAACACCGGACGCCAGCGCTCAATATCTTTATCTTCATCATTGGTATTATTTTCATCAATGTACTTATCGCGCAGCACCAACCAACGCTGATAAATATCGGCAGGCACAATATCCTTGAGTGTTGCGTTATCAGGATTTTTGCGGCTTTCCATTGCTGACGGAATCATCGTTAGCGCGCTAAAAAAGCCAATTTGCTTGGTAGAAACTTGCGTGCTCGGTGCCGATAATATTTCCTGAGATTCGACAACGATTTCGCGAATGCCCTTGGCACGCCATTTCATTTTTTGTGGCACTGGCTCATGCGTGCCCACAATCCATAATGTATTAGTGCCCTTGGTGACTTTCCACATGCCAGGGCCAGGCTGCTCGCCGATGATGAGGAGCTCTTCTACTTTTTCTGCAGATGGCAGAATCGGTTGGGTTGGTTGTGCGTTCGATGTAGGGGAGAAGTGCAAGATTGCAAGTGCAGTGAGTAAAGCGAATTTATTAGTCATGGAAAAAATTGCATATTGTTGTTGAGCTATTGATTGTAAAAAATAAGACGAGTGCGGTGTAAATTAGTTCATCACAATGAGGTTAATCAGTGTTGATAACGTAGAAGTTTTGGCAGAGATTTGATTAAGTCCAACATTAAATAAGAGCAAACTATTAGGCTTGATAATGCGTCACAAAGGATAGCGCTAATTAAAATTTTTATAGCGATAAAGTAGGCAGATCAAATACTGTTTTGGCTAGGCTATGTTTTGTCCATTGTGCAATTGGCTAAAACACAAATGTCTGCGTGGTGTATCCATTATTTTTAGAGGTCAGCTACATGTTGATTCGCAAACAATTTGCACGTTTACTTTATTTCCTTTTATGTTGGCAAATAGTTGGTGGCATTGTTGCTGCAGCCGAGACTGCAACATTCAAAGAACGCTACGCGATATTTGATGCACAAATCAATGCCATTGTATTCAAAGATATTACAGATGCAGAAAAGCATGATGCAATCGTCGCAGCATTCCAGCAATTTTCACCTGAACCAATTACGCTAGCCAGCATTAAAGGTTTAGCGGTGGATGAGCTAAATATTTTACAGCGTGCGCTATCCGCTACCGTATTTTATGCGCGCGCATCGCGGCATGCTGCACAAATGGCATTAGTAAGCGAGGCGTTGATTGCAAAAAAAACAATTACTCCTCAGCACATAGAGGAACAGTACGAGGCTTTTGTGCGAACGCGTTTGTTTGATGAGGCTAGGCGATGGCATATGCAATATCCAGCGGCTGCTAAGACAGCATTGCCGATAATGGTGGATGACACCAGCATTAAAAGTGGTGAAGCGAGTGAGTGGATTATTTCGCCTGATAAGCGCCAAATCACACGGCGTCGCGTAGATTTAAGCCAAGACTGGATGATGGTAGTCGTGTCACACCAATCGTGTGGATTTTCAAGACGCGCGACTAACGCGATCTATTCGGATGCTACTCGCTTAAAGCGTCTCAAAGCGCGCGCAAAATGGGTGACGCCACAAGACGGCAGTATTCAGATTGATGTACTACAAAAATGGAATAAAGAAAACATAGAAGCGCCAGTGTCTGTTGTACACATTGCGAGCGAGTGGCCGTTCGAGAAATTTTCTTCTACGCCGATCTTTTACTTTTTGAAAGCAGGTAAGGTGGTTGAATCATTTTCAGGCTGGCCGAAAGAGGGAAATTTCGAAAAATTAGATGCTGCGTTGGATAGGTTGGCGTTAGTGGGTGTGAGGTAGTCGTGAGTGCAGTGAGATTACGATGCAATCCCTCCCAACCTCCCTTTTCAAATGGAGGAGTTGATGTCAGGCATCAATAACAATTCGTTACGTTGCAACTGAAATCAGAACTCCTCCCTTTGAAAAAGGGAGGTTGGGAGGGATTGCGTGACACTTCAGCAGCAACAAACTTAATGTGCAGAAAAAATAAAACCCAATATAGAAGAGTATTTTCAGCACTATTTGCCTGAAAATACCCGCCAATACTAGGGTTTAATTTTTTTGCCGCAATAACCTAAGCCGCCTTCGACACCAACTCCCGCAACACATACGGCAATATTCCGCCGTGTAAATAGTAGTCCACTTCAATCGGCGTATCGATACGTAGCAGCACGGTGGTGACGTGTTTGCTGCCATCTTTACGAGTGATGTGCAATGTCACATCCATCTGCGGTTTGATACCCGCTTCTAATCCAGTGATGTCAAACGATTCATTGCCGATTAAGCCGAGTGAGTCTGCGGATTCGCCATTCTTAAATTGGCATGCGAGTACGCCCATGCCGATTAAGTTTGAGCGGTGGATACGCTCGAACGATTTTGCAATCACTGCTTTTACACCAAGTAATTGCGTGCCCTTTGCCGCCCAATCGCGCGAGGAGCCGGTGCCGTATTCTTCGCCGCCGAAGATGACGGTGGGTGTGCCTTCGCTGATGTATTGCATGGCGGCGTCGTAGATGTAGGTCTGCTCACCGCTTGGTTGCATCAGCGTGAGCCCGCCTTCGATGCGTGATTTATCGGCGTTGAGCGGCAACATCAAATTCTTAATGCGCACGTTAGCAAAGGTGCCGCGCATCATCACTTCATGGTTACCACGGCGCGCGCCGTAGCTGTTGAAATCGGGCTTCAATACTTTATTGCCAATCAAATATTTACCAGCAGGCGAGGTGTCTTTGATCGAGCCTGCGGGTGAGATGTGATCGGTAGTAACAGAGTCGCCGAAGATGCCCAGGGCGCGCGCGCCTTTGACGTCTTTTGCTACGCCCGCGCTCATGCCGAAGTTGTCGCCAAAAAACGGCGGCTCTGCAATGTAGGTGGAGGTCGGCCAATCATAGACTTGCCCAGCCACGCCTTTGATGTTTTGCCAGAGCGGATTGTCCGCGCCCAGATTCGAATACAAGCGTTGGAAGGTGGCGGGGTCTTTGGCGAAATTCATCACGGCGGCAATCTCAGCCGAAGTCGGCCAAATATCTTTCAAATACACTGGGCCATTAGTGCCATTACCAACAGGCTCATTTTCTAAATCGCGCAACACCGTTCCCGCAATCGCGTAGGCCACCACCAGCGGTGGGGATGCTAAGAAATTCGCACGAATATTGGCGTGAATGCGCGCTTCAAAATTACGATTGCCAGAGAGAACAGCAGCGGCGACTAAATCATGATTCACAATGGCTTCATTAAATGCAGGTGTTAAATCGCCCGCATTGCCGATACAGGTTGTGCAGCCATAGCCTGCGAGATAAAAGCCCAATTTCTCTAAGTAAGGCAGCAAGCCAGCCTTAGTCAAATAGTCGGTGACGACACGTGAGCCTGGGGCTAATGAAGTCTTAATATGCGGCGCGACTGTTAAGCCATGTTCGACTGCTTTTTTAGCCAGCAATCCGGCGGCTAACAACACGCCGGGGTTTGAGGTGTTGGTGCAAGAGGTAATCGCTGCAATCAGCACATCGCCCGAGCCAATTTCTACACCGTCTTTAGTAGCGAAGCGTTTTGCAAGATCGTCGGCTGATTTTGCAAAGCCGCTATCCGCAATGGGTTTTGAAAATAGATCTGTAAATTGTGATTTCATCTTGCCAAGCTCAATACGATCTTGCGGGCGCTTAGGGCCGGCGAGTGAGGCGCGAATCGAATCCAAATCAAGCGCGAGTGAAGTTGAGTAATTGCAGTCTCCTGCCATCGGCACGCCATACAAGCCTTGCGCTTTGAAGTAAGCGGCGAAGGCATCCACTTCTTCGGCAGTGCGACCCGTTGATTTCATGAAATCAATGGTGGTGTCATCTACCGGAAAGAAACCCATCGTCGCGCCGTATTCGGGTGCCATGTTAGCAATGGTGGCGCGGTCGGGCAGCGCCAGTGAGGCAGTGCCTTCACCAAAAAACTCCACAAACTTACCGACAACTTTTGCCTTACGCAGCATCTCAGTCACGGTGAGTACGAGGTCAGTTGCGGTCACGCCTTCGCGTAGCTTGCCGGTGAGATTTACACCCACTACATCGGGTGTTAAGAAATAAACCGGCTGGCCGAGCATACCGGCTTCGGCCTCAATACCACCCACGCCCCAGCCGACCACGCCAATGCCGTTAATCATTGTGGTGTGCGAGTCAGTACCGACCAAGGTATCAGGATAATAAACGCCGCCCTTATTGTGCACGCCACGCGCGAGGTATTCGAGATTCACCTGATGCACGATGCCGATGCCCGGTGGCACGACCTTGAATGTATCAAAGGCTTGCATGCCCCATTTCATGAATTGATAGCGCTCCACATTGCGCTGAAATTCGAGCTTCATATTCAAATCAAGCGAATCTGCCGTGCCGTAATGGTCAATCTGCACTGAGTGGTCAACCACCAAATCAACAGGCACTAATGGCTCGATGACTTTTGGATTTTTACCCATCTTACTCACCACACCACGCATCGCGGCTAAGTCAGCGAGTAACGGAATACCTGTGAAATCCTGCAACACCACACGCGCCACGATGAAGGGAATTTCATTCGAGCGTTGATCATTTGGCTGCCAATTGGCAAGCTGCTTCACATGCTCTTCGCTAACTTTTTTGCCATCTACATTTCGCAATACCGCTTCGAGCACGATGCGAATTGAGATAGGCAGCTTGGCAACATTAGGGTAAGTTTTAGCAAGCTCAGGCAATGAATAAAATTGACCTGATTTGCCAGAGGCAAGGGTGAATGATTGCAGCGTGTTGTGAGTATTGTGTGACATGGCTATCCTTAAAGTGTGGCTAAGTTGGCGGTGTTTGATGCGGCCCTAGATTGGTCTGAAAAAACTAAATGGCAGGATTAATGATTTTAAGCCCTTTGAAATAGTCGCGATGAAAACTAGCATCACGGGTAATGAGCGTGCCCGCTTGCAGCATCGCATGCGAGCCTATCAGGAAATCAGCGACGAGACGCTCACGTTCGCCACCACGTTGGCGAAAGCGCCGATACATTACGCCTGCACGCATTGCGGCCTGCTCGCTGATGGGCACAAAGCGAATGCCGAATTCAGCCATCGCCTCAAGTGCTGTTTCCATCGGGTTAGTGTAGGCACAAATTTCAGCCATCACGGCATCGCAAATGATCACGTCGTCTATCTCAGCGGCGGCAGAAAGTGCGATAGCTGAAGCCTCAGCAAATTTCTTATCGTTGCTAATCACATCAAGCAACACGGAGGAGTCAACTGCAATCATGGCTCAACTGGATCGCTCGGCGCGCGACCGCGCAGCTCACGCATGACATCATCTGTGGTCATGCCGTCGGGCAGCTCCGCCGAGCCTCGAAGCTTTGCAATCGCCGCAGAAACATCTTTACGCAAAATGATGCGGCCGCGTTCGATTTGTACGATTAACTTTGTGCCCTTGCTTAATCCCAACGCGTCACGCGCCTCTTTGGGCAGGGTGATTTGACCGCGTTCGGCGACAGTGGCATCCATGTTGGCTCCTTATTCGTATTAGCGTGTTAGCGTATTAGTGATAATAACTTAGCGTAATTAGTATGCGCTGGATTTTTTTCTGACGCAAGAAGTATGAATTGTTATTGCATACTAAACTACGCAGAATAACCTGACAAAGTATAAACAACGTATAAATAAGGCGCGCTGAAAAATACTAATTATCATTATTAATCAAATGGATAAATAAGTTTTTAGCTTGCATGTGGCCTTTGAGGCGCGAAAGTAGGGCGGAGATTTCATCTGATGAAAGCACAATCAGAAGACGCCTTCGTACCGTTGGACGCGCGAGGCCGTCAGGCCATGGAGTTCGATGCTAAGCACCTTTTGATACATAAATAGCAACCTCGAAATTGCGATAGGGTGTGTAGATGCCGACACGTTTCGTTCCGCAGCAAGGAAAGTCAGGAACGCCTCCACCTCGTCGTTGGCCATTTCTTTTGAGTAGCGCTTTCCCGACCAAAGTATGAATAAACAACACTAGTAAACTTAGTTCTCCTAAGTCTTAAGGCAGTAGCGCAAATAACGAATTCGTTCGCGTCGTTGTTTTCTGCGGAAAAACAGCGCCGTTTATTCCGCTGCCGTCGCGGCCACAACGATACGTCCTCTACCGGCACGTTTCGCTTCGTACATCGCGGTGTCGGCGCGATTAAGTAACGTTTCGAACGAAGTCAGCCCGTGGGCAATGCCAATGCTCAACGAAACCGAAACAGAGGTTGTTGGGGTCTCGATTGTTTTTGCCAGCAGATGATCAATGATTTTCTGCGCAACCTCAACAGCGGCGGTCTGCGAAGTATTCGGTAGTAAAACCGCGAACTCATCGCCGCCTAATCGTCCGCAAACGTCCGATGTGCGCAGTTCTTGTGTCAATGTTTCCGCAACCAGCACCAGCGCCGCGTCACCAATTTGGTGGCCGTGTTGATCATTAATTTGTTTGAATTGATCGACGTCGATGATGAGCATGGTCGACGCGCGCTTTTCGCGCAGGGCGAGGTCGAGAATTGCTGAGGCCGTCGACGTATACGCACGGCGATTGTTGAGTCCAGTTAAGCCATCCGTATTAGCGAGGAATTCAGCTATGCGCGTCGCATGGCGCAATTCATGCGCTAAGCGAAAGCTTCGTGTGATCGAGGCGTTGTGGACATATATCGCGCGAATGCTTGTAAGAAAAAACCAAAGCCCTGCCGCGGCCAATATTGTTGTCTGGGTTTCGCCACGCAAAAGTAAAAGCACAACAATTGGTACGAGAAGTACGACAGTCACGCCAACGGCCAAGCGCGTAAAAACGCCGTATGCCGGTAGGGCCGCGCCGCCCAAGCCAATCAAAAACGCGTAGGTCATACACATATGAACGAGCGAATCATGTGGCGTGACAATCGCCGTACCAATTCCCCAGACTGGAACAGCCAGCGACAAGGTAATCAAATACGGCACCCACCAGCGTAGCAGATCGTCACCTTGCGGCTTTTGGTATAGGTATGCAAAAAAGAGCGCGGCACGCAACGATGATACGACGATCACCGTCACAATCCATGATTTCAAGTGCTTCGGATTGGCAACAGGCCACATCATCCCCGCCCAAATCGCGCCGGCCATCATCAACGCAAACACACTTTGCAATGATTGTTTATAGAGCAATTGCAATTTGTCGATGTGGACAAGTTTGTCGATATCAGCGACGTGCAATGCTGGGCGGATGGTTGAATTCAAGTGGATTGCGATTTAGTAGTTTGGCGACTGCGACATGCAGATTAGCTGAATGTAGTTTACTCGTAGTGGATGCGTGACTCAGTTGTGCTGAGTGGCAGTACGGCGAATGACGAGAAAGAACGGCCTTGCAGCGTCGGCAGCGTTGGTGTCCGGCAGCGTTGGAGTCAAGTCTAGCTAAGTAGCATCAGATGCAAGTCAAGCTACCTAAAATGCTGAGGTGTTAACGTGATGATTCCTGAAAATAACATAAATGCAAACTCCTAACTCGCTCGATACACTTAGCCCACGCAAAAAGCTTCGCACTGGAATTGCGATGGCGTTTGTGGGGGTACTTTTGTCTGTACTCATGTTTACTTATCCTGCGCAATTACGCGTGCCGCTTTGGGTGGCGTTGATGGCAAGTGCTGCGTTTGTTATTTCAGGTGTGGCGGTTGCGCTTCATGCTTTTGTATCCGCTAAGACATACGGTTGGTGCATTGTTGTTTTGCTAATTGTATTGACCTGCATTCCGGGTTGGATTGCGTTTGGTCCTGTGGTGCGAGTGTGCGGCGCAAGCATCTCGCTGCTAGAAGGACAATTTGGCTGCCGTACGGCATTCGCACTTTCTACCTTGCTAATGATCGGCTTATGCTTGCTGGCAGTGCAGAGTGCGATGAAGGCAAAAGCCGAATAGCATTTGTTAATATAAATCGAGTTAAATATTATTCCCCAAATCATCAACGCGCTAAGAAAATCTAAGAATTGCATGTCAAGTTCAACAACGACATTTGGCTTACGATGTTTTTCTACAAAGTCATTTGAAGAGCGCTGTTTTCCATTGCATCTGTAAATGGCCGCCGCCATTGGTGTATTCGTGTATTAGTGTATTCTCGCCCCACTATTAAGCAGAAAACACCATCTATGACCCACGCTAAAATTCCACTTGATTTTGATCGGTTACCGTTAGCGCAGATGCAATCGCGCGCGAATGAATTTCATGCTGAAGTGATGCGCCGGCGCACGGTGCGGGATTTTTCGTCAGCACCGGTGCCGCGAGCGCTTATCGAAAAATGCATTGCGGCTGCGGGCTGTGCGCCGAGCGGGGCGAACCAGCAGCCGTGGCGGTTTGTGGCCATTGCCGACGCCGCGGTTAAAAAAACAATTCGTGATGCCGCTGAAGCGGAGGAGCGAGAATTTTATGAACACCGTGTCACTGATGCGTGGCGTAGCGCACTGGCACCGTTGGGCACTGACGCGGCGAAACCGTTCCTCGAAACGGCGCCGTGGTTGATTGCGGTGTTTTATGAGGCCTACGGTTATGCTGCCGATGGTGGCAAAGAGAAGCGCTACTATCCGATTGACTCGACTGGTATTGCGACTGGATTTTTAATCGCTAGCTTGCATCATGCTGGCTTGGCGTCTCTCACTCATACACCAAGCCCGATGGCTTTTTTGAATACTATTTTGGGGCGCCCTGATAATGAGCGGCCATTTGTATTGTTAGTGGTGGGCTATCCTGCTGATAACGCGATGGTGCCTGCTATCTCACGAAAGTCGCTCGACGAAATTGCGACATTTCTCTAGATTGGTGCGTTGATCTGCAACATATATGGAGTCATAACATGCTCGAATTTGCCTACACTTTAGTTCTGGTACTAAACACGCTTTGGTTTGGAGCTGCTTTTCATTATTTTTCCATCAAGCGCTTTGCTGCGGCAAAGGTGTTGGTGCCAGCGTCATCGAGAGACTCGCCATTATTTCTCACCATTGCGGCCGCCGTCAGATTCCTTGGCGGCATGAATTTAGCCTTTGCGATGCTTTCATTTTTAATGCTGCTGCTGCCAATTTTGTCAGTAACACCGGCGCAGCGTGCAACGCTCTTATTCGTTTTAATGATTGCACATGGCAGCCAGTTTTATTACAACCTACCAATCTTGCGTGCCGGCGGCCGGCAAGGTGAGTCCTTGTGGGATGTTCATCGTGGGCCTATGAAATTTATTTTTACTGTGGATGCATTGCTAATGGTTGCAAATGCAGTACTTTGCGTTATTTACGTTACGATTAAGTAAGCAAATCTTATCTGTTTACGTGCCAATGGGAATGATGCTAAAAGCATAAACTCATTATATAACGGGCATCTTGAGCACATTTTGCTCTAAAACGCCCGTCCTGATTAGTGTTTTAATACTTTAATAGCATCACTTGGCACGCGCGCAAATCCTTCAAACAACACCCGTGCACTGCGGCTCATGACGGCTTTATTCACAGCCCATTCGCCATTAACTTGCTGCGCTTCTGCTCCCACACGCAGCGTGCCAGATGGGTGGCCAAATCGGACGCTGTCCTTTTCGCCACCACCGGCTGCAATATTGACCAATGTGCCGGGTATCGCGGCGGCTGTGCCGATGGCGACCGCCGCTGTGCCCATCATGGCGTGGTGTAGTTTGCCCATCGACATTGCGCGCACGAGTAGATCAATTTCGTTTGATTGCACTGGTTTACCGCTAGATGAAATGTAATCGGCAGGTCTAGCGATGAAGGCAATTTTAGGTGTGTGTTGGCGTGTTTTGGCTTCATCAATGGTTTTGATGAGCCCCATTTTGATTGCACCTGTTGCGCGAATATGTTCAAACAAGTCGAGGGCAGCGGCGTCATTGTTGATGGCATCTTGCAACTCGGTGCCCGTGTAGCCAATAGCTTCTGCATTGACAAATATCGTCGGTATGCCTGCATTAATCATTGTTGCCTTAATGACGCCAATGTTAGGCACATTGAGATCATCAATGAGATTTCCTGTGGGGAACATTGCGCCACCTGCACCGTCCTCCTCAGCAGCAGCGGGATTGATAAATTCAAGCTGAATTTCAGCCGCCGGAAAAGTCACACCATCCAACTCAAAATCGCCCGTTTCTTGTACTCGACCGTCGGTAATTGGTACGTGCGCAATGATGGTTTTTTGAATATTGACCTGCCAAATGCGAACGATAGCGACGCCATTTCGTGGGATGCGGCCCGCATCAACGAGGCCATTTGTAATCGCAAATGGTCCAACAGCAGCGCTCAAGTTGCCGCAGTTACCACTCCAATCAACAAACGCTTTATCAATGGCAACTTGGCCAAATAAATAATCCACATCATGGTCGGCACGCGTACTTTTAGACAAGATTACTGCTTTGCTCGTGCTCGATGTGCCATTACCCATGCCATCAATTTGTTTGCCGTATGGGTCGGGCGAACCGATAACGCGTAGCAGCAGTGTGTCGCGCGCTTCACCTTGGGTTTGTGCGTTTAACGGTAAGTCAGTAAGGTTAAAAAACACACCTTTGGATGTGCCGCCGCGCATGTAGGTGGCGGGAATTTTTAGCTGGGGTGGGTGAGTTGATGTCATGATCGATGTTATTGGTTGTGGTTATGATTGTTTGCGTTGCGGTTTTAAGTTAGTAGACCAATCCTCACCTAACCTAACCCTTGAAGGGGAGGGAACTAAAGTGTGCCGCCTTCAAGTGTGAGAGCCGAGCAAGTGGTATGTCAAATACGTTGTGTCACTGCCGCATAAATTGATTCCATGACGCCATTTAAGTTTGTTGTCACATCGCTATTCCAAAAGCGCAATACCTTAAATCCTGTCGGGGTAACTAGGGCGTCGCGTCTTTCGTCGTAAGTGCAATTTTCGGCATGTTGACCGCCATCTATTTCAACAATCAACATCGCATCGAACGACACAAAATCGACGATGTAATTTTCGATAGTGTGCTGCCTTCTGAAACGAGCATTTAGTACTTGCCGCCCACGTAGTTGCTGCCAAATTATTTTTTCAGTGTCAGTGCTATTGCAGCGTAGTGTACGCCGATGCTCAGCGTGGGTTTTGCGGTTATTCTGGGATTTCATTTTGTTGCTTGAATGCCATAACCCATCCCCTCCCTAACCCTCCCCTTGAAGGGGAGGGAACTTTATCCACGCCGCTTGTAGGCTGCTGGGAACGCACCTTAACACTCCTCTTGAAGGGGGAGGGAACTTTATCCACGCCACTTGTCGGCAGCTGTTCTGCCATTGCAACTGAGAGGACTACGTTGACACGCACCGCTAAAGCTCCTCCCCCTTCAAGGGGGAGGCTGGGAGGGGGATGGGTGGCAACATTGTGTTCCACATCAACCTAAGCCGCCAGCGCGGCTAAAAAATCTTTCGCAAACCGTTGCAACACGCCGCCCGCTTCGTACACGGATAATTCCTCAGCGGTGTCGAGCCGACACTGTACTGGCACTTTAACTTGTTCGCCATTTTTGCGATTGATAACTAAGGTGAGTACGGCGCGCGGCGTGCGTTTGCCTACAACGTCATATGTTTCGCTGCCGTCAAGGCTCAGTGTGATGCGATTCACGCCGGGCATAAATTCAAGTGGCAGCACACCCATGCCGACAAGGTTAGTACGGTGTATACGCTCGAAGCCCTCAGCTACAATCGCCTCCACGCCAGCTAAGCGCACGCCTTTGGCGGCCCAATCGCGCGAGGAGCCTTGGCCGTAATCCCCCCCTGCAATGATGATGAGCGGCTGCTTACGCTGCATGTAAGTTTCAATGGCTTCCCACATGCGGGTGATTTTGCCTTCAGGCTCTATGCGCGTCAGTGAGCCACGTTTGATTGCGCCATCGACCACAGCCATTTCATTCATCAACGTCGGGTTGGCAAAAGTCGCACGCTGTGCAGTGAGATGATCACCGCGATGTGTGGCGTAGGAATTAAAATCTTCCTCCGGTAAACCCATCTTCGCGAGATATTCACCTGCGGCGCTATTCAGCATGATAGCGTTCGATGGTGAGAGATGATCCGTAGTGATGTTGTCGCCGAGCACCGCTAATGGGCGCATACCAGTTAACGTGCGTTCACCAGCGAGTGCGCCTTCCCAATAGGGCGGACGGCGAATGTAGGTGCTCTGTGAGCGCCAATCATAGAGTGGGGCTACCTTAGTTGCACTCAGCGTGCGGCCTTCAAACATCGGAATATAAACTTTGCGAAATTGCTCAGGCTTGACACTTGCAGCGACGATTGCATCAATCTCTTCATCAGATGGCCACAGGTCTTTTAACGTAATGGGGTTGCCATTGGTGTCATCGCCAAACGAATCTTTTTCAATATCAAAACGTACCGTGCCCGCAATCGCGTAGGCCACCACCAATGGCGGGGAGGCTAAAAACGCCTGCTTGGCATAAGGATGAATGCGGCCATCAAAATTACGATTACCCGATAGCACGGCGGTCGCATACAAATCGCGATCAATAATTTCTTTTTGAATCGCCGGATCAAGCGCGCCAGACATGCCGTTACACGTGGTGCAGGCAAAGGCAACAATGCCAAAGCCTAATTGCTCAAGCTCGGTGAGTAATCCTGCATCGTTAAGGTAAAGCTCAACCGTTTTTGATCCTGGTGCGAGAGAACTTTTTACCCAAGGCTTACGCGTGAGGCCGTGCTTATTCGCATTGCGGGCGATTAAGCCTGCGGCAATCACATTACGCGGGTTTGAGGTGTTCGTGCAGCTGGTAATGGCCGCAATAATTACCGCGCCATCGGGCATTTCGTTTGGCGTTTTAGTCCATGCACTGGCGATACCTTTGTCAGTGAGTGTGCTCGTCGCCACACGTGCATGTGGGTTAGATGGGCCAGCAACATTACGCACCACTGTTGATAGATCAAACGATATGAGGCGTTCATAGACGGCTGTTTTCAAGCTATCTGCCCATAGGCCTGCAACTTTTGCGTACGTTTCCACGAGTGCGATTTGCGCTTCGGTACGCCCCGTTAATCGCAAGTAATCAATGGTTTGTTGGTCAATCGAAAACATCGCCGCCGTCGCGCCGTACTCTGGTGCCATGTTGGAGATGGTGGCACGATCACCGAGCGTGAGCGTGGGCACGCCTTCACCGTAAAACTCAAGATATGCGCCGACCACTTTGGATTTGCGCAGAAACTCTGTCATTGCCAACACAATGTCAGTCGCGGTAATGCCCGGCTGTCGCCGACCCAATAATTCAACGCCGACAATTTCTGGCAGCCGCATCCATGATGCGCGACCGAGCATGACATTTTCGGCTTCCAAACCGCCGACGCCAATGGCGACAACGCCGAGCGCGTCAACGTGTGGCGTGTGGCTATCGGTGCCGATACAAGTATCAGGAAACGCCACGCCGTTTTCGGTGTTAATTACCGGCGACATTTTTTCTAAATTGATTTGATGCATGATGCCGTTGCCAGCGGGAATCACATCCACGTTGTTGAATGCGTTTTTAGTCCAATCTATAAAGTGAAAACGATCCTCATTGCGACGGTCTTCAATCGCACGGTTTTTTTCAAATGCTTGTGGGTCAAAGCCGCCACATTCCACTGACAATGAGTGGTCCACAATGAGCTGCACTGGCACCACCGGGTTTACCTGCGCCGGATCGCCACCCATATCGGCAATCGCATCGCGCAAGCCAGCAAGATCAACCAGTGCCGTCTGCCCAAGAATGTCATGACACACCACGCGCGCCGGAAACCACGGAAAATCGCGGTCGCGTTTGACTTCAATAATTTGTTTCAAGCATTCCGTGATGATCGCAGGGTCAGCTTTGCGGATGATATTTTCAGCGTGCACGCGCGAGGTGTATGGCAGCTTGTCGTAGGCGCCTGGCTGAATGGCATCGATGGCTTCGCGGGTGTCGAAGTAATCGAGTGTTGTGCCGGGGAGGGGTTTGCGGTAATTGGTATTCATGTGGTCTCAATGCGTTGGTAGGGCCGTTAAAACTGACCCTGCCTATTTTTATTTACGGTCTGCTATGGGCACAAATTTCATGTCATCAGGGCCGACATAATTTGCACTAGGTCGAATAATTTTGTTATCAATGCGTTGCTCGATCACGTGCGCTGCCCAGCCGGACGTGCGTGAAATGATAAACAGTGGCGTGAACATGGCAGTCGGCACGCCCATCATGTGATACGAGCATGCGCTAAACCAATCGAGATTAGGAAACATTTTTTTCTCGCGCATCATCACCGACTCAATGCGTTCGGCGATGTTGTAGAGCTTCATGTTGCCTTGGTCTTTCGAAAGCGTTTCAGCAACGCGCTTAATCACCACATTACGCGGGTCGGAGACGGTATAAACCGGATGACCAAAACCAATCACGACTTGCTTTTCCGCAACACGTTTGACGATGTCAGCCTCAGCCTCATCAGGATTGTCATAGCGCGATTGAATATCGAATGCGGCCTCATTCGCGCCGCCATGTTTCGGGCCGCGTAGCGCACCGATAGCGCCAGTAATGGCCGAATACATATCAGAGCCCGTGCCAGCAATAACGCGGGCGGTAAAGGTGGAAGCATTAAATTCATGCTCCGCATAGAGCACGAGTGAGGTATGCATGGCTTTTACGTGCAACGCACTTGGTGGCACACCATGCAGCAAATGCAGGAAGTGCCCGCCGATAGAATCATCATCGGTCTCAACATCAATGCGCTTACCATTCACCGCAAAGTGATACCAATACAACAGCATCGAGCCGAATGAAGCCATCATCCGATCGGCAATATCGCGCGAGCCGACTAAATTGTGATCATCTTTTTCAGGCAGGTTACAGCCTAGTGCAGAGCATGCGGTACGCAATACATCCATTGGATGGGCGGACGCTGGTAGTGATTCCAGCACGACTTGTACCGCTACGGGAATGCCGCGCAGGGATTTTAATTTGGCTTTATAGGATTTGAGTTCAGCGGCCGTTGGTAGCTTACCGTGGACGAGAAGATAAGCTATCTCTTCAAATTCGCAGGATTCGGCCACATCCAAAATATCATAACCACGATAGTGCAAATCGTTGCCCGTGAGCCCAACAGTGCAAAGGGCTGAGTTGCCAGCAATGACGCCGGATAGGGCAACTGATTTTTTGGCTTTTGGGGCGGCTGAGGTAGTGGTGTCGGTCATTTCAATTTTCTCCGTCTTCGGTCTGGTGATTTGTGGCTTAAAAAAATACGTTAATGCGCGGAATATTCAAACACTTGCATCGGTTGCTCACTTTGAAAAGGGAGGTTAGGCGTGATGGCGTATGACTACTGGGCATTCCAGATAAGTCTTCGCTTCAACCAAAATCCCACCCAACTTCACTTTAGAAAAGGCAGTAGCTGCGTGCTTCTTCGGCTTACTTAGCGCTTTGATTTTGTTCATATTGCTTGCATCAATTCAATTCGATTGCCAAACGGGTCCCAAATCGAGCCGCGATGAAATCCAGAAGACCCACTGTCGATGCGCACTTTCAGGCCTTTTTGCTTGGATAAGTCCGTCAATGCTACGAAGTTATCGACTTGAAACGCCGGATGGGCATTGGGAGAGGCAACGAATTCTGCTGCTGTGATATTCAAATCTTCACCTAAATGCAAATTGACATGACCACTCGTGAGCCACGCGCCGCTTTGGCGCATATCAGCGGGCTTCGGCACGCGCGTGAAGCCGAGCAAATCAACGTAAAACGCGAGCGCTACATCAAGCTTACCAGCGGGAATCATGACTTGGACGTGATCGAAAGAATGGATCATTTCTGCCTCACGTCCCATTCATCTCTGGTGATACGATGCACGATATGACGCTTTAACGGCCAATTGGCGGGCACACGCGGATGGTCAAATTCCATGCTCGGCCACGGGCTCATGCCGATGCGTTGCATCACATTGTGCGAGGGCGTATTGGTAGTCACAGACATTGCCATTACGAACGGTAATTGGAGTGAGGTGAATGCAAAGTGTAGTGCCGCTTTCGCCCCCTCAGTAGCGTAACCTTTGCCCCACATGCTGCGTTTTAAGCGCCAACCAATTTCAACAGCAGGCTGCCACGGTGCTGCAAAGGAAGGCAAGTGGAGGCCAACAAAACCTGCAAATGCGTCAACGCCAGGAATCTCTAGCGCCCAGAAGCCCCAGCCGCGTTGTACGATGCCTGCACGAATACGCGTCATTTCATCTTGCGATGCTGCTGGATCATTCACTGTAGAAAAGTATTGGCGAACTTCGGCATCCGCATTCATCGCAACCCATTCATTGCGGTCGCAATCCTTCCATTGGCGTAGCAACACACGTGGCGTGCGCAGCTCAACCGGTGCTGAAAATGTGCGTAGCAAAAGGGGCGGCAGGTCGGGCATTATTTTTTGGCGGCGTAGAGTTGATTAAGGTGCAATTCAAATGCGTGATAGCCGATACGCTCGTAAAGTTCTTCGCGTGTTTGCATAATGTCGATGACATTTTTTTGCGTACCGTCGCGGCGTATTGCTTCATAGACTGTTTCCGCCGCTTTGTTCATCGCGCGGAAAGCAGAAAGTGGGTAGAGCACCATCGCCACATCAGCGGTTTTTAATTCGTCGGTGGTGAAAAAAGGTGTGGAGCCAAATTCTGTAATGTTGCAAAGTACCGGTACTTTGGTTGCTTCAACAAAACGTTTGTACGTCGGCAAATCGTATGCGGCTTCGGCGAAGATACCGTCAGCGCCTGCTTCCACGCAAGCGACGGCGCGTTCAATGGCTTTATCAACGCCCTCGACTTGTATCGCATCGGTGCGTGCAATCAAAAAGAAATTGGCATCTGTTTTTGCGTCCACTGCTGCCTTCACGCGATCAACCATTTCTTGTTGGGTCACTATCTCTTTACCAGGACGATGCCCGCATCGCTTCGCACCAACTTGGTCCTCAATGTGGCAGGCCGCCGCGCCAAACTTGATGAGTGATTTGACGGTACGCGCAATGTTAAATGCGGACGGCCCAAAGCCGGTGTCAATGTCAACGAGTAACGGCAGATCGCATACGTCAGTAATGCGACGAATATCGGTGAGCACATCATCAAGATTGTTGATACCTAAATCGGGCAAGCCAAGCGAGCCTGCCGCCACGCCACCGCCAGATAAATAAATCGCTTTGTAGCCTGCACGTTTAGCTAGCAACGCATGATTCGCGTTTATCGTACCGATGATTTGAAGTGGGGATTCGTCTTTGAGTGCTTGGCGAAATTTGCTGCCTGCTGATTGGTTCATATGTTTTACTCGATTATGTTATTTGAAACCGCCGATGAACGCCGATGCACGCCGATAAAATCAAAAACGTTTTGCCACAGATAAACACGGATGAAAATAAGATAAAAGCGGTTGATCTTATCGGCGTTTATCGGCGTTCATCTGCGGTTCCAAAAAAAGCGTCTATTGCTTCATCCGATATTTTAACGCCTGTCACCTTGGCCTTTTGCAATAGCGCCCAGAAGTAGCGATACGTCGCACGATCATGTAGCTCGCCTTTGTATTGAATAGGGCCCCATGCTACGGCTTGCGCGGCCAGCAAAATATTCGCCGCGTCTTCCACCTCTGAATTATCTGGCTTCATCGCGTCCACAATTGGCTGAATCTGCGCGGGGTAAATTGACCACATGCGCATAAAGCCAAAGTCGTTGCGCGCGCGAGTCGCGTCGGCTTTGACCACGTCGGTATTTTTCAAATCCAAGCAAACATTGTGCGCAGGGACGATGCCGTTGGCTAATGCAGCAGCGACAACTTCTGCTTTGCCGCGTGCGATTAAGCGATGCTCAAATTGCCCCGGTGAGCGCATCGCCGAGGCGGGTATTGCGCCGTGATGTGCGGAGACAAAATCCATCAAGCCAAAATCAAGCACTTCAATATTCGGCAGTGTGGCAATCTGATGCACATCGCGCAACGCGCCGTGGGTTTCAACCAAAATATGAATGGGAATTTCACGTGTGATGCCGTGTTTTTGCGCTACTGCGCGCACATATTCGATCATCTCTTTCGCGTCACGATAGGAGGTTGATTTCGGAATGGTGATGTAGCGCAGCACATTGCCTGCGCCGCCGACCAAAATATCAATATCGGCTTTCCAATGTGGATGCGAAAAATCGTGAATGCGCGCGCCCGCAAGCTTGAATTTATTCGCTTCACTGTTGAGTACGCGCACAATCATTTCGGCGTGTGACTGTTCTTGACCCGCAGGTGCGCCGTCTTCGCAATCGCAGGTGATGTCAAAAATAGGGCCGAGCGTGTCCTGCAGCGCTAATGCCTTGCCGATTAACTTTTCGCTGCCGGCAAAATGCTCGCAGGTCGCGATAACGGGAAACGGTTTTTCACCTGAAAAAAGTGCGGCGGATGGATGTACGGTTGTGCTCATTTCTTCTCCTAAAATGCGGGGGCTATGTTGGCTATGTTGGCTATGTTGGCTACGTTGGCTATGCTGTTTTACGCGGCATCAGTGCGATATACGAAAGTGATAACACTTGATTGGCTTCAGTTAGTGTGTCTTTTTCAAGATCAACATTTTTGTAACCATTAAGCTGAATGCGAATTGCACCGACGTTATCGTTTAGCGACCACTTCGAGATGAGATGTGATGTCGCATAAATAGTATCGCCCGCAAATGTTGGGTTGGTATGTGAGCCTGCTTCGATAGCGGCAATAGATAGAATATTTTCCAGACCATCAAAGGCAAGCGCGCGGCAAATCGATATCACATGTCCGCCATATACCAAACGCTGCCCGAAGCGACTATTTTTCATGTGATGCAAATCAAAGTGGACGCGCGCGGTGTTTTGATAAAGGCGTGTTGCCAACATATGGTCTGATTCTTCAATCGTCATACCGCCTGAGTGACGTATGAGCACTTTTCCAGTGGCATCAATATCATCCCAAAATACCGTGCTGCCTGTTGCTTCTTGCATGATGGCAGCGGCATTGGTCACGTTGAAGAAAATAGGCGCGCGAATGTTGGCTGCATCAATGCCGATGGCAAACTCAGTTTGACCTTCTGGCTTGTTGATCTTTGTTGATGCCTCACGACGATGCACCATCACCCAGCGTACCCATGTCAGCACATTTTCATCATGCTGATTAAAGGCATTTGAGCGCACGTACACAACGCCAGTTTTACCGCTGGAATTTTCTTTTAATCCGAGCACTTCTGTTTCGCACCGAATGGTGTCGCCCACATACACTGGCTGCAAAAAACGGCAATCGGCATAACCTAAATTTGCCACCGCGTTATACGAAATATCAGCAACGGTTTTGCCAAAGGCAATGTGAAACAACAGTAAATCATCAATAGGTGTATCGCGATAGCCGAGTGCGGTGGCGACTGTCGCTGCACAGTGGCTAGGCTGTCGCGCACCTGTCAGCGCGATATAGAGTGCCGTATCGCCTGATGTAATGGTACGCGGCGTGGCGTGGCGAAAATGCTGCCCTAAGCGGTAATCTTCAAAAAAATAGCCATCGCGTGGACGCATTGATTGAACACTACGCATCAAGCGGCTTCCAATTCTTTGATCATCTCGGCTAATGCAATGAGGCGTTTTGACGCAGCTACATGGTGACCTTCAACTAAACGTCCATTAAGCATTATTGTGCCGCGACCATCACGATGCGCGGCTTCTAGTGCGGCAATGACTTCATACGCATTGGTAATTTCATTGCCTTTTGGGGTGAAGGCATCATTGCAATAAGCAAGCTGATTCGGGTGTACAAGTGACTTGCCATCAAAGCCTAAATCACGCGTGAGTCGGCAGGCTAATTCAAACGAATGCATGTCTTTAATATCAATACTGATGCCGTCCACCACGGCACGCTTGTAGGCGCGCCCAACCAACAAAACATGGGAAAGTGAGTACTGTAGCGGTACACGATCTGGCGTTTTACGGCCGTGCAATTGGGTAATTAAGTCTGATGTTGCCATGATGAGGCAGGCGATACGGTCGGACGCTGCCGCTATTTCTTCCGCGCGTAGTACCGCCAGTGGGCTTTCGATCATCACCATAATTGGTAAGTGCGCGCCGCCTGCCGCATCAAGTGCGGCTAACGCATCGTGCACATCGTGGCGCGACTCAATATTGGGGAAAAGCACAGCATCGATCCCGATTTTAGCGACCGCTTTTATATCGTCATGTCCCCATGGCGAGTCAAGGTTATTCACGCGCACCACTTGTTCGCGTCTGCCGTAGCCACCAGCGAGGATTGCTTCGACGACTTGGTGTCGAGAGCTAACTTTGTTTTCGACCAGCACGGAATCGCCTAAATCAAAAATGACAGAATCCACTTTGAGTGTACGTGCTTTGTTTAGAAAACGCTGAAAACAGCCGGGTACATAAAGCATTGAGCGGCGAGGGCGAAGAAATGGAGTCATTTTAGTTGAGCGTTGGGTGTTGGGTGTTAAGCGTTGTATATGTAGTATTCAGAAAATATTGCGTTGCACAAATTTTAACGTGACTGCGTAGAAAGTCAACAAGACTTATATCTTATATAAGACATAATAGCTGAAACAGTGCTACTATTTCGCCATGCAAACTTCTCCGCCCCCTTTATCCGCAAACGCTGATGCCGTAGCGCCCAGCGTTCAGCCATTGTTTCAGCCGTTATACGAACAAATTAAAACGTTAATCACCCGTAGTTTAGCCAGCGGCGAGTGGAAGCCGGGCGAGTTGATACCTTCTGAAATGGATTTAGCCATCCGCTACGCCGTTAGCCAAGGCACAGTGCGTAAAGCCATTGATGCGCTAGCGAGCGAACATATTGTGGTGAGGCGACAAGGCAAGGGCACCTTTGTTGCCACACATACCGCACCGAGTCAGCAATATCGATTTTTACGCGTGCGTGATGATTTAGGTCAAGTTGTTCACCCGACGACAAGTTTTATCAGCCTAGAAAAAACCAAGGCTGATGCCGCGATAGCTGCCACACTTGCCGTGCGCGTTGGGACTGCAGTGGCAACCATAAAACGCGTGCTGGTATTTGCTGACCGACCAATCATCTTCGATCAAATTCAGTTGGTAAACGCTGAATTTGCGGGTTTGACAATGGAGGCATTAGAAGCATCGCGCGGCTCGATTTATAGCTACCTTGAAACCGCTTATGGCGCGCGCATGATTCGTGCTGAGGAAAAAATCAAAGCTGTTTCTGCCGATAAAGTTGCCGCCAAATACCTTAATGTTCGTGTTGGTACACCATTACTTAGCGTAGATCGTGTTGCATACACCTATGGCGATAAGCCGGTGGAGTGGCGGCGTGGGCTGTGTTTGACGGATGGGTTTTCGTATTTCAATGAGTTGGCGTGAGTAGGTGATAGGTGAGTTTGCAAGCTAGTAGCAATGTTGCATTTGAGTTAGTATTACGAATGTTATAACTGACTAGCTTGGAGAAAATCATGTCCGCCTTAAAACTCACCCAAATTGGCAACTCTGTTGGCGTTATTTTGCCTAAAGAAACCCTTGCACGGCTCAGGCTCGCTAAGGGCGATACGCTTTATATTACTGAGAATCCTAATGGGATTACCTTGACGCCAAATGACCCTGTGTTTGAGGCGCAAATGACGGCTGGGCGACGCATTATGAAAGAACGGCGTGAAGTGCTTCGTGAATTAGCCAAATGAAAATCGTTAAATCGTGGGTTTGGCTTGACCCACGCGTTGTTACGATCATTCATGAGGAGCAGCTCGCCGAGCATGGTGGTGGAATTGGTATGCGAGATGCTGGATTATTAGAGTCGGCACTTGCTAAGCCAATCAATCTTGCACTTTATAGTGAGCCAGATATAGCCTCGCTTGCCGCTGCATACGCCGTTGGCATCGCAAAAAACCACGCGTTTGTTGATGGCAATAAACGCACAGCATTTGTAGCAATGGCGTTATTTTTATCGCTAAATGGCGCGATGCTAACCGCAAATGACGCAGATTGCGTAATGACTATGCTCGCCGTTGCATCCGGTGATATGAATGAAGCGGAGTTGACGGACTGGATACGCCGCAACATTGCTGTGCGAGTTATTGATGAAAAGTGAAACGCCTTTAATGACGGCTGCTTTCAAGCATAAATGGCTGAAAGTATCCACAGAATAACGAGGTTGATCATTTGGCTAATTTGCTATTCACGGCATCAATGAGCCAATCATTTAAGCTAACACCTGCTGATTTGGCCACGATTAACGCCGCTGCGTGAATTTCTGGCGGTAAGCGAATGAGCACCTTCCCGCCAACTTGCTTTTCAGGCTTGATGCCCGCTTCGGCACATAGCGATAAATAGTGGTCAATCGCAAAGACAAAGTCACCTCGAAGCTCTTCTACACTCGCGCCAAAAAAGGAAATAGGCTCTGTTAAGCCAATGACATTGCCCGCAAATACGCCGTTTTCTTCCTCAAAATCAATGCGCGCGACGTAGCCTTTGTAACGCATGATGTTTTTCATATAGGTTTATTAAGTAAGTTTGATATTAAAATATGATATCAAAATATTTTTTCAAGTGTTGAAACGCTTAATTTCAATTGCAAAAGTATTGGATGGCAAGTGTTTGTGGATAAATAATTAATAAAAACAACGGCTTACGCTATTTTTTGTTTGCAAAAGACGACTTACCGTTCAAAACAGTTGCTAATTAATCTAGTATTTGATGGTCGCAAAGGCTATCCACAACACAATAGTGAGATTAAAATTATTTCCATTGTTGCAATGCGGAAGCTCTAACATTTAGCACTTACCCAACTAGCAAATTTTTTAAAATAGCCAATCAGCAAAGGCATTACTCTATGGCCTCATCAGCGTCCACAACACCATCGCCATCCGCCGCTGCCGCCGCGAAAAAAGCAGCGCGGCCTAAGTACTACGATTTAAATTTATTGAATCTACCTGTACCTGGGTTGGTGTCAATTTTTCATCGCATCACAGGCGTGTCCATGTTTTTGTTTTTAATACCGCTGACGCTCTATGCGCTGCAAATGAGCTTAACAAATCAGTCGGGATTTGCCGAGATCCAAAAATGCTTTGAGATGCCGATTGTGAAGCTCATCACGATCGGATTCATCTGGTCATTTATGCATCATTTATTTGCGGGCATTCGATATTTGTTGTTGGATTTGCATATCGGTATATCACTAGCCCCGGCGAGACTTTCAGCAAGATTAGTCCTAGTAGCGGGCATCGTGGCGACGGCAATTTTTGCTGTGCGCGTAGTACTGTAATGTACATAAAAACGTTTAAAGCGGAGAGTTAAATATGGTTAATAAACAACCTGTCGGCGCGCATTACGGATGGAAAGATTGGATGATTCAGCGCATTACGGCCGTCATCATGCTGGTCTTTAGCGTCTTTATCATCGGCTTTTTTCTGGTTCACACTAGCGTGAATTTTAATGATTGGAAAACGCTTTTTTCATCTACCGTTGTACGTATTTTGGCGCTACTATTTTTCTTATCTGTTTTTTATCATGCATGGATTGGCATACGTGATGTGCTGATGGATTACATAAAGCCGTTATGGATTAGGCTTTCGTTGCAAGTGCTGGTGTTTTTATTCTTGATCGTATGTTCGATCTGGACGGTTTCACTTTTGTGGGGCAATTAAGAAATGGCATCAACTAGTAAATTACCTATTCGTAAATTTGACGCTGTCGTCGTCGGGGCAGGTGGCTCCGGTCTTCGAGCAGCATTGCAGCTTTCAGAGGCGGGCTTAAAAGTCGCGGTGTTGTCAAAAGTATTTCCCACCCGTTCACATACGGTGGCCGCACAAGGTGGCGTCGGCGCCTCGCTTGGCAATATGGGCGAGGATAATTGGCACTGGCATATGTATGACACCATCAAAGGCTCAGACTGGTTAGGTGACCAAGATGCGATTGAATTTATGTGCAAAAACGCGCCTGATGCCGTCTATGAACTAGAGCATTTTGGGATGCCGTTTGACCGTAACGATAACGGCACCATTTACCAGCGCCCATTCGGCGGGCACTCACAAAATTTTGGTGAGAAGCCAGTGCAGCGCTCATGTGCTGCGGCGGATCGCACCGGTCATGCCATGTTGCATACGCTCTATCAGCGTAACGTTTTTGCCAACACGCAATTTTTTGTTGAGTGGATGGCGCTTGATTTAATTCGTGACGAAGCTGGTGATGTGGTTGGTGTGACCGCCCTTGAGATGGAAACGGGTGAAAGCATGATTTTCCACGCCAAAGCGACCTTATTTGCCACCGGAGGAGCAGGGCGCATTTATGCTTCTAGCACCAATGCGTTCATCAATACAGGCGATGGCTTAGGCATGGCCGCACGTGCAGGAATCCCATTGGAAGATATGGAGTTTTGGCAGTTCCATCCGACTGGCGTTGCAGGCGCGGGCGTGTTGATTACCGAAGGCGTTCGTGGCGAAGGTGGCATCTTGCTCAATAAAGATGGCGAGCGTTTCATGGAGCGTTATGCGCCGACGATGAAAGATTTAGCGTCACGCGATGTTGTCTCACGTGCGATGGCAACTGAGATTAAAGAAGGGCGCGGCGCAGGACCCAATAAAGATTACATCCTGCTCAAGCTCGATCACTTGGGACCTGAAGTGATCAATAAACGCTTACCGGGTATCCGCGAGATTGCGTTGAAATTTGGTAACGTTGATTGCACCAAAGATCCAATACCAGTCGTGCCAACGTGCCACTATCAAATGGGCGGCATACCAACTAATTATTTGGCAGAAGTGTTAGTGCCAAAAGATGGCAACCCCAATGCAGTCGTGTCGGGCTTTTACGCGGCTGGCGAATGTGGTTGCGCCTCCATCCATGGTGCAAACCGCTTGGGTACAAATTCATTGACCGACTTATTGGTCATGGGCAAATCCGCTGGCGACTCGATGATCAAGTTTATCCGCGAGAATAATACGCACAAGCCTCTACCCGCCGATGCAGGTGCAATTTCGATGGAGCGAATTGCGCGACTCGATAATCAAACCAACGGCGAATCTGTGCACGAAGTGGGCGACGCAATGCGTCAAACCATGCAAGCGCACTGCGGTGTTTTCCGGTTCCCTGACATGCTGGCGAGTGGTGTGGAAAAAATGAAAGCCATCGCTGAGCGCGCAAAAAAAACCGAAATTAAAGATAAATCAAAAGTCTTTAATACTGCGCGTATTGAAGCACTAGAGCTGGATAATTTAATCGAAGTGGCACTCTCAACAATGGTCTCGGCGGACGCACGCAAAGAAACCCGTGGCGCGCATGACCGCGCTGATTGCCATGACCGTCCCGGCTTTGTTGCTGGGCGTGATGACGCCAATTGGCTCAAACACACGCTATGGTACAAAGAGGGTAATAAGCTCGATTACAAACCAGTGAACTTGAATCCACTCACGGTTGAATCGTTCGCGCCTAAAGCGCGTGTGTACTAACTACAAAGCGAACAGACATGAAATTTCAAATCCTACGTTTCGACCCAGACACAGATACAAAACCATACTTTAAAGAATACGATATTCAGTTAGAGCCAACTGACCGCATGCTGCTCGATGCGCTGATTCGCCTTAAAACAATTGACGATACTTTTGTGATGCGCCGCTCATGCCGTGAAGGCGTATGCGGCTCGGACGCAATGAATATCAATGGCAAAAATGGCTTAGCTTGTATCACCAAAATGGCAGATTTAAAAGAACCAGTGGTACTAAAACCGTTGCCAGGCTTGCCGATCATTCGCGATTTGATCGTCGATATGACGCAGTTTTTTAAGCAATATCATTCAATTAAACCGTTCGTGATTAACAACGACACGCCGCCCGAAAAAGAGCGCCTGCAATCACCACAAGATAGGCTTGAGCTAGACGGCCTCTATGAATGTATCTTGTGCGCTTGTTGCTCAACCTCATGTCCGTCTTTTTGGTGGAACCCCGATAAATTCGTCGGCCCAGCTGGCTTACTTGCCGCGTATCGATTCATCGCCGATACACGTGATCAAGCCACCAATGAGCGCCTCGATAATTTGGAAGACCCATACCGATTATTCCGCTGCCACACGATCATGAATTGCGTGGACGTGTGTCCAAAAGGTTTGAACCCGTCGTTAGCGATTGGCAAAATTAAAGAAATGATGGTTAAGCGGGCGGTTTAGTGGATAACGTTGGAAAAATTGTGTCTGATCCTGTTTATGAAGTTGGCGACGTTATTCGCATCCTAAGTGTCGGTGATTGGTTGTTAACCGACCTCTTACAATTAGAGCAAAAAGGAATTCGTGCCTGTGTTGGCAAAGAAATGTCCATTACAGAAATCGACAAATGGGGTGGTATTTGGGTAGGATTTGGCGAAACAATTGATGAGCTAGATGGGACATCTACTTACCAAGGACAATCATTTATCGTTGAGCCTGACCGAATCGAACTATTGCAACAATCCTAATAACTATAGGATGGGCAAGCCTCATCTGCCCACGCTTTATTTTAATAAAATTTTTTAGCGGGAGAAGCGTTGAATCGTGCTGAAGCCTTAGTTTTACTTGTGAAGAATAAACCCTTGCTTCAACAGCAATTCGGTGTGACTCGCCTTGCATTATTTGGCTCTACCGCGCGTGATGATGCAAACGTCGCAAGTGACGTTGATGTATTAGTTGCATTCGATGGGCTAGCAACATCAGCGCGTTACTTTGGTGTTTTATTTTTTCTAGAAGATGTTTTTGGCTGCCAAGTTGATTTGGTAACGGAAAAGGCGCTGCGGTCTGAGCTTAAGCCTTACGTTGAAAGAGATGCTGTAAATGTCTGATGCACAACTTCGCGAGTGGCGTTTTTACATTGATGACATGATTGGTTTTGCTGAAAACGTAGTCGCGTACACGCATGGTTTGGACAAAGATAGTTTCACAGCTAGTGGTCTTAATTATGATGCGACGTTACGCAATTTAGAGCTAATTGGTGAGGCTGCAACACATATTCCTGATGATGTAAGAACAATGAATCAACACATACTCTGGCGGCGAATCATCGCCACACGTAACCAGTTGATACATGGTTATCTTGGAATCGACAATGATATTTTGTGGAGCATTATTTGTGATGACATCCCTGTGTTATTAATGCATTTGATTGAACTAAAGAAAACGTAAGATGAATCTTTGTTTACAAAACTCGCTGCCTTCGAGGTAATTCGACGGTAATGACATTAGTAAATCCTAATATTTACGAGCTCTTCCAAGCATTTACACCTGAAAACACCCGCCAATAAACGACTTTATAATTAATTTATCAACTGTGAACACCGCCGAAATCGATCCCAAACGTTACGACCGCATTCGTTGGCATGCGCGGCGTGGGCTATTGGAAAACGATATTTTGTTGACGCGGTATTTTGATGTGGCGTTGAATAATTTGTCGGAACCAGAGTTGCAGCAGTTAGATAAACTATTGCATTTGGGTGACAACGAATTGCTCGATATTTTGATGGAACGAAAGTTGTGTGATGACGCAACACTGCAGCAAATGGCGGATAACATTATTGCGGCGTCGAAGGGAAAGCTGAATACGAATACAGTAGTGAGCAACTGAAAAACTGAGCAAAACAATCACGCTGCGCTGAAATAAAAATTAACGAATATCAATCAAGCACTGGAGAAAAATATGAATGCAAATGGGAAAGCAACATTGACTTTGCAAAACGGCACAGCGATTGAGCTGCCGACCTTTACTGGCACACACGGGCCAGATGTGATTGATATTCGTAAACTCTATGGACAGACGGGTTTGTTTACCTACGACCCTGGTTTCATGTCCACAGCTTCTTGTAATTCATCAATAACATTTATTGATGGTGATAAAGGCGAGCTACTTTATCGTGGCTACCCAATAGAGCAGTTAGCGACCAAGTGCAATTTCTTACAAGTTTGTCATTTGCTTTTATACGGCGACCTGCCGGATGCAAAAGGCTCAACAGACTTTGCAAATTTAGTCACACGCCACACCATGGTGCATGAGCAGATGCAATTTTTCCTGCGCGGGTTTCGTCGCGATGCCCACCCGATGTCTGTCATGACTGGCTTACTTGGCGCAATGTCGGCGTTCTATCCTGATTCCATCAATTTGCACGACAAAGAGCAGCGCGATATTTCGGCGATTCGCTTAATTGCCAAGCTGCCAACACTCACCGCAATGGCATACAAATACACGATTGGTCAGCCGCTGATTTATCCGCGTAATGATCTTGATTACACCGCGAACTTTATGAGCATGATGTTTGCTGTGCCTGCTGAAAAATACGAAGTCAATGATGTTATCGTGCGCGCGCTGGATCGTATCTTTATCCTGCATGCAGATCATGAGCAAAATGCGTCCACTTCAACAGTGCGCTTATGTGCATCCTCAGGCACCAATCCATTCGCCGCGATAGCCGCAGGTGTGGCATGTTTGTGGGGCCCCTCACATGGCGGTGCAAATGAAGCAGCCCTCAATATGCTCTACGATATTCAACGTGACGGCGGCATTGCTAAGATTGGTGAATTTATCGCGAAAGTGAAAGATAAAAATTCAAATGTGCGCTTGATGGGTTTTGGACATCGCGTTTATAAAAACCACGACCCACGCGCCACACTCATGCGCGAAACATGCCACGAAGTGTTGGCGGCATTAGGGCTGCAAGATGATCCCCTCTTCAAACTCGCGATGGCACTAGAAAAAATCGCGTTGGAAGATGAGTATTTTGTCTCGCGCAAGCTGTATCCAAATGTTGATTTTTATTCGGGCATCGTGCAAAAAGCGATTGGTATTCCCGTGCCGCTATTCACCGCGATTTTTGCATTAGCGCGCACGGTCGGTTGGATCGCGCAGCTCAATGAAATGATTGCTGATCCCGAATACAAAATTGGTCGCCCACGGCAGTTGTATGTGGGTGCGGCGCGGCGTGATGTGAAGTAAATGATTGGGTAGGGCGCAAGGAAAATTGAACCTTACCCGCCGCATTTATTTTTCACACTAAGCTAAACATTAAAACCCATTGACAGCAGAGCTATTTCAACCACATTAGTCTCAAAAAGCACGCCATGATTGCACTTTCAAGAATAAATAAGCCCTTATCAGCATCATTGGGTAAGCGTGCTCTGTGGTTTAGCCTTATATTTTTTAGCGTTATATTGTTGTGCTTTCCAGCAACATCTGACGCCCAAGAATTCCCCAC
>JANNWG010000065.1:0-51725 GCA_031414695.1 Burkholderiales bacterium
TTCCGTTCGCCCTGATCCTTCGACAAGCTCAGGACAGGGTACGCTGCACGTATCGAAGGGTTGTTCAAGCCCTATAAATCAAGCACTTAACAGTGTGTGCTTCGATACCTCAGCACGAACGGCTGGTTATTAGAAGCTCCCTAAAAACGTACAGCTTTGAGACGCAACAACCAATTAACGTCCTGCGCCATTTCTTAGCCGTTGATAACGACCGCGTCCTGTTGTTGTTTTCAAATATGCGCGGACGATGGCAGGCATGGCGGCGGGCACGCCAAAGATAGCGGGGAACGGCGCGCTGCTGATATTAGGTAGCGTCATTGAAGCAACGTTATCGCGCGTGATGAGCTTGCCCGGGAGTAGCCCAAATACACTAGCTTGTAGATTAGTGAGCGTGCTGCCTAAACCGATAACAGTACAATTAGCGCCCGTTAGCTTAATTACAAATTCAATTAACTCGCGTAGGGTGTAAACATCTGGCCCCACGAGCGGGTAAGTGTTGCCGATGGTGTCAGGCGTCTCAATGGCGATGGTGATGGCGCGTGCGACATCTTCAACCCACACTACTTGAAATTTGGCCTCTGGTGAGCCTAACGGCATGAAGGGAAATGTGGCGACTAATTTCGCAAACATATTGAGAAAATTATCGCCTTCACCAAATACCACGGACGGTCTAAACATGGTGACGGCTAGACCGGTCAAGGATGCGATTTTTTTAACCGCATCTTCGCCGCGACCGCGAGAGCGTAGATACTCACTTGCACCACTTGCATCGGCATTGATGGCGCTCATGTGAATGAGACGTTTTTGTTTACCCGCATTGTGGCGCGCGCAGGTTTCGGCAACCAGCGTTGGGAACGCCACATGCACGGCTTCAAAATCGCCATGCAAGATGCCAATTAAATTTACCACCACATCGTGCGCAGCAATCAGTGCATCTAAGGTGACGCGATCACGCACATTAGCTTCGACTACATCGCAGGTCGGCAGCAGCAATAAATGTTTAGCGCGCTCGCGTTGACGGGTGGGAATAGTGACAAAGTGGCCGCGCTTGGTAAGGCTTTCGGCAAGAGCGGCGCCAATAAAGCCTGCACCACCAAGAATGAGAATTTTTTCTTGTTTCATTTTGCTTATTTGATTTGCTTATTTGTTTGAATTTGCGGCGGCGGTTTTGATGATGGTGAAATTAGAGACGGCATCGTCAAGCTTAGTTTCCGCACGGCCCACATTTGATTGCCGCTTGCTCGGAATCAATCCCATGATGGCGCTTAATGTCGGCGCCTTGCCGTGAATGCGATGGCTATAAAACCACTTATTGACCATAACTTTTTTTACATAGTCACGCGTTTCATTAAACGGAATCGACTCTGCATAAATCGCGCCTTCTAGTGGTGTTTCAGCCCGCCAACGGCGTGCTCGGCCAGGCCCTGCGTTGTAACCTGCCGTGGCTAATACCGGATGTCCAAGATCATCAAGCACGTGACGCAAATAGTATGAGCCCAGCGCTAAGTTAGTCGTCACATCCGCCACATTTGCCATGACAAAATTTTTCATGCCGGCTTGTTTGGCGACCCACGTTGCTGTGGGCGGCATTAATTGCATCAAACCTTTCGCCCCAACGCGCGAGCGGGCATCGGTAATAAAACGTGACTCTTGACGGATCAGACCATACACCCACGCTTCATCTAAGTTATTTTGTTTTGCACTTACCTGTAGCGGCGCGCGATGCGGTAACGGATAGCGTTGGCTAAAGTCATGCAAGGTTTGGGTACGCTCGGCGGTATTGATCGCGCGATCAGGCAGGTCTTGTTTTAAGGCAAGTGCGGAGGCGGCGAGCAGCGTTTGATCATCCATATTGCGAATCGCAAATTGCCATTCGCGTAGCGCCTCGTTACGTAACATTGGCGAGCTTTCGGCAAGCTGATAGAGCAAAAATGCACGCTGTATACCAGCGCGCTGAGCGACTTCAGCGAGCTGCATATCGGTTGGTAGATGCGCTTGAAAACTTGGCGCAATGGATAACCCAAGCTCTTCGGCCGCGAGCACACCATAAAAATTTTTCTCGCGCGCAAGACCTTCGCGTAACGTGCGTGCGGCTTCAATATCGCTAGCATCCGTTGAAACACTCAATGCGCGTGCTAGCCAATAGCGCCATGCGCTATCGCGTTTTTCCTCCGCAGACATTGCAGTGATGGTAGCGCGCACAGTACGCCAGCTATCTGCGTTTATTGCGGTGTCGCGTAACGCGGCGCGTACACGCCATGCCGCTTGGTTGTCATTTAATTTTATATCGCCAGCGCGCTCAAACCAAGCCAGCGCATCCGCTTCAAGCTGCAAGGCGCCCCAATGCCCAATTTCCGCCCACGCGTATTGCGCGTCCTCGCGACTGAGGCGCTTTTCATTTTTGGTGAGCCACTCAGCAGCGCTTTTTGCGTTGCTCCGCGCAAGGCGTGAAACGGCAAATAGGGCTAATTCGGTATTGGCGCGATTGGCGTCATTTGCAAGCTGAGATTGACGGTCTAAAAATCGCTTCGGGTCGAGATTAGCTTCAGCACTCATCGCTTCAAATCGTGCAGGTAGATTTGCAATAAAACCAGCACTTCGGCGCGCATCGTTAAGTTGGCCGCTTTGAAACAATGCTCGCGTGCGCACCCAGATAGCGTCTTGCGAAAGTTGCTTTGCACTAATGAGTCGTGAATAAAGTGGGTCACACGCTTCCGGCGAAGGCTTTGCGGCCATCCACATCGCCTTAATGTCTGCCAAGATTACGGGCGTCACATTGCGATCATCACTGAGCAAACGATTTTGCAGTCGGTAGCAGGCAACTTCGTTATCGTCACCCCGATAATTTTTTTCATTAACGCTAAATTGCGGCCACATTGCTTGTCGACCTAAGGCACGCAAATGTTCACGCTGTAGCTGATCGGTAAAAGGGGTGTTGGGGTATTGTGCGACAAACTTTTCAATATCACTATTGATGGCACGAACATGTTGCGTGCCGTGGCTGAGTTGTGCGGATAGTGCCCAATAAGTAACATAGGGGGCAAGTGCAAAGTCTTGCCTCGACGCAAATTTTTGTTTCGCTGCATTTAGGGCGGCAACATCGCGTCGATCAAATGCTTCTTTCGCAGTGAGCCAATCACGATTAACGTCGTTAGCCGCACTCGTTGCCGCGCGATTTAATATGGGTGCAATTGCAGGCGCAGCATGATTAAACTCAGCTTGACAAAGTAGCAACATCGCAAAGATGATGTCGTAGACGGCACGTAGGTTAAGTGGGAAAAGGCTGATTTGCATGATGGCTTTAAATGAAGGTGCTGGCTAACGTGAAATTAAGGAAAATGAATGTCAGACATAGTTCGCGTTATTATGTTTCAATCTTATTTTACGCCTCCTGTTACAACCACTAACCAATTACACTCTGCCTAATTATGGACTTTACTGACCCACTGTTTGTCGCCGCACTCATCAAAATTATTGGCATCGATATTGTATTAGCTGGAGATAACGCAGTCGTTATTGCGCTTGCCGCAAGGCGACTTCCGCCGAAGCAACAAAAACTCGCGATTTTGTACGGCTGCGGTGCCGCCGTATTACTTCGTATTGTGCTCACGGGGGCCGCAGCTTATTTGCTGACCACGCCATATTTACGCATTATTGGTGGCTTGTTACTGCTATGGATTGGTGTGAAGCTCATGCTACAAAACGATGGCCCAGAAAACATTGGCGAAGCGGGAAGTTTATCGCAAGCCATTAAAACCATTGTGGTCGCTGATTTGGTCATGAGTGTTGACAATATTATTGGTGTAGCAGGTGCGGCTGGTGAGTCGATGACGCTACTTGCGCTAGGGCTGGCGATTAGTGTTCCGCTGGTTATTTTTGCCAGTGCGCTGATACTGCGCATCATGGAGCGTTTCCCGATTGTTATTACGCTAGGAGCAGCACTACTCGGCTATGTTGCAGGTGAGATGCTGTTAACGGACCCAGCCAGCGCGGGCATCGTTGCCAACATGGCAGGCTGGATGAAACATACGCTGCCCATCATTGGTGCACTATTTGTAGTAGCGTTAGGTTTTTATTTAGCTAGGCGGCAAAGATTACAACTCGCAAAATCTACACCGCAATAGTTTTTTGTTGTCCGCATTTTCACCAGCTCAGGAGGCAATATGCATATCAATAATTTCCAAAAACTCTCTCGCCTAGTAGTCGGCATTGCCGCCACGTTGGGAATAAGCTTGGCGCATGCACAAGCATGGCAGCCCAATAAATCGGTTGAATTTATCGTGCCTGCTGGCACAGGTGGTGGTGCAGACCAAATGGCACGATTTATTCAGGGTATTGTGACCAAAAACAATCTGATGAAGCGGCCGATGGTGGTGGTGAATAAAACCGGTGGCGCGGGCATGGAGGGCTTTCTCTACATCAAAGGCGCTAATGCAGACCCGCATAAAATCATCATCACGCTATCAAATCTTTTCACCACGCCGATTGCCACGGGCGTGCCGTTTAATTGGAAAGAAATCACACCCGTGCAAATGATGGCGCTTGACCAATTTGTATTGTGGGTAAATGCGGAGTCGCCCTATAAAACGGCGGGCGAATATATTGCGGCAGTAAAAGCAGCAGGCCCATTCAAAATGAAAATGGGCGGCACCGGCGCTAAGCAAGAAGACCAAATCATCACCGCAGCAATTGAAAAAATCTCTGGCGCTAAATTCACCTACATCCCTTACAAAGGCGGTGGTGAAGTGGCGGTGCAACTGGTCGGCAAGCATGTGGATTCCACCGTGAACAATCCGATTGAGGCGGTCGAGCAATGGCGTGCGGGTAAGCTGCGTCCACTTTGTGTATTTGCCCCCAAGCCAATGCCATATAGTGAAAAAGTCACCGCCACCATGGCGTGGAGTGATATACCAACCTGTGCCAGCCAAGGGCTTGCGGTAGATTATTTAATGTTGCGCGGCATTTTCATGACACCCGGCGCCACGCGTCCACAGATCGACTTTTATATTGCCTTGATGAATAAAGTGCGCGAAACGCCTGAGTGGAAAGAGTTCTTGAAAAAAGGTGCTTTTGACACCACTGCGCTCAACGGCAATGACTATAACAAGTGGCTAGGTAAAGAAGATGAGCGTCATTTTTCGTTGATGACAGAGGCTGGTTTTTTGGCTAAAGAAAAGAAGTAGTTGACGCTTAATTGTTAATCGTAGGTGTCGACACAAATCCCTTCTAACTCCCCCTTTTCAAAGGGGAGGACAGCGACTGCTTGGAGCCCCAATAAATGAACGCACCAGAAAAATCTGCCGTCACGGTTCGCACCGTTGACATTGTCACCGCGTTAATTATTTTTAGCCTTGGCGCCATAGTGTGTTGGGATAGTTATCGCATCGGTGCGGGCTGGGCGACGGATGGCCCTGAGTCTGGCTATTTCCCGTTCTATATTGGGCTGATACTTTGCGTGGCGAGTGTTGTTAATTTTATCAACGCGCTACGCAAGGCAAATAAAGCCATTGGTGACGCCTCGTTTGTGAGTTTGGCTTCGCTTAAAACAGTCTGCGCGGTATTGATTCCAACCATTGTTTATGTGGCGCTAATTGGCGGCGTTGGTTTTATTCCGGGGCTAGGGATTTATGTGGCCTCAGCCATTTTTATCGCGCTATTTATGCTCTGGTTGGGCAAATATCGCTGGCCGCTCACCCTAGCGGTGAGTGTGTCGGTGGTGGTGGTATTTTTTCTGATGTTTGAAATCTGGTTTAACGTGCCGCTGCCCAAGGGCCCGCTTGAAGCCCTGATTGGTTTGGATTAAATAACATCATGGATGAGATCAATAGTTTGATGCACGGCTTTTCGGTGGCGCTGACACCGATGAATTTAGGTTTGATGTTAGTTGGTATTTTGTTAGGCGTGTTAATTGGTGTGCTACCAGGTTTAGGTGGCGCCAATGGCGTGGCAATATTGCTGCCACTCACATTCGCCATGGGTTCCAGCCCAGCGGGACAAGTGAGCGCGATTATTTTGCTCTCGTGCATTTATTGGGGCGCGCTGTTTGGTGGCGCGATAACGTCTATCTTATTTAATATTCCCGGTGAGCCGTGGAGTGTGGCGACCACGTTTGATGGCTACCCGATGGCGCAGCAAGGCAAAGCGGGCGAAGCGCTTGCGGCGGCCTTCACTTCCTCATTTATCGGCGCTTTTGTCGCGGTAGTGATGATTACGTTTTTAGCGCCGTCAGTGGCAAAATTCGCGCTGCGATTCGGGCCACCGGAATTTTTTTCGGTATATCTACTCACCTTTTGCTCATTCGTTGGTATGACCAAATCACCACCGATGAAAACCGTGGCCGCGATGATGCTGGGCTTCGCCTTAGCCAGCGTCGGGCTTGACACCGTGACCGGACAATTACGCCTGACCTTTGGCTTTACTGACATGATGAAAGGCTTCGATTTTTTAATTGCCGTCATCGGTTTATTCGGCATCGGCGAAATATTGCTCACACTCGAAGAAGGGCTGCACTTCAAAGGCGAGCAAGGCAAGATGCGAATGAAAGTCGTGCTCGAAACATGGAAAGAATTACCTAAATACTGGAAGACATCAATTCGCTCTTCCCTTATCGGCTGCTGGATGGGCATCACGCCGGGCGGTGCAACGCCCGCTTCATTCATGGGCTATGGCGTGGCTAAACGCTTCTCGCCGAATGGCGCTAATTTTGGCAAAGGCGAAATCGAAGGCGTCATCGCACCAGAGACCGCCGCGCATGCTGCGGGCACTGCCGCTTTGCTACCGATGCTCACGCTCGGCATACCAGGCTCCCCCACAGCGGCAGTGTTACTTGGCGGGTTACTCATCTGGGGTTTACAGCCAGGGCCATTACTGTTTGAGGAAAAGAAAGATTTTGTCTGGGGGCTCATCGCCTCAATGTACTTGGGCAATATCGCGGGCTTAATTGTGGTGCTCACCACTGTGCCGCTATTTGCATCCATCTTACGCATCCCGTTTTCCATCATCGCGCCAGTGATATTGGTTATCTGCGCGATTGGCGCATTCACAGTACATAGCTCGATGTTTGATGTTTGGCTAATGTTGCTATTTGGCGTGGTGGGTTATGTGTTTAAGAAACTCGATTACCCATTAGCACCGATGGTGCTAGCGCTGGTACTAGGCGATAGAGCAGAAGACGCATTCCGCCAATCCATGCTGGCCTCGCAAGGCAGCATGACGATATTTTTTAGTAATGGCTTAGTGGGCACGATTACCGCGCTTGCATTGTTGATGTTGTTTTGGACGCCGATTTCGGCGGTGATACAGCGTTTGCGTAGGGTTTGAAATAACCAACGCACCGACATTTTGAACGCAAGTCTGCTCAAAACAATCAGGATGCTCAGCAGTGCGTATACAGCAGGCTCAACCGCATCTACCTATAGCTTTGAGGACATAAAACTTCCAACAAAGGAAGGCAACTAAGAGGCTTGACTGTTATGAAAAAAAATCTGAAACCCCTGTTTATAGTAGGGTGTATTTTGATGGCTGTGCTGAGCGGATTTAGTTTATTGGCAGTCTCGTCAGACTCACGGCAGATCTCCACAAACCCTGCAGATACCAAACACTTTCTAGAACTCGAGGTTCCAATAGCAGGGCACATTTCCCCACTCAAAGTATCTAGCATTGGTGGCGATATCAAAGCAACTTGCCGCTTGGGTTTTGAGCTTGACCGTTGTAGTCTTTCAACAGCGTTAGATCGCTCTGCTACGTATTTTGAAAAGCGAGCAGCTGCAATGGATACTGATGATCCTAGCAAATCTAGACGGGCTAATTTTGCCAACACAATTCGTAAGCAAGCAGACCAAGCTAAACGTGTTTGTGTAGGCGTCTCAAAAAAGGATGCTGATGATGGTTGGCGGTACACTTTATTAGCCGCAAAAAAAGGACACCAACAAGCTGCAATTCGTTACGTCATGCAGGTCGGTGCAGGGCTAAATTTAGCTGAACTCACAGATTCAAACGATGCTTGGCTATCTTACAAAGAAAATGCGCCGATTCTTTTTAGTGATGCGCTCACTGGCGGTAGCGCACAAGCACAAGCATATGTATATGCTGCATTCAATCATTTGAGTGAACGCCCTGGCTGGCGAATACTTCCCTTTGATCCAATCAAAGGGGTGGCATATTACGAAACACTTAAAATTTACGCTTCATCACCGTACAAAGAAGTTCTAGATAGAAACATTGAGTACAGCATAAAAACTAAGAATATGTCTGCCTCAGATTTGGAGCAAGTAAGTAAATACTCACGCGAGCTTGCCGCTAAATTAGTAAACATACCAATTGGAGGCATTGACTTTGTATATGGAGTAGCACCTAGTGAGAATGCTGCATACTGTAATTTGTAGTAATTTTGAGCCCATGCAAACATGCCTATCAACGACATCACAACTGCTATTTCACGCTAAACCTAGAGCTTCAGTGAAAAAACTGCAATATCCACGGTCATTTTAGCGGCAAAACCCTTCAAACTACGCGCCAATAGGCGACTTTACAATTTTTCGTCTAGCAACTCGACCCAATGCCGTATTGGCGTTGGTGTAGCGTTAGTCGTTACAGATAAGGCGTGTTTATTCAACCCCGACTCGATGTGCGCTAGACAGCCGATATTAGCGGTGGCGACCATTGCAGGTGCGCCGGATAAAAGTGCTGACACTTTATTGCTGAGTAGCTGCTGTGACAGCTCACTTTGCAGTATGGAGTAAGTGCCCGCTGAGCCGCAGCACAAGTGTCCGTCTGGCACAGTAGTGAGTGCGTAGCCAGCGTCTTCAAGCAGCATCTCGACTACGCCTTTAACTTTTAAGCCGTGTTGCAAGCTGCATGGCGAGTGAAAGGCAAGCGGTGTTTTTGCTTGTTTCGGTTTTGCGTTGTGCAATGTCTTGATGGCGTCACGCTCGGCAAAGATGACGCTGCTGACATCGCGAAATAATGCGGATATGCGTTTGGCTTTGTCGCGATAGTCGTTGTCGTGTCGTAACGCGTGTCCGTACTCGGCTACCGTGGTGCCGCAGCCAGAGGCGGTGACGATAATCGCCTCAGCTCCCGCTTCAACATGCGGCCACCATGCGTCGATATTGTCTTTCATCATGACGTGGGCGGCATCGGCATCATTTAAGTGATGCGGTATCGCGCCGCAACAGCCTGCCTTGGCAGCCACGACTAATGAGATGCCGAGCTTATCGAGCACGCGGGCGGTGGCGGCATTGATTGATGGCGCCATGGCGGGCTGTACGCAGCCTTCGAGCACCAGCATGCGTCGCGCGTGGCGGGCTGTCGGCCACACACCAGCATCACGTTTGGCGGTAATTTTTTGCGCGATGGCATTCGGCAATATCGGCTTGACCATGCGGCCAAGGGCTAGGCCAGCGGCAAATAAACTGGTTTGCGGCAATGTATTTTTAAGCACATTACGTTTGATGCCATCGAGCGTTGTGCGTCCAACTTTTTTCTCTACAACTTCACGGCCAATATCGACTAAGCGCCCGTATTCAACGCCCGATGGACAAGTACTCTCGCACGCGCGGCAGGTTAAGCAGCGGTCTAAATGCAGCTGCGTTTTTGCTGTGGGTGTTTCGCCTTCGAGTACTTGCTTCATTAAATAAATGCGTCCACGCGGTGAATCAAGCTCGTCGCCAAGCAGTTGATAGGTCGGGCAGGTCGCTAAACAAAATCCGCAATGCACGCATTTACGCAATATGCTTTCTGCCTCGATGCCTTCAGGCGTATTCACAAATTCAGCGGCAAGATTAGTTTGCATAGGGGATGGCTTTAGAAATTATCGAGGCGACCGCGGTTCAAAATATTGACTGGGTCAAAGGCGTTTTTTAAGTGGCGATGTATCTCAGCTAATTTTGTCGGTAGCGGGTGAAACACCTTAGCGACTTTGCTCGTTGCGCGAAACAACGTAGCGTGTCCGCCGATGCTTGATACTGTTGCACGTATTTGTTCGGCATCTATGTCAGTTGATAACCAACGTAGTGCGCCACCCCACTCAATGAGTTGCGGTGTTTTGCTAAAAATCGGTTGGGATGTTGAGGGCAACGATAAACGCCACATCGGTTTATGTGAGGCAAAAAAATCATGCTGCTGATCGCGTAGTGCTTGCCAAAATTGTTTGGCCTGCGCTGTCGCGATTTCCTCGCCGCCGAGCTTAGTTTTTGCTGCTGCCACGCCAGCGATAGCGCCCGATAATCGCAGCGTTGCCACGCCAGCATGCCATGCGGTCGCCGAGATGGGCAAGGGCTTGCCCGCCCATTCATTGAATCGTTGAATCGCGGTGGCTTCATCAAACGCAAACTGCAAAGTCAGCTCTGCGGAAGGCAGCGGCAGCACCTTAAAGGATAAATCCGTGAGGATGCCAAGCGTGCCCATTGCCCCCGTCAGCAGCCGCGAAACATCGTAGCCCGCAACGTTTTTAATCACACGACCACCAAAATGTAAATCTTCGCCACGGCCGTTAATGACTCGCGCACCCAACACAAAATCGCGTACCGCGCCTGCATAAGCACGGCGTGGCCCCGATAGCCCGGCCGCCACTGTGCCACCGATCGTGGCGTCCGGCGTGAAATACGGCGGCTCGAATGGCAGCATTTGATTGGCCTCTAACATCGCCGCTTCAATCTCGACTAATGTCGTTCCAGCACGCACTGTCAACACCAATTCGCGTGGCTGATAGTCGATGATGCCCGTGTAGCCTCGCATATCGAGCGATTCACCCACAATCGCCGCGCCATAAAACGATTTGGAATTTCCGCCGTGAATGGCGAGTGGCGTTTGATTGGCGGCGGCAGCTTTGACGCGCTCGGAGAGGGATTGAATGAAGTTGTCCATTTTTTAATTAGTATTTTTTGCCACAGACGGGAGGCGGGGGTTTCGAAAGGCACGCCTTTCGCCGACGAGCGCTTGAAGCCCATGTAGGGGCTTCATGGCTTTGCAACGCAAACACGGATAAAAACAGATAAAAACACCAAGCCTAATAAAAAACCCTATATTCCGCGAGCTTTTTGGAGAACTTTTGCTTGGAAACGCCTTTCTATATTGGAGTTTCATATTTTTGCGTGCAAAGGCTATTACGTTTTTATCTGCGTTCATCTGTGTTCATCTGTGGCTAAAAAAATTAAAACCGAGGAATGTCAGCATGCGGCAATTGCCCACCAGACACGCGCATACGGCCGTATTCAGCACAGCGACTGAGCGAGGGTATCGCTTTGCCTGGGTTTAGTAGCATTTGCGGATCAAAGGCACGTTTGATAGCAAAAAAAGTTTCGCGCTCGGCATCACTAAATTGGCTACACATTTGATTAATCTTTTCGATGCCGACACCGTGCTCACCGGTAATCGTGCCGCCGACTTCGATACACAACTCAAGTAGATCGGCGGAAAATGCCTCGGTTTTTTCCAACTCACCCGGCATATTGGCGTCAAACAAAATCAGCGGATGCAAATTGCCATCGCCCGCGTGAAACACATTGGCACAACGCAACCCGTACTTAGCGGATAGCTCATCAGTGCGTTTAAGCACGTGTGCCAAGGCGCTTCGCGGAATCGAGCCATCAATGCAATAGTAATCGGGCGAGATACGACCCACAGCGGGAAATGCTGCTTTACGACCTGACCAAAATTTTAAGCGCTCTGCCTCGCTCGCGGAAACCCGACAGCCAGTGGCGCCTGCAGCCAACATAACTGCTTCCATTTTTGCGATTTCCTCGCTGACTTCTTCAGGCGTACCGTCAGATTCGCATAGCAAGATAGCTGCGGCATCCATGTCGTAGCCTGCGCGGACAAAATCTTCCACCGCGTGAATAGCTAACTTATCCATCATTTCCAAACCAGCTGGCACGATGCCTGCGCCAATCACGGCCGCCACCGCGTTACCTGCTTTTTCAACATCATCAAAGCTCGCCATCACCACGCGGGCTAACTCTGGCTTGGGCGTGAGCTTGACCGTGACGGCGGTAGTAATGCCGAGCATACCTTCCGAGCCCGTCATCAGCGCGAGCAAATCATAGCCTGGGCTATCAAGCGCATCAGAGCCGATCGTAAGCGCTTGTCCATCAACACTCACCACGTCTAATTTCAAAATATTGTGAACGGTTAAGCCGTACTTCAAACAATGCACGCCGCCCGAATTTTCCGCCACATTGCCGCCGATAGAACAAGCAATTTGCGACGACGGATCTGGGGCGTAATAAAGATTTAGGTGCGCAACCGATTCTGAAATTTTTAAGTTCCGAACACCCGACTCAACCACGGCGGTACGTGCTAGTGGGTCGATGGATGTGATGCGATTAAATTTAGCGAGCGACAACAACAAACCATCGGCCAATGGTGTTGCACCGCCCGACAAACCCGTCCCCGCGCCGCGCGCCACCACTTTGGCGTTTTCACCGCTAGCAATTTTCATTACACGCTGCACATCTTCGATGGTTGTTGGCAATGCCGCAATCATCGGCAAGGTGCGATATACCGACAAGCCATCGCACTCGTAAGGACGTAAATCCTCCGCGCTGGTGAGCACAGAGGCGGCCGGCATGAATTGGGTTAAGGAGGCGGCGAGACGTCGCCGCTTGTCGTGAATAACCTCAGGACTGTCTAGTTCGGCGAGCTGCATTGCGTATTACCTTTTTAGCGGAGAATCAAATAATAGGTCATAGAACAACAAACCACCAAGTCAGACGCGAGATAAAGTACTCTTACTCTTACTTGTGGTCTTGAATTTCTTAAATTGCACCACATTTAGCTAATAACCAATTTTCTAGAAAGCGTGTCATGGAAGGCAATTTCGTATACCTGCTTTGGGCGCTAGTTGGGCTACTCATAATCGTCGGCTTAGCGGGCACGATTTTGCCCGCAGTGCCCGGCGTACCGCTGGTGTTTTGCGGCTTATTACTTGCTGCCTATATCGGCAACTTTGAAATAATCGGTTGGAAAACACTAACCATCTTGGGCATACTGACGACGCTCGCCATGGTCGCGGATTTTGTAGCGACGCTGCTTGGTGCCAAACGCGCAGGCGCGTCAAAATTAGCGCTAGTTGGCGCGGCCATTGGCAGCATAGTTGGCGTATTTTCTGGTTTATGGGGATTACTCATTTTCCCGTTTATTGGCGCTGTTGCGGGGGAGTACATCGCACGCCAAAAACTTGATCAGGCAAGCCGCGTTGGTTTCGCCACTTGGCTGGGCATGATGATTGGCGTGCTCGCAAAACTGGCCATTGCACTAACGATGATTGGCGTGTTTATTGCCGTTTATTTGCTCAAATAAATACGCAAAAAAACTATCAAGTTAAACACTAAATTACGCTAAAAAATCGCAACAAATTAGCCACGACCAAAATTAGCATAATCAAAATTGTGCCGATTACACCCAACATGCGCCAAATAGTCACGCCGATGCTTTTGTGTAAGCCAATCGCGTGAGAAATACGTACTAAAACAAAGCCAGCGCCCGCTATATGCAAAAACACATTGCTACCACCGTTGATTTCAAATAAAAATAGCAAGATCAGAAACGTTGGAATAAATTCTGTCGCATTACCATGTGCGCGCACCGCTTGTTGCAAAGAACGATGTCCGCCGTCACCGATGCCCACCTTTAAGCCGCGACGCTCTTTGATGATTGGAATGATTAACGCCAATATTAAGAGTGCGAGCAAACTTGCATAAAGCGCGGTAATTGGAGCAGTCATTTTTTAACCTTTATTGTGCTTACAAGCGGTAAGCTCTAAAAACATATGCGGCTTCAGACGTAACAGCCTTAAGCGTTAGGTCACGGTTAAACGGTGATTTGCGTTTTCAAGCCGATCAACTAGCGTGCCTAAAAACTTACGATCAAATAGTGCGCGGCAAGACAGGCTGGCATTATTTAACTCCGACGCCGGTATTTTCATTAGCACGCTGTCAACAGCAGTCGTCACCGTTGCCGAGCGCGGCCCTATACGTGTCGCAAGGTACGACATTTCGCCCACACAATCGCCCGCGGCCAAAATGTTTAACAGCTTTTGGCTGCGTGTTACACGCACAGTGCCCTCCGCAATGATAAAAAATGAATCACCTTCGTCACCTTCTTTGATGAGCGTGGTGTTGGCAGAAAAGGCACGCCATTTGCTGATTTTGACGACTTCCCACAATTCGTTTTCGGGGAAATTCTTGAAAAACGAGAGTTTTTTCAAAAAACCAAAACGTTCGGTATCTGATACTTCACCAACTGTTTTTTGTGGTGTATGTGCGCTCTGCCAAAGCTCAGCCATATCGCGCCCGAATGCTTCCCAGGTTTGATAACGTCGGCTCACATCTTTGTGAATGGCCTGCTTGACGATATCTTCCATCGGCGCAGAAATACCTTCGCGAAAACGTGACGGCGGCTCAGGATCATGATTCAAGATTTGATACCGAAGTGACTCCGCGCTTGTCGCCTCGTATGGTGGCCTGCCCGCGAGCAACATGTACATCACCATGCCAAGCGCATAGATGTCAGATTGCATGCTTGACTCACTGCCAGAGATGACCTCCGGCGCCATATAAAGTGGCGAGCCCACTACAGGGACAGCAGCATCGGCTGTGGTTTTAATCGCTGCGCCAAAATCACCAATCTTAATATCGGTGCCAGATTTGTGCAGGATATTGCCTGGCTTAATATCGCGATGAATAAGGCCTAACGAATAGGCAAAATCGAGCGCACGAATCGCTTTAAAAATAATCTCGGCGACAACTTGCGGGTCAAGCAAATTTTCTGGCAAAACGTATTTCTCAAGCGTGCCACCTTCTACGTATTCCATCACGATGTAGCTCATATCGTCAGCCACGACTGCATCGTGTATGCCGACGATATGTGGATGATCTATTTTGCCAGCGAGTCCCGCTTCATTCAAAAACATTTGTTTGTAATGCTCACCATCAGCAGAATCTTTGAGCGCATCTGGAAACATCAGTTTGATGGCAACATTGCGGCTGGTAAAGGAGTCCACGGCCAGATAGACGGTGCTGGTTGCGCCCTCACCTAATTTTTTTACAACTTTATATTTGCCAATGGCATCCATCAACCGTTTCCTCGCGATTATCACATCTGACTATTATCATGTCCGCAGACAAGCGACGCAACAACAAAACTAGTCCGCACCTTGAACACGGTAGCGCTCTCTAATTGGCAGCGCTAATTAACGTTAGGTGTATAGAGTTGCTGTACCGCCAAAAATTGCGCGGCAAACTCCTGCGCTGGAAGTGGACGCGAAATAAAGTAGCCCTGCACTTGGTCGCAACCATACTTGAGTAAAAGTGACATCTGCTCTGATGTCTCTACCCCTTCTGCGATGATTTTTAGGTCAAGACTTCGACCAAGTCCGATAATTGCTTGAATAATAGCGGCGTCATCGCGATCAGACACCAGATCACGCACAAAAGATGAATCAATTTTGAGCGCATCAATGGGAAGATGTTTTAGCTGCGAAAGACTTGAATAACCCATGCCAAAGTCGTCGATTGCAGCCTTCACGCCATGATTGCGTAACGTATCTAAAGTAAGCGTGGCCAGTGCTGGATCACTAATCACACCAGACTCCGTAATCTCGATCATCAAGCTACTGCCAGGTAACCCTGCCTGTTGAATTTCGGTTAAGATTTCTGAGGCTAATTCATGGCGAGATAACTCAATTGGCGAAATATTAATGGCCACTTGCGGTGTTGATCCGAACTCCAATCGCCACATGGAGGCCTGTCGACAAGCTTCGCGGCAAACCCACTGGCCAATCTCAATAATTAAGCCCGTTTCTTCAGCCAAGCTGATGAATTGATCAGGCTGTATTAGCCCTTTTACCGGATGGCGCCAACGCAGCAGCGCCTCGACACCAGTGATGCGGCCGTTGACCATGCTTTGCTTTGGCTGATAGTGCAATTCGAGTTGGTTGTTCTCCACCACTCGGCGCAGGTCGGACTCAAGGGATAACCTAGCATGTGCATCATTAGCTGCGGCTCTGGAGTAAAACTGAGTGGTATTACGCCCTGCATCTTTGGCGCGATAAAGCGCCCAGTCGGCATATTTAACTAGCTCTTGATCGACTTCGGCGTCATCGGGAAAAACAGACACGCCAATGCTGGTAGTGACAAAAATTTCTTGGTCATTTAAGCTCAGCGGGCGGCTCACGCTTCGCTGAATTTTTTCAGCGAAACGTGCGACGTGATATTCGTCTTCAAGCTCTGCAAGCAACATAAATTCGTCGCCACCCGTGCGCGCGACAAAGTCACCGTCTTGACAAATCGAGGCTAGTCTTGCCGCCACCTCTTGAAGCAACACATCACCGGCATTGTGACCTAAGCTTTCATTGACATACTTAAAGCGATCAAGGTCAATCATAAATAACCCCAAGCGATGCCCGTGCCGCTTTGCCCGCACCAACTCTTGGCGAAGTCGGTCTTGATATTGGGTACGATTAGGCAGCCCAGTTAAAGCGTCATGATTCGCCACATATTGCAAATGATGCTCCGCGGCCACGCGAGCCGATACGTCTTGCACAAGCAAGAAAAATGACAATGCTGAAGGGCTATTTTTGTCATGTAGGGCCGAGCCAAACCACTCACCATGGACTTCTGTACCGTCGCGGCGGCGTGCTCGCAGCAAGCTTGTAAAGCGCTGCGTTTCACCCAATTTTAATTTTTCAAGCGCTTCATTAAACTGCTCAATCGCATCGTCTCCAAACAACGAAAGATCACTGACTAGGGAGCCGCAAGCAATTTCTGCAGGCCAGCCAAATACATCGGTAGCACGGCCACTCCAGTTTGTGATGCGCCGTTCAGCGTTTAGCTGAATAACACACAAAGGCGTATTGGCAATATGACGCACCAACGCATCACGATCAGCGTCGTGCGCCAAACGAGACTCAACACGATGCGTAACATCCGTATATACCGCCAAAAAACCATCTATTTCGGCCTCATTTTCACGCGGGTAAAAAGGCGATATCGTTATGTCTATCCAGCGTTTTCGTCCATGCAGTTGGGTTTCATGCCGAAATGTTGAGGGCTCACCTGCTAGCGCCTTTTCGCGTGCAGTGTTGGTGCTGTCATAAATATCGGTGCCGAATACTTCTACCGCATGACGCCCGAGAATAGCGTGACGCGGCACACCAAACCATGTGCAAAACGCACGATTTGCAAAAACAAAACGGTGCTCGTGGTTATACAACGCCACTGCCACAGATAAATTATCTGCAATGGCTGCAAGCTGCCTATCGCTTTTTTCTCGGCTTTCTTCTGCCACTTTCAACGCATGGATATCCGCGCCAAAAATAAAACACCCTGCCACCTTGCCATCCACATCAACATGCGGAATTAGCTCAACACTAATCCAGCGCTCATTCTTGCCAGCCAGCGTAGCTAAGCGTTGATACTGAAAACGTTCGCCTCGCTCGACATGGACTAAACCATCTTGTATCAACGTTAATGCACGTTCGCTGGTCGTTTCCAGCAGAGTCTTACCAACGATATCGGAACGCGGTTTACCACTCCAATTTGCGTATGTACTATTAGCAAACCCGAAGCAACCGTCAGCGCGTAAATAAGCGATCGGCTGCGGCATTTCATCAGCTATTTGCTCAAGCAGCCGTTCCGTGGAACGCGCCCGCTCCTCTGTCTCAACTTCGCTAGAAATATCAATGGTTTCCACTTGCAACACTCGCGTGCCTGTAACGGGATCCATGATGGTAATAATGATGATCAAAAACCAACTCACACCATTAACTGTATTGAGCCTAGCACGCCCACGATATTTCCCTGTTGTGATTGCATGCGCGCGCGCAATTTCAGCAGCGTTGCGCGCTTCAAAAAGCGCTACAAATTCATCGCTCAGTGTCGTGTTGATGGTGGCTGGCGTGTCGCCAAAGGCGCGCAAAAATGCCGCATTACGCTCTAACGCAATACCATTAAACGAAAATGCAGCGTAACAGACAAACGATTGTCGAGAAGCTTCCAACATGCGTAACGATTCAGGACAGGTGGCGTCACTAATATCGCGCGCATCAAAAAAGAGCGCAATACGTTTATCGGGTAATAAATAGCCGCTTACTTCAGACAGTAATGTTAACGGCTCGCGTTCATTCACATAGGTAGTCCACTGCGTGGTGTAGGTTGCACCGCTAGCGACACGCTGACGATATGTCTCAAGCCTTGTACGCGACGCTTCTGATAAAGGTGTGAGGTCGCGCTGATAAAACTCTTCCGCAGAGTCAGCCTTAAATGCGCGAAGCGCCGCGGCATTCGCCCAGACAACGTGGGCCGTGTCCGTATCTTGCACCCAACAAAGGTGACTAGATTCCGCATAAATCGCCAGATCCGCTTCGGTTAAAATCACGACCGCTCCCTTAAAAAACATTTCCCAATTTATAGTTTTTTACGCTTGTAAATAAGCATAGTCTTTTCTTGAGGGGCTTGCTAGAGACATGTAAAGATAACGATTACGATTTATTCAAAATAAGCCGGTAATCTTGCCATCATCATCGATATCAATGGCCATCGCGGCAGGCGTTTTAGGCAGTCCTGGCATAGTCAAAATATCACCACACACCGCAACAATAAATTCTGCGCCTGCTGCTAAGCGTATTTCACAAATGTTAACAATGTGACCGGATGGTGCGCCACGTTTTGTCGGGTCAGTCGAGAATGAGTATTGCGTTTTTGCAACACAAACAGGGTAGTGGCCATATCCAGCGGTTTGTAGCGCTAGGATTTGGTTGCGAATTTTTGTTGTCGCCGAAATATCTTCCGCACCGTATATTTTTTTAGCGACCGCTTGCAGTTTTTCCCAAATTGGCGTTTCGTCATCGTAGCAAAATTGAAATTTATTCTTTTCTTCACATAGCTCAACCACGGCATTTGCAACACCTGTTGCACCTTTGCCACCTTCTGCCCAATGTTTTGCGACGATAACCTGACAGCCTAGTTTATCAACCAAAGACATCAACAAATCAAGCTCTGCTTGCGTGTCGTGTGTGCGATGATTAATACTCACCAGCGTTGGCAAGCCAAAGTGTTGTGTCATATTGTTGACATGACGCTCAAGATTGACAAAGCCTTTTTTAAGGGCTGCGAGATTTTCAATTGCCACATCTTTTACATCGACGCCGCCATGAAATTTAAGTGCGCGAATAGTAGCGACGATGACCACAGCATCCGGACGCAATCCTGATTTGCGACATTTAATATCAATGAATTTTTCAGCCCCTAAGTCCGCGCCAAACCCAGCCTCAGTCACCACATAGTCAGCCAGTTTTAACGCCGTTTGGCTAGCAATTACCGAATTACAACCATGCGCAATGTTGGCAAATGGTCCGCCGTGAATAAGCGCCGGGGTATGCTCTAACGTCTGCACTAGATTAGGCATGAGCGCATCTTTAAGAAGCGCGACCATCGCACCTTGCGCGTTTAATTCACTAACCAGTATTGGTGTTTGATTTTGTCGATAACCCATTACGATATTGGCGATACGCGCTTTCATATCCTTTAATGAGGTGGCGAGACAAAAAATTGCCATGATTTCTGACGCCACTACGATATCAAAACCATCTTGTCGCGGATAGCCATTGGCCACACCGCCGAGCGCTACGGTAATTTCGCGTAGCGCACGATCATTCATATCTACTACACGTCGCCACGCAATCCGGCGCACATCAAAACCTAATGCATTGCCATGATGAATATGGTTATCAATAAGAGCAGCCAGTAAATTGTGTGCGAGGGCAATAGCGCTAAAGTCACCAGTGAAATGTAGGTTGATGTCTTCCATCGGCACCACTTGCGCAAAACCGCCACCCGCTGCCCCGCCCTTCATTCCAAATACGGGGCCCAAAGAGGGCTCACGCAAGCAAATCATTGCTTTCTTGCCGATGTGGTTTAGCGCATCACCCAAACCAACTGTCGTGGTCGTTTTTCCCTCACCAGCGGGGGTCGGCGAAATGGCGGTAACAAGTATCAATTTACCGTTCGGCTTCGACTGCAACGATTGAATGTAATTTAGCGATAGTTTGGCCTTGTAATGTCCGTAGGGCTCAAGTGCATCGTCTGGTATGCCAAGCTTCTGGGCGATAGTGCTGATTTTTTCGAGTTTGGCCTGTTGTGCTATTTCAATATCGCTTTGCATCTGTCGTCCTTGTTGTTGATATTTTATGAACTATGAAAGTAAAAGTGCTACCTCACAAGTAAAATGATTTTTAACGTTTACCTATACTTTCACACAAATAATAAAAATGACAGATTACTTTAAGCCGCGCGAACGCAATATTTTATTTAGACGCATTGAGAAGCTCACACCAGAAATGTTAAGTGTGGGTAAAACCGTAAACGGACATCAACTGCTTGGTCACTTTAATCAGCGTTTGCGTAGCTTGTGCTCCAATAGCGCAACGACAAGACGAGGCGCGCTGTTTTATCTGACAATTGGCAAGCTTGGCAAATGGCTTGTTTTTTACGTCACGCCATGGCCTGGCATCATGCCAAGATCAGCTGCACAAATCGAGAAATTTATTGGCTCAACACCGCTGACCACATTTGCAGATGACCTCGCCACGTTTATTTCGTTGCTGCAGCAGTTTGAATTGCTGTGCGGCCGCAATGCAATAAAGCCGCATCCAGTTTATGGTGAATTGAGTCAAGCTGAATGGGGGCAATATTTATTCTTGTTCCTTGATTTTCATCTAACGGCGTTTGGCATCCACGGTGATTATCGTGCACCAAAATGAACAATTAATTCGTGATTTTTACCTAGCCTTAGCCGCGCGAGATGCCGAAGCAATGGCACTTTGCTATCACGCTGATGTTCGTTTTTCTGATCCCGCATTCATCTTATTACAAGGTGATGAGGCTGCCGATATGTGGCGTATGCTGGTATCGCGAGGCAAAGACTTAACCATCACTTTACTAAGCGCATCTGCGGACGGTAATGGCGGACGTGCAAGATGGGAAGCACGCTATACGTTCTCGCAAACGGGCCGCTTTGTGATCAATACCATCGACGCAGTATTTGCATTTCGAGAAGGCCGCATCGTCAGGCATGTGGACTATTTTTCATTTTGGAAATGGTCGAGACAAGCGCTAGGACTACCTGGCGTATTGCTTGGATGGTCATGGCCGATGAAAACCTTTATTCGTAAAAAAGCGGCATCTTCATTACTTTCATATCGTGAGCGTAAGGCGTCTAAGGCTTAGGCGGCTGTAATCAATGGGTGAAGTGAAAAGTGCGTAAGCCAAATGGCGCGGGCTTCACGCTCCACGCTTCGATTGGTCTTTATTAAATGACTTCGACACTCGTTTGCCGCATTGTGATGACCATCGGCATCAGCGACCTGACCAGCTTTTTTAAGCGCAACAGACAACGCATCGTGCAACCGCGGGCGCAATACCTTTAAATCAGACTCCTTGGCGAAGGCCAGCCCTTGACGCAGCAGATTAGTTGCCTCACCTAGATTCCCCCTCATTTGCGCAATTTGCCCCAAGTACAACATTGATTCAGCCATGATGGGGGCAAGCTCAAGCGCGCGGCTCTGCGCTAGCGCCGCTTCAATATGGGTTTTTGCCCTATCGTACTCACCAAGTAAAAAATAGTATTGCCCAAGAGACGCCTCTTTATCTGCTGTCAGATAGGAATCGGCCTCTTTAATTGAGGCATCAAATCCCTCTTGAACGATCTTAATAGCATCTCGCAACTGTTTTTTTGCGCTCTCATGATCGTTTTGAGACATTAATAATTCCGCATTTTTTTTGCGCAAATTGCCTCTGTTAATCACGACTTTCGGGATATTCTCTAATTTGCCCTGACGTTGTAAGTTTTCTATCGCGGTTCTCAACAACAAATCAGCCTCATCAAAACAATGCAATTCTCCAAGAGTAATCGCTAATGTATTTTGTGTTCGTGCCAATAAATAATCATCGCCCAAGCGCGTCGCAATATTAAGGCAGCCCCGCAATGCTTGCTCTGCCAAATCTATCGCTTCAACTTCCGCAAAAGATGCGGCAACTGATGTCAATACATGTCCCATTTTGGCGTATCGCTGAAATGCAGCATAGCCTTGGTAGGCATCAATGCCGCAGGCAATAGCCATTAAATGGTTGCCAAGATAGAAGTGGCACATCGCCGCCGCATCAAGTCCATTCGCTTTTTCTTCAGCATATTGGTGAGCTTCGGCTAACTCAATGGCCTCTTTGACATGTTGCAATCCTTCAACGGCCAAACCCGAACGTGCTGATTGTCGTGCTAATTCGCACAGCCACGATATTCGCGACTCGACATCAAGAAGCCCGTTTGCTAATTCAGATCTGAGCGCGCCTATATCGCTCGGCGGCGCTGGGAAGTTAGGGTTATTCATGGGCGTACACCGGCGGACAATGCGCCGAGGGGCCACGTAAATAATTGCGGATGCGAACGACAAACAAGGCAGATCATTTAATGCCTTACTAAGCAGATTAAGAGTGCGTTGCTGTTAATACAGAGCAACGCATGCGCGAAAAACATATAAAACTATTTTTATGCGTTCAGAATAACAACTTAAGTCGCGCACGTATGTGAAGGCATTCACACACTTCTTGCCATCTATCGGCGATTCTCTAGCGACTATCGACTGGCACAGAATTGGTGGGTGATTGCAGCATGAGTACATTGCCAAGTAGTAGCAATGCCACGCCCGCAGTCGTGAGCCATCCCCACTGAAATTGCTCAAAGAAATACGAGATGACCAAGGCAACGACTGGCACCATCACGCCGACATAGGCCGAACGTGCTGCACCGATTCGCTTTAAAAGCGTTAGGTAACAACCAAAGGTAATGATGGAGCCGAACATTGCCAAGTAGACGAGCGTGCCAAGATAGCTAAAACTCCACTCAATCTGAAATGATCTTCCTACGATGGCAGCATAGATCAACGCAAATAGTCCACCGTAACCCATTCCCCACACCATTGACGGTAACAACGCAAAGCCAAGACGTTGTGTGCGCATCGCCACCATGCTGCCTGCACTAGAGGCGAATACTGATAAGACCGTAAATAAAATACCCATGGTCACATTTCGGCTGCTAGTTAATTTGGCGAATTCATGCCAAAAAACCAAAACGATACCGACAATACCTAAACATGCCGCAATGCTGACACGCGAGGTAACGGGTGTGCCAAATAAAAAACGCGAGGCCCACATATTGATCATCGGACTTGCCGAATAAGCGACTGCCACCATGCCAGAGATGATGTATAACTCCGCGTGGTAAACAAAAATATAACTTAGGCAAAACATTGCGCTGCCAAACAGCATTAGATCAATATGCTGCCGACGTGTGAACGATAAAGCATGACCGCGCCAACGGCAAAATATGAATAAGAGGCCAGACGCCAATAAAAACCGCACACCGACCGAAACTTCCGGCGCAACCTGCCCAAGTTGGAACGTAATCGCAAGCCAGGTTGAGCCCCAGATGACAACACAAATAGCAAACAATTGAAGATTAGAGAGTTTCATTAGCGCCAAAATAAATAACGCCGCGTCTCATATCGAGACGCGGCGTTAAGACAATACAAGATTAAAGCAAGAGAGGATTACTTGTTGATACCAACTTGCGACAACACAAAGGAGTATGTAAAAGCGATTTCTTTTAAGTAATCATAACGACCAGATGCACCACCATGACCAGCATCTAAATTAGTCTTAAGAAGTAGCGGGTTGGCGTCAGTTTTCAAGGTGCGTAGCTTCGCCACGTATTTAGCTGGTTCCCAATACATGACTTGGCTATCGTTGAGTGAAGTCTCGACTAACATCGCCGGATACACGCCTTTTTTCATATTCTCATAGGGTGAATAGGAGCGCATGTATTTGTAGGCTTTTTCTTGATTAGGGTTGCCCCACTCCAAATACTCGCCAACTGTTAATGGTAGTGTCGCATCAAGCATCGTATTCATCACATCCACAAACGGCACTTGTGAAACCACCGCTTTGAATAAATCAGGGCGCATATTTGTTACTGCTCCCATCAATAAGCCGCCTGCGCTGCCGCCTTGAATAACCAGTTGGGTTGATTGCGAATATTTCTTATCAATCATATGTTCAGCAGAGGCAATGAAATCAGTGAAGGTATTTGTTTTCTTCATCATCTTACCGTCATCGTGCCATTGCTTGCCCATTTCGCCGCCACCACGAATATGCGCAATCGCGTAAATCATGCCGCGATCAAGCAAGGCGAGACGCGATGAACGAAATCCGAGCGGCATCGATATGCCATATGAGCCGTAGGCGTAAAGCAATGTAGGTTGTGGAACACCAGACTTGCGAAGCGCTTTTTTATAAACCAGTGAAATTGGCACGAGCGTGCCGTCTTTGGCTTTGGCATTGATGCGTTCAACGGCATACTCTTCTGGTTTGTAGCCACCAAGTACGGGCTGCTGCTTTTTCAAGACACGTTCACGCTTAGCGATATCGTAATCAAATACTGAGTTCGGCGTGACTAGTGAGCCGTAGTTGAAGCGATATAGCTTGGTATCAAACTCTGCATTTTGACCAGGCGATGCGTCATAAGCTGCCTCGGGGAATGCCATCGAATGCGGCTGCATGGTTATCATGTCGTACACGCGCAGCTGCGGCAGTCCCGATTTTTTCTCGATCGCTACAAAAAAATCTTTGAATACATCGACGCCATCAAGCTTCACATCTTTGCGATGCGCGATGACTTCCTTCCACGTTTTTTTATTCGCCGTTGCCGATGCTGGTGTTTTGATTAAACGGTAATTACGGCCAGTATCGTTGGTGACAATCAAGAAATGTTTATCGTGATGATCAATGTTGTATTTCACATTGTCTTTGCGCGCTTGATAAACGATAAATGTGGCGTCCGGTTTATCGGCTGAAATCAAACGCTGCTCGCTGGTTTCGGAGGATTCACTCGACAAAATAATGTAGGCATTATCGCGTGTGCTATCGACACCGATGCCGTATAGCTCATCTTTTTCTTCAAACAACATCACATCATTTTTCTCGCCCAAACGATGGCGAAAAAATTTGTCCGAGCGCTTAGTCGTGGCATCTTCCACCACATAAAAAATAGTTTTGTTGTCGTTCGACCATGCTACTGAGGTGACGCGCTCAATTCTGTCAGGCAATAATTCACCAGTTTCTAAATTTTTAAATTGCAATGTGTATTGGCGAAAGCCGGTAAAGTCAACCGAGTAGGCGAGCCATTTGTTATCGCGGCTCACTGACATAGCGCCAATGGACATAAATTTTTGGCCTTTGGCTAATTCATTGCCGTCTAGGATGATTTCCTCTTTGGCCTCCAATGTGCCTTTGCGACGCGTGTAGATTGAGTATTGCTTACCCATTTCGGTGCGCGAGTTATACCAATAGCCCGCTTTGAAATAAGGCACATTGTCGTCTGTCTCTTTGATTCGCGATAGCATGTCTTTGTAAAGCGTTTCTTGAAACGGCTTTAAGTTGCCAATGACCGATTCGGTATAGGCGTTCTCCGCTTTCAAATAATCAATGACCGCAGGCGTTTCTTTTTCACGCAGCCAAAAATAATCGTCAACACGTTTATCGCCAAATTTTTCAAACGTCTTCGGGATTTTTTTGGCGACTGGTGGCATTGGCTTATCGATTGGTGGAGTTTGTGCAATGGCTTGCGAGCTTACGATGAGCAATATTGCGCTTGCTACAAACGCGATGGCTTGGTTCAGTGACATGTTGGACTTTCGAAATTAACAATAACGTCACAATTATATGACCTTCGCTAGGCTAACTTAATCTTACAATCTGATACAAATCGTTTCTGGGCATTCGTAAACAAGCTTAAGTAAGGCACGTTAGTTATGCACGCCGATGAAAAATATAATTTTCACGGCTTGGATACAACCAATTTAGCCAATTAACCAGACAGGAAACTTATGAAAACTAACTTACTTTTAACTTCCTTAACAATAGCAATCACAGCGTCTTTTTTGTCAGTCGCAGATGCACAAGTTCCGTCACAAACAGCAACATCGACCAGCACACCGCGCGTGGATAACCGCGAGGTGAAACAAGAAGCTCGAATTGAACAAGGCAAAGCAAGCGGCGCGCTAAATTCAAAAGAAGCGGCACGCTTGGAAAAAGGCCAGGACAATGTCGTTGCAGCAGAAGAAAAAGCCAAAGCAGATGGCAAAGTCACCAAAAAAGAGCGCGCACGACTTGCACACAAACAAAATAAACAATCTAAGCGCATTGCCGTGCAAAAAAACGACGCGCAGGTGAAGCCAGCGCCAGCTAATTAATGCTGCACAATTTATGTTAATTAGGACTGCCACGCATTGAATCGTGTGTGGCAGTTTTTTATTCGAATAAAATAGGGGCTTATGGAGCACCACTAAATTTATTGGAATTTGTTATGTTTGCCAGTACGTTACAAAACACGGATTCAAAGCATATCTTTTATCAAGACCTCAATAAGCAACTAGCCGGCCTTCTCAACGGTGAACGTGATTTCGTCGCCAACGCAGCAAATTTTTCAGCGCTGATTTTTAATTTTCTACCCGACTTAAATTGGGCAGGTTTTTATCTGATGCGCAATGATGAGTTGGTGCTCGGCCCCTTCCAAGGCAAACCTGCTTGTGTACGCATTCCCGTTTACCCGACACCACGTGGCGTATGTGGCAGTAGTGCATTTCATCGTAAAACGTTTGTTGTGCCTAACGTTCACGAGTTTGAAGGGCACATTGCGTGCGACTCCGCCTCGAACGCGGAAATTGTTTTGCCAATTATTGTGGATAACCGCGTTATTGGGGTTGTTGATATTGATAGCCCAACGCTCAATCGCTTCGATAATGAAGACCAAGCCGGATTAGAGGCGATGGTGACGACATTTGTTGAAATGACAAATATTTCGTAAACTCGCCTATTGGCGGGTTATTACGAGCATTATTGCTCCAAAATACCCGCCAATAGGCGAGTTTACTATTTCATTGCCGCCATTACTTTTGCAAAGCGATCTTCTACCTGCGGTTGAGCGGCGTATTTATCAAGCGTTGCGGTAAATTTTTCTAGCTCTGTCAGACGATCGTTCGGAGTCGGGTGGGTGCTCATGAGAAGTGACACGCCAGCATCGTCTGTTTTCATATTCGACAAAATTTGTATCGCCGAGACTAAGCCGTACGGGTCGTAGCCGGCACGTGCAGAAAGTACCGCGCCGATGCGATCTGCTTCATACTCCAGCGCTTTATCAAGTGGTCGTAAAAATGCACCATTCTTCACAAACTCTATGGCCTCCCCTGCTGCCGCATTTGATAGCGAGCTAGTAATGGCATTTTGGCCTGCGCCGGTGCGGGCAATACGATCTGAGGCGGCCGATTGCGCGACACCTTGCAAGGCGCCTGATGTACGTGCTGACTGTATCGCTTTTACTTGGTGTTTTTGCATAACGTGGGCGACTTCATGCGCGAGCACACCCGCTAATTCCGCTTCATTATTCAATCGCTTTAATAAGCCAATAGAGACGAATACTTTGCCGCCAGGCAGAGCAAAGGCATTAACGGTAGGTGTATCAATCACGCCAAACGCCCAAGGCAAATCTGCGCGGCTCGATTGAGAGGCAACCCAACGGCCAACGCGATTGACATAGCGCTGTAAATTTTTATCTTCGTGCAGTGGCGAGGCGCCCAATATCATCGCGGCGATACCTTCGCCCATGTTGATTTCTTCAGCTTCAGTGATATCTTTGCTCGCCTCAGCGACTTTTTTGGTGGCGTCTAAGCCTTTTTTGAGCAAGTCGCCAAAATTTCCAAACTGGGCAGTTGCTGCTGTTGATGTGGCTAATAGTGATATCAACAAATAGTGTTTAAGCGCATTCATTAGCGGCTCCCGCGTTCTGCATCAATCGGATCCGCCACATTTGTTTTCGTGAGCGGCACCTCTTTGGCAAAGCGTTCGGCATCGGGTTTGCTTGCGGCATTTGCATTCATCGCGGCAAGCTGTTTTGCGTCTGGCGAAGCTGTTTTTAACTCCTCTGGTGAAAGACCACGAATACCCAATGTGGCGCTTTGTGCGCGCGGACTCGAGCCTTGATTACCACCAAGAAATCGATTAACGCCGGATAAGAAACCGCCACTCTTAGTTTGCGACGTTTCTTCTACGCTAACCGCGCCACGCAAATGCATCATCTTTACCCAACCCGTTTGCGTTTCAGTTTTGACTTTAGTCCAAGCACCTTTGCGCTGCACTAAGGTGACCTTGGTTTGCGCGTTTAACGATTGCAATGAGGCTGCGCTATCACTTGGCTCAGCACGAATATCTGTCGCGCGATTGGTGGTGAGTATTTCTTGGGCGTAACTCAATTGGGTTAATTGGATTGAAGTTACCGCCACTGAAATAATAAATATGCTGCGTTTTATAAAGCCTAGCTTGGAACTCGATTGATTGTTATTCATTTGTCACTTTCGATAATACGCGCCGGACAATTATTGTTATGGACTAAGTCTAATGGATTAACGGTTTAAGCGTTGACAAATGCTGGTGGTCAGCAGCGCAGAATTCATCGTATAAAAGTGAATGCCTGGCGCACCATCTTTTAACAGCGTTTCGCATAAATCAGTGACGACATCGAGGCCAAAGGCTTTAATTGACGCGGTGTCGTCGCCATAGGCCTGCATTTTTTGCCGAATCCAGCGTGGTATTTCGGCACCACACGCATCTGAAAAGCGTGCAAGCTGCGAAAAACTTGCAATCGGCATAATACCTGGCACTATCGGTATGGTCACACCCACCTTACGCACGGCATCGACAAAATGTGCATAAGCGTCCGCATTATAAAAATATTGTGTAATCGCAGAGTTAGCGCCTGCATCGACTTTTTGCTTGAAGTGCGTTAGGTCATCGAGTGCGGAACGTGATTGCGGATGGTACTCAGGGTAGGCTGCGACTTCAAGGTGAAAATGATCGCCATGCTCAGCGCGAATAAAGGCAACTAAGTCAGTCGCGTAGCGAAATTCACCGGCCTGCGCCATGCCAGATGGCAAGTCACCACGGAGGGCAACAATATGCTTAACGCCCGCATCACGATATTGATGCAGCACTTGGCGAATACTCGCGGTGGTGGAGCCAATACAAGATAAATGTGGCGCAGCCTCATAGCCGAGCGCACGAATCGTATTCACCGTAGTTAATGTGCCGTCTTGGGTCGAGCCGCCTGCGCCAAAAGTGACAGAGAAAAATGCCGGATCAAGTGCGCCTAGTTGCTTTGTCACATCAATAAGCTTGGCTGCACCCTCAGGTGTTTTAGGGGGGAAAAATTCGAAGGAAAAGAGTTTTGGTTTCATGTATATCGTAATTAAGGCACACGTATCTGACAAAAAATAATGCCTCCAAGATAAATTAATTTCATCTTGGAGGCATTGTGCATGATCAAACTAAGTGTAAAGCTTAATAACGATACGTATCAACCTTATACGGCCCTTGTGTGGACACGTTGATATAGGCCGCTTGTTCTGCGGTCAATTCGGTCAGCTGTGCATTGAGTGTTTTCAATTGCAAACGCGCGACTTTTTCGTCCAAATGCTTCGGCAAGGTGTAAACGCCGATTGGATATTTTGCGGTTTGCGTGAAAAGCTCGATTTGCGCAATCGTTTGGTTCGCAAATGATGATGACATCACATAGCTTGGGTGGCCCGTACCGCAACCTAAATTCACCAAGCGGCCTTTAGCCAAGAGAATGATTTTCTTGCCGTCTGGGAAAATAACGTGGTCAACTTGCGGCTTGATTTCATCCCATTTGCATTTTGTCTCTAATGAAACAACGTCAATTTCATTGTCAAAGTGACCGATGTTACAAACGATCGCCTCGTTTTTCATCTTCGCCATATGGTCAAAGGTGATGATGTGATAGTTGCCAGTAGCGGTGACGAAAATGTCAGCTTTATCGGCAGCGTATTCCATCGTGACGACGCGATAACCTTCCATCGCCGCTTGTAGCGCGCAAATAGGATCAATTTCTGTTACCCAGACTTGTGCTGACAAAGCGCGCAATGCTTGGGCGGAGCCCTTGCCGACGTCGCCATAACCTGCAACAACGGCAACTTTGCCTGCGATCATGACGTCAGTGGCGCGTTTGATTGCATCAACCAATGATTCGCGGCAGCCATACAAATTGTCGAATTTTGATTTGGTGACGGAGTCATTCACGTTAATTGCTGGGAACGCTAACTTGCCGTCTTTGTGCATTTGATACAAACGCATCACGCCTGTAGTGGTTTCTTCGGTTACGCCTTTAACAGCCGCAAGACGCACTGAATACCATGTTGGGTCAATGGCGAGCTTTGCTTTAATGGAAGCAAACAAAATGCGCTCTTCTTCTGAGCCCGGGCTGGCGATAACAGACAAATCTTTTTCAGCACGCGTACCGATGTGTAGCAACAATGTTGCGTCGCCACCGTCGTCCAAAATCATGTTGGTGTAGCCTTTGTCAGCCCACTCAAAAATACGGTGGGTGTAATCCCAATAATCTTCGAGTGACTCACCTTTAACCGCAAATACCGGCGTGCCATTAACGGCAACGGCGGCAGCGGCGTGGTCTTGTGTTGAGTAGATATTGCAAGATGCCCAACGGACTTCGGCACCAAGCGCTTCTAGCGTTTGGATGAGCACGGCGGTTTGAATCGTCATGTGCAGTGAGCCAGTAATACGCGCACCTTTAAGCGGCTGTGTAGCGGCGAATTCTTTACGAATCGCCATCAGGCCTGGCATTTCGACTTCCGCGATTTTGATTTCTTTATTGCCCCAGTCGGCTAATTTCAAATCAGCGACGACATAGTCATTGTTAATCAGATTCTTTGGTTTGAGCATTGCGTTCATGTTGACCTCATTTCGGTTTCAAGATTGACGGTAAAGCGAGAAAAAAACCCGCAGTAATCAACAAAATTGGGCGAAAAAAAGCGCCCGCATCTGTTGAGATGCGAGCGCAGTTCTTTGGTAACTTTTCCGAGCCTAGTTAATGTGGTGACATTAATCGCAGCGCTCCTCGGATAAAAACATTTTATTGAAAAAACACAAATTTTGCTAGTAAAAAATTATTCGGTAAAGACAAAAATATACATAACTCGTTTATTTACGAGCGTTTTGAAGCACATGTGGCTCAAAATGCCTGTATTTGGTGTGGCTTCACTTTTAGCGACTAAATCTATTGTAAGTGATGTTGGTATTTTTGTAGGTCAACTTAGCAAAGCAGCAAAACGGTACAGCGTGATCGAATTCGACTGCCTGTCTTTGAAAGATGTGGTCAAATAAATCGCTATGACGATACGGCTATCCTCTGCAAAGACCCCGACACCCTTGAGAATCCCCACTTTGAGCTTATCAAAATCGGCAGCTTTGACACATTTCGCTTCATGCTACGCGCATATTTCGATTCCTAATTCAGCATGCGAGTGTGGACAATTGTTCTGCGCTTGGCAAAAATTTGAGTTGTTCAGGCTCAACTCGCAACAGACATGAGTAGTTGCCCTTTGCTTGTCGCTTCGCAAGGTAGAAGTGGGCCATTCATAAAATGGCTAGAGTCGCTCGGCCTCAAGCAATTTCTGAAGCAGTATCCGCTGCCCACACTTGCGGCCTGGGGATGGATTGAGCCCGCGTATCGATTATTAACACCACTTGAGATGGTGGATTTTGCGTACCCTAAAGAAATCCACTTTCCACCACTGCCCAAGACCGATCCTCATGAACGGTTATGGGAGCCTACATGGTGTTTTGCGCCAGACGAAGACCCCGAATGGTTTTTGCACCCAATTTTTCGTCGCAATGATGCTGCCGCCGTTCTGCTTCGTCAGCAGACTCAGCCTGCAAAAAACATTGCTGTCCCAGCCGCAATGACGGAGCCATCCGGCGCTAATTTCTGGCCATACGATGACTATTACTACCATTGGCAGGCTTATGCGTTGCTCGATGTTATTCAATGTGCGGATTGTATTCAACCTATCCTTAATACACCAGATGTTGTACAAAAAGCGGAGGATATTGGACGCATTGCTGTGCGAATTGTAGAGAACAAGAATGACCCTACATGGGCACTACACGCGCCCCATCGCTGGCAGCGCTGGAGCAAGTTACTTACGATGCTCTCCCACTACCGCGCGCTGATGGAGCAGGTGACATGGCGCGAAATGGAGCAGCAAAAATATGATCGTAAATTCAAAATTCATTGTAGCAAGACGCTCGCGCTACATTTTGCAATTGATGCCAACGGCCTACAAACAATGATTCGTGAAGAGTTGTTGGTTTTGGCTAGTGAGTTCAGGATGCGCCATAACTTTGAGCGCTCTCCCTTTGATATTGATTGGCACTCACTCTGTTGGCATGAGATTCAACGTGACGTTTATCTCGCGGTGCAATGGCTTTGCCACTTAACTGGGAATTCGCTAGATCATTACATGGCGCTGTGGAGCGATTCGCCTCACCGCCAAGTAGAGGCTGCCGCCGAGCTTGCAGATGTACTGCCGTTTGCGTTTTACAGCCAGCGGAAACGATTTTTTAGAAACGCCCCGCACTATCTTAAGCACCACAACGCGCTTGTAACAGACGAAAAAAAACTAGACGGCGACGCGTTAGTCAAACAAGTCGATGAACTGCGGGTGCGCTACGCGACGTTTGAGAGCGCAGTTTTTGCCTTCAGCGAAATGCATGCAGCGCTTACCCGGGATACCCGTCATAAAGGCCTACATTTCGATGATCGTCGCCCGTTGGTACACTACGCGCACTTTGGGTTGCGCGCTGAAACCGCGTTACGTGAATATTTTGACTGGCATCTGAAAACAAATCACGAAGGTAAGCCACCAAATTCGCTGCCTGCTCTAATACGAGCTTGCGCTGAGCATCAAAACATACCAAAAAGTGTAATTGCTGAATTCAAGCGAATCAGCACCCTTACCAAAGATAGTAACAACCCCACTATGCTTTTCGATGTGCCTAGCAACCCTGTTAAGGCGATTCAGGTATTTAGCACAATTTTGACTGGGCACGAACAGTACATGCTGCACGCCTTCCTGTGTACCTGTCTTGCCCGAAACTACTTTGCACATCACTCCTATTTAGATGATGAATATCTGTTGAGAGATGAAGAGTCCGCTTTCATGATTGGCGGCATACTCGTCACGCTGCTAACACTAATGGTGCCGCGAGATGATTTAAGTACGACAGATTAATCAATGCAATAGAGCAGAGCACATCCGTTTGTTCATACGCCATCACAGATTTCTGATGCCGTGTGCGCAGAATGTCAATGCTAAGAAAAAAATTAAAGTGCAATACTGACGGTCGCTTTCAGACGTAAATCATTCAAAACTACCGCCAATAAACGAGTTTGATACTTTAATTACCTTCTTACTCAAGCCTAAAGCTGTCCAATAAACACAGTTCCGCCTGATGTATCGAAAAGTCTGTGCTAATAAAGTCCTTCGATTCATCAGGGCGAACAGCGGGCTTTTGATTATCTGAAGCGCAACATCCACTTAAACGCCATCTAAAAACGCCGCTTCAAACTCCTCTGGTGGCAACGCTTTTGAAAAATAATATCCCTGATATTCGTCGCACTCTAAATCGCGCAATACGCGATGCTGCGCTTCGGTCTCGACACCTTCTGCGACAACATTGAGTTTGAGCGAATGTGTCATGGCGATAATCGCGCGGATGATAGCTTCATCATTAGGATCAGTACCGATATCACGCACAAAACTTGAATCGACTTTGATCGAATCTATCGGCAGCGCACTCAAATACGAGAGCGATGAGTAGCCGGTGCCAAAATTATCTACCGCAATACCAACGCCTAATTCACCTAAATGTTTGAGCGCGTTGGCAGTTTCGTCGGTATTTTTTAAGAGCATTGCTTCGGTGAGCTCAAGCTCTACATCATGCGCGTCAAGTTGGGCTTTTTTAAGAGACGCTTCAATCACAGCAACTAATTTGTTGGCATTAAAAAGCTGTGCAGCGGCAAGATTAACGGCAACAGCCATGCTGCGGCCAGATTTTTTTTGCCAAACTGCGACTTGTCGAAACGCCTCTTCAATGACCCATTCGCCAATCGGCACAATCAAACCAGAGTCTTCGGCTACACCTAAAAAATGCTCTGGTAATAACAAACCAAGTCGTGGATGCTGCCAGCGCAGTAACGCTTCAACGCCCGTAATTTCACCGGTGGCAAAGCCGACGCGCGGTTGATAGTGCAGCTGTAACTCATTACGCCGCAATGCCAAACGAAGGAAATTTTCGGTCGATAAACGCGCCTGCGCTTTTGCATTCATCGCTTCAGAAAAAAATTGATAATTATTACGGCCGCGCGCTTTAGCGTCATACATAGCGACGTCTGCATGTTTCATTAGCGTTTGCGCATCCTTTCCGTCGGCAGGATAAATACTAATGCCGAGTGAGCAAGACGTATTGAGCAAATGCTCGCCTGCCTGCACGGGTGCGGCTAATGAGGCAATCATTTTTTCGGCGACCGTTTGCGCGTCTGCGCCCTCTGCGCTATTGGTGCTATCAGTGGAAAGATTTTCCAAAATAATTGCGAATTCATCGCCACCCAAGCGCGCCACTGTGTCACTCGCGCGAACGCAAGCGGTCAGCCGCGCCGCAACCCGCTTGAGCAATTCGTCGCCGACATCGTGCCCGAGTGAATCATTAATCGTTTTGAATCGATCAAGATCAATAAACATAAATGCAAGCCGTGCGCCCTTACGCGCGGCGTTGACTAGACCAGATTCGAGACGATCATTGAGCAGCATACGGTTTGGCAAGCCCGTGAGCGGATCTCGCGTGGCAAGAAATTCCACACGCTCCTCAGCTGCTTTACGCGCAGTAATATTAGCAGTGGTGCCAGTCATGCGTCTGACATGACCGCGCGCATTTTCACTAACATCGCGCTCAGTGACTTTGCCGGATGATTGCAACCACACCCAATCACCATCAGCGCCCGGCACCCGATACTCGCAGTTAAATTCTTCACTCACGCCGCGTATTGCATTTCCCAAAGCAGCATTAAATTTTGCTTGATCATCGGGATGATTCCATGCAATGACTTGCTCTCCACGAAATTTATTACCTGAAGTGCCTTCGCGGGTGACGCACAAAATACGATTCCAGCCATCACTAAAATAAATTTCATTGGTGCGCAAATCCCAATCCCACAAGGCGAGATTAGAGCCAGCCAATGCCAAATCGAGACGCTCTTTTGCATCGTGAATCTCGCGCTCACTAAGACGACGCTCACTAATATCGCGACCCACGCCGATGCAGTAACGTTGCCCGCGAATCTCTAATCTGCGACCATGAAATAAGTAAGGAAACTCTTTACCTTCACGGTCAATCATATCTGCTTCGAGTGTAATCTCATCATTGTGTTCGATGATACGGCGGCCTGCATCCGCAATCGAAGCACGATCATGCTGGGCGATAAAATCCACTGCACGCATATCGGCGATTTCGTGTTGTTCAAAGCCAGTGTAGTGCTGAAAGCTACGGTTCCAACGCACCATGCGGCCATTTTGATCAAACATAAAAAATGAGCCTGGCAGGCTATTAATGACAGCGTCAGAAAACTCTTTTTCTTCACGCAGCTTTAACTCAGCTGCTTGACGTGTGGCAATTTCATCTTCGAGCAACTCTTCCATCTGTACAAATTCGCGCATCAGATGCGACATATGCTCTTCAGAGTTGGCGTACTCATTCGCTGTTTTTGGGATAGGCTTAATTGGCATGGTTTCGCCACGTATGCCTGCCTCGCGCCGTTCACGCCGCGCCTCCGCGCGCGCCTCGCAGCGCGCCGTCACGAGATCAGCTAAATTGATTAAGGCTTCAATCTCGCGCGGCTTGGCATTACGCGCAGCCGTATCAAAAATCGCCAACACACCCACTGGCACGCGTTCACGCGACAAAATCAGTGCGCCCGCATAAAAACAAATATAGGGCGCATCCACTACCCAACGATGATCCCTAACGCGTTTATCGGCAAGCGTGTCATGAATGATGACGGTACGTGCGGTTGTTTTTGCGTCCACCGGATGAAACTGTAGCGCCGCCGCAAACGGTAAAAAAAATGATTCCGCACGAGGCAAAGAACGCTCAGGCAGACCCACGCTCGACTTAAACCATTCGCGCCATTCAGCATTTAGATTGACACTGGTTAGCGGCGTAGCGCTCTCGCCATAAGCATCGAAAAATGAAATGCCCGCATAAGCCGCACCAAAAATATCTGCGGCACGCTTTGCGATATCGTCAAAAGTCGCTTCTGCTGTCGTATCTAATATTTCATAGCGCTGCAAGGCGCGTGCGGGAGTGCTTTGCAAAGGATCTGTATCGTGCATATTGGTATCATTAAGAATCAGCAACTATTTTAAGCTGCTCATCAAAGCAAAATGAAAGTGTCCGCCTAACGGGTACTTTGAGCCGATAGTGGCTCAAAGCACCCACCAATAAACAAGATTGTGAACTACTCTGCTGCCACTAGTGCCAGCATTTCATTATCCTCAAGCGCACCGCCACAGCTTGAACCTTGCCCCGCTGTACAACCGTAACAATGATCTTTGACCACAATAGCATTGCCATACAAACTAACGCTCATCAAATCACGTAGGTGTGTTTTTAGCGCATTGCCTTGCTGCAACGGCAGCCCCAACATTTGATTGAAATCGCAGTCGTACACATAGCCTAAATAATCAACCGACAACATCGTGCGGCACATCACGTTATCTAAATTGTGCGATTGGAAATTCGCTACCAATAAATCCATATAGCCCTCAAATTCGCCCTTAGAGACGAGAGTCGAGCCGAAACGCTGAATCGGCATATTGGTAATGGTGAACAAATGATTAAACGTAATACCAAAATTTTCATCGAGCAAGCGATGATAGTCAGCCTCAAGCGCGGCTTGTGGCGGCGGCAATTTAGCCCCTTGCGGGTTGAACACCAAATTCAAAGCTAGGTTGCTATCAGCTGCACCGTAGCCTAACGCGTTTAATTTTTTTAGCGCCGTGATGGAAGCTTCAAATACCCCGTCGCCACGTTGCTTATCTACATTATCTTGTGAGTAGCAAGGCAATGATGCGGTAATTTCCACCCCTTGCGAGGCTAAAAATGCGGCCATGTCTTCATAGCCTGGCTCCTCCAAAATCGTCAAATTACAACGATCAATCACCCGCACACCCATTGCGCGTGCGGCGCTTACCAGCGCTTTGAAATTTTGATTCATCTCCGGCGCGCCACCCGTTAGGTCTAGCGTCTTAATGTCTGAGACACGCATAAATTCGATCACGTCATCAATCGTATTTGCGTCCATCATCTCTTTGCGATCTGGGCTGGAATTGACATGGCAGTGAAAACACGACTGATTGCATTTATAGCCCAAATTGACCTGCAATGTATCTAACGCTTTGCGGCGAAGATGTGGAAAGCCGCGTGATTTCATGAGATGTAGGGTTTGGTGCATGATGCGTCCTTGGTAAATTTTGCGAATCTACTTTAATACGATTAACGTATAAATTTAGATGTTTTTCACTGTTCAGTAGATTTTTATAAGTATGCTTGCATGAATTCCTATCAAAAACATTCTTACCGCAAAACTATTTTCGTTAGCATCTTGCTGCTTTTGTGGTTGACCCTGATCGCGATTGCGCTTGGCTCAGTAGAGTCGTCAAACGCTCAGCATATTGCGCCAATTACGCTCGAACAAACCCTACGAAAATCTGAAAAACTCTTACTTCTAGACGTGCGCTCAAAGGCAGAGTATGACCGAGGGCACATTATCGGCGCCGTTCATGTGCCGTTTTGGACGCCGTGGCACATCACACCATTACTTTCGCAACGCATTTCGCCAGCAAATCAGCTCAACGCACTTGCTGCACCTGCTGCGCCTTTGATAATTTATTGCGAATTAGGGCCTCGCGCAGGTATTGTCGGGCTTTGGCTACGTCTGACAGGCGCAACCAAATATGCATATTTAGAAGGTCATATGTCACATTGGCGGCAATTAAATTTACCCACAGTGCCCAACGCCGACACGCACTAATTTTGATGACCACCTATTTTGGCTGATTCCATTAGGGCTGCAATAAATCCGCTTAGTTACCTGATGCGTATCTGAATCAAGTCGCTCCTTAACCGTTGTTATCCTACTGCTGCCAAGGTAAAAGACATGATTGTTGCAACGCACCCCAACTCCTCACCCGCAGGCCAGCCTTACTTGAGTAAAGATGAGATTGCCAATTGGCAGCCCTATCCGATGCCCGATGGCTCTGATGGTTTGACCAAGCTTGAACGCACGCGACGACGTGTCGATGCCGCTGGGCAATGGGCGCCATGGCAAATGATTGGTCGGCGGATGGCGATAGGCTGTGTCGCACTTGAAATCACACAGCGTTGCAATCTTGATTGTTCATATTGTTATTTATCAGAGTCGTCTGAGGCGCTCAAAGATATACCGATTGAAGAAGTTTATCGGCGTATTGACATGATTTTTGATCACTATGGCGCTAATACCGATGTACAAGTTACCGGTGGTGATCCAACGTTACGTAAACGTGAAGAGTTGGTCGCCATCATTGCCTATATCAGGGCAAAAGGCATGCGCTCCTCGCTATTCACCAACGGCATCAAAGCTACGCGCGAAATGCTTGAGGAGTTATGCGCTGCTGGGCTAGAAGATGTGGCATTTCACGTCGACATGACGCAAGAACGCAAAGGTTACGACTCAGAAATGGCATTAAATGTGGTGCGTGAGGAATACATTAACCGTGCGCGCGGGCTGCCACTTGCGGTCATTTTTAACAACACCGCCTTCCCCGGTAATTTCCATGAAATTCCTGACATGGTGAAGTTTTACATCAAGCATGCTGATGTGGTGCGCTTCGCGTCATTTCAAGTCGGCGCTGATATGGGACGCGGAAGTGAACGCGAGCGAGTAACGGTAAACCCCACGACCGTTATGGCAGCCATTCGCCAAGGCGCGGGCGCGAATCTTAATTTTGACGCGGCTAGTACGGGGCATGCCAAATGTAACGGCTACGCATATGGACTCGTGATTAATAACCATGTGTATGATTTTTTTAACGATCCACAATTTGTTCAAGATATTTTGGCATCAAGTGCTAACTTAACGGTGAATCGCGCCAGCAAAAAAAGCGCATTAAAAACCGCTGCCGGTTATTTTTTGTCAAACCCGATGACCTTCTGGGGTGTGGTGTCACGATTTACAGCACTACTTTGGCGTGCGCGAAAAGACGTCATCGCGGCTCGGGGCAAGATAGGCAAAATTTCATTTTTTGTGCACAATTTTATGGACTCCTCACAGCTTGAACAAGAGCGCTGTGATGCCTGTTCGTTTATGGTGATGACGCCAGATGGGCCGATGTCGATGTGCGTGCACAATGCTAAACGAGATCAATATTTGCTCGTTGCGGCGGAGGTAAAACGGAACAATAAAATGATGTACTTCAACCCCGCAACCGGATTATTTGAAGACAAAATGCCGAGCAAAATTGCCGTCACGCTAACGCGCAAAAATGCCAGAGGGCGCGCGAAGGATGATTTTTCAAGCGCCGCTCATTCACAAGTTGTAGCAGAAGCTGCGGAGTAATCAACGATGAAAAAAATCCTCGCCATCTTATTTGCCTCTTTTCTTGTCGGCTGCGCTAGCGTGCGTGCACCAGTCACGGCGACCGCGCCAGCAGAAAAGCCACCCTACGCAGCATGGGCACGTGTGCTTGAAAAATTTGTCAATAAGGATGGGCAAATTGATTTTGCAGGGCTGGCAAAAGACCGCGCCGACCTTGATCAATTTGTTGCGTATGTCTATGCGCTAGGTCCTAACAACGCGCCACAACACTTCCCCACGCCAAATCACGTACTCGCATTTCACATTAATGCTTACAACGCCTTATCAATGTATAAGGTGATTGATGTCGGCATTCCTGAAACTAACGCGGGTTTACGTAAAGTTTTCTTTTTTACGATGGGTAAAATCCAAGTGGGCGGTGAAGCCATATCACTTTACAAATATGAAAATAAAGTTATTCGGCCGCTTGGCGACCCGCGTATTCACATGGCGCTGAACTGCATGTCAGTGAGCTGCCCGCGCTTGCCACGCGATGTGTTTTTGGCGGATACACTTGATATGCAACTTGATCGTGAGACTAGAAAATTTTTTAGTGAAGCGCGTAATGCCACAGCGGACGACGTAAAAAAAACATTCACGCTATCCGAAATTCTTAAATTCTTTACTGAAGATTTCCTCATCAAAGACAAATCGTTAACTGCTTTTGTGAATCGTTACCGCGATCAACAAGTGCCAGAGGATTACACGGTAGGGTTCTTTGACTACGATTGGACAATCAATCGGCAACGGCAATAGGCTGAAACGCCTTATTCCATGAGCCTCTTCAGCCATTACCCCGGCATAATTCGCTACTTTTTTATCTTACTGCTGCTTGCTTCCGCCATTGGCAAAATGCTAGATATGCGCGGTTTTTATAGCGTAGTGGCATCATATCAATTGTTACCTCACGCAATAATTGGCTTAGCGGGTTGGCTATTAGTGGGCACTGAGGTTGGGATCGCATGCTGGCTGATACTTAAAAAAAGCCTTCCACAAGCTGCTATCGCTTTAATAGCACTGCACGTTATTTACTTCGCGTGGCTGACTTTAGCGTTGCTGCGCGGGCTTGATATTCCTAATTGCGGTTGCTTTGGCGTTTACTTCGCGCGACCACTGACTTGGCTCACGCTAATCGAAGACGCCGCCTTAATTGCGTTTGCCACAATATTGTGGCGTAGCGCTTTATCAAACACCGTAACGACGCGTCCGACGACATGAAAAGCTTTCTATGTTTTACGTTTGGTCTAGCGTTAATGCTATCCGCAATGCGCGACTCTCAGGCTATTGATATTGCTGGTCACAATTTACCAAGTGAATGGCGACTCAAGGAAGATAAACTTATCTTGAATGGTGCTGGCGTGCGCGAGTACAGCTTCTTAAAAATTCACGTTTATGTTGCGGCACTCTATCTACCTGCACGTGAGACAAATGCTGGCGCTGTATTAAGCGCCACCTCGCCGCGCGTCATTCACATGAAGATGCTGCGTGATGTATCACGCGAAGATGCAGTGAGTGCATGGCGACATTATCTGAATCAAAACTGTCAATCGCCCTGCGTATTGGATAGTCATTCGCTAACGCGCTTTGCGTCGCTGGTACCAGAAACCAAAGTGAACGATACACAAACTTATGTGTTTGCCGAGGGACGCGTAGAAATCATTCGCAATGAGATCAAACTCGGTGAAGTCGCAAATGCTGCATTTGCAAATGTGCTGCTCGCCACATGGGTAGGTGATGTACCCACCACAGTCTCACTAAAGCGCGCCCTGCTGGGTGCGGCACGCTAATAGCGTTTAGCTACTACGGCTTAGTGGCAGCATCCGCTAAGCCCGCTAAGGCTTTACCAATATTGGCAACGGCTGCACATTGCGGTGCGGCATGGCGCTTCGCTAAATAAGCTGGATCGTTATAGCCGAGCCACACCACACCTTTGTCATCTTCCCATGCCAATGCCTTTAACGGCAAATCAATACCCATCGTTTGCGCGCACTCCATTAATGGTGTGCCGCCCTGCGGATTACCAAAAATTAGCAGCTCGGTGGGTCGCAGTGTTTTATTAATTTTTGCCGCGCCCGCTGCATGGTCGATACGCGCAAAAATATTTAAGCCTCGCTGCTTCGCTGCATCTTCAAGCCGTGTGATGGTTTCTTTCACGCTGTGCGGACTTTTCATATTGATCATGCCCTCATTTGCATTTGAAGCGGTTACCCAAAACAGCAATGCGGTGATTGTTAATTTATAAATGATGGACATAGAGGTGACCTTAGTATTTAGATTAGTTGTTGCATTGGTGGTACGGCCTGAGATGAAAAACAGATTCGCTAGAATAAAGTATTCAGCCGCCTGAAAAGGCAAAAATGCTGGCGGAAAATAGCAGCAGAACGAAGTATTGGTTGTATTGCTAAACGTATTTTTGCTGAAAGCCAATAACGTGTATTTGAAACTAGTGAAATAATCCAGTCATCCGCGAAATGGGTTTTGTATTTTTAATGTGCCGTCGATTTTTTGTCCATGCTGCATATCCTCAGATAGTAAGGTGTTGCAATCAGATAGCAATGCGGCAGCAACAATCATTGCATCATAAATTGAAAATTTATACTTCTCTGCAATTTGTAATCCCCTGTCATGGGTATCTTCGGCAAGGGGCACAACCTTACACAATGCGCGAATAGTTGACAGCACTTCGCGAATTTCAGTAACAGACATTCTTAACTTTCGCGATGCGACCGAGGCAAATTCATTTAACACCTGAATGCTAACGGTGCCACCTGCCACCAATACCTCCTCGGCACGATCCGCTTTTTGTGCATCTTCAGAAAGCAAGTACAGTAAAACATTTGTATCAATAAATCGGTCAGTTACATCAACCACGCTCGTTAGCATCCATGCGATCAAATTTGAAATCTGCAGGAAGTCGCCCGCGAAATTTTCTTAATCGTGCGAGAAGTTCACGTGAATTAGGTTGTTTCTTAATGGCAAACGTGCGTGCATCCGCGACATGAATGTCAATTTCATCCCCCTCTTTTATCGCGAGCGCATCAACGACAACAGCCGGAAGACGAATGGCGAGGCTATTGCCCCATTTCGAGACTTGCATATTTAACTCCAACATAAGATATACAAAATGTAATGTATATCATATCGTTGTAATTTTCAAGTTAGCATCAGTTTTGCACGGTTAATAGTGCAGCATCACATACGCATTTAAATCAGTGATAGTCATCTTCTCGTTGATGACGTATCGCCAACACAGTAACCGTTTTTGCATCCTCTATCTCGAATAATGCAACATACCCAGCAGAACCAAATGCAATCAGCAACTCGCGCAAGAAAGGATTGTTTGCATCCGCCTTGCGACAAACAAAGGGAGAATTTTCTAAGAGCTTTAATCCCTCTTTGATGGCATCCAGCGCACGCGTTGCAACCGTGAAATCACCATCATCACGCTCAAGTATGAATGCGTATAGGCGTAACAAATCCTCTTCTGCTTCAAGCGTCAGCCGCACCCGAAACGTCATGCGCGTGATTTCGCTTTTTTAGCCGTAGCCAACATTTTTTCGAGCTTACGCACAACCGTGTTCGCTGAAACATAGGCGTTAGTTGCTCGCGCCTGATCACGCGCGCGCAAGCCGCGCGCAATAAATTCTTGTTGCGCACGCCTTCGTGCAATCGATTCTCGAATAGACGCCTCAACAAAGCTAGATAGCGATTCGCCCTCTTGCAGAACTTGTTCGGCTGATGCGCGAAGCTCGGCTTCGACGCGTAATGACGGGATGGTGGCGTTTTTCATCTAGGCTCTTTGCGTTGCATTTGCAATGCATTGTGCGATAAAACGCGCTGGCGTGCAAGTTACATTAAGCTAAAAATATAGGCGCACAAAATTTACACGTCTCATTACGCGACGTTAATGATATATTTATGTACAATATCATGTACATATATGGAGCCGCAATGAATGCCATCACTTACACCGCCGCACGCGCCAACTTAGCCAACACCATGAATCGAGTTTGTGATGACCACGAAGCACTCATCATTACGCGAAATGGTGAGCAAGCTGTTGTTATGCTCTCACTTGAGGATTACAAGGCATTAGAAGAAACGGCATATTTATTACGCACGCCTGCAAATGCCAAACGTCTGCTGTCTGCAACCACTCAACTTAATAGTAAAAAAGGCGTTGAGCGAAAGCTTATTAAATGAAGCTTATTTTTGCCGAAGAAGCGTGGGAGGATTATCTCCATTGGCAAAAACAAGATAAACGCATGATCGAGCGCATCAATAAACTAATACAAGAAACAGTGAGAGAGCCATTCACGGGCATTGGCAAGCCTGAAGCACTTAAACATGCCCTATCTGGCTATTGGTCGCGGCGAATTACAGACGAGCATCGGATGGTATATCGCGTAGAGGGGAAGTCTCTGTTGATCGCGCAGTTGCGATTTCATTACTGAAATATTTTTTCCTTGAAATGATTTTCGTAGAGTGAGCAAGCCTCATTTGCCCATACTGACTGTTCAACCGCGTGGCAGATAAAACTTGCTCAACCTACAGAAATAAAAAATCTATAAGGGCAGAGAATCGATCAATGCGATGTTGAAAGACTTGACCCTCGCGTTGCGCGGGGGGCTGAGAATCGATCAATGTGATGTTGAAAGACTTGACACTCTCGTTGCTCGCGTTGGCGTAACCCTCGCGTTTGCGCAAAACACAGGCCAATTAAGGCAGCATTGCACTTGAGCATTTCTCATAAGCATTGGTAGTGCATCAACTAACTGCTGTCCTACCAACGTTTGCTGTAGTTCAGAGAATAATTACGTCTCTGAGAGCCATTGTTTTTGTTGCTCCATGATTCCGCGCTCTAAAGTGCTAGCGATACTCACAACTGTGGAATAAGCCAGCCTCAAGTCATCTTGAGATTTTTTATCTAAGTTTAGTAATTCTTCAGTTAACCATGCTTGCTTTTCACAATCAGTAGTTAAATTTGTTGGCGCATCTTCAATTGCGGGCTTCTTTTTATCCTCTATAAGTGTGCTGTTTTGGCTTAGCTCTTTGAGTAAGTTGTGGCTGTTTACTCCGTGCATGTTCAGTTTATTTGCACCTAATGAAATCAACAGCTCGATTCGCCAAGTAAGTGCGGAACAACTTGCCTCAACTGTGCGCAATTTTGATATTTCGCTAGGGTTATCAAAGTATGCTTTTACTTGTTCAGGATAAAGTCGCAGTTGAGTAACAACTGAATCAGACCAATCAAGCATTCGTTTGCGTTTTTCGTTACGAGCATCTCGTTGTGCTGTTAACAAGTGAACACAGTACCATCCTAAAGCAGTCACAATAGCAGTTACTATTGCTCCAACTATTGCAGAGTTCATAACTTCCCCTAGTCCGTTTTGAATCACATGATGGCTTGCGCAACAGCGATACTATTTTTTGCCGTCTAGTCGGTTAAGGGCGTCCTCAATATATTCATTTACCTCTTGGGATATTGATGGACTAGTAGTGCGAACGATAATTTTTTTACCAAAATTTTCGCGTGTAATGAATCGCTTTGTCACAAGCCCTGCAAACACCTCATCCAGAAATGAGGAGTTGCGTCCTATAGTGCCATCTAAGTCAACAACAAGAGGCTCATCTCCTTTTAGCTGCACTAATTTCTTGATGATAAATTCGTCTCGAAACTCTTCGCCACTTGTGTTTCCTTTGGCTTTATGACGGCCAGAAGGATATTGTGTGAAGTCAATAACGCGCACTACATTTTCAATGACTGATTGATTATTCATGTCCAGTCCTCATTAACTAACTGGGATATTCCAGTATACGATGGTACCTAAAATGTCAGCATCCAGCACGCTATGTTCTATTTTAGGTGCATTACCTTGATTAGTTTGCTTATAACGAACTAAACCTGTGTTGCTTACAATAGTCAATATACTGCCATTTGGTCGACTATCCAATAGTGACAAGGCGCATCGAGACCCTTTACCTCGACCTCCTTGGTCAGTTCCCGATACCCCGTACTGCATAGCAATCTGGATCGCCTTACAATCTCGATTTCTGCCAAGTATGGAGCTGCTAATACTAGATATAAATTCCTCACCGATGTACTTTCGGTGTGTTCGCCAATACCCCATCCCCAAATCGCAAACGCCAACTGTTAACAGTTTATTTCGTAAGTGCGTAAACATCCACCAACGTGCTGTATTTGAGTGTTCGAATCCATCGCCTCTATCAGCTTCATAAGCATGATCCGTAGTGTTGTTAATGACTTCAGTAAATGGTCTCCAAAGCACATCCATATCTTCTGCAGTAGGTGATTCGCCAAAAACGGATTTTGCGACTTTGGTAATGAAAGGAGCTATGTGATCGCCGCTCTGAGTAAGTCCCTTGTGTGATTGCCAATAAATTACGTCATTGTCAACAGGCAGTACATCAATTTGGTCTGAAGTCAGGTCAAAGAGGCCAATTTGCTTAAACACCTGCTTAATCTTGTGGTTTTGCGGCGGAACACAAGTGATTGGCTTGATAGTTTGTGCAATTGACAAGATTCTGTCTATTTCCGCATATAAAAGTAATGTTGCCTCTGGAAATAATTTATTTGTTGCACGAAAGTCAATGTTGATAGACAGCTTTTGTTCTAGGCATTTTTTCCGTAGTGCAGTAAGAAATTTGACTACTGTAGGTGCAAATTCCTTAGCTAATGAAAACACTTCGGGCGCTCTTATCCAGTCTGTAGGTAGGTAATGCTGCGAAACTTGTCGACGTATCCCATTAAACTTTGCGTACTTACGTTTTATACGTTTTTTAGTACGTTTTTTTGTGAGACGAATCTCGCGTACACGTTTTAGGAAACAATTTTTATCCATATTCTATTTTTATCTTCTCATTCTAGCTACGAGCGACATACTTAATCGTGTCAACTGAGTTAGTGCAAATTACAGCAACGAACTGCCCCGTTTTTACATGACCAACGAGTTCAATGCAATGCACTAATCATTGTGAGCGACTTATAAAAATAGAACACAAAATTATTTTGCCAATCCCAAAGATTTCACCACCGCCTCCGCCGTAATCCCAAAATGCTGATACAACACAGGCGCAGGTGCTGACTCGCCAAACGTATCAATACCAATCACCACCCCATCCAAACCCACGTATTTACGCCAGTATTCAGTGATTCCTGCCTCAATCGCCGCGCGGGGCGCGGACTTTGGCATTACGTTTTCTTTGTAGGCTGCATCTTGTTTGTCGAATACAAATGTCGATGGCATAGAGACGACGCGCACATGCACGCCCTCAGCGGCAAGTGTTTTTTGCGCTTCCATCGCCAATGAAACTTCGGTACCGGTGGCGATGATGACGGCTTTTAATTCACCGGCTTCTTTCGACAACACATAGCCGCCGCGCGCGATGTTAGCGACTGTTGCCGCATCACGTATTTGAAATGGCGAATTTTGGCGTGAGTAAATCAAGCATGTTGGCCCGTCATGGCGGGCGAGTGCGGATGACCATGCGGCGGCGGCTTCCACTGTATCGCATGGACGCCAAAGATCCATATTCGGGATCATGCGGAGTGTGGCAACGTGCTCGACTGCTTGATGGGTCGGACCATCTTCGCCTAGACCTATGGAGTCGTGGGTGAAGACGGCGATATTGCGAATCTTCATGAGAGCAGCCATGCGTAACGCGTTGCGTGAGTAGTCACTGAAGGTTAAGAAAGTACCGTGATAAGCAATGAAGCCACCGTGTAGCGTGATGCCATTGGCAATCGCGGTCATGCCAAATTCACGCACGCCGTAGTTGATGTAGTTACCCGCGTTCGTTGCGGATAATGCTTTAGTGCCGCTCCAGTTGGTGAGATTGGAGCCGGTCAAATCTGCGGAGCCGCCGAGCATTTCGGGTAAATGTTGGGCGAAGCTTTCAATAGCAAGTTGTGATGCTTTGCGGGTGGCGACGGTTTCGGCTTTGTCGTTCGCCTTTGCGATGATGTTGCTTGCAATATCGGCGTAATTAGCCGGTAAGTCACCTTTCATACGACGAGTAAATTCTTTTGCGAGTTCAGGATGCGCGTTTTCATATGCGGTAAATAACGCATTCCATTGCGCTTCAATCGCTGCACCTTTGTGGGTGGCGTCCCATGCATCGTAAATATCCTGCGGCATTTCAAATGGCGCGTGCGGCCAGCCGATTGCCTCGCGTGTGGCCGCAATTTCCTTATCGCCTAATGCCGCGCCGTGTACTTTGTCCGTACCACCTAAGTTAGGTGAGCCTTTGCCAATCACCGTTTTGCAGCAAATCAGCGTCGGCTTGTCACTTTTTTTAGCGGCAATCACTGCTGCATCAATCGCATCCGCATTGTGCCCATCGACATCTGCAATCACATTCCAGCCATACGCGGCGAAACGCATCGGCGTGTTATCGCGAAACCAGCCTTCGACTTTGCCGTCAATCGAGATACCGTTATCGTCATAAAACAAAATGAGCTTGCTCAAACACAATGTGCCTGCCAACCCGCACACTTCGTGCGAAATACCTTCCATCAAGCAACCGTCGCCCGCAAATACGTAGGTGAAGTGATCCACGATATTCAAGCCATCGCGGTTAAAGGTGCGGGCTAATTCACGCTCCGCAATCGCCATGCCGACGGCATTCGCCAAACCTTGGCCGAGTGGGCCGGTGGTGGTTTCTACACCCGGCGTGATACCGTATTCAGGGTGCCCCGCCGTTTTAGAATGAAGCTGACGGAAATTTTTAATCTCGCTCATTGGCAAATCGTAGCCGGTGAGATGCAATAGCGAATACATCAACATCGAACCATGACCATTTGAAAGCACAAAACGATCGCGATTGGCCCAATGCGGGTTTTTTGGGTTGTGAGATAAGTGCCCTCGCCATAGGACTTCCGCGATCTCAGCCATGCCCATTGGTGCGCCGGGGTGGCCTGAATTGGCTTTTTGGACGGCATCCATCGAAAGTGCGCGGATGGCGTTAGTAATATTGGCGCGCGATGTGGCTAATGGTTGTGTCATGGTGAGCTTATATTGAGTGTGGTGAGTGTGCAATGCCGCCCATTATAATTTAGCCAGTTCAACATCTGATTTTTCAATTAGGAATAGCGCCCATGCGTGGCTTGCATATATTTGCAGATTTTTATGATTGCCCACTCGCCGAGATGCTCACTTCAGCAGATACGCTACGCACGCGCTGTATATCGGCGGCAAATGTGGCAGGTCTTACCGTATTGGGCGAGCATTTTTACCAGTTTGATGGCGTTGATGCGAGGCAAGCCGGCGGGGTGACGGGCGCGCTGGTGTTGGCCGAATCACATTTGGCGATTCACACTTGGCCTGAGCGCGTCAGTGCAACCATTGATATCTATGTTTGCAATGTCACCGGTGACAATAGCGCGAAAGCCGAAAATCTTTATCGCGCGATTTTGGAGGCATTACTGCCGCGCGATGTATTAGTTGAGCGCGTCTGGCGAGGCCGTGACCAGCTTGACGCGTTAAAAAGTGTTGCCTAATGACATCACCCTCCATCAGGCTAGATGAGGCGCTCACCGCCACAGCGGGTGTGTATTTTGAAGCGCACGAATTAATTGCGCGTGTGCAGTCATCATTTCAATTGATCGAAATTTACGACACGCCCGATTTAGGCCGCCTCATGCGTATTGATGGCGTGAATATGACCTCAAGCCGCGATGAATTTTTTTATCACGAAAATTTGATTCACCCTGCGGCAATCGCGCATCCACGGCCAGAGACCGCGCTGATTATTGGTGGTGGCGATGGCGGCGCGGCGGAAGAATTGTTGAAACATCCTTCAATTACAGCTTGTGATTTATGCGAACTAGACGGCGATGTTGTGGCGCTTGCCAAACAATATTTGCAAGATATACATCACAATATATTTGTTGATCCGCGATTAAATGTCACCATCGGCGATGGCTTGCGTTACTTGCAAAATTCAGTAAAAAAGTACGATCTGATTTATCTCGATCTGACCGACCCAACAGGTGAGGCTGCCGCACTTTACACCGCTGATTTTTATGCGACGTGCCGATCAAAACTTAATATTGGCGGCGCATTAACAATACATCTCGGCTCACCTTTTGCACATCCTGAGAGAGTGAATGCCGCAATCGGCAATCTGGGCGCGGTGTTTGAGCATGTTTGCCCATATTTTTTGCATATTCCCGTTTATGGTGCGACGTGGGGATTTGCGGTGGCGTCTGATGTCATTGATATTGCAGCCGTGGAGAGCGCTCAAGTAAATGCCCGACTAGAAGCCCGCCAAATCAGTCAGCGGCAGTTTTATAACGGCAATATGCATCAGGCGATACTGGCGCTACCGGAGTATGTGAAGGCGTTGTTAAATCTCTAAATCACCATCGAATACTTGGTGCTTCTGCCGCCTGCAACATCAACAACATAACAGCCCCTTTGAGCAGCAGGATTTTGGTATATTCATTGCACTATGAAACCAAAACGTAAATCAAGTTCACGCGTCGGCCTAGTGCTCATCGGTGCAGCCGCCCTAGCCGGTCTGGCGGGCTGTGGCAAAGATGAAACGCGGCGCGATGTCTATGCGAATAAGGAAGACTGCCTCGCCGATTGGGGTAATGATCCTAAAGACTGCGAAGCCGCGTACGACCATCCATCATCGCGTGGCGCCAATACGGCCTACTACGGACGACCTTATCGATACTTTGGTGGGTCGGCTTCACCCTCGCGTAGCGGCAAAGTGATTGGCTCAACGTCATCCGGCACGTCACGCGGCGGCTTTGGATCAAGCGGACGTAGCAGCGTAGGATGAAACGCGAACAGTTAATACCACGCGCAGATTGGCCTGAAAAAATGGAGGCGGTCGGCTTTGGCTTTCATTCAATTGATGGCATTTATTGGGATGAACGTGCTTGCTACGCACTCACTTCCGGTGAAGTTGATATGTTGGAGTCGGTCACCAATGAGTTACACCAAATGTGCGTGGAAGCCGCGCAATTTGTGATTGATCGTGAGCGTTTTCAACTGTTTGCCATACCAGATGAATTCATTTCGCACGTGGTGGAATCGTGGAATCGCGATGACGCAACGTTATTCGGGCGATTTGATTTATCTTGGGATGGCAAATCGCCGCCAAAACTGCTCGAGTACAACTCTGACACGCCCACTTCGCTCATTGAGGCGAGTGTCGCGCAATGGCACTGGATGCAAGAAGTCAAACCGAATGCGGATCAATTTAATAGCGTGCATGAAAAGTTGATTACGCGATGGCAAGAGATTGCCCAAGGCAAAACTGTGTATTTCACTTGCGCCGATAGCGAAGAAGACATTGGCAATCTCGACTACATGCGGGACGTGGCCGCGCAAGCTGGCATCACGCAAAAATTCATCGACATTACCAACATCGGATGGGATGCCATTGGCAAACGCTTTGTGGACGAAAACGATAATCACATCGAAACGTTATTCAAACTCTACCCGTGGGAATGGATGTCACGCGAGGCGTTTGGCCGCAATATATTGTCTTGTGACACGCAGTTTATTGAGCCCGCGTGGAAGATGCTGCTCTCCAATAAAGCGATATTGCCGATACTTTGGGAGCTGTACCCTGATCATCCGAATTTATTGCCTGCCTATTTTGAGCCGCAAAAATTTGCAACCAACTTTGTAAAAAAGCCGCTGCTCTCTCGCGAGGGTGCGAATGTTTCTATTTATGCCGCCTCGGGTGAAGTGCATACGCCGGGCGAATATGGCGAAGAAGGCTTTATCTATCAGGCGTATCATCCCGTGCCAAATTTTCCCGTCAATGGTGAGAATAACTATATGGTGTTGGGCAGCTGGATTGTTGGGGATGAGGCGGCAGGTATTTGCATCCGTGAAGATGAATCGCCAGTCACTAAAAACACCAGCCGTTTTTTACCGCATTATTTTGTATAACGAGCCTCTTGCAAAACCCGCCAGACGAACAATAAAAAATATTGCCCATCACCAAGTCTCACGATTTTTTCATGTTTTTAATGGTGATTGATGATTTTGTTCTGCCATATTGCGTCGTTACGCTACATCAGTCGACCTCCT
>JANNWG010000066.1:0-20268 GCA_031414695.1 Burkholderiales bacterium
CGTTGCGTAGTATTCATAGGTGGGCGCAGATGTTTGTTTTGACACTCGCATCATGCCAGCAATGGTTGCGCCCACCTCTCTTTTTTATGCACCCTGCGTAAATAAATGTTCACATCCTTAGGGTTTTGCAAGAGGCTCTAACGTAAGCATTTAACGAAAGTAAATATCATGGCACAGTATGAATTGATGGCGTCCTTCGCGGGCTTTGATGATTTTCTAATCTACCTTGGTATTGCTTCGGTATTACTAGCCATCTTCATCGCCATCTATCTACGTATTACGCCTTATCGCGAAATTAAACTCATCCGTGAAGGCAATACGGCGGCGGCGTTTAGCTTGTCTGGCACAATTATCGGCATGGTGTTACCGCTCGCATCTGCACTCGAATTTAGCGTTGGCATCATTGATTTAGCAGTTTGGGCCACCATCGCTTTAGTAGTACAAATTTTAGTATTCATCATCGCGCGCATCGCTCTACCCAATATTGTTCAAGATATACCTGAAGGCAAACAGGCCAGCGGTATTTTTCTAGGCGCAATCTCAATTGCAGCAGGGCTACTGAATGCGGCGGCAATGACTTATTAGTAGTATTTTTAGACATTACAAGTGTCAGCGCTCCGTAATCAGAAAAATCCCGCTGCACAACCCATGAGTGGATGTCCACGCAGGAATTGGACATCGCTAATTATTAATGCGCTCATGTTTGGAACACTTTTGCCACTCGCTTTTTCTTGGCCTTTCACTCCGATTGATCACAAAGGATGGGGGATTTTGATCAGCAGTTGGTTAGTTGTAGTTTTTTTTGCAGCGATTGGCTTTGTGCTGGACGAAATTAACAGGACCAATCAACATTTCGGCCAAAGGCGCTCGGTTGCGCTTTTGGCCTACGCAGCCATTGGTTTAGCAGGGCTTTATTTTATTTATAAGACTAAAGCTATTTGGCTTCCACACTTCAGCTACTAGGCAATTCGCTTCTAGCAATGTCGCCGAACCCACTGTTTCCACTCCTCAAATAAATGAGGGTGACGCGCGGCAATAACGGGCTGCTCCCACATCGCACTTGGGTTGTCGGTCTGCCAATAATTATCATGCGTAATGGTGGCAATGCGGCCACCCGACTCCTCAAGTATTAGCGCACCAGCTGCGTAATCCCAGGGCCGCTCGCCCGCGTGTATGAAAATATCAGTGCGGCCTGCGGCCATATGACACCACTGCAAAACCGATGCGCCGCTCTGGGTTGATTTGCGGTAAGGCGGCTGGTATCGGAGCGCTTGTTTTAGTTGGCCGAATTGCTTCAATTGTTTATAGCGGCCAATTTCACAATGTGCGTCGCATAATTTAATGCTCGGTTTTGCGACGATACGGTGATGATTTTCATACGCACCTTCGCCATGAGAGGCGAAAAAAATATCTTTGTTATTCGGGTCAAACACCAAGCCAAATTGGCTGCGACGCCGATACATGAGCGCGACAGATATGCCGAAATATTTTTTGCCCACCGCAAAATTACTCGTGCCATCAAGTGGGTCCACGCACCAAAGCCAATCGGCTTCTTGCCACAACTGTTGTTGTTCGTGCGCCAACATTTCTTCCCCCAACACGGGGCAATCAAAAAAATCTGGCAGCACCGCAACGAGCGCGGCTTCGACTGCGCGGTCTGCTTCGGTCACTATCGAGCCATCTGCTTTACGCTCCACCGCGACGCGACGAAAGCGTGGCATTAACTCGGTATCGGCAATCAACGCTACCGCACGGGCGATTGGTTCAGCTAGCGTTAATAATGAAAACCCTAGTAACGGCGGGCTATTTGGCGAATTTATGGCTGGTGAGGCCGCACTAAGGTGAGTTTCAATTGCAGTCACGGGAATACCAAGTTACAGATTCAATTTTGTTTTACAATTTTTTTATATTATGGCGCTATGATAGCGCTTCAACACGCTCCTTCAATAAACGCCTTCAACAAGCCCCCTCAACACAACCAACACTGCGATCAATCATCAATGCCACCGCGATTTTTTTGCCAAGCGCGTTTACCGCGCAGCCATTTTCCAAAATCATTGGCGCTTGATGACACCGCCGCGCAGCATGTTCGCGTATTGCGTCTCGCCATCGGCGATGCTGTTACGCTGTTTAATGGCGATGACGGTGAAGCGACCGCGTTCATAAAAACGCTCGACAAAAAAAATGTCAGCGTGGAAATTTCGGCATGGCGCGCCATTTCACGCGAGTCGCCGCTCAACATAACGCTCATGCAATCGTTGGCGACTGGCGACAAAATGGATTTGATTATTCAAAAAGCGGTTGAGCTTGGCGTGACTTCTATCGTGCCCATACGAGCGGCTCGCAGCACCTTAAAGCTAGATAGCGAACGCGCCGAAAAGCGCGTAACGCATTGGCGCGGCGTGGCGATTGCCGCATCTGAGCAATGTGGTCGCAATGTCGTGGCCGCAATTAGCGCAATACAATCCTTTGATGAAAGCCTAATATCGACGGCCACTTTGGGCATATTACACCCCGAAACAGCCGCCAATAATAGTGTTTCACTTTTACAATGGGCTAAACGCCACGCTGACAAACCACTGACAATTTTGGTAGGGCCTGAAGGCGGCTTTACAGAGGCAGAGGTTACAAATGCGGTCAGCAAGGGCGCTACTGTCATCGGCCTAGGTCAACGCGTATTACGAACAGAGACAGCAGGGTTGGCGGCGCTGGCAATTTTGCAATCGCAACTTGGCGACCTTGGCTGATAAACTTCACCTTATGCCCAAATTAGACACCAAAAAATTAGAAGCCTTCGTTAAGTGGTTCCGCTCGGCCACGCCATTTATTCATGAATTCGGCGAGCGCACCATCGTCATTGCCTTCGGCGGTGAAGTTTTAACCGACGGTGAAATGATGCAGTTAGCGCACGACATTAATGTGCTGGTCAGCTTAGAAATTCGCGTGGTGCTAGTGCACGGCACGCGTCCGCAAATTGAGGATCAACTTCGCCAACACGGTGTTGCTTCAAGGTATGCCGAAGGCCGTCGCGTAACAGATGCTGACGGGTTGCGCTGCGTGAAAGAAGCCAACGGCATTGTGAGAATGGAGATTGAGGCAACACTCTCAACTGAATTAGCCAACTCACCGATGGCAGGCGCGGATATTCGTGTGGCCTCGGGTAATTTTATTACCGCTAAGCCATTTGGCGTGCGGAATGGCATTGATTTTATGCACACTGGTGAAGTGCGTAAGGTCGATGTCGAAGGCATTACGCGTCGTCTAGATGATGATGAAGTGGTGCTGCTGTCACCGATTGGATTTTCCCCAACTGGTGATATTTTTAATTGCACATTAGAAGACGTTGCGACGTCGGTCGCTATTGCCATGAAGGCAGAGAAATTAATTTTTCTCACCGAAACGATGGGTGCGACAGATGCAAAATCAAAACTCATCAGCGAAATAACCGCGCAGCAAGCGCAGGATTTACTCACGGGCTCCACGCAAGCTGAAGACATTCGCTACTATCTGCCTGCCGCTATCCGCGCTGTGCGCGAAGGTGTAAAGCGCGCGCACTTGATTAGCCGACGTATTGATGGCGCGATACTCATGGAGCTTTTTACCCATCACGGTATTGGCACCATGGTGGTGCTGGAGTCACCAGACAAGCTGCGTGACGCCACAGTCGCCGATGTTGATGGCATCATGGCCTTGATTGATCCCCTGGCTGAGCGTGGCGTGTTAGTTGCGCGCACACGAGAATCAATTGAGCAAGAAATTGATCGCTTTATTGTGTTGGCACATGATGAAGAAGTCATTGGCTGTGCGGCGATGAATCCTTACGCAAGTGAAAAATTAGTCGAGCTTGCATGCCTCGCGGTCAATCCGTTTTATCGCGATGGCGGCAGAGGCGAGCGTATTTTGGCGTATGTTGAAAAACGTGCAAAAGAGCGTAATTTCAAAACCGTTTTTGTCCTCTCAACCCAAACTACCCAATGGTTTGTTGAACGCGGCTTTAGCGAAGCCGACACACAAGCGCTACCGATGGAGCGTCAAGCGCGCTATAACCGCGAACGCAATTCCAAGGTTTATACCAAATCACTTTAACCTCAGAACGTCAGGATTATTTATGTCTCGCACCGTGCAATGCGTCAAACTCAAAACCGAATCCGAAGGACTCGATTACCCGCCCTACCCCGGCCCGCTTGGCAAACGCATCTATGAAGAAGTTTCCAAAGCCGCGTGGAAAACATGGCTGGAAGACCAAAAACGGTTGGTGAATGAAAACCGTCTGAATCTTGCCGATCAAAAAGCACGCAAATATTTAGAAGAACAAATGGTTAGGAATTTTTTTGGCGACGGTGCTGATCAAGCAACCGGCTATGTGCCGCCTGCTGCCTAAGTTTTGCCATAAATCTGCGTTAAATCCTCCTGAAATTCAGGCGAAAAAAAACGCTAGCGGCAATCGCTAGCGTTTTTTTATTTCTACGATTACTCTTCGGCGGCAACCCGCTCAAGCTCTTCGGTCGTAATATGACGCACGTCTTTGCCTTTAACCAAATACACCACGTATTCGCTCATGTTTTTAGAATGATCCCCAATACGCTCAATGGCTTTAGCGATAAACAAAATATCAATAGAGGCAGAGATAGTCCGTGGGTCTTCCATCATAAATGTCACGAGCTGACGCAATATCGCGCGGAAACGCTCATCAACCTCTTCGTCTTGACGCACTACTTTTGCCGCTGCTGCCACATCTAGTCTGGCGAACGCATCCAGTGAAGTTCTTAACATCTCAAGGGCTAAATTGCAGGCATAGCGCACATCGGCAATGCGCGCATTGACGCGAATATCAGCTTGGTGAATTTGCTTGGCCATGCGCGCAATTTTTTGGGCTTCGTCACCGATGCGCTCAAGGTCAGTAATCGTTTTAACTACCGCCATCACCATGCGTAAATCTGAGGCGGTTGGCTGACGCTTGGCGATGATATGTGTGCAATCGTCATCAATACCAACTTCCAGCGCATTCACGCGATGGTCGTCCGCAATCACCTGATCTGCTAACTTGATGTCGCCGTTAATAAGTACTTCCATTGCGCGGGTAATTTGCTGCTCAACCAATCCACCCATTTGCAATACGCGGGAGCGCACTGCTTCGAGTTCAGCATCAAATTTTTTCGAGATATGTTCGTTAGCCATTCTTTTCTTTCTATTCAGATGCGTCTAATACGCATCTTTGGTTTTTTTAGCATCTTTAGTTTTTTAGCAAAGCTGAGTGTATGTGCCAATTATGACGAAACGGTGACAACAACCTCAGCGTTTGATTTTCTCAACTCCCGTTGCGGTTGCCAATAACAATATATCCGCACCACGTCTGGCAAAAAGCCCGTTGGTCACCACACCTGGTATTTGATTAAGCTCGGTCTCCATTAACGGCGGATTCACAATTGACATACCGTGCACATCTAAAATCCAATTGCCGTTATCAGTCAACACCGCTTTATTGTCTTTCATTCGCCACTCAGGATGCCCGCCAAGTTTGACAATTTCACGCGCCACAAAGCTGCGCGCCATCGGGATTACTTCAACTGGCAGCGGAAAATTACCCAGCACATCAACCAGCTTGGTTTCATCGGCCACGCAAACAAAAAATTGCGATGCGCCTGCAATGATTTTTTCGCGCGTTAATGCTGCACCACCGCCTTTGATCATTGCCAGATGCCGCGTGACTTCATCCGCGCCATCGACATACACGGCGAGTGGGCCAGCATCATTTAGCTCGATCACGTCTATACCGCCCGCTTTAAGGCGCTCGGTGGAGGCAAGTGAGCTGGATACTGCCGCTTTAACGCGGTCACGAATTTGAATTAACTCATCAATAAAAAAATTGACGGTAGAGCCAGTACCAACACCAATAATGGCATTGTCGGGCACATAAGCCATGGCCGCCTTGGCAGCAGCCGCTTTTAAAGTGTTTTGGGTAAGATTTGATGTCATCTCGCTAGGATAGCGAATTTCTTGGTACATTGGTGGATACGACATGAATCAACCCTTTTGCTTGTGCCAAATATGCCCACTGACTACTTAAAAAAAATCCTCCAAGCCCGCGTTTATGATGTTGCTATTGAGTCACCCTTAGAGCGTGCCAACGGCATTTCTGAAGCACTCAACAATACGATTTTGTTGAAACGCGAAGACTTGCAGCCAGTCTTTTCATTCAAGCTGCGCGGCGCCTATAACAAAATGGTGCATCTGAGCCCATCTGAGCTAAAGCGCGGCGTTATTTGCGCCTCTGCAGGCAATCACGCGCAAGGTGTGGCGTTAGCGGCAGAGAAATTAGGCTGCAAAGCTACCATCGTCATGCCCACCACCACGCCCAATATCAAGGTAGATGCAGTCAAGCGGCGCGGTGCTACTGTAGTGCTGCACGGTGACAGCTATCACGAGGCTGGGCTCTTCGCTAAAAAATTAAGCGCTACTAAAAAACTCACTTACGTACACCCTTACGACGATCCACTGGTTATCGCAGGGCAAGGCACCATCGGCATGGAAATATTGCGCCAATTTCAGCATCCAATTGATGCCGTATTTGTGCCTGTGGGTGGCGGCGGTTTGATAGCCGGTATTGCCGCCTATATCAAGGCGCTCTCGCCCAACACTAAAATCATTGGCGTTGAGCCTGTAGATTCAAACGCGATGAGTGCATCACTCAAAGCAGGCAAACGCGTAACGCTCGCACATGTGAATCTATTTGCTGACGGTGTGGCGGTAAAAGAAGTCGGTGAGGAAACATTTCGCCTCGCAAAAAAATTAGTTGATGAAATGGTGCTGGTCACCACCGACGAAATTTGTGCGGCAATTAAGGATATTTTTCAAGATACCCGCGCGGTGATGGAGCCATCAGGCGGCTTGGCGCTGGCAGGGATTAAACGCTACATAGACAAAAACAAGACCAAAAATAAGACTTATGTGGCGATTTGCTGTGGCGCGAATATGAATTTTGACCGCCTCCGGTTTGTTGCAGAACGCGCGCTAGTCGGCGAGCATCACGAAGCTTTATTAGCCGTAACTGTGCCTGAAACACGCGGTTCGTTCAAACGGTTTTGCGAATCCATTGGGCCGCGCAATATTACTGAATTCACCTACCGCATTGCTGACGCTAAGGCCGCGCATGTGTTTGTTGGTGTCACGATTAAGGGCCGCGATGAGCCTAAAAAATTAGTCGCTCACTTTAAGAAAAACGGCTTTCCGGCGATTGATTTATCAAATGACGAGATGGCAAAGTTGCACGTGCGCCACTTGGTTGGCGGGCATTCGCCGTTAGCCCAAGGTGAGCTAATGTATCGTTTCGAATTTCCCGAACGTCCTGGCGCCTTGGTGCAATTTTTGACAAGCATGTCGCCGAACTGGAACATCAGTCTATTTCATTATCGTAATCATGGCGCGGATGTAGGGCGAATTTTAATTGGCCTGCAAGTACCAAAAAACGAGCAAGCACGATTTGATAAATTTCTTGCTTCTTTAGGTTACGAGTACGCTAATGAAACCAATAATCCCGCTTACCAATTATTTTTAAAGTAGCCGCAATCATTAAGACCAACAGGAGCAACGCGATGGATACGCATTTAACAAACGGCATTGAAGGCGCACTGGAAATTCAAAAACGCTTGCAAGCGACTCGTGCGGCGATGGCTGGCGCAAATATTGCCGCGCTACTTGTGCCGTCAAGCGATCCACATTTATCCGAATATTTGCCTGATCGATGGAAAGCGCGCGAATGGCTATCAGGCTTCACCGGCTCCATGGGTACACTTGTCGTGACGATGACAGAAGCACATTTATTTGCAGACTCACGTTATTGGCTGCAAGCAGAAAAAGAATTGGCCGACACCACCATTAAACTCTTTCGGATTAAAAGCGGTGCGAGCGTTGAGCATATAGATTGGCTGGCAAATCACGTCGCGCAGGGTGACGTTGTCGGCGTTGATGGGGCGGTTATTGGCCTCGCTAGTACACGGCTTTTGGCGACAAAATTGAGCGAATGCGGCATTGTTTTAATGACATCTGTTGATGTATTTAGCGAAGCATGGGCAACGCGTGCGACACTTCCCACTGCTGCCATTTATGAACATGTTGCACCACATTCTGTCGCAACACGTGTTGCAAAATTGGTGGCACTTCGCGAGGCAATGCAGCACACGCATGCGCAACATCATGCAATTTCTACACTCGACGATATTGCTTATTTATTTAATTTACGCGGCAGCGATGTAGATTTCAATCCCGTGTTTGTTGCCCATGCCATTATCAGCATGACCGAAGCAACGCTATTTGTAATGCCGCATAAATTACCAAATGACGTGATTAACGCACTGAGAAATGACGGCATCACCGTAAAGCATTACGATGAATTTCACGCCGCACTACGCGCAATAAACGCTGGCAAATTACTCATTGACCCTCGTCGGATCACGCAACGAACGCACGAAGCAATAGCGACGAGCGTCAACATCGTTGAGGCGATAAATCCCACCACTTTTGCCAAATCTCGGAAAACCGATGTTGAAGCGGATTACGTTCGTCACACCATGGCGCTTGATGGCGCGGCGATGGCTGAGTTCTACGCTTGGTTTGAAACTGCACTGGCTGATAACAAAGAAAAAATCACCGAAGTCACCATTGACGAAAAGCTCACCGAAGCACGCGCCAAGCGTGAAGGTTTTATCAGCCGCAGCTTCGCCACCATCGCGGGCTTTAACGCCAATGGCGCACTGAATCACTATCGCGCATCGCCCGCAAGTGCAGCCACTATTGAAGCCAACGGTATTTTGCTCATTGATTCAGGCGGCCAATATCTGGGTGGTACAACCGACATTACGCGCGTCTGGCCGATTGGCGCATCAACGCCAGAGCAACGGCGCGACTACACCTTAGTGCTAAAGGGCGCGATGGCGCTATCGAGGGCAAAATTTCCATCAGGCACGTTGTCTCCCTATCTAGATGCCATTGCTCGCGCGCCAATCTGGGCTGCGGGATTTAATTACGGCCACGGCACAGGGCACGGCGTCGGCTATTTCATGAACGTCCACGAAGGCCCGCAATCGATCAGCCAAGCGATACCAGAGCCCCACATGGCGATGGAAGTTGGCATGATTACCTCTATTGAGCCTGGCCTCTACCGCGATGGACAATGGGGCATGCGAATTGAAAATTTAGTGCTGAATGTGCCCGCAGGTAATCAAGGGTTCGGCGATTTCCTACAATTTGAAACGCTTACACTTTGCCCGATAGACACGCGCTTAATTGATAAATCACTATTACGTGAAGATGAAATTAGTTGGCTAAATACGTATCATGCCGAAGTTGCGAAACGCCTGATGCCGCATGTATTAGGCGCTGCACGAGATTGGCTAGTGACAAGAACACAGGCAATTTAGCCTCAGAAGGCTTCTTTCAACTTGCGATGCGTTTTTGCTGTCTTAGCACCTTTACCAACCACAACCTTCAGCGACAATAGCGCATGAGTGCATTCGCTGAAAAAATTATCCAGTGGCAAAAACGCGACGGGCGACACAACCTACCCTGGCAAAACACATGCGACCCATATCAAATTTGGGTCTCAGAGATCATGCTGCAACAAACGCAGGTAAGCGCCGTTATTGGCTATTACGCACGTTTTATGACGCGCTTCCCTACTCTGCAATCATTGGCAGAAACCCCAATTGATGACGTCATGCCCTATTGGGCGGGGCTAGGCTACTACGCGCGTGCACGTAATTTGCATAAAGCGGCTCAACGCATTGTGGATGAATTTAACGGCATTTTTCCGACCGATTTTGATGCCATCTGGTCACTACCGGGTATTGGTCGCTCAACTGCGGCAGCCATCTGTGCATTTGCCTACGGACAATCACGGCCAATATTGGATGGCAATGTGAAGCGCGTATTTGCGCGTTATTTTGGTATCGAGGGTGACATTCGCAGTAAGACGATTGAAGATGAAATGTGGATGATTGCTGAGCGAGAAAAGCCTAACAAAAATATCGAAGCCTACATACAAGGGCAAATGGATTTAGGCGCCACGCTATGCGCGCGCGGTGCGCCCAAATGTTTGCTGTGTCCGCTCGAAGATAGCTGTGTTGCTCATCGCGAAGGGCGCACTGATGCGCTACCGCAACGCCAAGCTAAAAAAAGCATCCCGCATCGTGAAACAAAAATGTTAGTGATGCTCAACGCCAACGAAGTCTATATTGAACGCCGTCCACCGACGGGTATTTGGGGCGGACTTTGGTCGCTACCGGAAATCGCGCTAGATGATGATGTAGCTGACGTGGTAAAAAATAAAATTAATATTGCCCTCAAACAAGCAAACTCAATACAGCCGATGCCAACTATCGAGCATGGTTTTACCCATTACTCGTTGACAATTTATCCTGTAAAAATTGCCGTCACAAAGCGCGCATCACTTGCAAGTGAGCCCGGCAGTATGTGGCTCAACCTTGATGATATAAAAACTGCAGCATTACCAGCGCCCGTGAAAAAAATACTGCTCTCGCTATAAGCGTCACCTAGCGTTGTGCCGCTCAGTGGCCTCATCAAAAAAAACGGCGAACACTGTTCGCCGTTTTTTTTCACCAAATTAACTCTAGTGTCATTGCATATAGTTCACCACAACCGTTTTTGGATTCTTATTTGATGCGTGTTGCGGTTACGACGATGGTTTCAATCTGCGGCACTGCCTGCGCCGAAACTTCTTTAGCATCAGCTTTAGTGCTTGTTAATACGGCGGCGGTAATCAAGACTAGTAATGCACTTAACAGGATAGTTGCGGCGGCGTTGTCTTTATTGAATGTGTTTGTGTTTGCGTTGTTCATGATATTTTCCTTAATTGGTTGTGGTGTTTGGTAGGTTGTAAGTTCGTGTTGCGTTGTTGATGTATGAACTTTAAGCCTCAACAAACTTGAACAAAACCATGCTGCGACCAATTAGCAAAAACGTGGCGTAAACAGTAGAAAGTGCGGATGAAATGTATTAACTGTTGAACAAAGCGGTCGCTAAACAGGCAAATTAAGCGCCACTTTTTCGGCTTCTTGTTGCTGTAATCGCCACATTTCAGCGAAAACACCATTGGCATCCAAGAGAGTACGAAATGCACCGCGCTCAACAATGCGGCCATGCTGCATCACCAGTATTTCATCGGCATCAATGATGGTGGAGAGTCGATGGGCAATGACGAGTGTGGTGCGGTTTTGGGCAATCTCGCGTAACTCCATCTGTATCGCCTTTTCGGTGGCGGAGTCGAGCGCGGATGTTGCTTCATCAAAGATTAGTATCGCAGGATTTTTTAAGAGCGTGCGGGCGATGGCGACGCGTTGTTTTTCGCCGCCAGATAATTTTAAGCCACGCTCACCCACCATGGTTTCCCATCCATCCGGCATTCGCAAAATAAAATCGAGCACGTGTGCGCGGCGCGCGGCGTCTTCAATTTCAGCATCACTTGAACCGGGGCGGCCATAGCCGATGTTGTAGCGGATAGTGTCATTAAATAAAACAGTATCTTGCGGCACGATACCAAGTGAAGCACGCACACTTGCCTGTGTGACGTCACGAATATCTTGACCATCAATCGTAATGCGCCCGCTACTGACATCATAAAAGCGAAAGATGAGGCGCGAGAGTGTGGATTTACCTGCGCCACTTGAACCCACCACGGCAACGGTCTTGCCCGCAGGCACTTCAAACGAAGTATCAAATAATATTTGACGCTTTGCGTCGTAACCAAAATTTACCGCTTCAAAGCGCACGGCTGCACCATTGATAGTGAGGGGCTTTGCATCAGGCTTATCGGCTACCTCTTGATTTTCGCCAAGTAGGCGAAACATTTTTTCCATGTCAATCATGGCTTGCTTAATCTCACGATACATCACACCTAAAAAATTAAGCGGGATATAAAGCTGAATCAGCAAAATATTTACCATTACCAAGTCACCAATAGTGAGCTCTTTATTGACAATGCCGACCGAGGCACGCCACATAAGTAACGTAACAGCAGTGGCGATAACCATGCTTTGCGCGCAATTGAGCAAGCCTAAAGACGTTTCTGTTTTCGTCGCTGCCGCTTCATAGCTTTGTAGATTTTTATCGTATCGCTTGGCTTCAAAATCTTCGTTGCCAAAATATTTCACCGTCTCATAATTGAGCAATGAATCAATCGCGCGGGTATTGGCTTTGGAGTCCATATCATTCATCTCACGACGATGCTTGGTACGCCAATTAGTGATGGTGATGGTGGCAATGATGTAGAACACAATTGCACATAAGGTGATCGCGACGAACGTCCAATCAAATTTATTGGCGAGCAATATGGTGACCAGTGTTATTTCCAGAATGATCGGGATGACGGAAAACAGCATGTACGACATGAGCGTCGAAATGCCGCGTGTGCCGCGCTCTATATCGCGCGTCACGCCGCCCGTTTGGCGATCAAGGTGAAATCGGAGTGACAACGCATGTAAATGTCGGAACACATTCAGCGCGATTTTTCGCATTGCGCGTTGAGTGACTTTGACAAACACAATATCGCGCAACTCCGCAAACAGCGTGGACGATAGTCTTAGTAAGCCGTAGCCTGCCAGTAACGCAATTGGCACAACCAATAGCGCTTTGTTTTTATCCAGCGCGTCTACGATTTCTTTCATCAACAGCGGCACGCCAATGTTGGCAACTTTGGCAGTGACTAAAAATAAAATCGCTAATCCTACGCGGTAACGAAAATCCCAAAGGTATGGAAACAGTGAGCGAATCGCCTGCCATTCGTTGGTAGGGACAGTCAGCTTGGGGTTAACGGCGGGTAGTGCTTCTGTTGCGCTGTGATGATGTTGCAAAGTGTTGGGCTTTCCTAATAGCGTGAGGATGGCGTTTCTTGACTAACAAATTATGCGCGACTTAACGCATAAAGCGTGACGGCTTGGTTGCGTCCAGACACCGTAATATCACCTAAATTAATGTGCGACACTGCATGCATGCCTTGTTCAAGTGCGAGCGTCAGCGTGCGTTGAGATGCCAAAATGCGCGTTTTAAATTGCTTATTGAGTGGCTCAATGCGCGCGGCTAGATTTACCGCATCACCATAGACGGTATAACCCTGTCGCTCGGTTGAGCCGATGGTACCCGCGCAGACTGGCCCCGTATTGATGCCAATGCGAGTGGACAATTTAATGTTGCGTCCATTCGCCAATGTAAAAAATTGATTCGTCGTCGCGGCTTCTATTGCAAGCGCAGCAGTGACCGCCGAGCGCGCATGCTGAACATTATCTGTAGGGACATTAAAAATCGCCACCACCGCATCGCCAATAAAATTATTAATCACGCCACCCGCTTCGCCGATGATGGTATTCAGTATTGCAAAATAAGCGTTGAGCAATTCAATGGTCTCCTCTGGTGTGAGGGACTCCGCGATAGTTGTAAAACCATCAATATCGGTAAACATCACAGTTGCCTCAACGGAGCGCGATGAAATTGTGCCGCCTTGCCGAATCAGCTCTGCCGCCACGCTCGGGGTGAGGTAGCGATTTAAGGCTGATTTCATTAGCTCGCGCTCGCGTAGCGCATCCGTCATAAGATTAAAGCGTTTGGTCACATCGCCTAATTCGTCATCGGTTAGCACCGCCGCTTGGTGTTGATAGTCGCCATGCTGCACCGCGTCTTGCGCCCGATATAGCTCTTCGATTGGGGCGAGTAAACTGCGGCTGACAAACACGATCGACACCGCCACCACATACAGCGCGCAGAGTAAGTCAAGCGCAATAATTTGATCTGTCGATAACCCTTGCAACGTGCGCATCGGCTCGAACACCGTTAAATCTAGCCCTACTAATAACGCCGGCATGATACCAATGACAATAAACGATATCGCTAATTTGCCTACCAGCCGCGAGTGCGACGCAACAGACGTAGTGCCGTACGCCTCTAGCGCTACGTAATAACTACGGCGCATTTTAATCACCACATCATTGACGACAAAATACACAAAGTAGCCGTAAAAAATACCGAATACCGTTGAATACCAGATCAGTGATTTGGTAATTGTGAGAGCGTCAAAGTCATCTAACGGCGCATCTGCTGGTGTGTAGACGCGCAATGCGGAGGCGGTAAAAATATACACAGCGGTCAGCGCAAATGTGGCCATTGCGGAATACAAGGATAAGCGGCGTAGGCGCGCATAGGCGGCGACCTTAATTGCATCCGTTGCTGTTGTAGGATTTTTTTCAAACGCCAAAATGGGGCGGTAGAGAATGTAGCCTACTAAAACGGCGCTTATGGCCAGAAGCAGCAAGCCACCGGCAACCAACGCAATGACACTAAATCTTTGCGTAACGAGAATGAAAATGCCAGTTACCCCAAGGTCCAGCAAAGGCAATGCAAGCAATCGGGAGAAATACGCGCGCTGATAATTCACAAAGTCAGATGCCAAAATGTTGCAGAGGGTTAATAGAGATAGCTATTGCATACGCAAAAACATCGTTAACTGGACGCAAAAAAACTAACGTTACGATGTCAATTGTCGAAAAAATTTAGCTCTTCATCATCTGTTGGATTGGCAGGCGCGGGTGCGGAAGTGACGGCGGCAGCCGCTGCAACGGGAGCTACCGCTGCGGATTTAGGTGCAGCAGAGGCAGAAACTGGAGAGGCTACACCCTCACTACCAATGGCTAAGTTTAGGTCACGCAAAATCGTTGCTACATCCATCGGTACTCGTGCTTGTGAGCGCAACAAAATTCGTGATGGCAAATCAAGCAGACGCACATTTGCAATTCGCATATTGGCGGCAGTGTTTAATTTTGGCAATAAATGTGTGCTGCGCCAGCCACCGGACTCCGACTCAATGGCATCAATAATGGCCTGCTGCGAGCGTGCGATGCCAGCGAGTAATTCGGCTAGTTGTTCGTTAGTGATGCTCATGTTGACTCCATAAATAGTAATTTACTGTCCTCAAAGTCGCCTATTGGTGGGCATTTTGAAGCAATTATGTCTGAATATGCCCGTGGATTGGCGACTTTATTTTTTATAAGTACGCAGCAGATAACTCGGCCACTTCTAGCGAGATAGCAGCATAGCGCTTACAAACAACAATAACATTTTGCCGCAGATTATCAAATGAAACTGCTGCACGTCTAATTGCTCAACTAGCGTTACAAACGTTAGCAGATATGCGCGAATGAAGTAAGCGATGAAACCTGCAACTCGGGTGAAGCCGGAGCCTCCACAATCGCTCACAAAGAACAATTTATTGAAAAACCCTACTTTATTGGGTAGGTTTTTTAATGCCGATTTGCTAGAGTATTTAGAATTAATAAAAATACGGACTTCATCCAAATGCGCCTAAGTCAACTCAGTCAATTTTTACTGTTCATGCTGCTCATAAGCCACCACTTGGCACACGCGCAATCGACCGGCGCCATGCTGCGTATTGCTTGCGAAGGCGACAGTGTTGGCGCAGAAATTACTGTAAATGACAAATTTAAGGGTGAATGCCCGATTGATGTTGCCGTGCCAGCGGGGACAGTCGATATTCGTGCACTGAAAAAAATTGATAACCTGCGTGAACGCATTTTCAACCAAAGCTTTCGCGTTGGTGATGGCGTTGTCAAAAAACTCGAAGTCGTTCTTAGCCCCGTGCAATTTAATGCAGAAGGACAACGTATTGAGGGCGAGCGCCGTCGCGCTGAGGCAGAGACTCGACGCCTAGAGAACGAACGTCGAGCAGCAGAAGCCGAACGTGCGCGCAAGGCCGAGGAAGCACGCAAAGCAGCCGAAGCAGCACGTGCAGTAAAAATCGCCGAATGGAAACGACTTGCACCCATACAAGAAGAGGAACGCCGCAAAGTTCGCCTCGCTCGGACTATAGAAAAATTCACGGCGGAAGGATTTACGGCGGGCACTGGCACAGCATTTCGTGATTGCGCCGATTGTCCTGAGATGGTGTGGGTGCCGCAAGGTAAAGCTGTCCCTATTGCAGGCAACAACGATTTTCATCGTTGGCTAAGCAATATCGACATCGGTGCGCCATTTGCGGTTGGCAAATTTGAGGTGACCTTTGACGAATGGGACCGCTGCGTGGCCGAGCGTGGCTGTACCTTTAGCCCGCCCTCTGGCAAGACTGACGGTATTATTTTTGATACTCAATGGGGACGTGGCCGCCTGCCAGTGATAAATGTCTCCCCCAATCATGCACGCCAATACGTCGCATGGTTGTCACAAAAAACGGGGCAAGCCTATCGCTTGCTCACCATAGCTGAATCACACTATGTACGTTACGCAGGTGCTAAAACAGCATGGCCGTGGGGGACGCAATTAGCAGCAGGAGCAGCTAATTGTGTGGGCTGTGGCAGTAAGTGGGATGGCGAGCGGCCAACAGACGTCGGCAGTTTTCCGGCAAATATATGGGGCGTGCATGATATGGTGGGCAATGTCGCAGAGCATGTTGCCGACTGTATTGGACCTACGTCGCGGTTCACTGGGCTCAGAACCTTGGACGCGCTTGAGCGCGCCATTGATGTGAGCAATGCGCTGAAGGATGGACGCGCAATTGATGCTTGCCGTTCAGCCACTGGCACTAGCATCGGTGAACCCGCCTATGGTGTGACTGGCGGCAGTTGGCAGCAAGGGCCGAGTCTGGTTCAATACAATGGCCAAAATTCTTCAACACCGTCTGTAGGCTTCCGCATAGCACGCGACTACGCGCCTAAGCCAGTCGTCGTTGATCCTATCTCGCTTAAGCACTTCCGCGATTGTGCAACGTGCCCTGAAATGGTGAACCTGCCAGCTGGACGCTTTGAGATGGGTTCCCCTTACGACGTTACGGGTAGGACGAGCGAATTTGAATACCCACTACGCAATGTGACTGTAGCGTCCTTTTCGATTGGCAAAACAGAAGTCACGCGCGGGCAATACGCAGTTTTCATTAACGCAACTAAACACGTCAGCGCTGAGAAGTGCGGCATTCTCGCGAAATCCGAGTCAGGCGCATTGGCAACCAAGTTGAGCGACGCCAATTGGCAGTCGCCGACATTCGTACAAACCGATGAGCATCCTGTCGTTTGCATGGGCAATTCAGACGCACAGGCATACACTAAGTGGCTCACAGAAACGACGGGCAATCGATACCGACTCCCATCCGAAGCGGAATGGGAGTACGCCGCACGCGCCGGGAACGAACCGAGCGTCATGTGGCGAAGTGTCAACAACAATACTTGTCAATTTGCCAATCTAGCGGATACCTCATTCGAACGCGCCTTTGAAGTAAAAATCGACGCCGCTTGCAATGACCAGTGGGCATTCACCGCACCTGTCGGGCGGTTCAAGCCCAATGCTTGGGGTCTGTATGACATGGCCGGCAATACTTGGGAATGGGTCGAGGACTGTTGGCACCGCAACTATGATGGTGCACCCGCAACTGGAGTAGCTTGGCAAGATGCAGCGTGTGCACCAGGGCTAGCCGTTCTGAGAGGACTTGGATGGCAGAACAGGACGTTCACGCCTCCCGAGACTAGGCGTACGGCTTCGCAGCAGCCCTCCAACTATATCGGCTTTCGTATTGTTCGCGAAAACTCGCCATGAAAGCACTTGTAGCAGTTGCACTCACTGCTTTTTTCGCTGGCTTCACGTGCGCGGCACCAAACAACTTACTCGACATGGCCGATAAGCTAGACAAACTCGACCGCCAAGACTTTCAGGGCGCGATTGAAACCGCCGATAGCTGCACCCGCGCCCGTAATTTTTCGTGTACTGAAACGGCACTTGCCAAAGCTTTGAAAGTTGCCAATAGCGCTAAGGATCGGGATCGCCTAACTGTTGCACGCCAGCTTCTCGACAATGAACGTAAGCGTATGGAAGAGGAATTACGCGCGCAACAACTCGAGCGTGATCGACTTGCAGAAGCCGCGCGACGGCGCCAGATTGAAGATCAAAATCGGCGCGACCAGCAAGAGGCTGCTGATGCGCAACGATCAGCAGACCAGCGACGTCAAGCAAATATGCGTGAGCAAAACCGCCGTGAGCAATCGGCTGAGGCAAATCGCAGTAATCAGCGCATAGTCGAAAGCCGCTCAAAAGAGCAAGAACGTTCGCGCCGCCAAGACGAGCTAGCCAACCAGCGCATCCGCGACCAACAAAAGGTGCAAGATGACAATCGCCGCCGTAGCGCACAGGCGGAGCAAGACCGCAGCGCACAGCTGGAGCAAGACCGCCGCACACGGGTAGAGGCCGACCGGCAGGCAGAACTGCGCCGACAACAAGCCTATGAAAAAGAAAGCGCCGCCAATGATCGCCAACAACTTGCGCAGGCCAATACACAGCGTGCCAACGAAGAGAAGGCGCGACTTGAACGAGAACGACAGCGTGACCAAGAGCGTGCGCGCGAGCAAAGAGAGCGTGAGCAGCAAATCGCAATTGAGAAACGAAAGCAAAGCGATGAGGAAGCGAAAAGGCGCAAGCAGGATGAGGATGTTCAGCGTAAGCTCCTTGCAGAACAGGCTGCTGTTAAAGCAAGAGCAGACAAGGAACGTGCTGCGAACGACAAACGAATGCAGCAAGACAACTATATCCAAGCAATGATGCAGGGCATCAGATTGAAGTCGCGATCATGTCCTGGTGACAAAGGTTTGCACTACATCGTTGGCATCCGGCCGAGAATACAACCTGAAGTGTATTCATGCATCGACGTACATTACACCGCGATCTGCCCGGGCAGTAATAGCGGCATTTCAGGTGTGGTGAAAACATTCGTTGGAGCCGGTACCGACTGCTACTTAGGTGACACTGCAAAAATCAACCCGACGCCTGCGTGCAAGCCAGAAGAAGTGAGAGTCGTTGTTGACCGAGTCACGCCGGGATGCTGAAGACGGCAATTCAATACAACTGCCAAGAATATGCAAGACATTTGCGCACTTGTGATGCACACCAAAAAATCCATTAGCAAAAATACCAATAAGGACGGCTATTTTCAGACAAAAAATGCTGAAAACAGCCGTGGATGCTAGACTTTTATCTGCTGCACATTATCAAAGCAGTAGCACTAAAAACTCGACCCCGGCTGCTTGAGAAATTCAATCTCCTCGGCACTTGAGGCGCGACCAAGAATCACATTGCGATGTGGGTAACGCCCGAAGCGATCAACAATCGCTTTGTGGCGAATTTCGAAGTCGAGGTTGCTTTCTATACCGTTAGCTTTGAAGAGTTGCAACGCCACTTCATGAATCAGCTTCGATTCACTATGTATATAAGGCATATAAAGAAAGACCCGTTCATCCGCCGTTAACGCTTGGTCTGCTCCCACCGCCACTGCGTCTTGTGCAAGTGCTAACGCAAGCGCATCGCTGGCAAAGGCGGCCGCCGTGCCGCGAAACATATTGCGCGAGAATTGATCAAGCACAATGATTTCTGCTAATCGCCCTTTGGGTTCATGCCGCCAATCGTAGAGCTCGCAACGGCTAGCCTGTTCATGTGTCGCAGCAAAACGCTTACGGATAAGTTGATCAAACGCGGTATCAACCTTCCAACGTTGTGCTGAGGTAATCTCGTTAAACCAAAAGTTATATATCTCGGTATGCATCAAGCGCTCCTCATGGCGGATCATGGTTCGGTAACGGTTAGGCATTACAAATCAAGCTAACCGCCGGTAGCGTGCACAATACAACAAATGATTTACCTGACACCATTAATTGTGACGTAATTCCAGTCGTTGGACGTTACACAAAGACTTAGTATATTGTTATCGCTTGTAAACGCTAATTTTTACTGGAGCTCACCGCTTGCCTCAATTTGCCTCAACCGTAATGCTCGCCCTTTTCCAATGTGCACTGCTGTCATCGTGCGCAGCGACCACGACGCAGACAACTGCCTTACCAGCAAGCATTGATAAAACCTCAAGCGGCGTGCGAGCAACTGAATTCACGTTCAACCCAACAGCTGGCGCGCCCATCAAGGTATTTATGCAGCTACCCGCGACGATCGACTCTCGTACTGAAATAGTGTTTGCCTTACATGGCATGGGGCGAGGAGCGGATGCTACCTTTAGCGCATGGCAAGAGTCTGTTGGGTCGCGCAACCTCATTATCGTCGCACCACTATTTTCAGAAGCTTATTATCCGAGCCTCTTGCAAAACCCGCCAGACGAACAATAAAAAATATTGCCCATCACCAAGTCTCACGATTTTTTCATGTTTTTAATGGTGATTGATGATTTTGTTCTGCCATATTGCGTCGTTACGCTACATCAGTCGACCTCCT
>JANNWG010000067.1:0-36828 GCA_031414695.1 Burkholderiales bacterium
TGATGAGCTCATCAAACGCCGTGACTTAGTGACGACACTCGATAAAGGCGAACTCAAAGGCGCATGGGCCGAGAATCGTTCAGACGTGGCGATCCCCGAAGCCAAATTCACCCTGCAATCGGTGTTTCGATATCTGCGTTATATGACGGGCAATGAAATTGCGGTTGACGGTGAATTCATTCTCGACGGTGATGACGTCACCATGAAAGTGCGTGTTGCCGGCAAACCACCAACGATTGTGAAAGGCAAACTCGCCGCGTGGGAAACGCTAGTGGGTGAGTTAGCGATGGGTGTACTGGGTGTGACCCAACCCGCAGTGGTCGCCGCTTACCTTGGAATCAAAGCCCAGACCCCGGAAGATCTCGTCGCCCTCTCCAAACGTTTACGCCAGATGTCGGCACAAGACCCGAAACTCAGCGGTGCGGTAATGTCGGTGGCCTACGATGCGTATGGCAACGCGCTTCAGCGGCAAGACAGACTTGATGAGGCCGTACTCGCTTTTGACGAGGCGATGGTGCTAGACCCCAACAATGGGGTCGCGGTGATGAGTGCGGCAATACACAGGCAAACCAACGCAATTACGATCAGTCAGTAAAGTTATTCCAGCGTGCGCTCACGATGCAGCTACCTGATTCCGTCAAGCGATTGGCGTTTACCCGCTGGTCAACAGACGGTCTCAACGCCGGGAATTGCGACGTAGCGGCCAAAGCGCTGGAGGAAGCCCGTAAGTCGCCGGTTTACGACCAACTGCGATTTGTAAATGTAGAGGCTAACGTTATCGCCCGCTGTGATTATGAGGAGGCTCGCGCAGCGGCACTAATGGCAAAACACGTCGCGATGCACCCCGACAACGAGCGGTTTGCCAATACGCTTCAGGGAATCCATTTCAATCGCCCGGAGAACCGCTACCGCGAATTGGTTATTCAGGTCAGTCGTGATGCCATCGCTGTGGGCGCGAATGACTTTTTCATCTTACAAAATCTGGCTCGCGCGCTCATTGGCCTTGGCCGTATCGAAGAGGCGCGGGAAATCTACGGACGTGCAGAGGCGGCGGGAACCATAAGCCGCAGCCCCAGAACCAAGCAGCGTGGCGCGGCGTCTATTGAAGCCCTAATCTTTATTCAACAAAAGAAATACGCCAAAGCAGACGAGATCGTTCAGCGCCTGATCGCCGAGCAGCCGTTGCGGGAGTGGGGAGAATTTTCTCGCTATGGCCGCATCAAGCTGGCGATGAACCAGTACGACAACGCCATCGCGGTTTACAACGATGGCCTCAAACGCTTGCCAAAAAACTGCCAGCTCTGGCAGGAACTGGGCACCGTGTACGCCACCAAGGGCGATGTGGCGACCGCGCTCGCGACCTTCGACAAAGGCATCGCCGCCGTGCCCAAGTGTGGGCTGAACTACAACGAAGCGGCGCGTTTACTCATCAAGCAAAACCGTGTGCCTGAGGCTAAACAAAAACTCGATGCGCTGATTAAGATCGCACCAAATTCGGACGGCGCGGTGATTGCGAAAGAGATGTTGGCGGGGCTGGTGAAGTGAGAGGGCGATCGGGGCAGATTAAGGCATGTTTATACAACTGTATTGACGCTGCTGATGTCTGTCAGTAGACTGCATTCTTAGGACAACAATTCTAGGAGCAAACTATGGAAGCAGCCGTCAAAATCAAAACATGGGGCAATGGGTTGGGTGTCAGGCTCACTGCACAAGTCGCGCGTGCGGCGGGGCTCACCGCTGAGACACTGGTAAATGTGACGGTCGAAAATGATCGGATCGTGATCGCGCCTGCTGCACCGCCCAAACTTACGCTCGCGCAAAAGCTTGCGGTGTTTGACCCGAAAAAACACGGCGTTGAGGCGATGCAATCCAAGCCCGTCGGTCGCGAAGTTTGGTAACTGAGATGGTGACAAAAACTCGTGCCGCTGCGTCGCAGTCCGCGCCAGGAGCCGCCCGGTCGTGGGTGCCGGATCGGGGCGATATCATTTGGATTGATTGCAATCCGCAAGTCGGACGCGAGATGCGCGACATGCACCCCATGGCTGTGCTTTCTCCTAAGGCGTTCAATCGCCGCACTGGGATTGTGATCGGCCTACCAATGACGTCGAGCACCAGTAACGAGGGCAACCCGTTCGCGATTGATGTTTCTCGCGGTGCGGATGCGCGTAGCTTTGTGCTCTGCCATCAACCGAAATCATTCGATTGGCGACAGCGCCGCGCTGCGAGCCACCCTTGGAAAAAGCTCACGGCAGATCAACTCGTCGATTGTTGCGAGGGGCTCAATGACATCATCACCCTTACGTCGGTTTAGTCGTTTTAACCTTTTTTGAGCAACAAGAAATGACATCAACCTCACCAACTGATTCTGTCCCGCAAGCAGTCACCGATGCGGCATCGAGCGTGAACAGGGACGCAACGACCCAACATCCAACGGTGCGCGTTGAAGGCCTTGCAACTACACTCGGCAACATCGACCACGAGCTGCAACTCCTCTCGCACGCTACCAAGCACAACTGGATCAATCAGCGGCTGATTTTATTGCGTAATGCGCTGATTGCATTGAGCGTAATTGTCATTTTTGTGGTGACGGCAATCGCTTGCTACCGCGAAGCGTATCGCCAAACGCTGACCATCGCCGCATTCGATGTGCCCGAAAAATTAGCCGAGCGCGGCATCACGGGGCATGTCATCGCCAAAGCCTTGTTTGATGAGCTGATCAAGCGCCGTGCGTTAGTCACCACATTGGAAACAGGTGAGCTCAAAGGCGCATGGGCGGAAAATCGATCTGATGTCGCGATTCCCGAATCAAAATTCACGCTGCAATCGCTATTCCGCTATTTGCGCTACATGACGGGTAATGAAATCGCGATTGACGGCGAATTCATTTTGAATGGTGAAGATGTGACCATGAAAGTACGCGTCGCAGGCAAACCGCCAAAGGTGGTCAAAGGCAAGCTCGCTGATTGGGAAAGCATGGTCGGTGAGTTAGCGCTTGGTGTACTCGATGTGACGCAGCCCGCCGTGCTGGCGGCCTACATGGGTATCAAGGCGCAGACGCCGGAAGACATCCGGGCGCTATCCAAGCACATCGTGGCGATGCAAAACGCCGCGCAAAAACCCAGCGCTGCCGTGATGTCTGTGGCCTACGATGCCTACGGCAGTGCCTTGTTGCGCCAATCAAGACAGGAAGAGGCGAGGGCAGCATTTGCCGAAGCGATGACGCTCGATCCGTCCAATGGGGTCGCGGTAATTAACGCCGCCGATGCCCAAACCGCACTTCGTAATTATGCGGAAGCGTCCGTCTTGTACGTGAAGGCGCAAAGCCTCAGATTGCCCGATACGGTAAAAGCAAATGCGCTGATGCGGCGCGTTGCAGGGGCGACGGCAGCGGGCGATTGCCCTGTTGCGGCACAAGCATTACAGGATGCCAAGGCTTCGCCGAGTTACACTGCCAGCTTTGTCGCGGGCGCGGAGGCGCTCTACATCGTGCGTTGTGAATTCGAGGAGGCACGCGGTGCAGCGCTGATCGAGAAGTACGCGACCTTGCATCCCGACTCGGCTGGTCCTACAAATTGGCACGGTATCGTCCAACTGACGCGCCCTGAGAAACGCTATGTGGGTGAGGCCATCAAGGTGTTTCGTCGCGCGATGAGCAATGGTGTTGAAGACCCATCGCTCTACAACAACTTAGCCGCCGCACTTGCTGCAAATGGCGAATATGAAGAATCTCGGCAGGTGTATGAGAAATCGAACCAACTCAGGCTCAAGGCGGGCGCGCCCATATTTTCCGACGATGGCTATAACGGTACGGTGTACTTTTGGAAGGGTGAATTTGCAAAAGCGGACGCTGCCCTACGCCGTTTTTACACCACAACACCGCTACGCGAAGAACGACAATTTGTCACCTTCGCCGGAACGCAAACCGAACTCTTGCGCTTCGACGAAGCGACCACGCTTTACAACGATGCGCTACAGCGCTATCCGAAGAGTTGCCTTTTGTGGGAAGGGTTTGGCAGCATGTATGCGAAGAAAGGCGATGTAGCAACAGCGTTGGCAACTTTTGATAAGGGTATTGTCGCCGTGCCAAAATGTGGCTCGAACTACAACGCCGCGGCGCGTTTACTCATCAACCAAAACCGCGCGCCGGAAGCCAAACAAAAGCTTGAATTGTTGATCAACGTTGCACCGAACTCCGATGGTGCGGTGATTGCGAAAGAGATATTGGCAAACACCAAACCCTAAAAAATGCGTTGATATTGCGTAATTTGGCTATACTGATACTGTTTTCAGTACCGATTACGGAGCCAAATATGAACGCAGTCACGATAGCCGATATAAAACGAGGTGGCATGGCAGCACTGGATGCGGCATTAAGTCAGCCGCAGCATGGTGGGGTGGTGACGATTATGAAGCGTAATCGTCCTGCAGCAATTGTGTTGTCGCCCGACGTGTATGAAGCGCTGTTGTTAAAGGCGTCTGCTACGCAAACTGCGGAACCAGCATCTGTTAGCGCGCTCGAGTGGTTGATTGAAATGCCGAAGACATCCCCGGCCAGCGTTCCCACCCTAAATAAGGCGGCCATGGCCGCGCGGTTACATGATTTACAAGCCGAGTGGGCAACGCGTTGATTGCATTTTTAGATAGCAGTGCGTTGATTTACCAATTTGAAGGCGCTGAACCATACCGAGTGGCAATAACTACTGTCTTGCGTGCGATTAAGGCAGAATCGCCCAATGCAGCCGTAATCGTCTCGCGTTTAGCAGTGATGGAGTGTCGGGTAAAACCATTGCGTGATCGTAATGTAGCGTTACTCGCGCAGTACGAGTCTTTTTTTAAGCAAATACAAATTGTCGAATTAAGCGCCACCGTAGTTGATGTGGCGACAACACTTCGAGCGAGTATTGGGCTGAAAACACCTGATGCATTGCACGCCGCATCGGCGCTTAGTCTCGCTGGTGATTGCACATTCATTACTGGCGATACTGACTTTGCAAATGTGCCAAGGTTAAATGTGAGGTATGTTCGAGTTGAACCTAGCTGACGTTCAACAGGGTATCACGGTTAGATATGTATGGGTATTTATAGAAGTGCACATCATCAAATAAAGCAGTATCCCCGTAGTCAAACAACAAAACTGATGCGCTGATTAAGATCGCACCTAATTCTGATGGCGCGGTGATTGCGAAAGAGATATTGGCAAACGTTAAGTCTTAAAAAGTAAGAGCCAATATAGACGGAATTTTCCAAGCAAAAATGCTCTAAAGTGCCCGTCTATATTGCACTTTTGTAACTGTTGCTATTGTCATATAGTCATCGAGTTATTGTCAGTACCACAACGCATTAAAGGCTAGCGCTTGAAATTAAATCGAATATTGAATAATCATTCCATGAATTTTGGTCTGTGGCACATCGCGTTATTGCTGTTTGTTTTTTTGACATGCAATGTTGATGCACAGCCAAAAATGCCTGCGCCAGTTGCGGCGGCGTCATCACTGCCACCGCCATCGGCTTCTGCGCGGGAGTTATTTTCTCGCTACAACGACCGCGTTATGCAAGTGCGTGTGTTGCGTGATAGTGCGAATGAGCAATCTTCCCTTGGCTCCGCCTTTGTGGTGCGCGCGGACGCTAACGGCAGCGCGTGGCTGATTACGAATTATCATGTGATTTCCTCATTGGCGATTCATCCGGATAAATTTCGGCTTGAGCTGCGTCTGCCTAATGATCGTACTGTTAAAGCAAAACTGGTGGCCATTGATGTCATTCATGATTTAGCCGTTTTGCAGACTGTGCCAGATATCAGCGTAAGCGCGTGGCCTGCCTTAGCGCTACGCGATAAGCCGCTCTCGCAAGGTGAAAAAATATTCTCAATGGGTAATCCACTTGAGGTTGGTTTTTTGATTTCTGAAGGCATTTACAATGGCCTCGCAGAGTCACGCATTTATGACCAAATGATTTTTTCTGGCGCGCTTAATTCTGGCATGAGCGGTGGGCCTGCCATTGATGAGTCAGGACGCGTGGTGGGCGTGAATGTTTCGACCTTGCGCCGCGGTGTGTTAATCAGTTTTCTTGTGCCAGTGAAATACGCGCAAACATTATTAGACCGCGCTTGGCAAGTCGCCCCTGCGGCAATGCCAAAAGAGTGGCGCAGTGAAATCGCCAAACAACTATTAGCGCACCAAGATTTTGTAGCGGGTAAATTTTTTGAAGCCAACAAAAATGGTACTAAAACAGCGGACGTTAAGTTAGGCTTAGCCAGCCAAACACTTTCCGGCCGTACCGTGCAAACGCTCGACGGCACGCTCACCCGATGTTGGGCGGGTGGCCGTGATGGCGAGAAGCTGCGTTATCAGCGCGATACCTTGAGCTGTAATTTGCAATCAGGCTTGTATGTTGACCGTGATTTATTTACCGGTATGCTCGCCATCGAACACACGCTACTGCGTAACGATAAGCTCGCCACCGCACAATTTTTAGAGCTGAATAAGCAGACACAACTATCGATGAATTTTTTTCGACGAGATGGTGCAGAGCATACGCCAACACAATGCCGCAACGATTATGTGAGCGGCACTAAGCAACTCTATCGCATCGAAATTTGTATCAAGGCGCTTAAAAAATATGCGGGTCTTTATGATTACAACGTGCTTGCCACGCAGGTCGATAGCGTGGGTGAACGCTTGAGCAGCAAGCTAACGATGAGCGGCCTCTCGTTTGAAAACGCGCAACAATTGAGCAAGCTCTTTTTGGCGCGATTACAATGACTTGGGTAATCGAGCGGCTCAATCGTGATGGCAGCGTAAATACACGACTTAATGTTCAATCAACAGATGACAAAATCACCTCGATCACGGTTGGCCGGGCGCTCGATAATGATGTGGTGATTGATGATGCCCACTCGGCACCACACCATGCAAGGCTTGATTTTGCGCCTGACGGCAGCGCTAGTTTGATTGACCTTGGTAGCAAAAATAAAATCATCAATCACGCCAAAAAACATGTTGATGCCATACTCATTAATGCGCTCGCCAGTGAAAGCCAGCGCGCTAATTTTGTGATCGGCCAAACGCCGCTACGACTGCGTAATACCGATTGGCCGCTAAGTGACGAGCGCGTTTTATCGAGACGCCATATTTGGCCGTATGCACTTTTCGCATTTTTGGCCGCGCTAAGTTATTCGGCTTACAACATATGGCTAGGCGATATCAGCGAAAAACCGCCGCAGTATCTCAACCTCATTGCCGCCACCGCGGCAGGGCTCGCAATATGGAGCTCGATATATGCTGTCTTTGGGCGGCTAATTTCAGGCGTGGATCGGCTGTTGACGCACCTACTGATTGCCTGCATCGGTTTCTTGTCAGGCTCGTTTACGCTTAATTTATTGGCGTCATTTGCCTTTGCGACTTCATGGCTATGGCCGATCCGTATTACCGATACGGTGGTGGTTATCGCTGCCGCGATTACGGTGGCGTTTCACTTGAAAGTAGCCGACCCGCGCCATTGGCGTTCAACACGTATCGCGATTGTCGTCATCGCCAGCTTAGCTATTGTTGTGCCGATTGCACAGCTATGGATACTAGAAAGTCGCCTAACCCGCATACAAACGCATGTTGACGTGAAGCATCCAATGTTACGCATCGCCGCGCCGATTCCTCTTGATACGTTGCTTAATCGTGCCAATGAATTAAAAGAAAAAGTTGATGCTGATCGTCAAAAAGATAACAACAGTGATGATGGGGATGACGGCTGATATTGCGTTTCTTAATATCGGGGGCGGATTGAATTATTCACTTAGGGGAATGAATTTGTCGTCATCGGGATGACATTATAGTGAGGTATTTCTCCGCTTTTATCCGTGGCAAAAAAAGTGTTTGAATTTATTCCCACGTCCGAAAAAACACCAAATACCCCGTGATCAGTGCCAACGCGGCACCTGCGATGATCGAGCCGAATAAGACTTTCACGATACGGCTATCCTCGGTTTCGATGGCTTCTGCTGTCATCGGCGCATTTTTAATTTTTTCAAAGCCGTCCACGATGCGCCGTTCACGTATGCAAAACATGAGTACCGCACCCATGATGACGCAAAAGGCGGTAAAGACGATGGCTAGGCTGAATGCAAGCATGATTGTTATTTAGGCGCAGATGCTTTTTCGTTCGTTGGCGTTGGCGTTAGCGGCGCCTCTAAGTCTTCAATTAACTTTTCGCGCAACGCAGACGGGACTTTGCCATCATGCACTTGGTTTAAGCGGCGCTGTAAAAACGCATCGCGTAAAAATTGATATTTATCGAGCGAGGCTTCGTCTAACGCTTTAGTCGTGTTTAGTAATTCGGCGCGAATATTGATGATATCCAGCCCTAGTGTGACATTGCGGGTTGGTACGTGGCCTATCTGGCGGCTGTAACCTAGCCGACTATCCGGCACGCGGGCAATGGCATCGCGTAAGGTGGAGGGACCCATTAAAGGCAGTACCAAATATGGCCCCGCGCCCACGCCCCATTTGCCTAACGTCTGCCCAAAATCTTCATTATTTTTTTGTAATCCCATTGGCGAGGCAACATCAAAAAGCCCTAAGATGCCGAGCGTTGAATTCACCAGCAATCGGCCTAAATCAGATACGGCTGCACCAGGCTTGCCCTGTAATAAGTTATTGACTGAATTACCGACGTCACCAATATTGCCAAATGCGTTGCTCACCCCTGTGCGAACGAACGAGGGTGTAACGGCCTGATAGCCTTTGGCAATGGGCGTGAACACGGCTGAGTCCACGGCATCATTGACTTTGAAGGTGACGCGATTGAGTCCCTCGAGCGGGTCAGCAGGTGGTGCGCCGGTAGAAGCACAGCCAACCAAAAGACTCAGCGCGGCGAGGATAAATAGATTTTTAAGCATAGTAATTATTTAATTAGAGGAAATCGTTAATGTAATTTGAAGCGCATTGATAAATCTAGCGCATGAATATCTTTGGTGAGGGCGCCAACCGAAATACGATCGACACCAGTTTTTGCAATGGCGCCGACGCTACTTAGCTTGACACCACCAGAGGCTTCGAGTTCTGCGCGCCCCGCTGTTAATTTAACGGCATTGGTTAGCTGATCGAGCGTGAAATTATCTAGCAATATCAGTTTCGCGCCGCATTCAAGTGCTTCTTGTAATTGTTTACGGTTTTCCACTTCGACTTCAATCATGGTGTCTGCCGCAGCTTGATGCTTTACGAGCTTATGTGCCGCCGCCAACGCTGCGGTAATACTGCCCGCCGCCATGATGTGATTTTCTTTAATCAAAATGCCATCAAATAAACCGATACGATGATTCACGCCGCCACCTGCACGCACCGCATATTTGAGCGCTAAACGTAGCCCTGGCATGGTCTTACGCGTATCGAGTATTTTTGCCTTGGTGCCATCGGCGGCGGCGACATAACGTGCAGTCTTGGTCGCCACTGCTGAAAGTGTTTGTAAAAAATTAAGTGCGGTGCGCTCTGCGCTAAGCATGGCGCGCGCATTGCCGGATATTTCGCACAATGGCTGACCGACCACAATCTTGTCGCCATCGTTGGCATGCCAAAAAATCTCGCAATCTGGGTCAAGCTCAGTAAAGGCGCGGGAAAACCAATCTTGCCCTGCCAAGACGCCATCGACGCGCGTCACCACACTGGCGATGCCCGCGCGATTGGCATCAATCAAACTTGCCGTTAAATCACCGCTGCCGATATCTTCGCGTAATGCAGCGCTAACATCTTGGGTAATAGCAGCTTCGAGGTTGTGAAGGTCGTGAATAATATCTGACACAGAGATCCCTTGATAAAACCAGCTTTAGCCCAACGTATTGAGCATTGAATAAATCAAAACGAGGATACCACGCCATGCGCGCTGATAAATTAACGACTAAGTTCCAGCAAGCGCTTGCCGACGCGCAATCGTTGTCGCTCGCCAATGACGCGGGCTATATCGAGCCGCAGCACTTGTTGCTCGCGTTGCTTAATCAAGAAGACGGCGGCACATCATCGCTCTTAGCGCGTGCGGGTGTGGCCGTGCCCAAATTGAAATCAGCCCTTGAGAATGCGATTAAGCATTTGCCGAAAGTCTCTGGCACAGGTGGTGAAATGTCCGTATCGCGTGAGCTGGGAAATTTACTCAATTTGACCGACAAAGAAGCCAGTAAACGAGGCGACCAATTTATCGCCTCGGAATGGTTTTTGTTGGCACTTGCTGCAGATAAGGGCGATACCGCGCGACTATTTAAGGAGCAAGGTGCTACGGTAAAAGCGCTCGATGCGGCCATTGCCACTGTACGCGGTAGTGCCAATGTTGATTCGGCTGAAGCCGATGGCCAGCGTGAAACTCTTAAAAAATACACCATTGATTTGACCGAGCGCGCACGCATGGGCAAGCTTGATCCGGTGATTGGCCGCGATGATGAAATACGTCGTGCGATTCAGGTGTTGCAACGACGCACGAAAAATAATCCGGTGCTTATTGGTGAACCTGGCGTGGGCAAGACCGCGATTGTCGAAGGTCTCGCGCAGCGCATTGTTAATGGTGAAGTGCCAGAGTCCCTCAAAGGTAAGCGTGTCTTGTCGCTCGATATGGCAAGCTTATTGGCGGGGGCTAAGTATCGCGGTGAATTTGAAGAGCGCTTAAAAGCGGTGCTTAAAGAATTGTCACTCGATGAAGGCATGACCATTGTCTTTATTGATGAATTACACACGATGGTGGGCGCGGGTAAAGCCGAGGGTGCAATGGATGCGGGGAATATGTTGAAGCCCGCCTTAGCCCGTGGTGAGCTGCATTGTATCGGTGCGACCACGTTGGATGAATATCGTAAATATGTCGAAAAAGACGCTGCGCTTGAGCGCCGCTTTCAAAAAGTGTTGGTCGATGAGCCGTCGGTGGAATCTACCATCGCGATTTTGCGCGGCTTAAAAGAAAAGTATGAGTTACACCACGGTATCGAGATAACGGACCCGGCGATTGTGGCTGCCGCTGAGCTATCACACCGCTACATTACGGATCGTTTTTTGCCGGATAAAGCGATTGATTTAATTGATGAAGCGGCATCGCGCATTAAGATGGAAATTGATTCTAAGCCAGAGGTGATGGATAAATTAGACCGACGTTTGATTCAATTGAAAATTGAGCGTGAGGCGGTGCGTAAGGAAAAAGATAGCGCGTCAAAGAAACGCTTCGTACTCATTGAAGATGAAATCAAGCGCCTCGATAAAGAGTACTCCGACTTAGATGAAATTTGGAAAGCAGAAAAATCGCAAGTGCAGGGCACCGCGCACATCAAAGAGGAAATCGACAAGCTGCGCGCGCAAATGGCCGAGCTACAACGTAAAGGCCAATTTGATAAATTAGCAGAATTACAATATTCAAAATTGCCTGAACTTGAGTCGCAATTAAAAACGGCTGAAGTCAATAACAACAAACCACAAGTGAAGGCCAAATTACTCCGCACCCAAGTGGGGGTAGATGAAATCGCCGAAGTCGTGTCGCGCTCAACCGGCATTCCGGTATCTAAAATGCTCCAAGGCGAGCGCGATAAGTTAGTCAATATGGAAGCTAAATTGCACGAGCGCGTCGTCGGCCAAGACGAAGCGGTGCGCTTGGTAGCGGATGCGATTCGTCGCTCACGGGCAGGCTTGTCAGATGAAGGGCGGCCGTACGGTTCATTCTTATTCTTAGGCCCGACTGGCGTGGGCAAGACCGAGCTTTGCAAAACGCTCGCCAATTTTTTGTTTGATTCCGCCGACCATTTAATTCGCATTGACATGAGCGAATTTATGGAAAAACACTCAGTGGCTCGCTTAATCGGCGCGCCGCCGGGCTATGTCGGCTACGAGGAGGGCGGTTATCTAACGGAGCTGGTGCGGCGTAAACCGTATTCGGTGATCTTGCTCGATGAAATCGAAAAAGCGCACCCTGATGTATTTAATGTGCTTTTGCAAGTGCTCGATGATGGCCGCATGACTGATGGCCAAGGTCGCACGGTGGATTTCAAAAATACTGTGATCGTAATGACATCCAACTTAGGCTCACAACAAATTCAGGCGATGTCAGGCTCCGATTACGGCGTGATCAAACTCGCGGTGATGGCGGAAGTCAAAAACACCTTCCGGCCAGAGTTTGTAAATCGCATTGATGAAGTGGTGGTATTTCATTCGCTTGATGAAAAAAATATCGCGGCCATCGCCAAAATACAGCTGAAGAGTTTGGTAGCGCGACTCGCAAAGTTAGACATTAGCCTTGAGGTCTCTGAAAGTGCACTAAGTGAAATTGCCCAAGCCGGCTTTGATCCCGTCTATGGTGCAAGACCACTCAAACGCGCCATTCAACAACAAATCGAAAACCCATTAGCCCGTGCATTACTAGAAGGAAAATTTGCCGCTAAGGATACGATTAAGGTGGATGTTGTCGGTGGGTTGTTTTCGTTTATGAAGGGGTGAAAAGGAACTCGTTAGAATTTAAAAAAAATCAACCCTCAACGAGAATAATTTTGACCACTACAGTATTACTCAATGCGCTTTCATCACTCCAGTGAATTTCAACGCCTTCCAATAACGCACGCTGGGCAATTGCCAGATATTGTTCATCCAGCCAGCACTTGACCTTCGCTGGACAGCGTTAGTATGTGCGCAAAATTGGCTTTTAATGAGTAGCTTGACCGCTTGATGACTCCACATTGCAAAGCGCATCCGTAGCGGCTAAGGGCATTTCTCACAAAGAATTTGCCGAATCGACTGTGCCTGCTTAGCAGACAATTTGCATACTGATCCAGCCGAGTAACATCACTAAAATTAACTATAGTTAATTACCGAATCTATAAAACCGCAACATTGCCAACATTTAGGAGGCCGAAGACGATGTATATAGAGTTGCCCTATTTTATTTATAGAGGTGATGCTAAATCACATCCCCGGCATAACTCTCGCCCTTAATGCCACGCCAGTCATGTGAGACGCGGGTTTCGTCAATGAGCGTGCGTGAGACAATTCTGCCGTCGCGATACCAGTGCCAGACGCGGTGTCGCGCCTGACCGTCATCTGACAATTGAATCATTTCATAGAGGTATAAATTGTCGTCACCTTTACGTTTCCAGTAGAGCATCACGGTGCGATTAAATTCATCAAGTGGGACTTCAGCCGCCCAGCCTTTAATAAGATCGTTATCAAACCACATGCGGCCATCGCGCACCTCAGCCGGAAAATCGCGCGCTTCTTTTTTGCCATCTGCCCAGCTGTAGTAATTGGTTTGGTGATATGGCAAAGGGCCGTCATCTGGGAAGCGACACACAAGGCGTGATTGATGCTCATCAACGAGCTTGCCATTTGGGTCGTAATGGCGATACCAGCCGTCCCAAATGCCTTCGTGTTTGGATAAGGCGGGTAACATTTTTTGGACGTCAGCTTTATTCATTTTGTTTCCTCGTTAAGTTTTGCCAAGCTCATCGGCTTTGGCGGCAATGTCGTAATTTGATTCTGGTTTATTCAGCGCTTCGATTTCTTGCTGCACGATACGCAGCACGCGGGCTATATACATGCGTTGCCATTCGGCGCGTTCCGTGGCTTCCACTGGTGTGGGTGAATAGGCATCAATATCAGCGCGTGAAAATTTGCCACCACACTCTAGTAACCGCTCGACGGTATCGAGCCGTTCGCGTGTGACAGCAAGCTCCTGCGCGACAGCCATCGTGATCGCTAATACACGCTCGACTGCAGGGTCATCAAAAAAATACGGGCGCTTACCAGCGGGCTTAGCACCGGTTAGTGGAATCCAATCAAGAGGTGTTGGAGGTGCTGTCATTTGGTCACACCAAATAAATGCCACGCTGCTTTGCGACCAAAATCTTCCACGCCAGTATCTTGCGGCTTACCGAATATTTTTTCGTCGAGCACGCCGTAGGCTTTATCTTGAAATATTTTGGTGCGGTCAAAACCAGCCTCCGCCATCAGATCATTCATATCAAGCTCATGCATACGTGTCCAAAATGGTTCATTGTTGTAAAACGCATCCCAGTCGCGCATGAATTGTTCAAACGGCGGCAAGCCCGCGTACTGCGGCTGCTCAAGATGAAAGCTGACACCGCCAGGTGCTAATAAACGATAGGTTTCCGCCATGATTTTACGAATAGCGGTATTGGATGTCTCATGTAAAAAAATAGTCGTCATCACGATATCAAATGAGGCATCAGGCAAGGGAATATTTTCAGCATTGGCCTGCATAAAGGTGATGTTATTTACCCCCATTGACTTAGCACGGGCGTGGGCGAAACGTAGCATCGGCACGGCGACATCTATGCTGACAATTTCCGTATCGGGTAATGCTTTTGCGAGCGCGGTAATGCTGTGTCCGGGGCCACAGCCAAGATCAAGAATGCGCTTAGGTTTGAAATCGGGATAGCGTGCTTTTAGCCAATCGGCAATTGCCAAGCCGCCACCATCATTAAAGCAGCCAAGCCCGCCTGCGGTAGTGGCGAATATGCCAATGTCGTAATTGGCCGCAGGGCTGATATCTTCTGCCATAAGCTCGGTGGTGTAGCCGCCTGGCATGCAGTGAAAATCGACCTTGCGAATATAGGGTGGCACTTCAACAGTCGGGTCAAGCTTGAGTTGGGGAGCGTTGCGATTTAGCAAGGCCGCTTTTTCGTTCAGCGATGCCAGCTGACGCAAAATGACTTCGCGTCCATTTTGTTGGCGTAATTCCATCGACGAGCGTCGTAGTGCGCTCCAAGTTTGAAATAGTGGGTCTCGCAACATCGCACGCCGAACTTCATGACGATCCGCTGGTTCACGACCGTGTTCAGCTTCAAATTGCGGCTTTACCCGTGATTCGTATGCGCGCGCATTCGCGGGCACAACCGTGGCCGCTAAGTGCGTATTAAGCTGCGCTAAAAAATTGAAACGCGCATTGTCGTCGTGCGTGAAGGTCGGTGAGACACCGTGCTTGCCGACTAAGTTATACGGTGGTGGGGAAGGCCATTGACTCATGCGAAATCCTGCAAATTATGTATATGAATAAAAACTAAATTAGCCGCAGATGAACGCTGATGAACGCAGATAAAACCCTTCACAGTGTCATCCCGAGCGGAGCCGAGGGATATGCTGTTTCGTTGATCGACTACAAAGCATATCCCTCGGCTCCGCTCGGGATGACAGGTGGTTTTAAGTTCGTTGTGTTTATCCGTGTTCATCTGTGGCAAAAAATCGGGTGAAATAATCAAACCTTTGATTGCTTCAACGACATCGAATACACAAAGTCTGAGCCAGGATGCAAATTCACCGCGACTAAGATTAACTTACCGTCGGTATCAAAATAGCGTCTGACAATGCGTAAGCAAACTGATGATTTCGACATGCCTAATTCGATTGCGTTCGCTGCTGTCATGGGTGATGCGTTTATGCTCTGCTCCACCATGCCGATATGGCCAATTTCTAATTCGTCTATCAGCGCATAGACTGCGCCGCGCACTTCTAATAAGCGTTTAGTCAGCGGGTCATTGCTGGCTATACGATAAATATCAGAGACACAAAATGGCGATACGCCTTTTGGTTCGCTACGCAAGCCGTGGATGTGAATCAATGGTGTGCCATGCTTGCAATCCATTAGCTCAGCTAATTCGTCATCCGCTGCAACGCGCTCAGATTGAATCACTTTCAATCGCGTGGTTGCACCGTATTGCAGTAAATCAGCCACCGAACTGATGCTGTGGTTGAAGCGTTGACGCGAGCTAGCAGTAACAATTGTGCCAGAGCCTTGACGTCGCTCAACCATATGATCTTGCATGAGTACGCGCAATGCTTCGCGAGCCGTGTGACGTGAGATTTCGTATGATTCACAAAGTTGTAGCTCGGTAGGTAGCAATGTGCCAACGCGGTAGCGGCCTTTTTCTATGTCGCGACGCAGGTTGTCGGCGATTTGATGGTAGCGTGGCTTGGTGAGCGCGATGACTGAAGGTATAACGGATTTATTTTGGCGTGGCATAGATTTTTATCTGGGAAATAACATGGTTATGCAAGATTGTAGTCAAAATTTGTCCGGACAACTTGTTTCGTGATTATAATTAAATATGTCCGGACAAATTACCACTAAACCGAAGGTGATGCAAACATGCCGAAGGTGATGCAAACATGCTGAAGGTGATGCGAATATGCCGCAGGTGATGCAAATAGCGCCAACAGTGCTGCAACTTCTCGTAGCCCGTCTGCATCAGCCAGTGAATGCTGCATCACGTGAACGTGCCGCATTGCATTTGCTTGATTGGTTTGGTCAGGCCATGTTGGGTTTACGTCAACCTGCTGCCGCTGGATTTAGGGCAAGTTTTGAAGCGAATAATCTTGGTCACGCAACTGCATTATCCGGTGCTAAAGGCGATTGGTGGCAAGTATTGCAAGTGAATGCTGCGCTAGGTAATCTGCTCGAAATGGATGACCTACATCGCAGCTCAATTTTGCATCCTGGCCCAGTTATTGTGCCAGCGGCTGTGGCGCTCGCTGAAAAGTTAGGCGCATCGGGAGAGGCGTTATTGACTGCCATTGTGCGTGGCTATGAAGCAACGATTCGCATTGGTGCCGCCCTTGGTACGACGCATTATGAATATTTTCACAACACCTCCACATGCGGCACATTTGGTGCCGCCGCTGCTGCTGCATCGCTCTTAAATCTTGATGCAGATAAAACCGCACATGCACTTGCCAATGCTGGCAGCCGCACGGGTGGACTATGGCAGATGCGTCATGCAGCTTGTGAGACCAAGTCGTTACACAATATTGTCGCCGCGCAAACAGGTGTGCAAGCAGCACTAATGGCAGCGCAAGGTGTGCGTGGACCGATGCAATTACTGGAAGGGCCGCAGGGATTATTTGCGGCTATGAGTAAGATGTCGAATCCACACGCAGTCATTGATGATATTGATGCTAATTGGCGCATTCACGAGGTGAGTTTTAAGCCTTGGCCGGCATGTCGTCACGCGCATCCGGTAATTGATGCAGCACTTGCGGTGCGCGCTAGTGTTGATGTAAATGCGATAAAAAAGATAGAAATTGAAACTTACAAAAGCGCGCTAGATTTTTGCAATAAGCCTATGCCTGCAACTGAGCATGAAGCGAAATTTAGTTTGCAACATTGCGCGGCGGTGGTGCTCGTGAATGGCAAACCAGCGCTGGATGATTTCGCGCTTCAACAATTGCAGCTTGCGCCAATTGTTAATATTCGTCGATTAGTTGAGGTGCGTGAGAATACCGAAATGACGAGACAATTTCCTGCGCATTACCAAGCCTCCATACGCGTTACACTGCTTGACGGCAGCGTGGTGACGCACGTACAGCATGACGCCAAGGGTGACCCAGAGTTGCCGTTAAGCCAATCAGATATCATCGAAAAAGCGCGCATGTTAATGACGCTTGCTGAAGTCAATGACATTGAGGCAATGATTGCTGCAACCACCGCAATTGGTAGCGCAAACTCAATTGCCGACTGGACAGCAAGGTGGCGGCGATGACAGATCGTATTGAAATATTAATCGAGCATTTGCAGACGCACATGATGCCGTCATCCATACCTGAGGCGGCAATTGCAGCGGCAAAAATTTTTGTGCTCGATAGCATCGGCGTGGCATTAGCAGGGGCAAGGCATCCAGATTCACCCGCTGTGCTCGCCGCCGTTAGTGGCTGGGGGCAGGGTAGTGATGCACGCGTTTGGGGAAGTGATGTTGCGTTACCTGCACCATCTGCTGCCTTGGTGAATGCCTTTCACATCCACAATCAAGAATTTGATTGCGTGCATGAGCGCGCAGTGGTGCACCCAATGGCGGTGATTTTGGCCGCACTCATTGCCTACGCGGAGCGTAAAAAAAATGTTTCTGGGCAGGCGCTGTTAGCCGCGATTGTGTTGGCGGTTGATGTCGCAACTGTGATTGGTATGTCGGCAACTAAACCGATTCGTTATTTTCGTCCCGCTCAGTGTGGTGCGTTAGGTGCGACGGCGGGCATGACGGTATTGGCGGGATTTAGTCGCCATCAGATGCGCGACGCGTTTGGCATTACTTATAGCCAGCTTGCCGGTACGATGCAGGCGCATATTGAGGGCACACCAACGCTTGCGTTGCAAGTTGGCTTTGCGGCGCGTGCAGCTGTATGTGCCGTTGACTTAGCCGCCGTTGGGTTTAAAGGGCCGCATCAAGTGCTCGATGGGCAGCATGGCTATTTCACCTTATTTGAGCAAGAGGCAAGGCCTGACCCCGCCTTCGCTGAGATTGGTAATGTTTGGCAAATCACCAGGGTCTCACACAAACCTTACCCGACAGGTCGCGCCGCACATGGTGGTATCGCAGGGTTAATTCATTTGATGTCCACACATCAATTTTCTGCCGATGATGTGCTTGAAATTACATTGTATGCACCGCCGTTAATTAGGCAATTAGTCGATAGACCCATGCTCGCCACCAATATGCCAATGAGTTATGCAAGGCTATGTTTGCCCTACTTAGCTGCGGTGACATTAGTGAAAGGCGCGGTTGGGCTAGATGCCTACACGCCGCAGCTAATGTCGGACGAAAAAATATTTGCACTCGCCGCTAAGGTCGCGCTAGTGGCTGACGATAATCAAAACGTCAATGCACTCGCGCCGCAACATTTAACGGTGACCTTAAACGATGGACGTAAATTGACACACGCCATGCCACAAGTCTATGGCGCACCAGCGTCACCGATGAGTGTAGTCGATCAACAAGCTAAATTTATTGATTGTTGTCGCCATGCAAAAACGCCGCTTGCTGATGAGGCTATTGTGGCGTTAATGCATGCCATCAATAATATTGAATCCGTAGACGACGTGTCACACATCATCAAGCAAATGCACGCTAGTTAATTTCGACCCAACGCCTAACCCTCAACTCTCAACGCTCAACTAAAAACATGTCCCAGCCACTATATTTCGACACCTTCGATTGGCCAACACTTAAACGTGATTATCCGATTGGAGAGGATTTTCTCAAGCGCTATACCAACATGAGTCGTGACGAATTATTTGCGATTCAAGACGCGCAATTTAGACGCGCGATGGCTCGCGCTTGGAAGATAGGGTTTTATCAGCGGCTATGGGGTGCGAAAGGCATTGAAGCAGGCGACATCAACGGCTTGGCTGATATTGCTAAGTTGCCAGCGTTTTCGAAAACAGAGCTGATGGAAAGTGTCGAATTATTTCCACCACTGGGTGATTATCACGGGCTCGATAGTTATGATGCAGCAAGTCGGCCACCGATGATATTGCACACCACCAGTGGTACTACTGGGCGACCGCAGCCGTTATTATTTGGCCCTAAGAGCCGTGAAATTCAAAATTTATTGTTGGGTCGCGCCTATACTTTTCAGGGGATTGGCGTCGGTGATCGGGTGCATTCGGTGTATGGTCACGGGCTCATTAATGGCGGTCACTATGTGCGTGAATCGGTGCTGCATTTCACGCGCGCGATGTTTTTATCAGCAGGCACAGGGGTTGAGACACGCTCACTTCAGCAGGTGCAAATCATGCGCGATTTTGGTGTGACGGCAGTCGTCGGCTTTGCCGATTACATTAAAAAACTAGCTGAAGTCGCGCATGAGTCGGGCATCATTCCGGGGCGCGATATTCCGGTTCGAATAATTTCGGGGCATCTTGGTCGCGAATCACGCGATGCGCTGAGTGCCTCGTGGGGTGATTGCGAAGTCTTTGATTGGTACGGCGTGGGCGACACCGGCTGTATTGCCGCTGAAGGTCCTGATCATGATGGACTCTACGTAATGGAAGACGCGCAATACGTTGAGATTGGCGACATTGATACTGATTTGCCGGTTGCCGATGGTGAAAACGGCAACATCATTGTGACTTGTTTGTATAAAGACGACGTCTATCCGTGCATCCGGTTTAATACCAAAGATGTCTCGGCGGTAAAGGTCGGTCAATCTGCAATTAATTTAAGTTTTAAGCGCATCGAAGGTTTTCTCGGTCGTTCTGACAACATGATTAAACTGCGTGGCATCAATATTTATCCGCAAGGTTTAGCCCCAGTACTCGAGCAAAATAGCGCCTATGCCGGTGAATTTTTATGCGTCGCTGAACGTGCCTCTGATGGCCGTGATGAATTAACGGTGCGCGTGGAAGTGCGGGCAGGTTCGCAAAAAGATACAGCACTGGCCAATGCATTTGAGGAATTATTAAAGCAGCGTTTTGGTGTGCAAATGAAAGTGATGCTCGATAGCGCAGGAGCGCTCGCGCCGCTAACAGGCATTGAAACGCGGCAAAAGCCGATACGCTTAATTGATAAACGGTTTGCGAAGTCATAGTTGATGAATCTAGACGAAAAAATAGCGCACTTTCAACAACAAGATCGCGAGATTCATGCGTTCGTTGAATATGTAAATACGACTATTGGCGGGCAGTTTCAGGCAATAACGCCTGAAGGTGCTCTCTATGATTGGACTTTTGCAATTAAATCTAACATTGCTGTCGCAGGCTTGGCGCACAGCGCAGGCATGGCGGGCTATGCAAATCGAATAGCCACACATGATGCATTTTGTGTGTCGCGACTTAGGCAAGCGGGCGCCACAATTGTCGGCACAGTTAACATGGAAGAAGCTGCCCTCGGCGCGACCAATAACAACCCGCACTTTGGTAAAACGCACAATCCACATCAACTAGGTTTTACGCCTGGGGGCTCATCCGGCGGCAGTGGTGCTGCGGTTGCTGCTGGTATGGTGCGCGCCGCATTAGGTTCCGATACGATGGGTTCATGTCGAATACCTGCGGCTTACTGTGGCGTGGTCGGCTTTAAGCCGAGTTTTGGCCGCGTCAGCGGCGATGGATTAGAGCCACTATCACAAAGGCTGGATCATGTCGGCTTGTTGGCAACTTCTGTTGACGATGTCGCAACTATATTTACGGTGTTAGATATTTTCGACAAAAGCTTTGCCGACGCTAGACAATATACAAATGATCATGTGAAATCATTATCGCTACCCACTGTTGCTGTGCTTGATGATGCGTCATGCCAAGGTTTAACCGAGGCCGTGCGTTACGCATATTTGGCCGCTATTGCAAAGCTACAAACTGCTGGTTGGCAGATAGTAAAACGCGCGGTAGATCAAATGAAACTTGCTCGCGCGCGGCGAGCGGGCTTACTTATTTGCGAAGCTGAATTAGCTAATTCACTTGCATCACTATTAGAAAATAACAAGGCAGGAACATCTGCACATTTACAAAGCATGATTGCGTTTGGTGCAGCGAAATCAGCACCAAAACTTGCCGCCGCGCATTTAGCCATTGATGACACGGCGCTCATACTGCGCGCGCAACTCGATGCTGTGGATGCCGTGTTGTGGCCCACCGCACCACAGCAGGCGTTTTCGTTTGATGAGCCAATACCTGCAAATCAAGCGGACTTTACATGTTTGGCAAATTTCACCGGTGCGCCAGCAATAAGTTTGCCGCTGCCGATGCAGGCAGGTGCGTTGCCAATTGGTTTACAAATCATGATGCCGCCTGGGCAAGATTACGCAATACTCGCGATGGCCGCCGCTATAGAACGTATCATCGCTTGACGATTTAACGATTTGATTTAACGATTAAAAACGCACGAATCACTAAAAACTAGGAGCATTTGCATGAGCCAACCCGACACCACTAGTGCAACCGCACGATTTTATCCGTGGGTGATTGCTGGTTTAGCACTCATCATGCTGCTCGTGACAAATGGCATGACGACGACTGGGTTGACCGCGTTCGATGAGTCGCTCTTAAAAGAATTTGGTTGGAAGCGTGGCGATTTAAAATTTCGCGATTTTATTACCTTGATTACGGCCGGCACATTGGCACCATTTGCCGGTTTTTTAATTGACAAAATCGGCACCCGTAAGCTCATGTTGGGCGGCAGCGCACTATTTGCATTGCTAGTGTATTCATATGGGCACATAACGAGCCTAACGCATCTGTATCTGATACATGCAGGCTTTGGCGTTGTGCTGGTATGTGCGGGCTTAAATGTAGCGGTGGTATCTGTCTCACAGTGGTTTGTACGTTCGCGCGGCACTGCGGTGGGCGTAGCACTTGTCGGTAGCAGCCTAGGTGGCGTAGTGCTACCCCCAATTATTCTGGCGCTGCTGGGCATGGGCGGTTGGCGATTTGGCTTTCAATGGATGTCGTTATCGGCGGTAATATTTTTTATCTTAGCGTTTTTCTTAGCGCGTACGCCGCGTGAAAAAAATGTGTCGCCACTCGGCGCTAATGATCCCGTCAATGAAACAAAAAAATGCCGTGCTGCCGCGCCTTCGCCGAATGATCTGAACTACGGACAAGCGATTCGTACCGTCAGCTTTTGGGCGCTTACCTTTGTGGCGATGGCAAGTTTTTATTCGATTTTGTCTCTCGCCTCTCACCTTTTTTTGCATATGCGAGATTTAGGTTTTGACCCAAAAACAGCTGGCTCCGCTCTAGGTTTATTGTTTGGTTTAGGGCTGATGAGTAAATTTTTATTTGGATTTTTATCGGACGTGCTTAACCCACGCATTGTGTTTGTCTCCAATGTTGGTCTTATGTTGGTCGGCTTAATCTTGATGGCGACGATTGATAAATCGCTAATTTGGGCTGGTATTGCAATAACAGGTTTTGGTTGGGGCGGTCTATATACCCTGATTCAATTACAAACCGTGAATAATTTTGGTGTTTCGCACACGGGAAAAATACTGGGCACCATCACGATGCTCGATGCTTATGCAGGTGGCGTTGGCATCTGGCTCACGGGTGTCATGTTTGACAAGTTTGGTAACTATCACAATGCGTTCTACATATTGTGTGTGTTGCTAGCCTTAGCGTTTATCGCCTCAACACAAGTGCGTCGCGAAATTAAAGACGCGTAACTTTCTTTCAACATACGGAGAAAATATGAAACTCATCAAAAAAATTGTTTTTACGTCAGCGGTACTCATGACAACCGCAATATCTTTTTCAATCGCGGCATATGATTTTAGTAAACCTGAAAATTCCAATGAAGCCTTCGTCAGAATGCGTGGCGATACCTCAGGTGCAGACACGCTTGCCGATTGGCACACTACTGTTTTTATCGTTGAGCCGGGCAAGCGCGCGGTGGCGATTATGCGTTTGGATGGCTTTAATGTTGGACGTTTGATTAAGCAATCAGACGGCAGCTATCAATGGCTATCGCGCGAAGTGGCGTATTACCGTGACCTGAAAACAGGCAACCTCATCACCAAATGGGAAAACCCTGTCACTGGCAAAACCAACGATGTATTGCAAGTCATTAACGACCCGGTCAATAGCGTATTTGGCGCGAGTAGTCGCGCGATGGGCTGGCGAGTGAAGGGCGATGATGTGTTTGTGACTATAGATGTTCCGCTCGCCTACCCTAATTCGCTATTGCCAGCGGACTTTCCGGAGGAGTCCACCGGCCCTATGTACTATGCAACCGAATCATTTATGTTTAACGCCAAGCAATCAGATTTTACTAACGCCAAGCTCACCTCCGTGCCATCGACCTACGCATGGGCGCGCACCGGGCCGTGGCTGCCGTGGATGAAAATGGGTCAGCGTCCGGGCTATTTGCTCTACACCGGCCAGGGTAAAAAGCTCAAAAATGCGTCTGAGCTTGATGCTTTTGTGCGTGAATACACCGAAAAAAATCATCCCGATTTCATGACAGCACCAAAAACGTTGACCAAACCAAATGAAACCAGCTGGAGCTACTACCGAAAGTTATCGGGTAAGCAAATTACCACGCCGATTGTGAGTGGGAAGTAATCGAAAGCATATAAGATTGAAGAAACTTGCCGATCCCAATCGTCGTCAATTTTTAGCAACTGCCGCTTCCGCCACGATAGCTGCAACTGGCGCGGTGACATTGCAAGGCTGTGCGACGCCGCCCAGCGCCCTCGCAACGGATGTCATCATCATCGGCGCGGGGCTGGCGGGCTTAAACGCCGCGATGCAGCTGGAGGCGGCGGGCATGCGGGTGACAATGCTCGAAGCATCGAATCGCATCGGTGGCCGCGTTTATACGCTTGACGATGTGTCGGGCACACCTGAGACCGGCGGCACGCAAATTGGCTTTGCGTATCGCCGTATTGTCGAGACGGCGATGCGGCTTAATCTACAATTAATTCCCAATGGCCGCTCGCCACTGCTGACGGAAGACAGTATCGTTTATTCGATTCAAGGGCAGCGACTCACGCGTGCTGAGTGGATAAAATCAGCCCTTAATCCATTTGCCGATGCGATGCGCGGCACCCCTCCAGATAGATTGTTAGGTCGCTTGATTGGCGTCAGCCCGCTTGCATCGGTAAGCGCATGGCGCGATGTGGCAAATGCGCAGTACGATATTCCCGTGCAAGATCATCTGCGCGCAAAAGGCGTATCTGGTGCCGCGCTACGATTGTTGTCTATCAACAATAGCTATGGTGATTCGCTCGCCACAACGTCTTTGCTCAATCTTTATTACACGCAAGCCAACATCACAGAAATCATGAAAACACCTGGCCCCACGCTGGGTGTGGCGGGTGGTAATCAACGGCTGCCGGAGGCAATGGCGAATAGTTTGCGTAATCCAGTATTGACCGGCCAGCGCGTGGTGGCGGTGACGAAAAACGCGGATGCACATGAAGTTGTGACTGCAGATGGTCGTAACTATCGCGCGCGATTTGTGTTGTGTACGCTGCCATTACCTGCGATGCGCGGCGTGGTATTTTCACCTGCCTTGCCAGTAGCGTTTCAGCTAGCCATACAGCAAGTGCCCTATGCGCGCGTCACGCAGCTACATCTGAATGTGAAACGTCCATTTTGGCTTGATGACAGACTAGCGCCGTATGTGTGGTCAGATGGCTTGTTGGAGCGCGTGTTTCCCTCTGACCCTCGCGCCACCGGGCTGCCGCAAACACTCACTTGTTGGATCAATGGTGCTGAGACGGCACGTTGGGATGCGCTCAATGATGCAGATGCCGCCGCGCTAGCGCTGGCCGAAATGGCGCGATTATTCCCATCAAGCGTTGGTGCGCTCTCGTTGGCGAAACGTGTTTCATGGCATATCAACGCGCTCGCAGGCGGTGCTTGGGCAAACTGGGCGCCCGGGCAAGTCAATCGTTTCGCAGGCATTGTCACCGAGCCAATCGGCGCGCTGCATTTTGCGGGCGAGCATTGTGGCCTAGGTGTGCGCGGACTTGAAGGCGCGATGGAGTCAGGCGAACGTGCCGCGCGCGCGATCATGTTGAAAATATAAAGCGCTAATATTGGCGGGTATTTTCAGGCATTAATGCTTGTTATTAGCCATCAATAAACGAGTTTTATGTTTTGTATTTCTGCAACGCGCACCTGAATTCGCTGTACAAATACAACCAAGCTGATAATATGTCCGGACAAATATTTGTCCGGACAACTTAAACGAAAAAAGTGATGTCTGGCAACGTTAGGAACATTTATTGTTTATTCACGTGGAGGCCACAAATGTCATTGCTCAAAAGTTTAGTTATTGCCACTGCTGCAGCCATTGCTGCACAAGCAGCACCTGCATTTGCACAAACAGCCGCACCGCCAAAGACCGATACCAAACCGACTGCCGCGACTGACGCGACCAAGTCCGCAACTGACGCCGCGCCTCAAGCCGAAGCAAGCACCGGGGCTAGCGAAATCGTCGTCACAGCGCGCCGCGTCAACGAAAGATTGATTGATGTGCCACTGACCATTCGAGCACTCACAGGCCGTGAGTTGCAAGACCGCGGCATTAACTCGTTAAGTGATTTAGCGCAATTCACGCCCGGACTTTCTTACTCGCCTGATTTAGGCCGCACAGCAGAGCGTCCAGTGCTCCGCGGTATTTCGGCGCTGCGTCCGGAAGCACCGCAGCCGGTATCTGTATTTGTCGATGGTCTGTATATGCGCGATGGTGTACTCGGCGTGATGCTCGATGATGCGCAGCGGGTTGAGGTAATCAAAGGACCACAGTCGGCACTTTATGGACGCTCAACTTATGCTGGCGCGATTAACTACATTACTGTCAAGCCGGGCAATGAGTTTAAGGGCGTAGTAACGGGCACAGTGGCGCAAGCTAATGAGACCTCATTGTTCGCGGCGGTTACAGTGCCGCTGATCAAGGACGTGCTGACAATGCGGGTGAAAGCGCGCGACTACAAATTTGGTGGTCAATACACCAACTCGCAGACAGGCAACAAGACCGGTGATGAGCGTACCAAAGCGGGTGGCATTGTTCTGGCGTACTCGCCGACGAATCGTTTTGACGCACGGCTTACCTACGATACCAATAAAGACCGCGATGGACTGTTCAACGCCACGGTGCGTACGGTTCCCACCCAGGTTGCCGGTGTCATCACCAGCCAGAATGGCTCGACGAACGTGCCGAACGGCGGAACCTGTAATGGCCGTACGGTCAATATTGTCGGCAACAACGCGGCTGGTCTTCCGGACGCTAACGTTCCGCCTAGCGTGACAAACCGACTCAACGGCTGGCCGTGTGGCGCGGCGACGTTTAGCGGCACGACGGTGACGCGCAATGAGCGTGATCTTTCCAACTACACCGACCCTGCGACCGGAATTAACTACGGCAAGATCGCCGGGCTAGATCGAGAAATCAACCGCACCGGTCTAACCATGAATCTGGAGTTGGGCGGCTACACGCTGACCGGGCAAGCTGGCTGGACACGGCAAAAATCCAACATCGCTGCCGATCAATCCTACAACGGCACGCAGTTCGCAATTACTGGCGCTTCGTGGACTAGCTATGATCGCGATAAGCTCGATTACAACTCGTACGAATTGCGTCTGACTTCACCGCAGGATCAACCATTCACTTGGTTAGTTGGTATGTTTGACTACGATGAAACGACCTCTGGCGTGAGCAGTGGTGTGATCGCCCGTAGCGGCACCGCAGTGGTTGCCGACCCGCTGCGCCCGAAATCAGGTACCAAGACCGCCAACTCAGCACCATTCGCGCGGATGCAATACGAGATTAATAAACAGTGGCGAGTCTCACTTGAAGGACGTCAAAACAAAGAGACCGTTCAAGCTGGCGTCGGTGGCGCCTCGCTTGGCATTGCACGTGTGACGGCAGGTACTTGTGTTGCAGGCCAGCCTTGTGTAATCGCTGGAACACAAACGTTCAAAGATTTTTCACCACGCTTTACATTGGACTACAAACCGGCGAAAGACGTTTTGGTTTATGGACAACTTGCCCGTGGCAGCAAGGCAGGCGGCTTCAACCTCAGCGCCGGCCTGCCAGCCGATACGTTCACGTTTAAGGGCGAAACCGTGGAATCCGGTGAGCTAGGTGTGAAGATGTCGATGATGAACGGCGATCTGTCGATTAACGCCGCCGTCTTCCGCAACAACCTTGATGGATTGCAACTTTCAAACTTAGCGACGATCACCAACCCGATAAGCGGCAGCGTTGCGACTGTGACCATCGTAAATAACGTTGGCAAGGCTCGCACCGAAGGATTTGAAGTCGATGTGTGGCATCGCGTTAATAAGTGGCTGCAGCTAAACGCCAACTATGCGTTTACCGATGCTAAAGCCATAGAAGGTACTGAAATTACTAATGGCACATTGTATGGCGGTAATCGCTCCGTTGCAGGCTTTACGCTGCCACGTACACCGAAACACTCGGCGGCTGCTTCCGCTTCAGTTGATACGCCGCTGGCGGGAACCGGGCTGCGCGCGTTTGGTCGCGTTGATATCGTCTATCAGTCACGTCGTTATGCTGAAATCCAAAACACGATTTGGGCAGATCCGTATGCGCGTATCAATATGAGCGCTGGTGTGCGTGGCAAGGACTGGCGCGCCACATTATGGGTTAAGAATGCAGCGAATGATGATACGTCGCTGAACGGTTTCCGTTACCTTGATCCACAAACGTTTCGTCGATCTGCTGTAGATTTTCTGCCAAAACTGCGTCAAGTTGGGTTGACTGTGATGTATAACTTTTAGCATGCATTGACATTCAACATTCTAAAACGCCACTGTTTACCAGTGGCGTTTTAGTACCATTTGCGTGTAAGTTTTAAGTTGGCACGCGTCATTCGCGGGTATTATTTATTCGCGTTTATTATTCGCAATTAATTCATTCAAGGAAAACACATGACCAGCCGCCGCCAGTTTATTCAGATTGTCCCCTTCACCGGAGCCGCCCTCATTGTCGGTTGCTCAGAAAAAGCCGCTGCACCTACGGCATCCACTACGCCAGCAATTGCCGCCGCGCCGGTAGCCCCCGCTGCTGTAACACCCGCTGCTGTAACACCCGCTGTTGTTGCACCTGCTGCGCCCGCCGCTTCCCCAACCGTAGCACCGGCCACCACAGCACTCTTGCCGTTAGTTGATGAAAAAGATGCAACCGCCTCGGCACTTGGCTTTGCCACTGACGCCGCCAAGGCAGACGGCGTTAAATTTAAAAGCTATGCTGCCGGACAAAATTGCGGAAGCTGCGTACTATATCAAGGTGCTGCAGGCTCTGCACAAGGCGGATGCCCGCTCTTTGCCGGTCGTCACGTTTCGGCTAAGAGTTGGTGTAGTTCATTTGCGAAAAAGCCAGCTTAGACTGTACCAACTATTGATCCTGCGATAAATAAGGTTGTGCGGCATATCCGCTTGACGACTCCACATAGCAAAGCGCGTCCGTAGTGGCAAAGGCGTTTCTCACAAATCATTCGCTGAATCGCCTGCGCCTGTTCATCAGACAGTTTGCAAAATGTGCCGACCGAGCGAGCTCGAACGTAGCGTCCAAATGCGCTTGCGCTACCATGCTTGCAGGAGTCAACAATCCGACATACGCTGCTGTAGCACATGTCCGTCGACTTGCTGATATGGCCCATAACGCTGATTGCATGTTTGACGGCAACCTCCGGACATTTTCGCCTGAAAATGCCCGCCAATATTAAAAAGTAAGCGTTATCCGAGCAGTTACGTTATTTCTTAAACAGATGCGGTAGATGTATCAGCGCCGTCTCACTAGGCAAGCGGAATAATGTTGGTTCACGCATTAGTACCTCGCTGGATATGCCCATCAAGCTGGCAGTTTTGTTGATGCTGGCAATTGATGGCGTCGGACAAATCCCTGTAAGTCGATAGCTTAGCGCGGCGGCTAAACGGCCTTCAGCAGGGTCGCCTAGCTGTTTGGTGAAATCATCAGCGGCGCTGCAGGTGGGGGCAAAACCATCGGCGTAGTCGCCGAAGCCAACTGCATTGGCGCTTTTGAATTCAGTAGAAAAATAGGTGGTGCCGCAATTGTCTTTAGGCGTGAAGCCGTAAGGCTTACCGGTGGTTTGTGCGCCGATGCGAATCACTTGCACGCCAATACCTTCTAAGCCATTGATGAATGATTCACTCGCTGATGCGGTGCCGTTGCTGGTGAGGACAAAAACGCGTCCTAAGTTCAGCGAAGGTAGCGGCTGATTTGCGACGGTTCCCGTATTTGGGGCGCCGCTGGCGGCGTTAAAAAATGGCACGCTGTTGTTAGGATTATTGTTATCCGCCACACGTTTATCATTAAACGTGAGCTTGCTATACACGCGGCCATTGGTACGCGCAGCCCCTGCCACCATATAGGCGAACTCAGATGAAATATAGATTAAGCCGCCGGCGTTGTAGCGCAAGTCCACCACTAAATCGCTCACGTTTTGTGCGGCGAGTTGATTAAAAGCGGCGATGAGCTGGCCTTCTGAGGGGAAATTAAAGTTACTAAACGTTAAATAGCCAACTCTGCCTGATGTCGTCTCGATGGTGCTGACGTTTTGCACTGGCACGCTGATGAACGATCCTGAGGTGAGCGAGACGGTGCGCGGTGTCGTCGCTCCCGCTTCAAGAATACTAAATGTATGGACTTCGCCCGCATTGAGTGGCGATAGTCCGGCATTGAGCGCCGCTATATTATTGCCATTGACCAAATCTGCACCATCCACACTCAATATGCGTGCGCCGCGCTGCATACCAGCTTGGGATGCTGATGTATTCGGTTGTACCTGCGCGGCCAAATATACGCGTGGCGGCGATGTAGAGAGCGCAACTAATTGAAATCCAAATCCGAATGATGCACCGGTACTCTGTTGATTTTCATAAGATGTGGTGTCTTGAATAAAATGAAATTGATCTTTCGCTCTACCAGATGGTGTGAGTGCGCTGGTTTTGAGAGAGGCGAAATAGTTGTTGGCATTGGTAAAATTCGCGGCTGACAAATTCGGCACTTCGTCATACCAAAGATAGGTTTCATCTATGTAGGATCGCACCCAAAATTTTTCTTGGTCATTAGTGCCAAGCTTGTCGCCGTAACGTGCCAGCGCGCGCGGTGCTACACAGAGTTTTTCAACGATTGCGACCGGTGGGAACGCGTTCGCAGGGGTGGTAGTACCAAACGGTTGGCGGGTTAATTCTTTGACCTGATTAAAGCCATCAAGTGTGAAATTGAGTGACATGCCGGATGGCGTGATGGAGACGGTCGCATTGCCACTGCCGCCTGAATTCGTCACGCTAATATCGGTGGCACGCCAAGTTGGGGTGAGGTAGTGGCTATTGCCATTTGAGCGAGTGCGATAAATTAAGCCAGTCGCGCTATTGCCAACGAGAGTAGCCGCGGGCAGGGTGACGAACATCGGACGGCCATTGGTATCGTAATGGTAGATCACGCCGAACATTGCCGCGCCGTGTTGTGCAAGTGAAAAGCCCCAGCCTGATTCGCTGGCGCGGAAGTAAAGGTCAGAATTATCAAACGGAAAAAGGCCCGTGCCCGTGCCAAATTGTTGGCGGCTAATACTTTTGATGATGGTTGTTGCGCCGATTTGATAGGCGAATGTGGCGGTGGTATTACTCGTAAACGTTAACGTCGCCTGACCGATAAGGCTTGCGGCTGTATTCGCGCTGACGAAGGGCACATTAAACGGGCTGCCAGTGGTGCGATATAAATCGCCACGACAGATTTTGGTTGCATCGGTATAGCGCTGAATATTGCAGCCAGGCAAGACAATAAATAGCTGGTTCCCTTGTTCGTCATAAGTAAACCATGTGCCGAATATCTCATCGTTATGATGCGTGACTTGAATGCCCCAACCAGATTCATTAGGATTCCACCAGAGGTCCGTGTAATTAACAACTTGGGCGAAGGCGCTGGTCGCAAATAATGAAAATGTGACGGCAATAGCTGAAAATAGTCGGCGCAGAATTTTTTGCATGCAAGTCTCTTAATTTGATTTTGCGATCTTAGCTTTATAAAGCGTTGAATTATATCGTTATGAGACAAATTAACGTCGCTTCAGTTCATGGGAAAATGGTTTTTTCAGCGTTAAATTTATCGAGCCATTCATATGCAAGACACTAATGCCAATCTTGAGACCATCCACACCGCGTTTTACCAATTTGTATCCCTTGATGATCCGACCGATGTCGCTAATCAACTACGCCAGCTGTGCGCGCCTTTGCTCGGTAGTATTTTGGTCGCGCACGAGGGCATAAACGGCATGTTGGCAGGCTCGCTTGAGCAGATTGATGCGTTTGAATGTGCATTGAAGGCGAGCGATTTTGTTGGCGGCAAATTTCTGCACATACCATTCAAGCGTAGCCCTTGCAAAACAACGCCATTCAAAAAACTCAAAGTGCATGTAAAGCCAGAAATCGTGCCACTTGGTATTGAGGGGGTTGATGCCACCAAAACGGGCATTAACGTTAGCCCAGCCGACTGGCGTGAGTTGATTACGCAAGATGATGTGGTGCTGCTCGATAACCGCAATAGTTTTGAATATCGGCTGGGGCATTTTGATGGTGCGATTGATCCGAGCGTGACTAATTTTCGTGATTTTCCGCAATATGTGACAGCACATATTGATGAGTGGAAACGCGAAGGTAAAAAAGTGGCGATGTATTGCACCGGCGGCATACGTTGCGAAAAAACCAGCGCATGGATGTTGGCGATGGATGTGCCTGTTTATCAGCTCGAAGGTGGCATCCTTAATTACTTCAAACAAATGCCTGACGCCGAACGTGATTGGCAGGGCGAATGTTTTGTCTTTGATAACCGCGTCGCGCTCGATACTAAGCTCAACGAGACGGACACCAGTGTTGACGAAGTCTATGCCGAGACGCCTGACGAAACATGGCGATTAGCGCGGGCGAAACGATTGGATGAGGCCTAAATTTTGGCAATGCCATCACCATCTGTGCTGCCAACAAAAGATGGTGTTGGGCCGAGTGTCATTGTGTTGCCAGAAAATCAAACGCTGTGGAGCACAGTTCTGGATTTTTTAACGGAACGCTTTACCAACTTAACGCGAGAAGAAATCATCAGACGTATTGAGTCTGGTGCGGTGTGTGATGCTGACGGCACGCCTATATTGATCAACGCCGCTTATCAACCGAACAAGAAAATTTATTACTACCGCGCTATTGATAATGAGGCGCTGGTGCCATTTCAAGAAACGATTTTGTTTGAAGATGAGCTCATCGTAGTCGCCGATAAGCCGCACTTTTTAGCCGTCACACCAGGCGGGCGATTCTTACAAGAGACGCTCCTCATCAGACTCAAGCGCAAATTAGCTTGCGATGTATTAGCGCCCATGCATCGTATTGACCGTGAGACGGCGGGCTTGGTGTTGTTTAGTAAAGTTCCTGCCACGCGCGGCCAGTATCAAACGCTTTTTCAGTACCAACAAGTGACGAAAACATACTTGGCGGTAACCAATGTCAATCGTACTGCAACTACACAAAGTGGGTCACAAAGTGGCTCATTAACGTTTCCGTTGACCTATCAAAGCCGTATAAAGCAAAGCCAACACTTCATGCAAATGCAAGAAATTGCGGGTGAGCCTAACTGTGAAGTTGAGATTGATTTTTTACGCGCGGATACACAACACGCGCTTTACCAACTCACACCCAGTACCGGCAAAAAGCATCAGCTTCGCGTACAAATGGCAGCATTAGGGCTGCCAATTTTAAATGACCAGATTTACCCAATGCATATTTCAGCGGCCAATGAAGACATAAATCGACCACTGCAACTACTCGCGCATACGCTGGCGTTTACCGATCCCGTAACGGGCAGGGTGCGTGAATTTGTGTCTCAGCGTACATTGGCACTTGCACCACTTTAATGAGAGGTTGATATGAAAACCATTTGCTTTTTGCTGATTTTTTTGCTGCTTTGTACGAGCCTAGTCACCGGTTGTGCTGCGACCTCGGTATCAAGATTCGACCCGCCAAAAATTATTACCGTCGAAGATTGGGGCGGTACACGCGCAACAATGACCGGCAAAAAACATGTGCCGAAATTCATCACGCTGCATCATGGCGGCGTGGCATTTTTGCGCGACAAAGACCCCAAACAGTATTTGCGTAATCTGCAATCATGGTCGCGCGGCACGCGCATGTGGTCCGATATTCCGTATCACTTTTTGATTGACCTAGACGGTAATGTTTATGAAGGGCGTGACGTCAATATCGCCGGTGATACCAATACCGAGTATGACCCAACAGGCCATGCGTTAATCGTGGTGCTAGGTAATTTTGAAGAAGTAGCACCCAACCAAGCGCAGCTTGATGCCGTCACCGCGATGATGGTGACATTGGCAAAACGTTTCAATATCGCGCCGACAAAAATCGCCGGCCACAAAGACTACGCCGCGCAAACTGCCTGCCCCGGCAAGTCGCTGTATCCGTATTTACAAAATGGCTATTTTCAGCAGCGGGTGGCGAAAATATTGGGTCAAAATTGATAGCGACAATGTTGCAAGAAGTGCTAGATATTGTGGGTGAAAAGTCTAATATTAACGGCTATCTTGAAGCATTTATGCTCCAAAATTCCCGCCAATAAACGAGTTTGACGTTTTTATGTAAGTTAGCCTTAACCGCTAAAACTTATACACCAAGCCACTTTGTATTGCGCGCGCGCTGATTGACTCAAATGCGGCACTGCCGTTGCCGCCTAGTTGCCATGATTGCCTCTGCATATAGCGGGCGAAGCTGATGTCCCATTGCAGTTGCTCGGTGAGCTTCACAATCACTTTGACGGATGGCTCTATGCTACCAAATGCGGCAAGCCGTTGGTCGCTCGATGTGTAGCGGGGTGCGTTAGGTTGCCCGGGGCGCTGAGTGATTTCAGCGCGGTAAAAATTTGCCGCTGTTTGGCTGTAATAGCGAAGCCCGGCTTCGATTTGGAAGGTGTCGTTGATCGTTTGCAACCATGCGCCTGCTAGGGTGTGCGAACGGATTTTCCATGTGTCGCTGTAGTAACGATATTCAGCTGAGACAACAGCACCTAAATTTGGCAGTGCCCGTTTGCCGCGCGTAAGCCAAGCTATTTGCGTGCGGCTATCAGGGCGTAAGTCACGCGATAAGATAACTGGTGACAACGGTGGCGATTGCCCATCACGAAAAAAAGAAAATGTGCGTTTGTATGGGTCGTCTAAATAACCAGTCAGCTTGGTTACAGTAAGATTTGATTGCACCAGTGTGCGCCGATCAATTAGCTGCGTGACGCCGATTAAAAATTCTTTGGCGTTACGCGCCGCGTTTAAGGTTTCATCAGTCACTGACATGACCCGATCACGGCGGCTGCCAAGGCCAAATGCTAGGGTCGTATTGCGCTCATTGAAGTCAAAAGTAGCATTCAGCCCGATTGCATTTGAGTCGTAGTCTTCTTCATTTGATGTCGCGGCTGAAACGCTAATGGTATTTTCATTGAGGGCGCCATATTTACGGGTCAGACTAATATCACTAGCTTTGCGCGTATCGGTGATGGAGGCGCCGGTATAAATTTGCACAGGCTTGCCGGTAGCATTCGAAACAAGAATGGGTGAAGCGCCGCTCACCATATCGACAGTAGCACTTGCGGCAATCTCCCACGATTCGCCAATCGGCGACTTAAACCACAGCACTGGCTCGGTAATTTTCATCCGATTACCATCTTCGCGATACCAGAGTGAGCGTATGCCAATGACCGCGCCCGGTGGTAGAGCGGATGCGGTAGTTGTAGCTGTACTGGTGGGCTCCTGCGCCATGACCGAGACTGGTATCGCCACAATCGGTAACGCCAGCGCGGCAGACATGAGTGAGGCAAAAGAAGATTGGCGTGATTTAGGTGAAGTTTTACTTTTACTCATGGTATTCAATATTGAATCTGAACGTTATTAAACATAGGACGTTTTCAGCATACACAATACATGTAAAAAATGCGTAAATCGATATACGTTTACAGACGCTTACAAGATTCAGCAGGTGACTAGCCGTAATTTAGGCGCACCTTTTGCCGTTAATAATTAACAACTGCCCGTATAGAATCGTCGCGCGCAAACTGCTTCATAGCGGGTATTGCCGCCAATTTCAACCTGCGCGCCTTCAGTGACGCGCTCACCCTTGGCGTCTAGCCTGACATTCATGGTGGCTTTGCGCCCGCAGCGGCAGATGGTTTTCATCTCCTCAAGGTCGTCTGCCAAGGTCAGTAAAGATTTAGAACCAGGAAAAGGTTGACCTTGAAAATCACTGCGAAGGCCGTAGCAAATAACAGGCGTAGCGGAAGTGTGTGCAAGTCGATGCAATTGCGTGACCTGTGCCTCAGTTAAAAACTGTGCCTCATCAATCAAGATGCAAGAGGGAGATGGTTTAGCAGCATAGATTGCGGCAAAGTCAGTACTATCGGTAAACGTAGCTGCCTCACGCGCCACGCCTAAGCGCGATGTGACAGTGCCTACGCCATAACGATCATCAACTTGCGCGGTAAATAAATCAGCTGACTGACCGCGCTCTTCATAATTGTGCGCGACCTGCAAGAGTGAAGTTGATTTGCCTGCATTCATCGCGGCGAAGCGGAAGTAGAGTTTGGCCATAATTGCTCGAATCAGACCTACGTTAGCGTTTGAACAAAGGATTATTTTTAATGCGTTGCAGCGTTAGGAGAATATCAGGCTCCTCTTTTAATTCGACAAGTGGCGTTAATTCCTCAAAAATCTGGCCCCAATTAAGCTTTACACTTTGACGAATGACGATTGACTTAACGTCTTCCCAATCGCGGTCACGCGCAGCAAAGGCTTTGTAAACAATCAAATCTTCAGCCGTACAAATTTTGAGCGCCTCGCCAATACCAAAATCAAATTTGATCGCCCTAGATACAGCATGATATTCAAAATCTAGCACGCCTAGTGCAATATCGGCAGGTGTACCATCGGGCAATTTTGCTAAATAAATACGAGAACGAATTGAAAAATCTAGTGGCTCAGTTAAGCGAGAAGGAAACCAAGCAGCTAACTGCGTAACCATTTTTTCTTCATCGCCGATAGGGCAAAGAAGGGTCATGTCAACGTCTTGTGTATAACGTGGATTTCCCCAATGTTGAAAAGCTAGGCCACCAATGAAACAAAAATCATATCCAACTGATTCAAACTGATTTTGTATTTGTGTGGCCGCGTGAAAGATACCAACTGGTGGCTCTATTTGTGAAGTTTGGCGAACCATTTTTGTTGCTCCAGCAAGCCGCTATCACGCTCTAGTGGCGCGTGTATATGTGAATAAATACGCTTAATCACGCGACGATTTTCATCGTCCGTCATCGTGCTTAAATATAAGGCAGATTCTGCATTGAGAGTTGCTTCATTATTGCGCCAGTTTTTGACGTAATGTTTTGCTTGCTCCGTGCTTATTATTCGGACTGTAGACATTATTTATTATAGTCGAGCCTCTTGCAAAACCCGCCAGACGAACAATAAAAAATATTGCCCATCACCAAGTCTCACGATTTTTTCATGTTTTTAATGGTGATTGATGATTTTGTTCTGCCATATTGCGTCGTTACGCTACATCAGTCGACCTCCT
>JANNWG010000068.1:0-7596 GCA_031414695.1 Burkholderiales bacterium
GCTGAATTAGTGATGGCATCACTCACAGCACAAATTGGGATCAACGACAAGCAACAAGCGATTTGCAAAAGGCACATGCAATGAAGGAGGTCGACTGATGTAGCGTAACGACGCAATATGGCAGAACAAAATCATCAATCACCATTAAAAACATGAAAAAATCGTGAGACTTGGTGATGGGCAATATTTTTTATTGTTCGTCTGGCGGGTTTTGCAAGAGGCTCACCTGTAATGCCATTGATAGTGTAGTTAAGCTGAGCTGTACTTGCACTGGTATAGGTGAGACTCATGGTTCCAGATGAAGCACCCACGGCGAAACGTGAAGTGTCGTAGTTTTCAAGAGGTGCAGATGTTGGCGCGTAGAGCGCACCAGCGTAAACAGTGAAATCCGCATTCCAAGTGCCACCAGGCATGACATACCAAACTGGCTTACCATCACTGCCATAGACGTAGATGGCAATAAACTGCGTCGCCCCTTTTTGGGTGATGGTCAGACCCCAGCCATTTTCGGCCTCGCCCGCCCACCAAAGGTCTGAGTAATCTAGCGGTCCCGTTGCGGCGACATTAAATATGATGCTGCCAGCATTGTCTGCACTACTCGTATTAGCGGCGTCTGCCTGATATGTCGCTGTAATGTTGTATTGCCCAGCAACAAGGGAATTCAGCGCACAAGTTGCAGTTACTGAGCGTGGTGCACCCAGCAGGGCGCGCGTTTGCACGGCATTGCACAGCGTAACGCCAGCACGAGTGAAGGTCACAGTACCGGGGCTAGCGGTGGCATTGGCAAGATTGATTTGCGCGGTGAGTGTGGTCGAGCGACCCGCAGTTGGCGCTGTCGGGAAAGCCGTCACGGTTATCACAGCATTGCTGGCTTGAATATTTAGTAGAAGCTCGCGCGTTGAAGTGGCAAAGCTTCCATCGCCGTTGTAAGTTGCGCTGTAGGTACGTGCACCAGTTGCACGATTGGATGCGGGTACCGTACAGGTAGCGTAGTTGCTCGACAGCGCTACGCTTAAGCAAATCGGGGTGAGTCCTGACGTAGTGACTTCGTAAAAACTATAGCGCCCTACAAAGCTGCCCGCCACTGTACTGGTGACAGTAGCGCTCAAGGTAAATACTTGACCCGCGCGTGGTTCACGCACTGAAGGTGTGAGCAGAGTTGTGGTTGCGGCGCCACCGGTTGTTGACAGCACAAAATTTTTGACTTGAGTGGTTGCTGCGTCATAAAGCGCGTTTCCTGGCTGACTTGCCTGTACTACACATATCCCTGCGGCAAGCATCGTTACCGTTGTCCCCGAAACGCTGCACACTGTTGGAGAAAGTGATGAGAAACTCACGATGAGTCCTGACGTGGTTGTGCCAGAAATGGTTGCGGTACTGTTAACGACTAGCGCGCGATCTGTTGGCACTGTGAAGTTGATAATGAGCGACTGCCCCTTGGTAATCGTAATGCTACGTTCCACCGGTGTTGCCGCCGCGTACGTGCTATTACCTGCTTGCGAGGCGCGCAGTGTGCAGGTGCCGATGCCTATCAAGTTGACTACCGTGTCAGTTACCGTACACACTGCAGTGGTGAGAGAGGTGAACGTAGGCGCGAGACCCGAGCTAGCAGTGGCCACAGCCAAGCCACCATAAGACGGCTGATAGGTGACAGAGGCAGGAACAGTGCTAGACCACGAGATCGTTTGCGGCAAGCCACCAGTGGTAGCAAGTAGTACGTCCACCGGTCCCACGCGCGCAGTCTGTGTGCCGTCGCCCAATTGGCCGTTTACGTTTTTACCCCAGCACTTTAAGGCGCCCGTCGCCATTTGCGCGCAGCTATGGCGACCGTACGCGGCGACGCCGATCACGCCGCTTGTTAAGCCCGGTACATCAATAAGTCCCGTCACAACCGAGTTGATGGTGATACCTAATTGACCGTCAACATTGCTGCCCCAGCACTTCACACTGCCGTTAGTCATCAGTGCGCACGCGTGACCAGAGGCGACTGAAACCGATTGCACGCCGCTCGTTAAGCCGAGGACGTCTTGCGGTATTGTTCTAAATTGCGCGTTATTAAGCTGCGGGTCGTTGAAGAGTAAGTTGTCGTTTCCGCCCCAACACTTCACGCCTCCCCCTATGGTCACCGCGCATGCGGTAGCTTCGCCGGAAGAGACCATCGCGATGTTAGTCAGGCCGACAATATCGGTCGGTGTGCGTAATTCGCTGCGCCCACCGAAGCGCGCACTTTGCGTGCCCCAGCACTTCACCGTGCCGGTCGTGGTTACCGCGCATGAGTACCGCCACCCAGCCGAGATGGATCGAATGCCACTCCCGAGGCCGATCGGCTCGATGGGGGTGGTGCTGATGTTCTGTGAGTTGGTGCCGAGCTCATACAACGTATTGATACCCCAGCAGACCACGCCGTTGGTCGCGGTAATCGCGCAGCTATGTTGTGTGCTGCTCGAAATCGCCTTGGCGCCGCTCAAACCGGTGACGTTCGACAGGGGAACGAACACCGCCGTAGAGCCGGTGCCCGATTGGCCTGCGTTGCTAGAGCCGCGACACTGCAATTGGCCCGCCGCTGTGAGCGCGCACTGAAACGCACCGACCGATGAGGCCGCGGTGTAGCCACTGGTCATCCCTGCGACGTCCGCTGGTTGCAGGATTGTGCCTGCTGTGGCGCCGATGCCAAGCGTGGTGTTCCCGGGCTTGAGCGCTAGGTTTTCTCCCCAGCACTTGAGGCCGCCCGCACCAGTGAGTGCGCAGGTGCTTTCGAGCCCGAGAAAGACTGAACGCGCGGTGGTAGCGCTGGTAAATTGCGGCACCAGCAAAATGTTTTGCGTGGCGCTTACCGCTTGAAAGCTGGTGTTACCCGCTTGGTTCGCGACCACGGTGCAGGTGCCCACACTGACCATCGTGACTGTCGTGCCGCTCACCGTGCAGCGGTTGGCGGTGGTGCTGGTGAAGACCACAGGTTGACCGGAGCTGGCCGTTGCTGTCAAGTTGAAGGTGCCGCCTTGCATGAAGTTCACACGTGCGTTGCTGATGAGCGGAAAGCTCACTGTTTGTGGCGGGCGGCTATCCGCTGCAAGGCCTACGACGTCCACTGGGATTAGAAAATTTCCATTGCTGGTGGAGTTGTTGCCGAACGCGCCACTAACGTTGGAACCCCAACACTTCACTCCGCCGTTGCTAAACAGCGCGCAGCTATGGCTGCTACCCAGAGCAAGTTTTGCAATGCCACTACCGAGCCCACTTACATTCACCAGCGCCGCGCGCGTGGTGGTGGTGCCGTCACCCAATTGGCCGTTGAAATTCGCGCCTAGGCACTTCGCCGCACCGGTTGTCGTGACCACGCAGGTGTGATCGCTGCCATTTGCCACACTCGCCACGTCGCTCGCGCCGATCATCGCGACTGGGGCGTTGCGCGCCGTGGTGGTGCCATCGCCAAGCTGCCCGCCGCCATTGGCGCCCCAGCAGGAGACTTGGCCCGCACCGTGAACGGCACACGCATATTCGTAGCCGACAGAAAGCTTGGTCACACCAGTTAAGCCCGTCACGTCCACAGGCACACTGCTATCGTCGTTGGTACCGTTGCCGAGTTGGCCTATTTGGTTACGACCCCAGCATTTGACCGTTCACGCGGTAGTGCGGGCGCAGGTGAAATAACGTCCGCCGTGCACCTCAGCCACGCCACTTGCCAGACCTACCACGTCAACGGGCGCACCCGCAGCCGAGCCAGTGGTGCTGCCAAGTTGCCGGAATTGGTTCGTGCCACAGCATTTAACGCCGCCTGCACTGGTGACTGCACACGCGTGCAGTGCGCCCGGATTGCCGCCGGAAATCAGGCTTACCTGAGACGCGCCGGCCAACGAAGCCACGGTTAAGAACGTCGCAGAGGGCGGGCCGAAGGTCTGCCCCTGTGCCAAAAGGTAGGCCTCACCACGGCATTTCACGCTGGCGTCCGTGCCGATCACACAGGTGGTCTCTCCTGTCGTTGTCGCTGCGTTCACGCTGCTGGTCGCGCCGAGTACGGCCGCTGGTCTACGCACCTCGGTACTCATCGTGCCGGTACCGAGTGCGGAAGCCACAGCACCCCAACATTCGAGCGCGCCCGCCGTCGTGACAGCGCAACTGCCGTTTGAGGTTACAACAATGTCTTTCGCCTGTGCTAAGGCCGTGAGTGGTGTGCAAATGATCGCGATGGCGCAGAGTGCGGCAAAAGTGCAATTGTGCTTTGTCACCAACTTCATCAGTGCGGCGCTTACTTGTGGTGAGTGGGTTCGTAACATGAATGACCTCATCGGGTTAGTTGTTTAGGTGCGTTTTGGTGCCTTACTACCTAATGCAGGAACGCATCAGGTTTTGGCTCATCTGCCTAGAAATCTTCTCTATTACCCTTAGGAATAGGTTCTGATTGATGGGTTATTGCTGAATAGCGCTTGAACCTCGGATGATTCCTCTGTTTGAAAAATGGCGTGAGGGATTGCGAGGTGGATTACAAATCTTGGCAACGCATATTAAAACTAGCCGACCAGCGTACCGATTGCGGCAAAAATACCTGAAGATAGCCGTAAATAGGCGAGTTTGTGATTTAATTTATTGCGACCTTTGCATGTTGGTATCTCATGTACGGGCACTGTTTTCAGATAGACTTAACCGCATTATTTCTACGATAAATAAACACAAATCAATGACATCAATCCAATCGCCTAACGTTTTCTTTTTGCAAATTTTCATCGCTATTTGTAGTGCGTGTTTGAGCACTATTTCAATCGCGCAAACCAAACAAAGCACCACCCACACCATAACAATATCTGGAGCGGTATCGGGCAAACAGGTCGTCACTACTTTGCCCGGTGGCAAGGTCAAAACTGAATTTAGCTATCGCGATAACGGTCGTGGTCCGGATATTTTTGAAGAGATTGCGCTTGATGCGAAAGGCCAATTTGTTGCCTTTAGCGCGACAGGTAAATCAACTTACGGTGCGCCGATTGAGGAGACTTTTACCCGCACTGCGGATAAAGCCAATTGGAAGTCAAAAGCCGATGCAGGTGAAGTAGGTAATGTCGCCAATGCGATTTATGTGCCTGTAGAAAGTAGCCTTGAAGCCGCCGCCATTACTGTACGTGCGTTGCTGCGTGCACCTACCAATAAGCTCGATGCGATTCCGAGTGGTCAATTGTCATTGGCAAAGTTAGTCGATGCGACAGTGATAAAAGGTAGTCAGAAGAAAATAGTGGCGCTCTATTCGGTTACGGGCTTTGGCTTTGAGCCGAGTTATTTTTGGATGTGGAAAACGGCCAACGTCAGCGATGCTGGATTGTTTGGCGTGGTCTCACCGGGCTTTTCAATGATTGAAGCAGGCTGGGAAGCAAACGCCAATTCGCTCCTTAAAGCGCAAATTACAGCCGATGACATCGCGCTTAAAAAAATTGCCGAGACGCTCGTTAAAAAGCCGGTAGGTGTTACCGTCATTCGCAACGTGCGCTACTTTGATGCAGAGGCCGCAATGATGCGTGGGCCGTCTGATGTGTATGTCAATCGCGGCAAAATCGCAGCGATTTACCCTGCGAATGGGCCAATACGCGATAACGCTACCGTAATTGACGGCAGCAATCAAACACTACTACCGGGGCTCTGGGATATGCACGGCCACATTGGCCGCTGGGATGCCATTTTGCATATGGCGGGTGGCGTGACCGGCGTGCGCGACATGGGCAATATCAATGACGCGTTGCTTGATCTTAAAACCAAAGTTGATCAAGGCTTAATCTTAGGCCCAAACATTGTGCCGACGGGCTTTATTGAAGGCGATAGCATGTTCGCGGCCAAGCTCGGCATTGTGGTGAAAGATTTAGAGGCCGCTAAACGCGCAGTGGATTGGTATAGCCAAAAAGGCTATCGTCAAGTCAAGCTCTATAACTCGATGCGCCCTGAATGGATTGCCCCACTAGCCGCATACGCCAAAGAACGTGGCATTCGCGTGAGCGGGCACATACCTGCCTTTATGCGGGCAGAGGAAGCGGTGCGTGCGGGCTTTGATGAAGTGCAACATATCAATCAATTGATGCTGAACTTTTTAGTCAAAAAAGAAGACGATACGCGCACGCTGCTGCGTTTTTATTTGGTGGGTGACAACGCAAATCAAATTGATTTGGAAGGCCAAGCGGTTAATGATTTTGTGAAGCTTTTGGTTGATCGCAAAACTGCCGTTGACGCGACCATGGCGACATTTGAATACTTTTATTTGCAACGCCAAGGCGCGCCAAACCCGACATTCAAAATGGTCGCCAATAATGTGCCGCCTACTGTAAGACGCGGCTGGTTATCGAACTCAATGGATGTCAACGATAAAAACGAAGTGCCATTCCGCGAGTCCTACGCCAAGCTCATGGGCTTGGTTAAAAAAATGCACGATGCGGGCGTGCCGCTACTCGCAGGCACAGATGAAGTCGCCGGCTTCGCGCTGCATCGTGAGCTAGAGCTTTATGTGATAGCGGGTATTGCGCCACTTGAAGTATTGAAAATCGCCACATGGAACGGTGCTAAATATTCGCAAGTGTTGGAACGCACTGGCTCGATTACTGTCGGTAAAGATGCGGATCTCGTACTTGTTGATGGCGACCCATCGAAGAATATTGCTGACATCCGTAAAGTGAGCCTAGTCATGAAAGCGGGCGCCATGTACGAGCCGTCGCAGCTTTATCAAGCGGTAGGTGTAAAGCCATTTGTGGCTGCGCCGAAGGTGTCGCATTTTGTGACGAAGGGGGAATGAGATTAATACTCTCGTAGGTTTGATGATTAATTTTTTATGAATAGGAAGAGGTAAGTATGTTGGTACGTTTGATTTATTGCAGCAGAGTACGCCCCACAGTGGGCACGCTGGATGTGCGTAGCATTTTGTCGGTGTCACAGCGCAACAATGCACGTGACGGTATCACTGGGGGGCTCGTCTTTACCGGTGGCGTTTTTTTACAATGTCTTGAAGGACATCGTAGCGCGGTTAACGAAACCTATCATCGTATTGCAGCTGATCCGCGCCACTTTGACCCAGCAATATTGTCGTGGGAAGAAGTAGATACGCGCCAATTTACGGCGTGGACCATGGGCTATCTTGGTTACACTGGCGATAACAGCGCTTTATTTTTGAAGTATGCGGCTGGTAAAGAATTTGACCCTTATGCCTGCCGTGCATCTGCAATACGTGAGATGTTCACCGAAGTTGTAGAGCGAGCGAAAGTGTTGAAGCCAACGGTGGATTAAATTAGTACGTTACTGCTTGCGCTGAAAAGGCACCGAACATTGCACAGTTGATATTCATGCAGTACGGCTTGACGCCTTATTTCTTATGGCTAAGAAATTATTGGGAACTTCTCATAACCCGCCGTACGTGCTGATCCTTCGACTAGCTCAGGACAGGGCACGCTACGCGTATCGAAGCACACACTCTTAAGTGCTTGATTTATAGGACTTGAACAACCCTTCGATACCTCTCAAGAAACAGCTTTTTTCTCTATTAAAATCAATGGGTTGAAAATAGGATGTACTTTAAAAACTGGCTACTAACAGCGTCGAAACAGCATTAAATTTCAACTAAATATTCAGCAATAC
>JANNWG010000069.1:0-25775 GCA_031414695.1 Burkholderiales bacterium
AGCAGCATGAGAAAGACGGGGAAAGATCCCCTAAAAACCGAGGTAAGTTACAAGTGAAAACGTAAAAAATACTGACGATACGTATTAAAAAAATCGTAAATCGCGAATTGTAGGTAATTGGGGGTTTTGAGAAGTGCCCAATAGCAAAGTCAATCATTGGCGGGCGTTTCAGATGGTTTTATCTCCAAGATGCCCGCCAATAAACGAGCTTGTAGTTTATTTAATATGTGGGCGCATTCTACGACTGCCCAATCGCATACCAATTTAGCTTTTTGGTGAGCAACATTACCGCTGCCAACACGATAAAAAGCAGGATTGAGCCCATCAAAAGCGCGTTGTCCTCTGACAACAATATGCCGTAAAGAATGGCGTACAGCATGGCAAGGGTTGCTGAGAATATGGCGCCGCGTTTTTTAGTTCCCAATACGCTCGACAGATAGCTGCCAATCAGCGCAACACACGCCACACTGGCAATTAAATAGGCGAGCCAAAATGGCACATGCTCTGAGACGCTAATGAGCAATAAAAAGAATATTGCTAAGGCTAAGCCGACCAAGCCATATTGCATCGCGTGTAAACGCACACCCGTCATCATCTCAAAAATGAAAAAACAGGCGAAGGTCAAGACGATAAATAAAATGCCATATTTAGCCGCGCGCTCGACCTGCTGATAAATATTTACAGGCTCAATAAAGCTCACCTTGAATGTCTCAAATTGTGCTTCTGCTGGCTTGCTCTGCGGTGACAACGCTATTTCATTAAAAACATTCGTATTGCGACTGGCAAGATGTGACACTTCCCAATTCGCGCTAAATCCTGCTTCGTTGATTGTTTTTGTGAGTGGCAAATATTGGCCGCTGAAATTTGGGTGCGGCCATGTGGAGTTGAGTGTAACGGCGGTTGATTTACCTAGCGGCACAAATGACAACGCATTTGCGCCATTCAGCGAAAGTTTGATTTCAGCATCGTAGCGCATGGGCACATCACCCGATAAATCGCCGACGAGGGCGTGTAGCCCAGTGCCAAATGATGCGATGCGCGTGCCATTGGCGAAATTTAGAGGCCTGCCCTGCCATGACACACTAGGTGTACCAACCAACCCGCGTAGGTCAGCAATGCCGAGCACCAAATACGCCTCTTCAAAGCGGATATCAGATTTTTTTATATCTAGCCCAGCGTGTCGCGGCACATCAAAACTAACTTGCCAACGACCTTTGTTTTGATGGGTGAGCACTTTATAAATGCCCTTATATTTTGTTTCTATATCAGCATTGCCGATGTAGCGTGCGGCATCTGCAGTGACGACAACAGTCTTGGGATGTTCAATAATTTGTTGGGTCGTTTTCCCATTGCTATCGGTTGTTTTAACCGTTTCGCGCCATACATAAGGTATTACCAGCAGTGGTGCAACTAAACGTTGCGCGCCTGCGGTACTCTCCGTCACGGTTTGCGCAACTTGCTCTTGGTAAAATTGCCTCTGACTAACCACGCCTTGAATAAACGCCAGCGGCACTAACAGTAACAACATCAATAAACCGATGATAGCGATTCGTATCATGAGTGTTTTTTGCATTTTTTTGCCTACTATTTTTAGTGTTTGCTTGCATGGCCCAGAGGACGCCCCCGCAGTCACTACCAGCAGAGGAAAAGTTAATCGCGAAGGCGTCCGGCTCCGAGGTTCTTTTTTGAGCAGATGATGAAAGCGCTACATTGCCCAACGTAATTGAAATTGATTGTTATCTTTTTGCGCTGATTTAGTTAAAACAATATTTTCAAATGACGCTGCAACGATGCGCTTGCCATTAGCCGTACGTTCAATATTGAGGCCGCGCGGCGCATTGATGACGGCTTTTGGCTGTGTTGAGGTGCGTGGTGTCGCTGCGTTTGCCCAATTAATCCACACACTATTGCGAGCCTCGTCAGTCAATTGATCATCGTGCAAGGCCAAGCGAATCGCCGCTTCATGACGACCCATGTTTTCTACTGGTACGCTATACCGATAGGTCACGACCACGGTCTCACCTTGCTTTAAACCATGCATCGTGTCTGATGACAAATGCGTTACGCCATTCGGGTGACGGTACTCATATACGCGCACCAACCCGCTCGATTTTAGTTGCGCTATTTCGTTATTGTCTTCCGCATCCCAATTGGTATCGCCCGCATATTTGCCATACAAATCATGCGTATTCGTTTGCACGCGGAAGCTTGTGTAGATTGCGCCACGCGGTAGCACTGCACCGAAATGGCCGCTCTCTTCAATGCTAGGGTCAGCGCCATCAGTGGTTTGAATGATAAAGGTTTGCATAACTTGAATATCTGCCAAATCACCTTTGATTGTGACTTGCCAATCACGCTCAGTGGCCACGATTGGTGTGCTGCCGCAGCCATCACCAAGATGAATGTGGCCAGGGGAAGATAGTTGTGGATCAGTATCAGTGTCGTCAGCATCAATATCGCTAGCAATCAAATCATCATCGTGCTTGAGTACCCACAAACCATGTTGAGAGACCCACAGCGCGCTCGGTGGCGGCGACGTTACTTGGCCTGCATAGGCCGTTGAGGTATGCGCCAATATCAGTGAGACGGCTGCCGCAAAGACGCTAAAGGTAAGACCCACCATGATGGCCGCCGCAAGCATTTTTACAAAGTCGTGCTTGATGATATTCACATTGACGGTTTTCGATTGCATGATTTTTGTCCAAACATGTTTCATGATGTTGCCCCTATGGTTAGCTGGTATGGTTGCGCGATGTGGTCTGACAAAAACGATTTAACGCCCCAATAAAGGCGCATTTCGGCATGGATTCAGGCCAAGCAGAGGCGAAATAGTGGCAACTTTGTGACGCGATACGTTTGGTTTGTCAGCGTTGATAACGATTGCGGTATATTGATTTCAGCTCAATATTTTTTGAAAAAATCATGCAAAAACACATCAGTATTGTTGAAGACGAAGCCACCATCCGTGCCAATTACAGTGACGCATTAACACGCCAAGGCTATGCGGTTTCCAGCTACGCTGCGCGCTTAGAGGCGATGGCTGCATTCAAAATCAAGCTGCCAGATTTAGCTATTATTGATATTGGATTAGGCGAGGAGATTGACGGCGGCTTTACGCTTTGCCGCGAGCTACGCGGCATGTCAGCGAGCTTGCCGATTATTTTTTTGTCAGCACGCGATAGTGATTTTGATATTGTCGCGGGGTTGCGATTAGGCGCGGATGATTACGTGACCAAAGATGTGTCGATGCCGCATTTGAGCGCGCGCATAGCGGCATTATTTCGTCGCTTAGATGCACAACGCCTGCCATCACGCGCCGAAGATGTGCTGCATCGGGGCGATTTAGTGCTCGATATTAATCGGCTCTCGGTTAATTGGAAGTCGCAAGATGTGGTGCTGACTGTGACAGAATTTTGGATGATTCACGCGCTCGTTAAATTTACCGGTCACGTTAAAAATCGTGATCAGCTCATGCGTGAGGCGGAGCTCACTGTGGATGACAACACCATCACTTCACACATGAAGCGCATTCGTAAAAAATTTGAAATTGTCGATACAACATTTGATGCGATTGAAACCGTGTATGGCATGGGATACAGATGGCGCAGTTAGTTAAGAGACGAAAAAAGTTTAAGAGATGAAAAAAGTCGCTTTCTTAAGCAGCGTGCGGGCTAAATTTTTAGCCGCATCGCTAGTGCTTTTGCTCATACCACTTGTTGGGTTTTTATTTGTACGCGAGTTAGCCAGCTATTTACGCATCGGCCAGCAGCAGGTAGCGGTGGCTGCCGCAAAATTAGTCTCCGCTTCATTATCAGATCGCCCTGAAATCCTGCAACGCCCGCAAACTAATCAAGATGCATTAAGCGACGATGAACGCATTCAACGCATGCTTAAAAACGAGCGTGAAAATGAACGTGAAAGTATCTTGGCGCTGTTTGCGGCGAGTGATCCTGTCACCATTTCGCAGCTAGGTAATCGCTACCAACCTAGCCCGCAAATTGAAAAAATACTCAACCAAAGTGGCGTACGTGATGTGCGTATTTGGGTCATTGATGCCAGCGGTCAGGTGCGCGGGCTGGTTGGCGCGCTGACGAAAGCGAGCCCGCTCGCGGCTGACGCCACAACCCGCGAAAAATTACGCGCGCTTTTTGCACCTATGATGCGAATGCTCATGCCCATCATCATGCCGCTATCAGATGTGGCTAATATTGGCGACAACAACACGCGCGAAGTCATGCGCCAAGCTGAGCGCGCGGCGATTGGCGAGCCAACGGTTAATTGGCGACGCCTACCAGACAATGTGTTTGTTTTGTCTGTGGCAGCACCTATTTGGCAAGGTGAAAATGTGATTGCCTCGGTAGTCATTGAAGAAACTGATGCCCAATATCGCAGCCTCGCCAAGTCTGCCGCCGAATCAGTTTTGGTCATCACGCTCATCGTGTTTATGGTTACCTTCGGTGTCTTGGTTGGCTTTGCATTTCGATTTGCGTCGCGTCTTACGCGTCTGCAACGCGAAGCAAATCATGCCATTGACGCGCAGGGTCGTGTGCGCGGTGTCATCAGCCCAACCAAAATGCATGATGAAATCGGCGCATTAACTGAAACCCTGCAAGCGATGGTGGCGCGTCAGGCCAGCTACAACAGCTATCTTGAGCAGCTCGCCGCACGCCTCTCGCACGAGCTACGCACGCCGGTGGCGGTAGTGCGATCGTCTCTCGATAATCTGCGCACCTCATATTTGAGTGAGCAAGATAAAATATTTTTGTCCCGCGCTGACGAAGGTGTTGCAAGACTCTCGCAAATTATTGCCAGAATGTCGGAAGCCACGCAACTTGAACGCATGCTCGAAGGCGCACAGGCTGAGCCAGTTAATCTCGTCGCTCTTATCGGTGGCTGCGTGGCGGGCTATCAACAAACATTTACGCATCAGCGATTTACGTTTATACATGATGAAGGCGATATGACTTGCCAAGTGGTGCCTGACGCCATCAATCAAATGCTCGATAAGCTAGTCCAAAATGCGATTGATTTTGCGCAAGCAAGCCTTGATACGCCCATCAAAATTTCACTTCATCGTAATGCAAAAAATATCGTCATTAGCGTTGAAAACAAAGGTCCGCTGTTGCCGCAAAGTGATAAAGATATTGCTGCATTATTTGACTCTATGGTCTCCAAACGTAGTGGCGTAAATAACCATAACGGTGAAAGTAGCGAAGCCCATCTAGGACTAGGGCTTTACATCGCGCGCTTGATTGCAGAGTTTCATAAAGGCAGCATTGCCGCCGCCAATTTAGAGGATGACAGTGGTGTGAAATTTTGGGTGACGCTGCCGCGCGAATAAATGTAACCACTGCACATATCAAGCGCCTGCAAAAACATCCCAAGCAAATCGACATATCAAGAGCGCTATCACACATAGAAAAAACACCCGTAAAAATCCGCTGCCTTTGCTCAACGCCATATTCGCGCCGAGCCATGCACCTGCGACGTTTGCTATCACCATTGGGATGGCGAGTTTGTAGAGGATGTTGCCGCTCCACGCAAACCATGCGGTTGCGGCAATGTTAGTGGTGATGTTGACCATCTTTGCGGCGGCAGAGGCCGTTAAAAAATTAAAGCCAAGTAAGCCGATAAAGGCGAACATTAAAAAGCTGCCTGTGCCGGGGCCAAAAAAACCCTCATAAAATCCTAATAATGCGCCGATGAAGATAGCCACTAAACGCTCATGCTTCGCCGCAAATCTTGGCTGATGCAGTACGCCCAACTCTTTTTTGACTAACGTGTATGTCGCCACAAAAACAAGTAAAACCAGAATGACTGGCTTCAATATTTTCGGGTCGAGTAATGTGACCGCTTTCGCCCCCATGAAGGCAAATATCGCGGCAACGAATGCGGCGGGCAATATGCTTTTCCACGGCACGCTGACCTTGGGCGCGATTTTAGCGAGTGCTACCGAGGTGCCTGCGAGTGAGATGATTTTGTTTGTGCCAAAAATGGTCGCAATTGGCACGCCGGGCAAAAAAACTAATAGCGCTGGTACCTGAATTAAGCCGCCACCGCCGATTACAGAATCCACAAAGCCTGCAAAAAACGCCAGCAGTAAAAGTAGTGCAAACGCCCAAGAAAAGTCGAAGTCCATTTTTTTATTTGTTATCGTTTTTGAGACTGTTATTGCTGACGGTCTTGGCGCTGTAATCCATGCGCCTATGAAGTATGCGAACAATTAATATGCCGCCGCTCGTATTCTCTTTGTAAAAAATGAGATGACTGCCCTGAGGAAATTTTCGATATCCTATTTTTATCTCGTCACATGCCACACCGAGAAAAGGTTTTTTTCCGAGCAAATGAAAGGTGTCATCAAGTTGCTTAAGGTAGTAGTTACGCTGCATTTTCCCCCATGTCTCGGTAGTAAACACACCAATTTCAAGCAGATCATTTTTTGCCTGATGACTCAGCGAGAATAATTTCATTTAGCGTCTGACTTACTGTCCAATTCCGCTAGCAAATCACGGTAATCATAATCAACAATACCGCTTGCCTCGCCTGCATCGAGCGCCTTACGGAGTGCAGATAGTTTATTTTCATCATTCTCTAGTAGTCGCAAGCCAGCACGTACGACTTCACTGGTTGAACCAAATCGGCCCGACACAATTTGCTGCGTGATGAATTTGTCGAAATGCACACCTAAGCTAATGCTAGTATTTTTTGCCATGGCTTACCCCTTAACTTTGTTAATATCAATAGATATTTAATTTTGGTATTTTTGATGGCATAAAGCAATAAATGTATTCAAACGCTATCTACTTATAGTGCAGTAAATATTTTCACCCGTCAAAAATAGAAATTATGTATAAATTTACAGTAACTGCCTGATTTTTCAGCATAAATCTTCTTAAGTTACTTTAGGTTTATTCGCTATCTTATTAATTATCAACAAAGTTTTCCACAGCTATTTTGCGTGAACAAAATGCGCTAAGTCACTGAAGCATAACGAAAAAATCCCTAAAACCCGCTTGACCACGGGTTTTTTTACGCCTATAGTGTCCACAAGTGGGTGAAAGTGGGTTTTTAAGAAAAAACGCTGCTTTTTACGTTTTTATTCAAAAAATTCGCAGACTCTACATTTTCGTTTGCGATCACTTTTGCGAACGTTAATTGCAACCCCTAAGAATTTCCGAAAAGCGATAAAAGTCCTGAGGATTCATCAGTCATGTTTCAAGGTGCGTCAAAAATCAATCTCGATGTGAAGAATCGGCTTGCCATACCGGTCAAGCATCGCGAGCCATTGACGACGCCTTCGGATGGCCGATTGATATTGACGGCGAGTCCGGCGAAATGTTTGTTGCTCTATCCGGAAGCCGCGTGGGAGCCGATTCGTGATCGCGCGATGAAATTCTCAGCAATGGATAAAACTGCGTCAATGTGGAAGCGGTTGTTAATCGGTTTCACGGAAGAGTTGGTGCTTGATAACGCTGGGCGTATTTTGGTCTCGCCTGAGTTACGTTCCTACGCAGGCATTGATCGCGAGATTATGTTTGTGGGGCAAGGCTCACACTTTGAGGTCTGGTCGTTGAGCGCATGGAATGATGCAATTTCCACGCTAACTTCTGGTGCGGCGGGGCTTCCCCCCGGCACAGAAGATTTCTCGCTCTAGCCGCCAGAGTACTAATGAATGGTCAACCTCACACCACCGTTCTCCTTGATGAAGCGGTGTCAGCACTCGCTATTCAAGGTGAACGTGCCAATGGCGTCTATGTGGACTGCACATTTGGGCGTGGTGGGCATTCGCGATTATGTTTGGAAAGGTTATCCGACACTGGGCGCTTGATCGCCATTGATCGTGATGTGGCAGCCATTGAAGCCAACACGATCGTTGATAAACGATTTTCACTGCATCACGGGCAAATGAGTGAGTTGTGTAGCGTGTTGGATAAGTTGGGTATTACAAAAATAGATGGTGTATTGGCGGATTTAGGGGTGTCGTCGCCGCAATTAGATGATGGGGCGCGCGGTTTTTCTTTTCGCTTTGATGCGCCGCTCGATATGCGGATGGATCAAAGCAAAGGCGAAACCGTTGCTGATTGGTTGGCAGTTGCCAGCGAAAAAGAAATAGGGGAGGTCATCTGGCGCTATGGTGAAGAACGGTTTGCTAAGGCAATTGCAAGAAAGATTGTTGAGACAAGGCTCAGCGGAAGTGTACGGACGACGGGCGAGCTTGCCAAGCTCGTGGGCGAAACCGTGCGCACGCGCGAGCCGGGCTTCAACCCCGCGACCCGTACGTTTCAAGCTCTTCGGATTTTCATCAATCAAGAGCTTGAAGAAATAGAAACGATGTTGCCTCAAGCGGTGAAACGCTTGCGGCTTGGAGGACGATTAGTGGTCATAAGTTTTCATTCGCTGGAAGACAGAATCGTTAAACGCTTTATGCAAACTAGTGCGAAGCGCGATTCACTGCCGTCTAATTTTCCGATACGTGCGAATGAAATCAACGAAGCCACACTAACGCTCGAAGGCCGCGCCAACAAGGCGAGTCAAGCAGAAGTTGCCGCCAATCCGCGTTCTCGCTCAGCTGTGATGCGCGTTGCCACCCGCACTGAGGTGGCGTCATGATGCGGCTTAATTTTTTGCTGTTAGCGCTGCTTGTATTTTGCGCGATGTCTGTGGTCACGTCGAATCATCAATGGCGCAAGGCGTTTATTGCCATGCAAGCTGAAAAAGAGCGTGAGACCAAGCTCGATCAAGAGTGGCGCGAATTACAAATTGAAAGCCAAACGCTCGGCACGCATAAGCGTATCGAGCAAAAAGCGACGCGCGATTTGGGCATGGTGATACCAGACGCTAAAAAAGCTGTGATTGTGGTGCTGACGACACCAACGCAAGCAAATGAAAAAGCGCCAACAAAATGAATTACCACACCAAAAAAATCCAATCCCCGGAGCTACGCTTAAAGCTTGAAGGTTGGCGCTCGCGCTTGGCCTTGGTAGGGTGCTTGTCTCTATTTGTGGTGTTGATTGGCCGTGCTTTTTATTTGCAAGGGCTCAATAACGATTTTCTTCAAGCCAAAGGAGAGTCACGTTTTGTGCGCGTGCTTGACATGCCGGCGTCGCGTGGTGCGGTGATGGATCGCAATGGGAAGCCACTTGCAATCTCTACCCCAGTTGAATCTATCTGGGCAAGCCCGTCAGAGATGGGCACTGATGCAGGATTGAATGAAAAGCAAATCATCAAACTCGCTACCGCGCTCAATGTGGATGTAAAAATTATTAAAGCGCGTCTTGCCGATGAAGACAAAAATTTTGTTTGGTTAAAGCGACAAATTTCACCCGAGCAAGCCGCCAAAGTCATGGCGCTGAAAATCCCCGGCGTGTTTCAGCAGCGCGAGTTTCGTCGTTACTATCCAGCGGGAGACGTAGCCGCACACGTGATTGGTTTCACCAGTGTTGATGATAAAGGCCAAGAAGGCATTGAGTTAGCTCAGCAAGTCTCACTCGCTGGAGCACCAGGACAGCGACGCGTTATTAAGGATCGTAAAGGTCGCATTGTTGAAGATTTAGAAAGCTTAAAAATTCCGCGTGAAGGTAAATCTCTAAAACTCTCAATTGATGAGCGTTTTCAATATTTAGCGCATCGTGAATTAAAAGCTGCGGTGGAGGCGAATCGCGCGAAGGGCGGCGCATTGGTGATGTTGGATGCAAAAACGGGAGAAGTGTTGGCGCTCGTCAACATGCCCGACTTTAATCCTAACAATCGCGCTAATTTTAAGCCGACTGAAATGCGCAATCGTAGCGTCACCGACACCTTTGAGCCTGGCTCCACCTTTAAGCCATTTGCGGTGGCGGCGGGATTGGAAGCGGGCATTGTCAAGCCAACAACAGTAATGACAACAGGACGTGAATGGCAAGTGGGTAGCAATACTGTGACCGACACACACCCAAAGGCGGAAATGTCAGTGGCAGATATTATTCAAAAATCCTCCAACATTGGCACCAGCAAAATCGCCTTGCAGCTGCCCTCTGAAACGTTATGGAATTTGTATAGCGAGCTAGGCTTTGGCGCAACACCTAAGACGGGCTTTCCAGGTGAGGCATCAGGGCGGCTACGTGCCGCTAAAACATGGCGACCATTTGAGCAGGCCACGATGTCGTTTGGTTACGGTATTTCCGTTTCTGCATTACAACTCGCGCGGGCATACACACTTTTTACCAATGACGGCGTGTTGCTACCGGTCACTTTTATGAAGCGTGAAGCGGATGTAATCGGCAAGCAAATAATTTCGCCACAATCCGCTCGTAGTATGTCAGCAATGTTAGAAACAGTTACCCAAACAGGCGGCACGGCCACACGTGGGCAGGTGCCGGGCTATCGCGTTGCGGGCAAAACCGGCACCGCTAAAAAATTAGTCAACGGCCAATATGCGGACAATATTTATCTGTCTTCATTTGTCGGCTACGGGCCGGTATCAAACCCGCGCTACATTATTGCCGTCACAGTAGACGAACCAGCGGCAGGAAAAATTTATGGCGGCGATGTATCTGCACCGGTTTTTTCTAATGTCATGTCGCAAGCATTGCGTATGTCTGGTGTTGCACCGGATGCAGCAAATTTTGTATCTTCACCGCCGCCAGTGCGTGCTGCCATCCCACCAGTGGCTGTCAATGTCGCCAAACGTGAGCGAGGGTAAAAATGATGACTACCCTTCCTATGCAGGTTGATAATTTGCGCGATTTACTCGCTGCTATTGATGCGCTGCCTGTCAAAATTACGCACGTTACGGCGGCTTCAAGTGAAGTGAGTGTCACCAACAATGTGGGTAGTTTATTTTTAGCCTATCCCGGTGTGGCGCGTGATGGTCGCGACTATATTCAGGCAGCCATTACCCAAGGCGCATCAGCAATATTGTTTGAGTCTGGCGACAGCAAATATGAATGGGATACGCGCTCGCCTGTGCCAAGTATTGCGGTGAATAGTCTTAAACAATTTGCGAGCGCCATCGGCGCGCACGTTTATCAACATCCATCAAACACGATGTGGATGGTAGGTGTGACCGGTACAAATGGAAAGACTTCAGTGGCGCAGTGGTGTGCGCATGCCGTGGCCGCTAGCGGGCGTGTCGCCGCAGTGATGGGCACAATAGGTAATGGCTTAGTTGGTGAAACCATTACGCCACTTAAGGAAGCCAGCAATACCACAGCTGATGCGCTCGTTATTCAAGAGATGTTGCGTGAATTTGCTGATAAGGGTGCGACCACTTGCGCGATGGAGGTTTCCAGCCACGGGCTTGATCAGAGTCGGGTTAGTGACGTGAAATTTGATATTGCAGTATTCACCAATCTGACGCGGGATCATTTGGATTATCACAAGTCAATGGATGTGTATGGTGAAGCTAAGGCGCAACTTTTCACGCAGCGCGGATTGAAAACGGCGGTGGTCAATGTTGATGATGTGTTTGGTCGCGAGATAGCTAATCGTACGACACGTCGTGGCGTTGATGTCATTCGCTTTGCCGCCAATGGTGGCGCTAAATTTGCAAACTTGATTGCACACAATATTGCCGTTTCTTCAGCAGGCTTGTCATTTGCGGTGCGTTGGTTAGGCGTCTCGCAAGTCGAAGAGGCGCTGGTTGAGACTGAGATTTTGGGCGCCTTTAACGCGAGTAATTTGCTTGCCGTTATCGGCGTGTTGATGGCGAGCGGCTATTCGCTCGCGAACGCAGCGGCAATAGTGAGCAACTTAAAGCCGGTGCGTGGCCGTATGGAAACTGTGCGTGCTGAAAAAAATAATGTAAATAAACCGCTGGTGGTCGTGGACTACGCGCACACCCCTGACGCGCTTGAAAAAGTTCTGTCCTCCATCTCTGCAGTCGTGCCGGATAAGGGCCGTTTGATTTGTGTATTTGGCTGCGGCGGTGATCGTGATGTGGGTAAGCGTCCACTGATGGGAGCAATATCAGCGAAGTACGCTGACTTTACGATTGTCACCTCAGACAATCCACGCACAGAGGATGCCGCGCGCATCTTAGAAGATATTGCGGTAGGTGTCGCTGACGCACCGCATCGTATTGTGATTGACAGGCGCGCCGCCATCATTGCGGCATTGTCATTGGCAACGGTGGATGATATCGTGGTGATTGCAGGTAAGGGCCACGAAGATTATCAAATTATTGGTAACGCCAAACACCACTTTAGCGATGTTGAAGTCGCCACTGTAGCGCTCGCTAGTTGGTCGGCAATAAAGGCGCGTGTATGAGCCAGCTTCTGTCATCAAGCGTAATGAGCATGTCGCTACACGACTGCGCGCGTAAGCTGGGCGCGCAGCTCTATGCGCCAAACACTACCATTCATGCGGTGTTTGGAGGTGTTTCTACTGATAGTCGCAGCATTGGCGACAAGCAATTATTTGTAGCCCTTCAGGGTGAATATTTTGACGGACACGATTATGTTGCGGCAGTGGCTGACCGTGGTGCTGCCGCCGCTGTGGTGTCGCGAAAAGTGGCGCATGCCATTCCGCAATTAATTGTGGGCGACACGATGTGGGCGTATGGTCAGCTAGCCCAATATTGGCGTAGTCATTTTTGCCTACCGACGATAGGCATTACTGGCAGCAACGGTAAGACCACGGTAAAAGAAATGTTGCGCGCTATTTTGGCGGCACACCTTGGCGATACAGATGCCGTACTTGCCACCGAAGGAAACTTGAATAACAACATCGGCGTGCCACAAATGATGTTGCGGTTGCAACCGCAACATCGCATGGCGGTGTTTGAAATGGGCATGAATCATCTCAATGAAATTGATTATTTAACGCGTCTGGTGATGCCAGATGTGGCGCTCATCATCATGGCAGGTACAGCGCATATCGGTGAAGTCGGCTCCAGAGAAGCAATAGCCCAAGCCAAAGGTGAAATATTTTTAGGGCTGCGCGATGATGGTGTCGCCTGTATCAATTTAGATGATTCGTTTGCGAATTATTGGCGTGGTGTAGTCGGACAAGATAATCGTCGTCGTATAGTCACATTCGGCACGCATGTTGAGGCGCTAGTGCGTGGTGATTTACAACACGATGGCATTGACTTAACAATTGATGGTCAAAGCCAACATATTAAATTGACCGTGCTTGGTGAACATAACCAGCGCAACGCGATTGCCGCCGCTGCAGGCGCACATGCGCTAGGTGTACCACTCGCCACCATTGCGCTGGGGCTTGCCACATTCTATGGTGTTGAGGGTCGCTTACGCACTTACGCGGGTCTCAACGACGCCACTGTTATTGATGACACCTATAACGCCAACCCAGACTCTATGCGGGCTGCCATTGATGTACTCGCCGCAACGCCGGGTGAAAAAATATTGGTATTGGGCGATATGGGTGAGCTAGGGCAAGCCGCTGAAAAAATGCATGCTGAGATTGGCGACTATGCGAAAGACGCCAATATCGACGCCGTGTTTGCGCTGGGCGCATTAGCCAGCGCATACGTTTCAGCCTGCGGTCAATGCGCCTCGCACTATGCTGATGTAGATGAATTAGTGGCCGCACTCACACCACGCCTGCACGCGCGGGCGACAGTGCTCGTCAAAGGTTCGCGATTCATGAAAATGGAGCGCGTGGTGAAAAAAATCGTGCCGCAGTATGTAGACAAACACGCCAAACACGCACCTAAAAATAAGGATACACACTAATGCTGCTCGAATTATTTGATTGGTTAGGCAAAGATATTCGCGCCTTTAATGTGTTTGGCTACATCACGCTACGTACCGTGATGGCCGCGATGACAGCGCTGGTGATTTCATTCGTCATCGGCCCGTGGATGATTCGTAAATTGACTTCGCTCAAAATAGGTCAATCAGTTCGTGACGATGGTCCGCAATCGCATCTGGTCAAAGCAGGTACGCCGACAATGGGCGGCGCGCTGATACTTACTGCGGTTGCAGTGACAACTATTTTGTGGGCTGACTTGAGCAATCGTTATGTATGGGCTTGCTTGGTGACAACTGTTGGTTTCGGTGTCATCGGCTGGATCGATGACTATCGCAAAGTGGTACATAAAAATTCCAAAGGCATTTCGGCGAAAGCTAAATTTTTTTGGCAGACCGTGATTGCAGCAACCGCGTTGTCCTACCTTGCTTATCGCACTAACCTGCCGCAACAAACCGATTTGATTGTGCCATTTTTCAAAACTGTCGCCATTCCACTTGGCACTTTAGGATTCATTATCTTAGGCTGGTTTGTCGTAGTGGGATTTTCAAACGCGGTGAATTTAACCGATGGACTAGACGGTCTTGCCATCATGCCGACGGTCATGGTCGCCTCCGCATTAGCGATTTTTGCTTATGTGGCAGGCAATAAAGTGTTTGCCACTTATCTTGGTGTGCCGCATATCGCAGGCGCAGGTGAACTCGCTATTTTTTGCGGCGCTATCGCTGGCGCAGGGCTGGCGTTTCTCTGGTTTAACGCCTACCCCGCTGAAGTTTTTATGGGGGACGTTGGTGCATTGGCGCTAGGCGGCGCACTTGGTTTAGTGGCCGTGATTTGTCGCCAAGAAATTGTGCTCATCATCATGGGCGGCGTATTTGTGGTGGAAACACTCTCGGTAATGATTCAAGTGGCGTCCTTCAAGCTCACTGGAAAACGCGTATTCCGAATGGCGCCGCTGCATCATCACTACGAGTTAAAAGGTTGGAAAGAAAATCAAGTCGTTGTGCGCTTTTGGATTATTACGATGATGCTGGTGTTGTTTGGACTTTCAACATTGAAGCTACGTTAAAGGTAGAGAGCGCATAAGTGCCTTGCTGGCGCACATCTTGGAGCAAAAGTGCTTGAAAAAGGTTTTGAAATGGCGAGTTTCAATTTTAAAAATGGTGCAAAGGAGTGAGCTGGCATGACAAAAACTGTCTTGTTCTTGGCGCGGGTGACACCGGCGTCAGCGTCGCGCGTTTCCTCCAGCGGTTCGGCGGAAAAAACCGAATGGGCCATCGTCTGCGAGTTGCCGACAACCGCGAGCGAGCACCTGGAATTGAACAGCTCAGAGGACTTGGCTGCGATGTCATCACTGGACCATTCCGTGACGATATCTTTAGCGACGCCGAACTCATTATTGCAAGCCCGGGCGTGGCCGTTCAGGGGCCCGCGTGTGACCCGGCCATCGCGCGCGCCGTCGCGGCGGGGAAGACGTTCATTGGGGACATTGAGCTTTTCGCGTGGCAACAAAACCAACGACTAACCAATTCAGGAGCAAGATCAAAAGTGATCGGCATTACAGGCGCAAACGGTAAATCAACAGTCACCGCAATGGCGGCAGCCATGTGCGCCGCGGCAGGACTGCGCACGGTAATGGCGGGCAATATTGGTTTGCCCGTGCTTGATGCCTTGCTGGAAGCGGAAGATAACGGCGCGCCTGATGTGTTTGTGTTGGAGCTATCGTCATTTCAATTAGAAACAACATCTACCTTGCAAATGGATGCAGCGACGATGCTCAATCTGAGCCAAGATCATCTTGATCGTTATCAGTCGATGGCGGATTATCAGTGCGCCAAACAACGCATCTTTGCCCATGCACGCTCGCAAGTACTTAATCGCGATGATGCTGTGTCGATGTCAATGAAAAATGCAGAGGGCACTTGCGCAAGTTTCGGTCTTGATGTTCCCACTAAAGAAAAAAATGCCGGCATTCGTGATGGATGGTTAGTGCTCGGCGACACCCAACTCATGCCGCTTGATGAGATGCCCGTAGTAGGTTTGCATAACGCTGCGAATGCACTAGCCGCGTTTTTATTGGTCGATGCGATTGGTGTGGATTTGTCTCGCGCCGCTGATGGACTACGTCAATTTAAGGGCTTGCCCCATCGTAGCCAGTTAGTTGATGTGATTGATAGCGTCAGCTTTATCAATGATTCTAAAGCGACCAATGTTGGCTCTACTGTCGCGGCATTAAGTGGCATGACCTCCCCTACTATTTTGATTGCAGGCGGCGTCGGTAAGTCGCAGGATTTCCGCCCGCTCAATGAAGTTGTAAAGCAACGTGCCAAAGCCGTGGTGCTAATTGGCCGCGATGCGGGGCAAATTGAAGTCGCGCTCAACGACGTAAATGTTGATTGCGTTTATGCAAATGATATGCAGGATGCCGTGAAACTCGCCTATTCGCGGGCAGTTTCAGGAGATGTTGTGCTGTTATCACCTGCCTGCGCGAGCCTCGACATGTTTAAAAACTATCAGCATCGTGGTGACGAGTTTGTAAAAAGCGTGGCGGCATTAAAGCCTAGTGCGGGGCCGCGCCATGTTTAATGTGATGAAAAACCGATTGCTGCAACTGGGGCAGCAGCGTTCACGTAGCGCAGTGCCTGCGAATGCAAATAGCGCGCGTAGTACCATTGATTTCACTTTATTTTGGTGCGTGGTGTTGCTGCTGGCGATTGGTTTGGTGATGGTTTATTCGGCCTCTATTGCCATTAGCGAAGGCGAAAAAACCACTGGCTACCGCGCAACATATTACTTGACGAGACACAGCATATTTATGCTCGTCGGCGTTATTGGCGCGCTCATTACGTTTCAAATTCCGATGTCGGTTTGGCAACGAACCGCACCGTTTTTATTTATGGCGGGTGGCTTCTTGTTAGTGTTGGTGCTAATTCCGGCCATCGGACATGAAGTCAATGGCTCACGTCGTTGGATACGGTTTGGTTTTTTTGGCATGCAGCCTTCTGAAGTGATGAAGTTATTGACTGTCATGTATGCAGCGGATTACACCGTGCGAAAAGCGGCCTTCATGGATGATTTCAAGAAAGGCTTTTTACCGATGTTCTCTGTCATGGTGTTTATGGCGGCTCTGCTCTTGCGCCAGCCTGATTTCGGCGCGCTGGTCGTGGTGACGACGATAGCTATGTCGATATTGTTTTTAGGCGGACTCAATTGGCGTGTATTCGCCGCCCTTCTAGTTTTGCTAGCAGTTGCATTTGCAGCCTTGATTGTCACATCTCCTTATCGTTTGCAACGTCTCGTTGGTTTTATGGACCCGTGGGCAGACTCATTTGGTAAAGGCTACCAACTTTCACATTCGCTGATCGCGTTTGGTCGTGGCGAATGGTTTGGTGTTGGTCTTGGCGCCTCGGTGGAAAAATTATTTTATTTGCCTGAAGCGCATACCGATTTTCTATTGGCTGTCATTGCCGAGGAGCTAGGTTTTGTTGGGATTGTTACCGTCGCTGGCCTATTTGCAGTGTTGATTTATCGCATATTTATGATCGGGCGCGAAGCAATGATGCGCGAAAAATATTTCGCGGCCTTGGTCGCGCAGGGCATCGGCGTGTGGCTATCCGTACAAGCGTTTATTAACATGGGTGTCAACATGGGGTTGTTGCCAACCAAAGGTTTGACGCTGCCATTTTTATCCTACGGCGGCACGGGAGTGTTAGTCAATTGTGCGACGGTAGCAATCCTACTCAGGATAGATTATGAGAATCGCACTGCTGCAGCGAGTACGCGCAAAGGCATGGTGCGTACATGAATACCAACATCACAGTGACACCTAAAACTGCACTCATCATGGCCGCAGGAACGGGTGGTCATATTTACCCAGGCTTAGCAATTGCAAAATCGTTAACTGAAATGGGTATGAATATTGTCTGGCTTGCCACGCCTAGCGGGATGGCACAGCAGCTTGTCGGTAAAGTTGGCTATCCGATTGAGACAGTGGCGATGTCGGGTGTGCGTGGTAAGGGCAAACTAGCGTGGTTACTATTGCCGTTCAATTTGCTGCGCGCATTTGCGCAATCACTCGCGATATTACGACGCGTGAAACCGCATGTGGTGGTGTCGATGGGCGGTTATATCGCGTTCCCAGCAGGCATGATGGCGGTACTAATGGGCAAACCATTAGTAGTGCATGAGCCTGGCGCGCATGCGGGGCTCACTAATCGGGTATTGACATTGATTGCAGACCGCGTGCTGGTAGGGTTTCCAAATTCGTTTGCCGAAAAACCGCACAATCCAATTGCGCGCGCCTTACCTGTACCGCGCATTGTCGAGTGGCTCGGTACCCCCGTGCGCGATGACATTACGCGCCTACTACCGCCACAATTACGTCTCGGTGATAGGCAAGGCCCGCTACGCATATTGGTCGTCGGTGGTAGCTTGGGTGCTAAAACAATGAGTGATTTAGTTGTGGCTGCGCTCGCCACAATGGATGAAGCACTGCGCCCAATCGTGATTCATCAATCGGGTGAAAAAAATTACGATGATTTAGTCGCCACTTATCGCGCCGCAAATGTGCGCGCTGAAGTGAAGCCATTCATTGACGATATGGCGGCAATGTATGCATGGTGTGATGTCATCATCTGCCGCGCAGGTGCTATGACAGTGGCGGAAATTGCTTGTGTGGGCGTGGCGAGCATATTGATTCCGCTGCCATGGTTTGTAGCCGAAGAGCAATTAGCCAATGCCAAATTTTTGAGTGACGCGGATGCAGGCTTATTGGTAAATCAGAAAACTGAAACAGCGAACGAACTCGCTGCAAAAATCTTATCACTGACACGTGCAAAAGTGATTGGCATGGCGAGCCGCGCGCGCGCGTTAGGCAAGTCCGACGCAACACTGGCTTGTGCAAAGGTGTGCGCGGCACTAGCGGGCATTGCGGTGGTGGGCGCATGAAGCATAAAGTCAAACAGCTGCACTTCGTTGGCATTGGTGGCTCTGGCATGTCAGGCATTGCTGAAGTGTTTTTAAATTTAGGTTATCGCGTTACCGGCTCCGATATTACCGATAGCGCCGCCGTCAAACGCTTAGTGGCTAATGGCGCTACCGTGACTGTTGGTCATGCGGCGGCAAATATTGCAAGCGCTGATGTGGTGGTAACTTCTAGCGCGGTCAAGCTTGACAACCCTGAAGTGGTTGCCGCAAAAGCCGCGCATGTCCCCGTGGTGCCGCGCGCCATGATGTTAGCTGAGCTGATGCGCTTCAAGCAGGGCATTGCCATTGCCGGCACACACGGCAAGACCACCACCACATCGCTGATCTCGCATGTGCTGGCAGAAGCAGGGCTTGACCCGACCATGGTCATTGGTGGAAGGCTTAACTCGATTGGCACCAATGCCAAGCTGGGTCAGGGCGAATACTTAGTCGCGGAAGCCGATGAATCTGATGCGTCATTTTTATATCTGCAACCCATCATGGCAGTCGTTACCAATATCGACCAAGACCATATGGAAACCTACGCGCATGATTTCGCAAAATTGAAATCCGCATTTGTTGAATTTTTAGAGCACCTACCGTTTTATGGTTTAGCTGTGCTGTGTGCAGATGATGCTAATGTCCGCGAAATACTGCCGCGTTTAACCAAACCGATCTTGACCTATGGCTTTTCGGCGCACGCTGATTTGCGCGCGGTAAATGTTGTCGCTGAAAATGGTCGGATGCGCTTCACCGCAACTTCTGCTCGCGGTACAAAAGTACAAAAAGTACTCGATTGCGAGTTAAATTTAGCGGGCACACACAATGTGCTGAATGCCTTATCCGCCATTGCCATCGCCCGTGAAATTGGCGTTGATGACCCAATTATTGCGCGCGCACTATCGACATTCACGGGCGTGGGTCGTCGTTTTCAGCGCTATGGTGAGATAGCTTGTACGGATGGCACGTTTACCTTAATTGATGACTACGGTCATCACCCTGCGGAGATGGCTGCGGTGCTCGCTGCCGCACGAGGTGCATTCCCCAATCGCCGCATCCTGATTGCCTTTCAGCCGCATCGCTACACGCGCACGCGCGATTTGTTTGAAGATTTTGTGAAGGTACTATCAACTGCCGATGAAGTGGTGTTGGCTGATGTTTATCCGGCAGGGGAAGCGCCGATAGTCGCGGCGGATGGGCGCGCCTTGATGCGTGCTATGCGGCTTAACGCGAAAGTAGAGCCGCTATTTGTCGCCACACCCGTAGAGATGCCTGAGGCAATTCGCACTCGCGTAAAAGCGGGGGACGTCGTCATCACCATGGGTGCAGGCTCGGTCGCTGGTGTGGCGCCTGCGCTGGCTGGTCTCAGCGGGGGCGAGTGATGAATATGCGTGAAACCATTCCTCATTTATCAACAGCATCGCACCCTTTCCAAGGTGAATTGTGCGTTGATGAGCCGATGTCACGGCATGTTTCGTGGCGTGCTGGCGGCCTTGCGAAACGATTTTTTAAGCCGCTTGATTTGTCAGATCTGTGTGCCTTTATTAAAACGGTGCCAACAAATGAGCCAATTTTATTTGTTGGCCTCGGCAGTAATTTGCTAATACGTGACGGTGGCTTTAACGGCACAGTTGTGCTGATGACCTCGACGCTTGGTGGTATGACCATTGATAAAGAGGATGCCAGCATCGTCGTTGCAGGAGCAGGTGCGGCATCGCCACATGTGGCGAAATTTGCTGCCAAGCAGGATCTACATGGCGCTGAATGGCTGGCAGGTGTGCCTGGCACCATTGGCGGTGCATTAGCGATGAATGCAGGCTGTTACGGCACCGAAATGTGGGAGCAAGTGGTTGATTGCGTCACGCTGGATCGTCTCGGTAATTTACATATGCGCACCGCAAATGATTTTGAAATCGCGTATCGGCACGTTGTTGCTACTACGGCAAAAACAGAGGAGTTTTTTATCTCGACTCGACTTCGCTTTCAGGCAGGCGAGGCGGCAATAGCGCTTACTAAAATTAAAGAATTACTCGCCAAGCGTATGGCCGCTCAGCCGCTAGACAAACCGAATGCAGGCTCGACATTTCGTAATCCACCCGGCGACTTTGCCGCGCGCTTGATTGAGTCTTGTGGCCTGAAGGGATATACGATTGGTGGCGCGCAGGTGTCATTGAAACACGCGAATTTCATCATCAATTTGGGAAATGCGAGCGCCAAAAATATTGAAGATTTGATTGATCACATGCAACTCTCTGTAGAGACACAAACAGGCGTGACATTAATCAGAGAAGTCAGAATTATTGGGGACACAATTGGAGATGCGGCGTGAATGTAGATGTTAAAAAATTAGGTAAGGTTGCGGTGCTGATGGGCGGCTCGTCATCCGAGCGCGAAATATCGCTGCTTTCCGGTAATGGCGTATTAGCAGCACTCAACGAGAGTGGTGTAGACGCCTACGCGTTTGATCCGTCTATTCATTCGCTATTCGATTTGCCGAAGGAAAAATTTGATCGCGTCTTTATCGCGTTGCATGGCCGTTTTGGTGAAGACGGCACCGTGCAAGGCGTGCTTGAGGCTTTAAATATTGCCTACACTGGCTCGGGCGTGATGGCGAGTGCGCTTGCCATGGATAAGTGGCGCACTAAGCTAGTTTGGCAGGCCGCAGGAATTCCAACGCCCAAATATCACTTGGTCACGCCACAAAGTGATGTGAAAAAAATAATGGATGATCTTGGCTTTCCCTTGATTATCAAACCAGCGCGTGAAGGCTCTTCAATCGGCGTCACCAAGGTTCGCAGTGCAGGCGAATTTGCCGCTGCGTTTCAATTGGCTTACCAACTTGACCCTCTGGTGATTGCCGAGGAATTCATTGACGGCCAAGAATTAGCCGCGACCATTGTTGGTGATAAAGCGCTGCCGCTCATTCGTATCGAAGCGCCTCTTGGTGACTACGATTATAAAAATAAATATTTCACGGATGACACTAAATACCATTGCCCGTCTGGGATCAGGGCGGATTTAGAAGAGGCGATACGCGCAGACACACTAAAAGCGTTTCAAGTGCTCGGCTGCACGGGTTGGGGACGCGCAGATGTGATGTTACGTGCCGATGGTCGTTTCGGATTTTTGGAATTTAATACCTCTCCTGGTATGACAAGTCACTCTCTCGTGCCGATGGCCGCTCGTGCAGTTGGCATTAGCTACCCAGAGCTTTGCGTGCAAATTTTAGGACTCGCGAGGCTAAACCGTTAAATGCAAAAGCCTTCGCAAAATAGACACGTAAGCGCAAAAAAACAAGACGCAGCACCACTGCATTCGCAGCGGTTAGTTGTGCTTGCCGCTGCGCTTACTGCCATGCTATTGGCGGCGGGCATGGTCTGGTTGCTGCGTAGCCAGCTACCAGCGATAGCAAAACTGTTTCCAATTGAGCGCGTGGTGTTTGTGAGCGCGACAAAGTCACCTTTAATGGAAATTAATAACGACGCCTTAAAGCAAATTGCAGACGCATTACAGACCCGACAAGCCTCAATGTTGCAGCTCGACTTATTGTCGCTAAAAGCAAGTATTGCGCAAGTTGAATGGGTGCGCGATGCTAACGTGCGGCGTCAATTTCCAGCCACTATTGTTGTAGCGATCGAAGAGCATAAGCCCAAGGCCGCGTGGCTTGGGGAAGTCGCAATCGCCAGATTAAACGATGAAGCTATCAACGATAGTACGGCACTTGTTAATCAATTTGGTGAAGTCTTTCGCGCTGTCATCACCGATGAACGCCGAGATGGGCTACCAAAATTGGCGGGTCCGGAAGGGACATCAACGGAAGTGCTGGAAAAATTTGCTAGCGTTATCGCACCACTCGCTGATATTGCACGCTCACCAGCAGCGCTCTTGTTGACGCCGCGCCGCGCTTGGCAATTGACTTTAGATAACGGCGCGCGACTTGAACTGGGTCGTCATGATACTGATGTCAGGTTAAGTCGTTTCATTGCTACTTATCCGCAAATTACCGCGCTGCAGGTAGCTAATAGCCAAGTGGATTTGCGCTACCTGTCTGGCTTTACGATTCGAAATGCTGCCGGCGCGGTAACAACGACATCCGTAACAACGAAAAAGAATTTGTAGGCAATTATGCAGATACAAAAAATGATGATGGGAACAACATGAACCGTGAAACGAAAAATCTGATTGTGGCGCTCGACATTGGCACCTCGAAGATTGTCGCGATTGTGTCTGAGTTGACCGCAGAAGGCGCGCTAGAAGTACTCGGTATTGGTCAGCATCCTTCACGCGGATTGAAAAAAGGTGTGGTCGTCAATATTGAAGCGACGGTTGCGGGTATTCAACGCGCATTAGAAGAAGCGGAATTGATGGCGGACGTAAAAATCCGCGATGTCATCACCGGCATCGCGGGTTCGCATATCAAAAGTTTTAATTCGCACGGCATGGTGGCGATTAAAGATCGTGAAGTGACGCAATTCGATGTAGATCGCGTGGTAGAAACAGCGCGAGCGGTCAATATCCCGATGGATCAGCAAATTTTGCATATCCTCACCCAAGAATTCATCATCGATGGTCAAGAAGATGTGCGTGAGCCGGTTGGCATGAGTGGCGTGCGACTAGAAGTCAAAGTACATATCGTCACTGGTGCGGTGAGTGCTGCGCAAAATATTATGAAGTGCGTCAGACGTTGCGGACTAGAGCCGCGCGAGTTGGTGCTGCAGCCATTAGCCTCGGCTATTGCAGTGCTTTCGCCGGATGAAAAAGATTTGGGTGTTTGTTTGGTCGATATCGGTGGCGGCACGACCGACATTGCGGTGTTTACCGGCGGGGCAATTCGCCACACAGCAGTGATTCCCATTGCGGGGGATCAAATCACGGGTGACATCGCGATGGCGCTGCGCACGCCGACCAAAGATGCAGAAGATATCAAGATAGCTCACGGTTGTGCGCTTAGACAAATCGCGAGCGTCAACGACGTCATTGAAGTGCCCGGTGTAGGGGATCGTGGCCCAAGACAAATGTCGCGGCAGACCTTAGCCGAAGTGATTGAGCCGCGCGTAGAAGAGCTTTATTCATTAATTCAACGCGAGCTTCGCGCGAGTGGCTTTGAGGAGCTTTTATCAAGCGGCATCGTACTCACAGGCGGTAGCGCGGGCATGGCGGGCATGGTTGAGTTAGGTGAAGAAGTCTTTCACATGCCAGTCAGATTGGGTGTGCCGATGTATTCGGGTGGCTTAGCGGAAGTTGTCAGTAATCCGCGTTTTTCGACCGCCGTTGGCTTGTTACTAACGGGTGTTGAACAGCGAAAGCGAGATGACCATGTGCGACTCAATGCAGGCAGCTTTAAGTCTGTATATGAGCGCATGGCGAGTTGGTTTAAAGGCAATTTTTAGAGTTTAGCGTTTTGGGTTGAGCGTTGAGCGTTTTGGGTTTGTGGTTTGGTGTTTTGAGTTTGGTATTTCGCTACAGCTTGGTGAGAATCACACCAAACGCCAAACGCCAAACACTCAACAAAAAGATTTTTTTAGTAGTTCCACCAGCAGAGGAGAGTATTACCATGATTGAAATTTTAGACAACACAGATACGGAAGCGGTTATTAAGGTGATTGGTGTGGGTGGCTGCGGCGGTAATGCAGTCGATCACATGATCACTAATGGTGTGGCGGGCGTTGAATTTATTTGCGCTAACACGGACGCGCAAGCGTTAAAGCGTAATCAATCCAAGACGGTCTTGCAATTAGGTGGCACGGTCACGCGCGGCCTAGGTGCAGGTGCTAATCCAGAGATTGGTCGCGCAGCGGCATTAGAGGATCGTGAGCGCATTGCCGAGATGATTCAGGGCGCTGATATGCTCTTTATCACGGCAGGCATGGGCGGCGGCACGGGCACAGGTGCTGCGCCGATCGTGGCTGAGGTCGCGCGTGAAATGGGCGTGCTCACCGTAGCCGTAGTGACTAAGCCGTTTGCGTTTGAAGGTAAACGTATGAAGGCAGCGCAACTCGGTATTGAAGCGCTAAAACAAAATGTTGATTCACTAATCATCATCCCAAATGATCGGCTGATGGAAGTGTTGGGCGAAGATGCATCATTTGAAGATGGCTTCAAAGCCGCTAACGAAGTGTTACACGGTGCAGTCGCAGGCATTGCGGAGATCATCAATTGCCCAGGCTTGGTCAATGTGGATTTCGCTGACGTGCGTACGGTGATGAGTGAGAACGGCGTCGCGATGATGGGTTCTGCCATGGCATCAGGTGCGGATCGCGCACAGGTGGCCGCTGAACGAGCCGCCGCTTCACCGCTGCTTGAGGACGTAAATTTGACTGGCGCACGTGGTGTGTTGGTCAATATCACTGCTTCTAAATCACTCAAGATCAAAGAAGTACATGAAGTGATGAACACCATCCGCAGCTTCACCGCTGAAGACGCGACCGTTATCTTTGGGCAAGTGTTTGATGAGTCGCTAGGCGATGCACTACGCGTAACCATTGTGGCAACAGGCTTGGGTAATCGTGTCGCCAAACCTCAGCCGCAAGTGGTGTACTCCGCACCTGTCATGCAACGCACAGGCACGGATGATGCAGTCGGGATGATGCAATCCACCCCGGCAGGGGCGATCAACTACGCTGACCTTGATGCGCCAGCAGTCACACGTCGTCGCCGTGATATGACCGTTTCGGCCATGCAAAGCTCAGGTGTAGATACCTACGACATACCTGCGTTTTTGCGTAAGCAGGCGGACTGAGTTGGCAAATGAGTAAGTAGATGTTGTCTGAAAACCAGTAGTCGCCATGCTTGGTGGCGTGGTGAGTGGTTTGGCAGATGCGGTTGATGCACAAATGGAATCATCCTGACGAGAACCTCTGCCTCGTCGGGATAATTTTCTGTCGGTGATCGAAAAAGATTAAAGTCGTTTATTGGTGGGTTTTTTGAAGCGGAAATGCTTGAAGGTGGTTGTTGTTATTGGCGTTTTTAATTAGGACCGACGGCTTCAGGAATTAAGTGCAACGTCTGATTTTAGCAACTTAGCCCACGCCTCATTGGGACTGTCCCATCCTAAAGACTCACGCGGTCGATTGTTAATTTTCTCGGCAATCGCATTCAACTCTTCTTGCGAGTACTTT
>JANNWG010000070.1:0-22515 GCA_031414695.1 Burkholderiales bacterium
TTCCGTTCGCCCTGATCCTTCGACAAGCTCAGGACAGGGTACGCTGCACGTATCGAAGGGTTGTTCAAGCCCTATAAATCAAGCACTTAACAGTGTGTGCTTCGATACCTCAGCACGAACGGCTGGTTATTAGAAGCTCCCATAACGGCTCGTCGCATTCTCGAATCTAAAAATATTTGCCGCCATTGTGCCACTTCGACGCGTGAGCCTTAAGGTGGCGCGCACTATAATGGCGCATCAAAATATTTCGTTGGGAATACGCCATGCCAAACAATCGCAACCGTAATCAACACGCGGCTTTTGTTGAAGTCAAAAATATCATTGCGTCAAACGCAGCAATTCCGCACCGTGAGATGGCGTTGGTGGTACTGGAAAAATATTTCTCCGACATTGATGAAGATGATTTCAACGCACGTATCGCCAATGATTGGGCGACAATTCTGCAAAATCATTTGGCATTTGCGGCGGATTTTCAAACTGGCGCAGCGAAGATGCGTTTATTTTCACCCAGGACCAGTGAACACAGCTGGACAGCAAACGCTACTGTCATCGAATTCGTCAATGACGATATGCCTTTTTTGGTCGATTCGATTGCGATGGAAATCAATCGCCAAGGTATTGCAATTCAGCAAATCGCCCATCCGCTATTCGCCACCACGCGCGATAAAGACGGCAGTTTATCCAGCGTGGCAAGCCCGCTTCAGGGGCAAAATCAGGGACAAAAATTAGAGTCGTGGATACATATCGAAATTGAACGTATAACAGACCCTGCGCGAATCAAACAATTAGGTGACGGCTTGGTCAACGTACTAAATGATGTGCGTGCTGCAGTACAAGACTGGCCGAAAATGCACGCCAAAGTTGCCGAAATATTAAGTAATCTTGATGGCGCGGCAAAAGTGGTGCCATTGGCTGAGCTCGATGAATCGCGCGCTTTTTTAGCTTGGGTCGCAGACTCGCATTTCACCTTTCTTGGCTATCGGGATTACGAACTCGTCGAAATAAATAAAACCGACACGCTCAAAATTATTGCTAATTCTGGGTTAGGCGTATTGCGTGAACCCAAGTTAGGGGGCGTTTCCGCTAGCTTTAATGAATTGCCGGATGCACTCAAAAAGCGTGCGCGTGAGCCGCAGCTTTTAGTGCTCACTAAGGCTAATACACGTGCGACAGTGCACCGTCCTGGCTACCTTGATTACATCGGCATTAAGCGTTTTGATGCGAATGGCATGGTGATTGGCGAGCGCCGTTTTATTGGCCTTTATACATCGAGTAGCTATCATGCTGACCCAGCCGATATACCGCTGTTACGTCAAAAAACAGCGAATGTGATGTCGCGCGCGGGCTTTCCTGCGGCCAGCCATGCGGGTAAAAATTTATTGTCTATTTTAGACGGCCTACCGCGCGATGAATTGTTTCAAATGACCGAAGATGCGCTTTATGAAACAGCACTAGGCATACTGCATTTAGGCGAACGTGCGCGTACCAAATTATTTATCCGCCGCGATTTATACGCGCGTTTTTATTCGTGCTTAATTTATCTGCCGCGTGAAAATTACAACACGGAAATTCGTCTCAAACTGCAAGAATTACTGAAAACCAAATTAAACGGCTCATCAGCGGAATTTTACGTACAGCTCACTGATTCTGTTCTCGCACGTATTCATATGCTGGTGCGAACCAATCCTGCTAGTGTCACTGAGATTGATAGCAAAACCCTAGAAGATGATATCGCCGCCCTCACCCGCCGCTGGGAAGATGGCGTCTTCGCGGAAGTCTCATCGACGATGGGCGAAGATGCCGCCAATCAGGCGCGTCGTGAATTCGTGCAGCCGTTTCCCGTGGCCTACCGTGAAGATGTTGACGCTAAGCAAGCCATTGATGACTTTAGCGCTTCACGCGCATTAACCGTAGAGAAACCACTATCAGTATCGCTTTATCAAGACGACGCATCGCTGCGATTACGCGCCTACCATCTAGGCGCACCTGTGACGCTATCTAAAGCCTTGCCGATGCTTGAAAACATGGGTGTAAAAGTAGAGCGCGAGCAAGCTTATAAAATTGAACGTCATGCAGAGCCTGCAATTCACATTCACCAATATTGGCTCACGCACAGTTTTAACGAGCTCAATTTTGCTAACGTTAAAACAAAATTTGAACAGACCTTTACACGCGCTTGGAATAAAGAAATTGATAACGATGGCTTTAATCGCCTCACGCTTGCGGCGAATTTAGCAGCCGATGAAGTGCTGGTGTTACGCGCCTATGCTAAGTATTTAAAGCAGACTGGCTTTACCTTTAGCCAAAGCTACATCGAGCAAACGCTTGCCTCGCATAACGTGATTACGAATGCGCTGATTACACTTTTTCACACACGCTTTGATCCGTCACTTGACAACAATCGCGCTGCCGCCATGGCGAGCGGCGTGGCAAATATTAATTCACAATTAGATGACGTCGTCAATGCAGACGAAGACCGCATATTGCGTCGATTCTTGGCCGTAATATTGGCGAGTCTGCGAACAAATTTTTATCAACGCAAAACTTATCTATCAATCAAACTCGATTGCGCGAAAGTGCCTGAATTACCAGAGCCACGCCCACTCTTCGAAATATTTGTATTCAGCCCGCGCCTAGAAGGCATTCATTTACGCGGCGGCAAGGTCGCACGCGGTGGGCTACGTTGGTCTGACCGACCTGAAGATTTCCGCACGGAGGTATTGGGGCTTGTCAAAGCGCAAATGGTCAAAAATGCGGTCATCGTGCCAGTCGGTTCCAAAGGTGGCTTCGTCTTAAAGGCCGCGCCGCCGCAGTCTGATCGTGAAGCCTACTTAAAAGAAGGCGTGGAATGTTACAAAAATTTCCTGCGCGGATTACTCGATGTGACCGACAACTTAGTCAAGGGCAAAGTGGTACCGCCACCAAATGTGGTGCGACATGATGCTGATGATCCTTACTTAGTCGTCGCTGCCGATAAGGGCACAGCAACATTTTCTGATTACGCGAATGCCATCTCTGCTGAATACGGTCACTGGCTAGGCGATGCCTTTGCCTCTGGCGGCTCAGTCGGCTACGACCATAAAAAAATGGGCATCACCGCCAAGGGCGCATGGGAAAGTGTCAAGCGACATTTCCGCGAACTCACTGACAATGGTGCAGATGGTCACAACACGCAAACGACTAATTTTACAGTCGCTGGTGTCGGCGATATGTCAGGTGATGTATTTGGTAATGGCATGTTGCTCTCACAGCACATTCGCTTAGTCGCAGCCTTTGATCATCGACATATTTTCCTTGATCCTAATCCTGACGCCGCCACTAGTTTTGATGAGCGAGCACGACTCTTCGCCTTACCGCGTTCATCATGGGAGGATTATGAAAAATCGCTCATATCTAAAGGAGGCGGCGTATTTGCGCGAGGGGCAAAATCAATCGCGCTCACCGATGAAGTCAAAACTGTTTTAGGCATTGACGCGACATTAGCAGCGATGACACCGATTGAGCTCATGCGGGCCATACTTTCCGCACCCGTTGATCTTTTTTACAACGGCGGTATCGGTACGTATATCAAGGCAAGCTCGCAGTCGCATCAAGACGTTGGTGACAAAGCCAACGATGCCATTCGTATTAACGGCAATCAACTACGCGCTAAGGTGGTAGCGGAAGGCGGCAATTTAGGTGCAACACAGTTAGGCAGGGTTGAGGCCGCACAAAATGGCGTGCGCTTATTTACGGATGCCATTGATAACTCTGCGGGTGTAGATTGCTCGGATCACGAAGTCAATATTAAGATTTTGCTGGGTGCGGCCATTGATAAATGCTTACTCGCGGCAACTGAGCGCGATGCATTACTCGCCTCCATGACTGATGAAGTCGGTGCACTTGTTCTCAAAGATAATTATTATCAAACGCAATCGCTCTCAGTATCTGGTGTGAGGGCTGAAAAATTACTTGATGCGCAAGCACGCTTTATGCGGCATCTCGAAAAAGCGGGCAGGCTAAATCGGGCTGTTGAATATTTGCCGACTGATGACGACATCCATCAACGTCGTGAAGAAAAACGTGGACTTACTGCGCCAGAACGCGCGGTACTGCTCGCTTATAGCAAGATGGCGCTCTATGATGAGCTCTTGCTAACTGATTTAATTGATGACGCGTATGTTGCACAATCGCTTTTAACTTATTTCCCGAAGGCGCTACAAACGCGTTTCGAGGCGATCATGCCCGCGCATCCATTAAAGCGTGAAATTATCGCGACTGAGATTGCCAACAGCACCATTAACCGCACTGGCAGCGTATTTATCCATCGTCTGTGCGAAGAAACTGGCGCGAGCGCTTCTGAGATTGTGCGTTGCTACATCCTCACGCGTGATGTGTTTAACGTCACCGCAGCATGGAACGCGATTGATCAACTCGATAACATCGCACCGGCGACAATTCAAAACGAGATGCTCATTAGCATTGGTCGATTAGTGCTACGTTCTACACTTTGGTTTGTGCGACGTCGAAGCGAAAAAATGCCGATTGCGGATGTGATTAAATTTTTCGCCGAAGGCGTTGCCAGCATCGAAGCAGCACTTCCCAAATTGCTCTCAACGGATGACCGCACATCACAGCAGCAAAGTGAAACGCGCTTAATCAATCATCACGTACCAGAAGCACTCGCGCGCACCATCGCACGCGCTGACGCGATGTATGCTGCACTAGATATTGTAGAAATTTCAAAAATGAAATCGCGCCCAATCGCGCTGACTGCGGCAATTTACTTCGCGCTAACCGGCAAACTCTCGCTACGCTGGGTAGGCGCGCAGGTTAGTGCACTGCCCACCGATACGCACTGGCAATCAATGGCGCGCGCGGCCATGCGTGATGATTTGGCTAACTTGCAGCGTCAACTCACCGAAAGCGTGCTGGCGTTATCCCCAACAGCCGATAAGGTCAGTGACGCCGATGTCGCTATCGCTGCGTGGGAAGCACATCATGACAAATCAGTCGCTCGAATGCGTGAAGTGATGAAAGATTTAGCTGCAGCAAGGGAGCGTGATTTAGCCATGCTATCTGTACTGCTTCGGGAACTTAGAGTGTTGATATAGCGTCAGTTAACGATGATACAAAAACTCACCCCGCGCTTTGTAATGGGTAGCATTGCCGTCTTCGCGTTTGCACTTTTAGCCTACGCGTGGATGCTGCAATACGGCCCTGAACGCCAACAGCCCTGCCCGCTCTGTGTATTGCAGCGCTATGTCTATTTGTTAATCGGCATTGCTGCACTCATTGGCGCAGCGCATCAACATATTGCATACGCCGTAACAACCATCACCTTCGCCATCGTCGGCATAGCATTAGCGCTCTGGCAAGTCCTCAAAGGCAGCGAAATGACCTCCTGCCAACGAGACCCGATTGGTCAATTTGTGAACAGCCTGCCCACTGCAGAATTATTTCCCGAGTACTTCTTCGCCAGCGGCGGCTGTGCCGATAAATATTTCACACTAGGCTTACCTGTGCCAGTCTGGTCGCTCGTTTGCTTCGTGTTGATAGGTGTGGCATGTGGCGTGACGATTTATAAGATACTTCGCACAAGTTAAGATTGTTTCGTCAAAAAATAAGTGGAAATTCTCCTTCTGATTGTTGCCGTTTTAATCGTCATCATTTTTCTATGGATGAATATTCTTGCCACATTTGCAATCTCGCTTGACCATACGCTGAGCAAGGTACAAAAATTAGCGCAGCTATTGTTTGTTTGGCTCATACCGCTATTTGGCGCGGGAATGATTATGTATCTTGTGCTCGAATCTCAACCAGACAGCAATATTTTTCGTTGGGCGCCTTGGCCATTTAGACGAAAACTATTCAACGAACGTCGCCAGCCAAACAAAAACCGTGATGAAAATGAGAACGATCATCCTAGCAATTCAATTAAGCGAAATCGCATAGATGAAACTGTTGAGCAAGTTACTGAAGGCGATTCGTAAGTTTCAAAATCGCAAAATCCTTATATAACGGCTTTCTTGGAGCGTTTTTGATTCAAAACGCCCGTGAATAGGCGGGTTTTAATCTCAAAGTTAATCAAGCTTCAATCATCATCTGAGGATGTCGTGGTGTGGACGCACTAAATAAGCTAGCAAATTACGTTTCGATTGTCTTTGTATTGACTGCATTCGCCGCTTGCACATCAACATCACCACCAAAGCCTCAGCTGACTCAAGCTGCTCTAGCAACTCAAACAGTTAAAACAGCTCAAACAACGCAGCGCATTCAATTGCCCACTTGTGAAAGCGCGTACCTTCTGCCCGAAAACATCGCGCAACAAAAGATAATCGCCATCGGCGAAATACACGGTACGACGGAAATACCCACCGCTGTTGGGCAATTAGCCTGCAGTTTTTTGCAGCAAGGCAAGCAAGTGATGGTGGGGCTAGAGTTGCATAGCAAAGCGCTTGCTGAGATGCTTCGCTACCAAAGCTCCGAAAAAACATCAGCCGATAAAGCGGCTCTCATGACGTCTGTTTTTTGGAACAAAGCACGTCAAGACGGCAGAGCGAGTCAAGCAATGGCGGATTTGATTAGCCAGCTTCAGCACTATAAAAAAATAGGGTTACCAGTGGAGGTTTTTGCATTTGATGAATTGACTTTAGCTGCCGAAGCAGAACTCAAATCATCAACCTCTGAGATGCATATTGTACTGATCGACAAAAGTATGGCCGACAATACTGAACGTGAGATTGCCAGAGCGCCTGATAGAGTATTTATCCTTTACGCGGGCAACACTCACGCCTCAAAAAGAAATACGCTAGAAGACCCGCTCTGGCGGTCGATGGCTAATCGACTCACTGATAAGCATGTGTTCACCAGTTTTAGCGCCAATTCCGAAGGTGGCACAGCTTGGGTTTGTAACAGCGGAATTTGTGGCCCTCGTGAAATGATGGGAACAGCCACTAACGCCACAGCGCCATTTATCCGTATTGATGAAAATTCGAAAATGGCGAAGAATCCTGCCTTTGACGGCACATTATTCATCGGCAGCAAAATCACCGCCTCCCCACCGTTTGTCCATTCGTTGAAATAGCGCATTCTCCGTTTCCGCACCTTGCCAGCGAGGTCATCATGCCTAGACCTATTTCTCACACCATCAACGCCACATCTGCCGCCGATTTTGATGCGACCATCCGCGACACCGATCCAAACTTTGACACCTACAATCTATTTTTTGCCGAAGGCGATAGTTGGTTTAACAAGTTCTATCCCGTGCGTGGCAATTTGCTTGAGCAGCTTGATTTACCGCGCGGCTGCCACATGCTTGACCACTCATGGTCAGGCGATAAGGCGGACGATATGTTTGCTCCGCATCGCATCAGTGCGGCAGCGCAATACCTTGACGCCTACCCATTCAAAGCCATATTGCTCAGCGCAGGCGGCAATGACATCATCGGCAATATCGGCGCGCTATTAAGCAACACCGGCGGCACAGGTAATAACACCACGCTCTCAAACACCGCCGTTGAGGGCGCGTTTGATGATGTTGAAAATTTACTCCGCAATTTTTGCCAAGCACGCAGCCAATCAACCCGCAATGCCGCAACCCGCATCTTCATCCACGCCTACGATTTCGTCACCCCACGCAACGCGCCCGTCAAAGTCAACATCGCCGGGCCGTGGGTGTACCCACGCTTAATGGCAAAAGGTGTAACTAATCAAGCCAAACAAAAAGCGTTGGTCAATGAACTTTTAATCCGCTGGTTAGCGCGTCTCACCACACTCGCCGAACCCGGTACAGCCACATCAATTGCAGGCTTTCACGTGCTGGTATCACAAGACATATTGACACCGGCAAACGCGAATGACAACGGACGATCTGGCAATTGGGAGGATGAAATTCATCCGAGTGTGGCGGGTTACAAAAAAATTGCCGCGCGGTTGGTGAATCCGGTTTTACGCGGGGTGTTGGCGGGGGCTTAAATATGGGTATACGAACTCGCAGATCAGTCTAACGAAGGGGCTTCAAAAATAGTCGTCGCGTTATCTCAAGCAAATGTAAACATCATTGAGTAAATTTACTCAATGATGTTTTAGTGCAAATATTTAATTCAACAAAGTGCAATATCTACGGGCTTCTCCAAATATTTATGCTTCAAAACACCCGCCAATACTAGACTTTCATAAATCAGTAATCTCCGTCTTCCCCAACACCACCCCCGTCGCCGAAAACAACGACGGCAACCCACCAGTGTGTATAAACAGCACGTTTTCGCCCTTTTTATAAACGCCTTGACGAATTTGGCCGATCAAGCCTGCCATGACTTTGCCGGTGTAGGTGGGGTCGAGCGGGATAGCTTCGAGTCTCGCTAGCATTTGTACCGCTTCAATCATGCGTTTGTTGGGTAGCGAATATTTTGGTCGCCAGTAGCTGCCGTCAGTTTTGACTAACTCGCGCGGCACTTCGCCTCGCATCCCAAGTAATTCGGCGGTGGCGACGGCTTCTTTATAAACCAATGGCTCTTGGTTTTCAGGGTCACGGCTGACACCAATGCCCATGACGGGGATATTCACATTCATGCCGAATAATCCCGTGATGATGCCCGCGTGCGTACCAGAGCTGCCGGAGCCAACGATGATATGGTCAATAGAGAGTGAGGCTTCAAATAATTGCGCCATCATTTCTTGCACACACGCGACGTAGCCTAACGAGCCGATGGGATTAGAGCCGCCGCCGGGGATGATGTAGGCGACTCTGCCGATTGAGGCCACTGTCGCTGCAATTTTTTGCATCTCGGCCAGCATGTCGGTGCCTGCGGGTACAACGGTGATATCTTCCACGCCCATCAAGCGAAACATGAAATGGCTGCCGTTAGCATTGTCGTCATAGCTATTGGCGATACGCTCTTCAATCACGAATCGGCATTTGAGCCCTTCTTTAGCGGCGGCGGCCAACGTGATGCGGCAATGATTTGATTGTGGCGCGCCGCAGGTGATGAGCGTATCTGCACCTTTGGCGAGTGCGTCGGCGACTAAAAATTCGAGCTTGCGCGTTTTGTTACCGCCTGGAAAAAGCCCCAACATGTCATCACGCTTAATGTAAATATTGGGGCCATCGAGCTCGCGCGTGAGGTTAGGCAAAAACTCAATTGGCGTGGCGTATGGGGTGTAACGGCGGCGTGGGAAGCGGGATAAATCCATGTTTGTCCTTGTTAAACGCTACAGCAACTAGCTAAATTAAGCCTTAATCGAAATCCGCTGCTTCTTGCGCAATATCAAAACGCCATGCCCACCGGCTTGATGCGGTTTATCAGTGGGACTTGCGCGGAATAGTTGACGCGCCCATTCTTGCAACTGCTCTTGTGACGGCGGGCTAACTTTTTGCCAGCGTAGCCAGTGATAGAGCGCATTGGTTTGGCGGGTAATATCGAGCGTATCGAGTGCGGTGACGTCGGCTTGCTCACCATCCCATTGCAAATCAATTTTAGCGAGCGCTTCTAGCATGGCCGCACTTTCTGCGGCGTGTGTGGCGGTACGGCTAAGCGCGTCGCGATAGTGCGGAAACCGTGTGGCTAACAATGGCAATACATCATGACGCATGAAATTGCGCGTGTAGGTCGTATCGGCATTTGATTCGTCTTCGATAAAATTTAATTTATGTTCGCGCGCATATTGCACAATTTCGGCACGGCTCACTTGTAGTAGCGGGCGCAGCAATGTTTTTCCAACCGCATATTCGCGCGTTTCTCCCATGGCCGATAAACCATTTAAGCCAGTACCGCGCAGCAATTGATGCATGACGGTTTCGGCTTGATCGTCGGCGTGTTGACCGAGCAAAATTGTGGGTGCAGCGTGCTCAGCAAATACCAAGTAACGCGCGCGACGTGCGGCACCTTCAACGCCTTGACCATCGGTCTCATCACGGTTGATTTGCACGCGCACCACGTTAAGTAAAATGCCATGCTTATCGCACTCCGCTTGGCAAAAATCCGCCCAACTATCAGCATTCGGGCTTAAGCCATGATGGACGTGAATAGCGTCAAACACTAATATTGGTGGGCGTTTTGAAGCATTATCGGCTGAAAACACCCGCCCTACTTGGTAACATGCATTAAGCAATACCATTGAATCAACGCCACCAGAAAGTGCGATGGTGATTCGCCCCGCAATGTGATGAGTGGTAAGGCAGCGTGAGATGGCGTCATCAATTTTTTGCATGATCGTGACGATACTATCAACTAACGCTATTCAGATAACTCTTTGAATTTGCCAATTTGTAAGAGCTTGGCTTGGCGCTGCTGTACAAGTTTTTCTGGAGACAACTCTTTTAATTCCTTGAGGGAATCAGCGATGGATTTTTTGACTGTTGCGGCCACCGCTTTATAATCGCGATGTGCGCCACCTAATGGCTCGCTCAAAATTTTGTCAATCAAGCCGAGCGCCTTTAATTTTGGTGCGGTGATGTTGAGCGCTTCGGCGGCATCCGGCGCCATGCCTGCGTCTTTCCACAAAATCGCCGCGCAGCCTTCCGGCGAAATAACCGAGTAGGTACTGTATTGCAACATGTAAGTTACATCCCCCACCGCAATAGCTAATGCGCCACCCGAGCCGCCTTCACCGATAACTGAGCAAATGACAGGCACTTTTAAGCCCGCCATCACGTATAAGTTGTGGCCGATCGCCTCGGATTGCCCACGCTCTTCCGCGCCTACACCAGGGTAGGCGCCGGGGGTGTCGATGAAGGTGATGAGTGGCACGTTAAATTTTTCCGCGAGCTTCATTAAGCGCAATGCTTTGCGATAGCCTTCAGGGCGCGGCATCCCGAAATTACGATACTGTCGTTCTTTCGTGTCGCGACCTTTTTGATGGCCGAGCACCATCACCGTTTGCCCATTAAAGCGTGCCAGCCCGCCGACAATTGCCGGGTCATCCGAATAAGAACGATCACCATGCAGCTCTTCAAAGTCAGTCATCATGTGACTAATGTAATCAAGCGTATATGGCCGCTGCGGATGACGCGCTACTTGCGAAATCTGCCACGCCGATAATTTGGCGTAAATATCTTTGGTCAGGGTTTGGCTTTTTTTCGAGAGCTTATCAATCTCAGCCGAAATATCGACAGCCGAATCGTCTTGCCCATAGCGCAACGCTTCAATCTTGGTCTCAAGCTCAGCCACGGGCTGCTCGAAATCAAGAAAGGTTAATTTTGTCGGGGTAGATGCAGTCATTGGCGGTAATGTTGGTTGCAACCTAAACGAATAAGGCTGAATCATACCAAGTTGTGTCGATATAATCGTTTTTTGGTTTTTTCAAAGCTTAATTTGGAACCGCCGATGGAAGCCGATAAACGCCGATAAAACCTGTTCCGTTTTTTAAAATCCTTTTGCTTTTGACTTTTCGGCGTTAGTCGGCGTCCATCGGCGATTAAAGTTTTCTCACAACTAAAGATTATTCATGGCCAATCGACTATCCAAAATTACCACCCGCACCGGCGACGACGGCACTACCGGCTTGGGCGATGGTTCACGCATCCAAAAATCACATTTGCGCGTACAGGCGATGGGGGATGTGGATGAATTAAATTCTACTCTTGGCGTATTGTTGACAGTGCCAATGCGTGACGCACATCGCGTGATGCTGACGCGCATCCAAAATGCATTGTTTGACCTGGGTGGCGAGTTATCAATACCGACTTATCGCGCGGTGACTGAGGCGCACAATATTTATTTAGATGAAATGATTGCGACCTTAAATGCTGATTTACCGCCGTTAAAAGAATTCATCTTGCCTGGCGGCTCAGTGGCTACGTCGCATTGCCATGTCGCACGCACCATTGCGCGTCGCGCTGAGCGCAGCGTGGTGGCACTGGCGGAATCAAACGATACCTCGCCATTCACCGTACAATACTTAAATAGGCTGTCTGATTTACTGTTTATTTTGGCGCGCGTTTTGAATGTTGACGCTGGTGTTCCAGATGTTTGCTGGACGCGCGAACCTACCACCCACAACAAATAATATGACTGACACCACGCTCAATGACCGCTTGGCTGCACTACTATCCCGTGCAAGTTTAGGTGACAAAAATGCCTTTGCTGACTTATATGAAGCAACCAAATCGAAACTGTTTGCGGTTTCGCTACGTATAGTCCGTGAACGGCACATCGCCGAAGAGGTTTTACAGGACAGTTTTGTGAAAATTTGGAATCACGCCGCCGACTATGCCGTTGCCAAATCCGCGCCCATGACGTGGATGACAACGATCGTACGTAATCGTAGCCTCGATATCGTTCGTCGGCCTAATTTAGAAGTCGCTGACGATGATGATTTTTTTCAGCTTAATATGCAAGATGAGCGCCCTGCTCCACCTGAACAACTCGCCACCAAACGTGATGAAGCGCACATTGTGCGCTGCATGAAAGGCCTCGAAGGCGAGCAGCACAAAGCTATTTCGCTCGCTTTTTTTCAAGGACTCTCACATACCGAAGTCGCCGAAAAATTAGATAAACCGTTAGGCACCGTCAAGACTCACATTCGTCGCGGATTACTCAAACTCAAAGATTGTCTTGATGGTCATGTTAATGAGGGCGCAGCTGTATGAAACTAAATAACCCAGAATTAATGTCACGCCTCGCCGCCGAGTACGTATTGGGGACGATGAAAGGCGGCGCACGCCGTCGCTTTAACGAGTACCTGCTAGACAACCGCGCGCTCAGAGAGGAAGTGGTCAAGTGGGAAGCGCATTTCACGCCTTTAACTGAGGCTATTCCACCAATTGCGCCGCCTGCGCGCGTCTGGTCTGCCATCGAAGCGCGCACCATAAAAAAGCAAACACAACTATCGGCGGGCAATTTGAAGCAAAATGCCGCTGAATCATCCGCCAGTAAAGGACTTTTCCAAAATATTAACTTTTGGCGCAATTGGGGACTAGGCGCATCTGCACTTGCCGCCAGCTTGCTAGTCGTCACATCGCTCGGCATGCTGCAGCCCAAGGATGCCATGTTAACCGCCGTACTTGAGGATCAAGGTGTGGCGCGTATGGTAGTGGAGCAGCCTAATTCGAATTTGATTACCGTCAAAATGGTAAAGCCGTGGAAAGCCGATGATGGCAAAAGCTTGCAATTATGGGTGATGCCAAAAGACGGCGTACCGCGCTCGATCGGCATCATCAATCAAGACGGCACCACTAAAATTTCGATGGGCGACATGGACTCTATGCTCAATAACGGCACTGCATTCGCACTATCAAAAGAGCCAAGAGGTGGCTCGCCCACGGGCCAGCCCACCGGTATGATTTTGTGTAAAGGCGTGATTGCGAAGATGCCGGCGAAGAACGCGGCGGGGCAAATTTAGGTGATTGCAAGATAGATTACGCATCAAACCCAAATGACCCAAGCCGTCCAACTCATTGATCAACTCAAGCGCGAATTAAAATCGCGCGGCATCACTTACGCCAAGCTAGCTGAATTGATTCAAATGTCGGAAGCAAGCGTGAAACGCATGTTTTCACAGCGCAATATGTCTCTTGAGCGTATTGATGAAATTTTGGCCGCGACGGGGATTGAATTCGCCGAGCTCACCGCGCATTTTGATCGCGAGCAAAAACGTCTGACACAATTAACCGCCAAGCAAGAGGCGGAAGTCGTCAGCAATCCGAAACTATTTTTGTGCGCGGTATGCGCGCTTAATTTGATGACCTTTGATGAAATTCATCATACCTACAATTTATCGGAAGCCGAATTAGTAGGCATGCTGGCGCGCTTGGATAAATTAGGTTTTATCGAGCTACTACCAAATAATCGCTTCAAATTAAAAGTAGCGCGCACCTTTTCATGGGTGCCAAATGGGCCGATCATGCAGGCATTCAAAAACAATGCGGCGGACTTTTTTGACAGCGAATTTGCCAAAACAGGTGAGGTATTATTTTTGCTCAACGCGCGTTTATCGCAGGCCTCGCGTATGGCGTTGGTGGATCGCTTAAAGCGCGTGGCGCGCGAATTTTCTGAGCAGCATTACGAAGACGCCCACCTTAATGCCGTACAACGCGAACCAGTGAGTTTATTAATTGCAACCAGAACGTGGCATTTGAAAGCCATGTCGCCGTATTTGCGGATAAAAAAATAACGCCTTCGCCCCTCACATCTAGCTTCAACGTATCAGCGTAGTGACAGAGTTGTTCCTCAACACACATCAAAATACACAGGAGTTTCACATGAAAAAAATCACTTTAATTAGCGCTGCGGCGTCATTAGCGGTACTTGCTGGCTGTGCTTCAGCACCAATGTTTTCACAAGATAGTTTGCCCGCCGCAGTACAAGTGCCAGCAGGCAATATGGTCGCACTGGAAACCGTTGGTGTCGGCAAAATCACCTATGAATGTCGTGCTAAAAAAGATGCTTCAGGCTTTGAGTGGGTATTTGTCGGCCCTGATGCCAAACTCAATGATCGTAGCGGTAAACAAATTGGCCGCTACTACGGGCCGCCTGCTACATGGGAAGCCGCTGATGGCTCCAAAGTCACAGGCGCACAGGTGGCAATTTCACCCGCAAGCCCTGGCAATATCCCACTCCAATTGGTTAAGGCAAATCCTGCAACCGGTAATGGCGCAATGGTCGGCATTACGTTTATTCAGCGGGTTGCGACACAAGGTGGCGTTGCACCTGCCAAGACCTGCGATATGGCCGCAACGGGCGCCAAGGAAATCGTTAACTATCAGTCTGACTACATCATGTACAAGGCGAAGTAATCGCGGCTTAATTTCGTTTTTATTTTGTCATTCCGGCCTGACCGACGGGAAGTAAGTCCTGAGGTTAGTCGAAGGGCCGGAATGGCAGCGCTGATGTTACACAAATGACGTAAATCACCTACTCCCGCCGAACCCCATCCACCACTTTGCACATCGCCTCAGCCGCATCGATTAAGCGTGGGCCTGGGCGCAAGATATGATCAGCTTCTATCCCAAAAATATGTTCGCGCGTGACGGCACTTAATCCCGCATAAATCGCGTTATCGCGCTTGGTCTTTTGAGCTTCTGTGGATGCCGCTCCGTGTAAAATAATGCGCGGGCTTTTGACCAGTAAACTTTCGCGCGACGGCGTAAACGTGACCTGATCAATGTTGGCAAAAACATTCGTGGCGCCACATAGCGTCATGACTTCCGAAATAAAATGCGTGCCGCCGATCGTCATCAATGGTGTGCGGCTAATTTCAAAAAAAGCGCTAATTTTTTTGCTATCGCGATATTTATTTTTGAGCACATTGAGTCGCGTTTCGAACTCCTGTGCGGCCGCCTCAGCTACCATTGTCGTGCCAGCGAGTTCGCCAATACGTCGCAGCGCTTTTGGCACATCTGTTAATTGATTCACACCAATAGCTTCAACGCGTATACCGAGTTTGGACAGGCGCGTAATATCGGCCTCACGCGTGCCGCTGGTCCAGACTAAAACTAAATCAGGCCGCCGTGCGAGTAACGCCTCAATATTGATGCCGCTAAAGTCGGCGACTTGCGGTAGCTGTTTGGCTGATGCGGGGAAATCACTATAAGCCGATACCGCGACTAATTTATTACCTGCGCCAGCGGCATAAACTAGCTCAGTCAACGATGGCGCAACGGTGACGATGCGGTTAACAGACGCTAACGATGGCAATGACATCGTCAAGGCAAATAGTAAGCAGAACCATGCCCAGTGCGACGGCGATTTCAGCAAGAAACTAGCCATGCTGATTAAATTTTGCCGCGAGTGCTAATCGTTTTTCATAGGCCTCGCGCGCAATCGCGACATCTTCTAAAAAGTACGGTAACTCATCGAGCGATATCGCCTGCGCCGCATCAACCAATGATTTTTTAGGCACTGGATGCATATCCACCAGCAACATATTCGCCCCAGCAATTACCCCCTGCGCGGCAACGTGAAACACATCCAGAATACCGTCAGGTGATGCGCCGCGCCCGCCAACAGAGTGCGATGGATCAACGCACACGGGCATTCGCGTTAAGCGATGCACCACCGGCACGTGGCCAAAATCAACCAAGTTACGATGCGGATCGCCAAGGTTGGTTTTCATCCCGCGCAGGCCAAACATGATTTTGGTGTTGCCTTCAGAGGCGCAATATTCCGCTGCCATAAGTGACTCATCCAGCGTAATACCAAAACCGCGCTTAAGCAAAATCGGATGCTCATGCTGACGCCCAACGGCTTTGAGTAACTCAAAATTTTGCGTATTACGCGTACCGATTTGCAGCATCACGCCAGTGGGTTTTCCGCTGATGCGCAACGCTTCGTTAATCTCATCCACATGCGCTTCGCGGGTGACTTCCATCGAGACCACTTTGATGCCGTATTTGCCCGCTAACTCAAATACCCATGGCAAACATTCATGCCCCATGCCTTGAAATGAATAGGGGCTGGAGCGCGGCTTGTAGGCGCCCATGCGCGCACACACTTGGCCGTGCGATTGCAAGCACGCAAATGTTTGCTCGACATATTCGCGCGAATCGACCGCGTTTAAGCCTGCAAAGGTGTGCAAATTATGTTGATTAAATGTCACGCCGTTGTAAGTAAACCCAACATCGTGTTCATCGGCCTGATGACGTCCAAGTATGCGTAATTCAATTGCCATATTGATTACTCCGCGTTGGTCAGTCTGCGTTGACGCACCGCTTCGGCTAATTGTTTGAGTAGTGTTTCAGTGTCTTCCCAATTGATGCAAGCGTCTGTCACCGACACGCCATATTGCAATGGCTTACCGACTTCAATATCTTGGCGACCGGCGTTGATATGGCTTTCCACCATCACGCCAACAATACGGTTATCACCCGCTGCCAATTGTTGCGATATGTCGGTGGAGACTTCCATTTGTTTTTGATATTGCTTTGACGAATTCGCATGCGAAAAATCGACCATGACACGCGGCGCTAATCCGGCTTTGGCGAGCTCTTGGCAGGCGGCATCAACACTCGCAGCATCAAAATTTGGCGCTTTGCCGCCGCGCAAAATGATGTGGCAATCTTCATTACCGGCGGTGGAGACAATCGCCGACTGGCCGCCTTTGGTGACAGATAGAAAATGATGTGGTGCAGCAGCGGCTTTAATTGCATCAACCGCGATTTTAATATTGCCGTCAGTGCCATTTTTGAAACCGACTGGGCAGGATAAACCGGAAGCAAGCTGACGATGCGATTGTGATTCAGTCGTACGCGCACCGATTGCACCCCACGCCACCATGTCGGCGAAGTATTGCGGTGAAATCAAATCCAAATATTCCGTTGCTGCTGCGAGTCCCAGCTCGTTAATATCAGTTAATAATTTTCGTGCGAGCCGCAAACCCTTGTTGATATCGTGGCTTTCATTGAGGTCAGGGTCATTGATATAGCCTTTCCAGCCCACAGTGGTGCGTGGCTTTTCAAAATAAACGCGCATCACAATGGTTAAATCAGGCTCTAGTGTTAAGCGTAGCGCTTGCAGGCTTCGCGCGTACTCCATGGCCGCATCGTAATCATGAATCGAACACGGCCCAACAATCACCAGCAAGCGCGAATCACCACGATGCATGATGCGGTGAATCTCCTCACGCGCACGAAAAACCGTTGCCGAGGCTTTTTCACTCAATGGAAATTCACGCATCAATTGTGCAGGTGGCGTTAATTCTTTAATGCCGCGAATACGAAGATCATCGGTGTTGTATGGCATATCTATTGGCTCAGTTGGTTTGGCTACGATGGATAAATTAGCTTTAGTCGTCATTTTAGTGGTCTCGTTGCGTCATTGATATGTCGAATAGGTGGCAAAAAAAAACCGCCGATTTTGTTTCGGCGGTTTTTTTGAAATTTGTTAGGGCTATGAAACGCGCACTAACCTTTCTCCGCTGAAGGCGTTGAAAAGTGCCAGAAATAAAAATAGTGGTTGGCGCGAATGTTCATGCACGAATAGTAGCAGGGGAAACACTGAGAATACAAATTACATAAAGTCGTTTATTAGCGGGCACTTTGAAGCATTATTGCTTCGAAGTACTCGTGGATATTAGTGTTTTTATTTTTATTTAACAACTTCAAACTTTATGTGCAACGCCAGCTAATTATTTAACGATTAGGCTTTGGATAGCGATAGCAATTAAAAGGTTGCGAATAAGCGCATCAAGACAATGCGACGCTGCTAACTACAAAGCGCGCCCGCCCGCTCATGCCAATCGCAAACGATACAGCCGCGACTCACCAAATCCTTTGGCGAGCGGCTCGATACCAACCAGATCACAGCTAAACGCACTGCGCGCTTGTGCGGCGAGTACAGCTGCGAAAGGCTCGGTCACCAAAATTTGACCCGGCACCACAATCGGCTCGACCCGCGCCGCACGGGTTACATGTGAGCCATAGTGGGCGAGCTTGCGATTCACCGGGTCGATGGCGATAAACACCGGCCCAGCGTGCAGGGCAATTCGCACATGCGTATCGGCTGGAAGGTTTAAGTCAGTCCAATCAACCGTGCCCATCGCAACCGAAAGCTCCCAAGAGAAAAGCGCTGAGTCCTCCGCCGTGGCGAACACCATATACAAACCATCTCCGCGTGAGCTCATCTCCAGTGGCTCGATGCCGTGGACGGCCAGCGCCTTTGGTACCGCCCCTAAAAATGCGTTAAAAAAGCCAGGCGCATGCTGCTCCTGCAATTTGCTAAATCCCTTTAAGTCAGCAAATAGCAGCGACTTAATGTGCCGCCCACCCGCAAGAGGCGTGAGCTTGGGTGGGATACGCGCAAGCGCCAACGAGCTTGATTGACTTGGTGCGGGTATCGGCGTTGCTTTGCGTAGTGCTTTCAAATCGACGCTGATATGACGGTGTCCGCGCTGCTGCCACATCGCCAACGTGTCGTGAGTACCACCAGTGGCGCCGGCTTGCGAGTCATCGCTAACCACCAACATGGTTGGCTCAACCGATAGCGATTGTGCACGCAGTGACGCTAACCCTAGAATCAAGTCAGATACGTGCTGAAACAAAGTATTGTCACCCAGATAAAGTCCTTCGGTTGCGTAAGTGACCGAGCTTGCCTTCGCTAATATGTGATCAAAGCGCGCTTGCCACTCACCACCCGCTGGCGCGACGCTATGCGCCGCGTAATCCTCGCGGGCAAACGGCAGCACGATATTTAGTTCTTGCCCACGCGCCAGCAGCACTTCACAGAAAAGAATATCGCTGCCGTTTGCGGCTTGCGTGTAGGCTATCACCGGTAGCAGCGTATCGATCTCGCGCTCTATGGCTGTGCGTACCGCGCCTTCCAAATAAGCTGGGAAGCGCGGCGCTGCACGATCAGGCGCGTCGATCAAATGCCCGCTGAAGGCCAGCACGTTCGGCACGGCGACAATCGCCAATACCTGTGCTGCGGCCGGGCGCACGCGTTGCAGCATGCATAACTGACGGCGCATACTGGCGATGTCGCCAAAGCGGCTTCCAGCCGACACACAGGCGCGGTTATACGCATTGATAGCACCCGCAACATCATCGCGTAATAGGCATGCTTCGCCACGCGTGGCATGCGTCCAATGGTCATCATTGTCACCTATTGGCAGTGCAGCGATTACTGTCTGTGCAATTGATCGTGCCGACGCTTCATCACCAGCTATCGCGGCCAAACTCGCTGCGTTGATCTTGGCGTACACGTTGGGGTGAATCGCATCGGCGCGCAAATAGCAGGCGGCAGCTTCTACGGCCGCAGCGTGACGTGTGGCATCATCGCGTGCATCGAAGCAGACATCCTTCGCCAGCCGACCAGCGAGGCTCTCGATATCGGCGGCGAACGTTGCCTCAGGAGCAGGGCAATGTTGCAATGATTCCAGCAGGCTACGCGCCATCTCTCGTGCGCCACCGCGCGCGGCGGCTAAAGCAGCAAGATAGCGAAGCCATGTTTCAGTTGCCGAATCCGCTATCGGCTCGCGCAGCAAACGCTGAGCGGTCTCAAAAGCCAAGTGATTCTGCGAACTATTTAATAATGCGCGGATGGCGATGATATCGGTGGTTTCACTCATTGGGGATCACTCTTAGTTTTATGATGCAAAGCTGCGACTCATTTTGGCACCAGCGCGATGCCCTCTAGCTTCATACCATAACGCGCTTCATCTTTTGCCGCCTGCGCGCGCCAATCGGTGATGGCATCCTCGCGTTTGAAATCGCGCAATACGGCGACGATGCCGCTTCGCTCCGTACCGATCATCAGCGCCGTCCCGTCAGGCGAAAACGAGAAGTGCGAATAGAAGCCTTGGCTTTCGAAAATTTTGATCGCCTTCAGTGATTCAACATCCCAAAGGACCGCCTCCTGGTTGTTAATGCCGTTCGATAGTATCGAACGGCCATCTGGCGAAAAGGTCATCGCGTAGATTACCCCAGTAGTGCGCGTTGCGCGAAGGGTACGGTCAGATACATTCCACAGCCGCAACGTTCTGTCGCCCCCTGATGCCAACGTCCGCCCATCAGGCGAAAAAGCAAGATAAGCTACCGGACCTGAATGCGCCATCAGCGTGCCAAGCTGGGTTTTGCTCTGCACATCCCACAGGCGAATGGTTTTATCGGTCGATCCGGTGGCGACGGTTCGCCCATCGGGCGAAATCGCAACCGCATAGACCTGCCCGGTATGCCCATCAAGTGCGGTAATTAAGGCGCCACCAGCCGTATCCCACAGGCGCAGTGTTTTGTCCGCGCCTACCGTGGCGATCATCCGCCCGTCGGCAGAATAGCGAATCGCATGTACCTCGTCGGTGTGCCCTTTGAGCGTGGCGAGAAGTTTGGCGTTTTTTGCGTCCCATAAACGAACCGCATTGTCAGCGGCACTCAACGCGACACTTTGCCCATCCGGCGAAAAAGCGCCTGCAGGTGGCCGCTGGGTGTTCTCGGGAATGGTAACGAGGTTTGAGCCTCCCTCGGCGTCACGAATCACCGCACTGGCAAGATTTGATGACCGCAGCAGCACCAGCGGCCGCCCAGTCGCGGGCCACCAACCCGCAAGCACCGTACCACCGGTCGCCGAGATGATCGATGAACCGCTAGCCTGTTGCGCCACCATCACACCGCCGGCTCGCCTCCCAATCCCTATTGTCCGCAGGTCGGCGGTAAATCCCCAGTTCGTGTTAACGCGAGTGCCCAGCGCGTCGATTGCCGGGAGCGGTCTGCCGCTGACCACATCCCATCGACGTATGACGCTGTCGAGCCCCGAGAAGGCACTTAGTGTGCGCCCATCTTCGGAAAATACGAGGGGGCTGGCCGGATTCCTTGGGCCATAAAGAGTGGTGGTCAACGTGCGCGACTCAACATTCCACAGGCGAATGGCTCTATCTGCTGATGAGGTCGCTAAGATGCGGCTGTCTGGCGAAAAGACCGCCGTACCCACCTGCTGCAGATTTGGCGTAGTCATTTCACCGATACGCCGCCCGTCTTCAGCACTCCACAGCTTTAGCGCTCTGTCGGCAGAGGCCGCCGATACGATGGTGCGACTATCAGGTGAAAAGTGCGCAAAGGTTCCTGTACCCTGATGTCCGAAAAGTGTTGCGATCAACTTTCCACTCGCCACATCCCACAGACGCGGCCCCGCGTCAGCCACCATAGGCGCAAAGCTAGACCAACTGAGGAGTCGTTTTCCATCCGGCGAAAACGCCGCGCCCGTCGGCTCAAGTTGATATTCCTTCAGCACATGAAGAGCCTTGCCGCTCACGACATCCCAAATACGAACGGACTTGTCAGCTGACCATGAAACGATTTTGCTGCCATCAGCAGAAAACACAACGTTCGCCCCCATCTGTTCGTGTCCAGCCAGCTCATGCAAAAGCTTATTGTCAACCACGTCCCAGAGCCGAACAGCCCGGTCTACCGTCACCGCCGCAAGTATTCGACCGTTGGGCGAAAACGCCATGTTTAATACAGTCTCTTGGCCGGTGCTCAAGGTCGCGATTAATTTGCGAGTCTGCGTGTTCCACAACCGTATGTAGGGATCAGTCGCCGACTCCGCCATTAGGCGGCCATCGGGCGAAAAAGCAACCCGGTCAATTGGCTCCGTGTTGCCCGTGAGGACAAACGATTTGACACCAGGGGTTAGAATCCGCTGACCGCGGAGACGTGCCACCACGGTCGCCATGCGTTCGTCCCCAGTCCGCGACAAACGTGCCAACGCGTGCGCCGCAAAAATCTGGCCTTCATTTGCACGGCCTTCGGCAAACGAACGATCCGCCTTCTCAGCCAGCGCGAAGCCAAGTGTTGTTTCACCGTCTGCCCGCGCGGTTTCAGCCCCAACCCGCTGTAGCTCGGTTGCTTGGCGTTGCAGGTCGGCCTCTGCCTTGCCTTGCTCGGCACGTTTCTCCGCCGCCACAGCGAGAATACGTTGTGCATTTGCATTCGCGAGCGCTTTTTCGGCAACCTTGGTTGCATCTATGGCCGCCAATCGCTGCTGCTCAGCCACCCGTTTTGCCTGAATCGCCTCGTAGGCCAACCAAGATATCCCCACAAACACCGCGAGCAATCCCGCCGCCATGGCGGCAAACAACCGCTGGCGCTTCTTCTGCTTGGCAATCTGC
>JANNWG010000071.1:0-41455 GCA_031414695.1 Burkholderiales bacterium
CTTATGTCGTGCAATAAGCCCTGTTCTGTCGCTGCTTGACGCAATTAATTGCTGGGCTGATATAAGCGTCCAATTAGCCGAGCCCCCGCGTAAACGTATCAGGCAGCGAACTAAGTTGAATGATATGTTAGGTTAGCGCTTGTGGGCGAAGGCCGGGGTCCAATTTTCTTTACACTTCAGTAACTTACAAAATTGGATCCCGGCCTTCGCCGGGAAGACACAGGGTTATTAGAAATTCCCAAATTGGAAACACTAGCAACGACGTGCAGGTACGGCATAAATAGTCTGAAAATGCACGCCAATAGGAGAGTTTGTATTCGCAAGAAACTATTTTGATTTTCAATTGCGTACTCGGCTGAACAATGCATCAGCTTTTTGCTACGCATTTTTAGCGTAGCGGTATGACGGCGATTGACTTTCTAAACGATAGTTTTTGACTAAACCGAACAGTATTTGAGCCTGACCAGATCCAGCCGATTAGGCTGCTAGTCCTGTCAAAAATTGTTGAATGTGTAAGCGCGAGTCAGGCTCGTCAAGTGTAGGCGCATGACCACGCTCAGCAATGCTGACGGCGGTCACCATAGGTAGCCGTCGCACCATTTCTTGCTGCGTTTCAGCCGACAGGATGTCCGAAATTTCGCCACGAATGACCAACATTGGCTTTGGTGGAATAGCGTCAAATAGCGGCCAGAGATTGGTGGCAGCGGTGCCAGCCGCAACACCCAATGCGATTGCCGGATCGTAGTCAAGGACAATCATGTTGTCTTGCTCCATACAGACGTTGTGCGCCATGTTGATCCAATCCTCGCGGCTATAGTTCGGAAAGGCGACACCATTGATTTTAGCAATCTGCTCCGCCGCTTCTTGCCAAGTGCTGAAAGCGGCAGTTTTGCCTACATACCCAGCAATACGTTTAAGACCATGCGGCTCCACCACTGGGCCAACATCGTTAAGAATAACCGCAGTGACGCGCGTAGGGGCAACAGCCATCAACCTCATGGCCATCATGCCGCCTAGAGACGTGCCAATCACGATCACTTTGGCAATGCCTAATTGATTAAGCATCTCCAGCATATCCACCACGTATTGTTCTGGACGATAGCGTGTCGAATCAGCATCTCGCTGTGATCGACCGCGGCCACGTTGATCCGGACACAAGACCCGGTATGACAATCTCAAGCTCTCAGCAAGGTTCGCGAAGTCTTTGCTATTGCGCGTCAGCCCAGGCAGACAAAGTACAACCGGCGCGTTAGCATTTGGCTCGCCGTAGTCGCGCAAATACAAACGCAGACCGTCTTGACTAAGGTAAAAGACATCGACAAAGTTCATCAAAGCAGCCTAAAGGACTTAGAATTCAACGTGACCACGTGCGGCATCGTACCCATGCGCACGCGGTGATAAAAAATGCCAACAGCGCTAGACTGATACAAAATTTTAAAAAGCTCATGAAAAAAACCGATAGCGGTGGCAAGGCTCCGAAACCAGCCGCACTCAAAGCAGTGCCGCCGAAGCGTGCGGTGGTTGGCAGGCCGCGCAAACAAAACGGCAACGCCGTTACCGCTGATCGCATCTTGGATTCGGCTGAGGAGCTGTTTTCCAAACGCGGGTTTGATGGTGTCACTATTCGTGAAGTTGCTACACTTGCTAACGTCGATACTGCCTTGGCTCACTATTACTTCACCAGCAAACAAGGCTTGTTTGATGCAGTGCTGGCGCGTCGTGCCGAACAGGTATTTTCGGAGCGAATGGAGGCCTTTGATCGCTACGAAGCGAAACATGGCAACCATGCCACAGTAGAAGGTGCTGTCGCCGCGTTTATCATTCCTTTGCTCGAGCGCGCGCGAAACGGAGACGACGGCTGGAAGAACTATTTCCGCCTGATTGCGCTGGTTAATAATGATGCATCCCACGTGGCGCTCTCCATCATGTCGTATTTTGATCCGCTGGTACATCGGCTAATCACGCTGGTTAAACGTGCACTGCCGGAAGCGCCCGAGGAAGAATTGTTCTGGTGTTTTCATTTTTTAACAGGCTCTCTCACGCTAGCGCTTTCCCGTACAGGGCGTCTTGACCGTGTCAGCGGCGGTCGGTGTAAGTCTGACGACCTTGCTTCAATTGAGCCGCGTATGGTCGAATATTGCGCAGCAGGGTTTCGTCAACTTTGCAACACCGATCTGGCATTAGTTAACAAGAAAACCAGCGGCAGCCCAAGTGCCAAGGATGCCGCCAGTGTTAGCAAAATACGCGTTAGAACTTAAACGTTACCGAGCCTTTTACCGTGCGTGGATCACCGTAAAACGTTGTCACGGTATTGGAGAATGCGCCAAACAAGTAACCAGCAGTCTTGTAGCGCTTATTGCTCAAATTGCGGCCGTTCAGCGCCACCTGCAAGTTACGATCACGACTCGTCCAAACTAAGCCTGCATCCCAAACCGAATAGGCATCTTGCGCGATTAGTTGCGCGCCCGCTACGTTCGCATCAAGCGCGGCGATACCGGTTAGTTTCACAATCTCGCCTTGATAAATCTTGCTTTTGTAAGAGAAGCTATTGGTTAGCGACAGTGAGCCACTACGTCCCATTATCGTCATCGGCCAGTCATAGGTGCCGCTAATATTGGCTGACTGTTTGGGTGTGTTTTGAAACTCAGCAGAGCTCGCGATATTGACAAGGGAGTTTGTGAGAGGATTAGCGACTAACCACTCTTTGTACTTCGCGTCAATAAAGCTGAGCATCCCACTCACACGAAATGCATCGGTCACGCGCACCGTGGCTTCCAATTCGAGACCGCTGATCTTTGCCTTACCCGCATTCGTTAACGTGCCTGCAAAATTAGTGACGGCCCCGCTGGCGTTAAACACTGGTGCCGAGCCAGGAATTTGCACATTGGTATAGTCAGTGGTGAAGGCTGCGATGTTGGTCTGCATGCGGCCATTATTAAATGCTGACTTAAGGCCAAGCTCGAAGGTTTTCACAGTCTCAGGTTCGACGCCGCGACGTTGGGCCAAGGACGTCGGGCTGGTGGGTAGACCACCCAGATTCATGCGGGGATCGAATGAGCCGCCCTTAAAACCTTCGGAGTAAGTGCCATACAAATTCTGGTCGGCCGCAAACTTCCAGCCGAAGCCGATTTTGGGGGTGAACTTGGTATCGGTTCGGCTAAGGTCACTCTTATTCAGGTCCGTCTGGGGTGCGCCCGGGAAGGCGATTGCGTTAGGGTTGCCTAACGTAGGCGAACCAGCAAGCCCAAAATAGGTGCGTCTGAAGACACGCGCCTCCCGCTTGTCGCTGGTCTGGCGCCCACCGAAGGTAATATTAAAAGTGTTCGAGACGTTGTAGGTCGCGTCGGCGAAGGCTGCCCATGTCTTGGTGTCGAAATCCCCTAGGGTGTAAATTGATATGCCGCCCAGAAGGTTGGCGAGTGCGTCGAATTCGGCAAACGCATTGGCTTTCATAAAGAACACACCTGCAACGCCCTGCCACTTGCTACCAGTGTAGGTGAACTGAATCTCTTGGCTGTCCTGTTTATTGCGATATATTGCAGGCGCTTCGAACAAGGCAGAATTCAGCGAATCAAAATCAATCGGCGCAACCGACTCGTCTTGGCGATGCGCGGCGATCAGCTTAACTGACAATTCATTGCTAAGCGTCCAATCTAGAAGTGCCGAATGTCCCCATGTCTTCACTTGCTGGGCCTGGCCAAGCACGCTGTAGAGGTTGGCACGGGTATCGTATCTGCCGTCGAGTACCGGCTCGTTGCCCGGCGCAACACCGGGCGTTAGGCGATAGCCTTGTTTCGGCAGTGAATCATCAGTGGTGCGATCCGCTGCAAGACGAATGAACAACGAACTATTCGGCGTGAATTCGGCGCTGATACGCCCAGCTGTGACGTCTTTGTTGTAGTTGTCTCTACCATTGACAACGTTTTTGCCGAAACCATCACGATTAAAGGTCGCTATCGTGCCGCCGAGTTTGAATGTGTCTGTCAATGGTGTGCTGGCACGCACCACCAGATCGCGCTGGTTGTAAGAGCCAACCGTTCCTTTAACGCTGAACTCAGATTTATCGGACAACTTACGTGTCACATATTTGACCGCACCACCGATGGTATTACGACCATAAAGCGTACCCTGCGGACCACGTAACACTTCAATACGTTCAAGATCGTAAATGTCAGTTAAGGCACCTTGTGGTCGCGACAGATAAATGTCATCGAGATAAATACCAACGCCCTGCTCGAATCCCGGCAGCGGGTCTTGTTGACCGATGCCGCGGATAAATGCAGTCAAAGTTGTATTGGTCGCGCGCGATGCCTTCAATGTCGTGTTAGGGACGAAGTCAGCTAAAGCTGTCACGTCCGGAATTCCTGCCTTTTCCAAAAATGCACTTGAAATCGCTGTTACCGCACCGGGAACATCCTGCAACAGCTCATCACGGCGACGTGCAGTCACGACAATACTCTCAAGCTTGCCGTCATCGACTTTTTCAGCCGCAGGCGGGGTGGCAGGCTTTGGTGGTGCGGTCTGCTGTGCATGCACCGCACTAGCAGCAAAGAGTGTGGCAATGGCAATACTCAGCGTTTTGACTTTCATTGGTATTTCTCCTCAGTATGGTGTTGTTTGATTTCGCTGACCACTTGCCTAAAAGGACAAATTGCCGCTAAAATTCACTAGTTGTTGAATTAATACTATCAAAGAAATTAGCGTCACGCAAGTCGCGTTGCAACCGCGTCATCAATGCCAACCGAAACACAAAAACACGGATACTTATTTTTTCTCAATCCACCGGTACGATTAAAAGTATGCAGAGCGAATGAAAAAACACCGCTTCATCATGAAAATCCTTGGTGCAATTGCCCTACCCTGGCTGCTGCTCAGCACCTATCTGTTTGCACAACCAAAAGACATCCGAATCGGCCTCATCTATGATCGCACCGGGCCATTGGAGGCCTATTTCAAACAAACGCAAGTTGGCTTCACTATGGGGCTGGAATACGCCACCAACGGCAGTATGATGATTGCAGGCCGCAAGTTAATCGTCATTGAACGCGACAGCAAGGGTAAGGCAGATGTGGCTAAAGCCGAGTTAGCCGCAGCCTATGCTGATGACAAGGTTGACATTGCCGTCGGCGCAGCGACATCTGGTTCAACGCTATCTCTGCTACCAGTTGCCGAGGAATATAAAAAAATCCTGATTGTTGAGCCAGCAGTGGCTGATTCCATTACTGGCGCAAAGTGGAATCGGTATATTTTTCGAACCGGCCGTAATAGCTCACAGGATGCAATTTCTAATGCAATGGCAAACGATCAGGCGGGTGTCAGTATTGCCACATTGACTCAAGATAATGCGTTTGGGCGCGAAGGCGTGCATGCGTTCAAGAACGCACTCAAACGTGCACAAGTAGTACATGAAGAATACTTGCCGCCCTCAACTAACGATTTCACTTCCGGCGCACAGCGCTTGATCGACCGGCTCAAAAGCCGCTCCGGCAGAAAACTCATCTGGATATCTTGGGCCGGCGGCGGCAATCCGTTCAAGATTGCCGACCTTGATTTGAAACGCTACGGTATCGAAATCGCAACCGGCGGCAATATCCTGCCAGCAATGTCTGTTTACAAAAACTTCCCCGGCATGGAGGGTGCGACCTATTACTACTATGCGATCCCGAATAACCCAGTTAACGATGCGCTGGTCAAACGTCATCGGGAAAAATTTGGCACCCCACCAGACTTTTTTACAGCAGGTGGTTTTGCCGCCGCCATGGCAATTGTGACTGCATTGAAGATAACCAACGGCGACACCAAGTCCGAAACGCTCATCACGACGATGCGAGGTATGCGCTTTGAAACCCCCAAGGGCACAATGACGTTTCGCCGCGAAGACCATCAAGCGATGCAAAGCATGTATCACTTTAAAATCAAGGTAGATCCAAAGCTTGCATGGGCAGTACCCGAACTGGTACGTGAAATAAAGGCAGAAGAAATGGCTATACCGATTCGAAACAAACCTTAATGCGCTTAAACGCATAACAGCAATCGCAAGGAGTCGTTAATGACAAACCGTATCCTAAGTATCGTACCGATGGCACTCGTATTTTTTTCGTCCATCGCTTTTGCCGCACCGTTGCCGTCGCTCAATATTGACAAGGCGCAGCACACCGTATCAGGCATTTCTTCTGGCGGTTACATGGCTGTGCAGCTGCATGTCGCCTATTCCGGAGTATTCAAAAAAGGCGCTGGCGTGATTGCGGGTGGGCCATTTAATTGCGCGGAAAATTCGCTACTCAATGGTGTAATCCGCTGCTTGGGGCGCGCCTCCATTCCCGTTCCAGACCTAATCAAAACAACCAATGATTGGGCAAAAAATGGCTTGATTGATCCCACCACCAATCTGGCGACCTCAAAGGTGTATCTGTTTGCAGGCGCAAGAGATAGTGCGGTCGCGCCATCAACAACTGCCGCCTTGCAAGCCTACTATCTCAACTACATGCCTGCAACCAGCATTGTTACGAAAAATGATCTTGACGTTGAGCACGCAATGGTTACTGATGATTTCGGCCAAGCATGTCTGACCAAAGCTACCCCGTTCATCAACAACTGTAATTTTGATTTGGCCGGTGTCATGCTTCAGCAGTTATACGGCCCGCTTGCGCCACGAACCAACGGAAAAATCGAAGGCAGTTTCATCGAATTTGATCAGACCGCTTTTGTGAGTGGCCGCGGCATGGCAACAACAGGTTGGCTATTTGTGCCCAAAGCTTGCGCTGCTGGTGCCCAATGCCGTGTGCATGTGGCATTACACGGCTGCAAACAAAATACCGCTGATGTTGGTCAGGCGTATGTTCAAAACGCCGGCTATAACCGGTGGGCAGACGCCAATAACATTGTTGTGCTCTATCCTCAGACTAGCCAGAAGGCGACTAATAGTTGCTGGGATTGGTGGGGCTATGACGACGCCAATTATGCCAAGAAGTCCGCGCCACAGATGATGGCCATTGTTGGCATGCTCGAACAATTGTCGCGCAGCACCACAGCGGCCGCAAAGCGCCAGTAAATCCAAACTGCCACAACACAACACGATTGCCTCGATGGGACTACTGACCACTAAAGAACTGACCATACGCTTCGGCGGTCACATCGCTGTCAACGCGGTTAGTTATTCGTTTGAGCCAGGCACATTGACGGCAATCGTTGGCCCCAACGGTGCCGGCAAAACTACTTATTTCAATTTAATTTCGGGGCAGTTGACCGCGACTAGCGGCAATGTGCTGTTGAATGGTCGCGACATCTCAAGCATGTCTGCATCAGCGCGTACGCGCGCCGGACTGGGTCGCGCCTTTCAGCTGACCAATCTTTTCCCCAACCTGAGCGTGCTGGAAAATGTTAGTGTCGCGGAACAATCCAATCGGCTTGGTGCACATTACCGCGGTATGAATATGTGGAGCATCTGGAGTGACCACCCTACGCTAACGGCGCGTGCGCGCGAAATCCTCGATAGCGTGTTGCTCATCGACAAGTCTGCACAAAGTGTTGCCAGCCTTTCGCACGGCGATCAGCGCAAATTGGAGGTAGCCATGTTGATGGCGCTTGAGTCGCAGGTATTCATGTTTGACGAGCCTAGCGCTGGCATGAGTGCAGATGAAACGCCCGCTGTGCTGAATCTAATTCGACAATTACGCCAAGACAAGACGAAGACGATATTGCTGGTTGAACACAAGATGGATGTGGTGCGCGAACTTGCCGATCGCATCATTGTTTTGCACAACGGCAAACTGGTTGCCGATGGCCCGCCTGCGGAAGTGATTGCCTCACCGATTGTTCAAGAAGCGTATTTGGGAACAACTCCAGACACCGCAAAGGCTGCGCTATGACACCGCCCCTGCTGACGTTAACGAACGTATTTACCAATATCGGCGCGTACCACATTCTGCATGGCGTTAATCTGGTGGTGCCACGCGGCGAATTAACCATGCTGCTGGGTCGCAACGGTGCTGGCAAGACCACCACACTACGTACCATCATGGGACTGTGGCGCGCTGCTAGCGGATCAATTGACTTTGACGGCATAGCCATTACTAACTTTGAGACACCACAAATCGCAGCACTTGATATCGCCTACGTGCCGGAGACGATGGGTATTTTTTCGGACCTAACCGTCAAGGAAAATATGCTGCTTGCCGCACGCAGCGCAAAACGTATTGGCGATATCGATGAAATACGCCTCAAGTGGATTTTCTCGCTATTTCCCGCCGTCGAACAATTTTGGTTGCACCCGGCCGGAAAACTTTCGGGTGGACAAAAACAAATGCTTGCGGTGGCACGCGCGATTGTCGAGCCGCGTCAACTATTGATCATCGACGAGCCAAGCAAGGGGCTTGCACCAGCCATGGTCAACAACATGATCGGCGCGTTTGCAGAGTTGAAGAAAAGTGGCGTGACGATTCTGTTGGTTGAGCAAAACATCAACTTTGCCAAACAATTAGGTGACAACGTTGCCATTATGGATAACGGTCGCGTGGTGCACCATGGCACCATGCAAGCACTGGCGGATGACGAAAACTTACAGCGCGCATTATTGGGATTGTCACTATGATCAAAGGACTCAAAATACAAACCGATATCGACTGGCAACCAATCGCTCTAGTGCCGCTACTCGCACTGACGGCGTTACCGATGGTCGGCTCTGGCTCGACTTGGCTGACCCTTACCGTTGCGGGTCTGGCAATGGGCATGATTATTTTTGTCATTGCATCTGGATTGACGCTGGTGTTTGGCTTGATGGATGTCTTAAATTTTGGCCACGGCGTATTTATCGCCCTCGGCGCATTTGTCGCCACCAGCGTATTGGGCGCCATGGGCGATTGGACTGGGTCGGCAGTGTTGTGGCGAAATCTGATGGCAGTATTGCCTGCAATGTTTATCGCCATGCTGGTCGCGGGCGCGGTGGGCTTGGCGTTTGAGCGTTTTATCGTGCGCCCAGTTTATGGACAACACCTTAAGCAGATTCTGATTACCATGGGCGGCATGATCATCGGTGAAGAACTCATCAAGGTTATATGGGGCGCGCAACAAATCCCCCTGCCATTGCCGGAAGGCATGCGCGGTGCCATTCTGGTTGGTGACGCCGCGATTGAAAAATTTCGTTTGCTGGCGGTAGTGATCGGCCTCGCCGTTTTTGCCGCGTTGGCGTGGACCTTGAGCCGGACCAAAATCGGTCTGCTGATTCGCGCCGGTGTGCAAGATCGTGAAATGGTCGAGTCACTGGGCTATCGCATCCGACGTTTGTTTATTGGTGTGTTTGTCGCCGGAAGCGCACTAGCCGGATTGGGTGGTGTGCTGTGGGGTATGTATCAGCAAAGTGTGACACCACAAATGGGCGCGCAGGTGAATGTGCTGATCTTTATTGTCATCATCATTGGCGGTCTAGGCTCAACCGGCGGCGCGTTAATCGGTGCTCTGTTGGTTGGACTGATGGCCAATTACACAGGCTTTTTGGCGCCAAAGGTTGCGTTGTTTTCAAACATTGCATTGATGGCAGTAATTTTGCTGTGGCGACCACAGGGCATCTATCCTGTGGTCAACCGGTAGGTTCAATCATGCTCAACCGACTTCTTTCCAATGACCTACCGCGTAGCCGTTTGTTAGCGGTTATCTTGATCGCGCTATTGCTGGCATTGGCCTTTGCGCCATTCCTATTTCCAGGTGTCAAAGCGCTCAGCATTGCCGCCAAGGTGCTGGTATTTCTGGTGCTGGTGGCGAGTTTTGATTTGTTGCTTGGATACACTGGTATCGTCAGCTTCGCGCACACCATGTTTTTTGGTATTGGCGCTTATGGCGTTGCCATTGCCTGTGCTCGATTGGGGCCGACTTGGGAGGCAGTCGGCATTGGCATCGCCTGCGCGTTGGGCTTATCGGCAGTTTTGGCGCTGGTAATCAGTCTTTTTTCGCTACGAGTCAGGGCAATTTTTTTCGCGATGATTACCCTCGCGGTCGCCACCGCATTCCAGACATTGGCGTCACAACTTTCTGACCTCACCGGTGGCGAGGATGGCCTGAATTTCAAACTACCGGACGTATTTTCCGGTGGTTATCTATTGATGGAAGAGCCGTTCCTCGGTGTGACCTTAAGTGGTCGCATAGTTTGTTATTACTTGCTATTTTTTGTAGCACTGATGGCGCTGCTCATGCTGTTGCGAATTGTTAATTCCCCATTTGGCCGCGTATTGCAGGCTATCCGCGAAAACGAATTTCGCGCGGAAGCCATTGGCTATCGCGTGGTTGTGTATCGCACTGTCTCTAGCGTCATTAGCGCCTTGTTTGCTACGCTAGCAGGTGTGATGCTGGCGTTCTGGTTGCGCTACAACGGGCCAGACACGTCGCTATCGTTTGAAATCATGCTCGATGTGTTGCTGATTGTGGTCATTGGCGGCATGGGCACCATATACGGCGCTGCAATCGGTGCGGCACTTTTTGTAGTTGCACAAGGATACCTGCAAGATTTGCTCAAACTTGGCAGTGATGCTGCAGCTAGTCTGCCATGGCTCGCCGCGCTGCTGTCACCCGACCGATGGTTGCTGTGGCTGGGCGTTTTGTTTGTCTTGTCGGTGTACTACTTTCCCACTGGCATTGTCGGGCGCTTGCGTGAAGCGCAAAAATCGAAGTGAATCGTTCATCGTCATGACGTCGTTCATAACGCTGCTGAAGCGCATTAATGCACTAGAAAAAAAAACACTAGCAATGACGGATATTTACAGCACAAATAGCTTGGATACACCCGTAGATAGTCGAGTTTGTATTCTTGATAAGCTTCCGGTTAATTTGCAAAGATGTACTTAGTTGAAATAAGTGCCTGTATTTCATTACAGTATCCTGTTTAACTCATTGATTTTTATTGGTTTTTAATTAAATCTGAAAATAACGCAACAAAAATTGAACTCATCAAGCCACATAGTGACTAAACAGTCACGCTTTGTCGGAATTGCCATTAAGACATTACCTAATGTGCGATTTTTTTAGCTAACACTAACATCCGTTGGGCTCATAACCAACACATCACTTACTTTCAGGAGCTTTACATGAACCGTTCAATCGTCTCACTCATCGCTGGAACTGCAATCGCTTTCACATCAACAATCGCCTTGGCAGCAAAAGACATCGTTGATGTCGCCGCTGGTAATAAAGATTTTTCAACATTAGTCACCGCCGTTAAGGCTGCTGGTTTGGTCGAAACATTAAAAGGCAAAGGTCCTTTCACCGTTTTCGCGCCAACCAATGCTGCATTTGCCAAAATCCCAAAAGCTGACCTCGATGCATTGTTGAAAGACAAAGCTAAGTTGACCGCTGTATTGACATATCACGTCGTGCCAGCAAAAGTCATGGCAGCGGATGTTAAAGCAGGCGACGCCACCACTGTTAACGGTAAAGCAATCAAAATCACCACCGACAAAGGTGTGATGGTTAACAATGCAAAAGTGATCAAGACTGACGTAGCGGCATCAAACGGCGTGATTCACGCAATTGATACTGTTTTAATGCCGTAATCAATATTGCTTTTTGTAGCAAATAAAGTAGCAAATAAATCGGGGCGCTGATTAAATCAGCGCCCCGTTTTTTTATGCTGATGGCTCTGTAGGTGACACCGGTGCAGGTGCACTCAATACCATTCTGGGTGGCTGTTGTAGTGGTACAAAAATCCACATCAGCAAATACATCAAGAGTCCAAGACCGTTCAAGAAAATCATGAGCACAAACAAGATGCGCCACGCCCATGTCGGAATAGCCGTCGCCACGGCTAAGCCACCGCAAACGCCACCAATCCAGCGATCGGTCAACGAACGATCAAGCTTCTGCAAGGCATTAGGCATAGCCGTAGATGTTACGGCTGGCGTTGCCGAAACTGACGCATCAATAATGCGCCGTTTTGCCAACGTAAACTCTTCGTCGGTGAGCTTACCATCCGCATGTAATTGAGATAAATGTTGCAGCGCTTCGGTCATAGTAGTGGCATTCATGGCGTCTCCTAGAGTTAAACAAATATGCAAAAAAATAAAAACTAGATTCACATCACAAGCCATATTACAAGCCACATTTCCATCCACAAAGCACAACCCGACAGAATGCAGATACAAGGTGCGGATCAGTAGAAAGTAAAGCATTAAATGTTGCCAATGTGTTGCCATCGCCAAATACGGAGCGGCACACACGGACACATAATTTGATGCGCATATCACCTAAAATGATAGCTATAAGTTAAATCACATAAACCTCACTCATCACACTTCATGTCAACAAACGCCCGCGCTATTTGCGCCAGCTTATTATTTTCCAGCGTGCTTGCTAGCGGTAATGTCATCGCCGACACTGCAAAACCTCCCACACCATATACGCCAATCGACAAAAAAGATATTGTGGGCGAGAAAAAAATCGCATCAGATTTAGAAACTAAGGTTGAAACAAAGGCTGACACAAAGACAGACGCAAAGGCAGACGCAAAGTCCGAATCAAAAATTGAGAAAATCGAAGTCAAAAGCACCAACACTTACGACGCTAGGCGCGAAGATACCGCCACCAAGATTGTTGTCACCGAAGCGGAGATCAATAAATTTGGCGACACACAAGTCGCTGATGTATTGAAGCGCTTGCCCGGCATTACGGTCATCGGCTCAAGCATTCGCATGCGCGGGCTCGGTAGCGGCTACACACAAATATTGATTGACGGTGAGCGCGCGCCAGCAGGGTTTTCGATTGACCAACTCTCGCCCGCGATGATTGAACGTATCGAGATTGTGCGGGCGGCTACCGCTGAATTCAGCACACAATCTATCGCGGGCACGATCAATATTGTGCTGAAGAAAAAAGTCTCCCTCGCACAGCGCCAAGTGCGCTCGAGCTATACGCGTGGCAGTTTTTATACTTCCCCTAGCGCAGATTTTTTAGTCTCCGATAAGAGTGGCAATTTTTCCTACACGGTCAGTGGCTATGTTTATCAAAACACCAATAACTACCCGTACAACAATACTGAAACAGGTTTTGATGCCACCGGCAGACAAATACTGTTAAGACAATTTTCCGGACTATCTGAAGGCACTGGTAAAGGCGGCGGCCTTGGCCCTAGACTTAACTGGACGCTTGCTAATGGCGATACATTAGGTTGGCAAATGTTTATAAACACCAATACGGGCGGCGGCACCAACGAATCACGCTACACCGTCACGCAGGGTATTCCTGCCCCGTTTCAAACACTTTTTACAACTTACGATTACACCGCCAATAATTTTCGTAATGATTTGAATTGGGGTCAAAAATTAAAAGATGGTGCCAAGCTAGATATGAAGTTTGGCTTCAACATAAATCGTAATGAAAATAACAGCACGCTACGCGGTTTCAACCCGACTAACCAGCAAAGCCAAGACCGTACACAAAGCGCGGAGACCAAAGATAACGGCGTTACCTTTGCGGGCAAATATTCCACGCCGATTGTGGAAGGACATTCACTAGTGGCAGGCTGGGATACGAGTGTGAATCAACGCGATGAAGTAACCCGTCAACGCGACCTGGGCTTTGCCAATATATCGCCACCCACCCTAGCCTTTTCGAGCGATGATAATTTTGAGGCACGCGTGTTGAAGTTAGCGGCTTTCGCGCAGGATGAATGGAATGTGACCAAAAATTGGTCTGTCTATTTAGGGTTACGTTGGGAGAGTTTAATCACCACTACATCGGGTAAAACGTTCAGCGAAGTGAGCAATCGATCAAGCGTGTGGAGCCCGCTGATGCAGACTCTTTACAAATTGCCGGGTCGCCAAGGCGAGCAAGTGCGCTTGGCCTTAACGCGCACTTACAAAGCGCCTAATACCTTTCAACTCATCCCGCGATTATTCAGAAGCATCGAAAATAAACCAACCTCACCGGACTCGCGCGGCAACCCTGACCTGCAACCTGAGTTAGCCACTGGCATCGATATCGCACTCGAAAAATTTTGGGGACAAGGTGCATCCGTCAGCCTCTCCGGCAATATCAGACGCATTACTGGCTACAACCGACGCGGCTTGTTGCTCATCAATGATCGCTGGACATCACTCCCGATTAACGATGGCAATGCTGAGACCAAGAGCCTCGAATTCGACGCAAAATTTCCTATCCAGTCACTTTACAAAGAGGCACCGCCGATTGATTTCAGGCTTAACTTAAACCGTAATTGGTCATCCGTGGATAAAGTACCGGGGCCAAACAACCGGCTCGATCAACAAACTCCATTTAGTGGCACAGTGGGTCTCGATTACCGGATGAAAAATGGTGAAGTGGTGGCAGGCGGCAGCTATAGCTATCGCGGCGGCGGACGGGCACGTACGTCAGTGACCCAAGAAGCGTTCCTCACTGCTAAACGTGATTTGGATATGTACTTGCTCTGGAAAATCACCCCCAAAACACAATTTCGCTTAACGCTGTCTAATATTCTTAAAGAAAAAACAGTCAATGAGAATGTGTATTTTGATCAATTTGGCAGTACGCGTAACACCAACACCACACCCTCTAAGATGAATATTCGCGCGGGGATTGAGGTTAAGTTTTAACGCAGCATGTAGGGCTAGGTTGCTCATTCCTCAAACTTTGCGGCGGCACTAATAAAGAATGGTGCGTGTTAAACGCAATCCCTCCCACCCTCCCTTTTTCTAAGGGAGGAGCTGATAGCATGTTGTGATGTCGTGTGTGCACTGTTTGAAATAGTAAATCGAGAGCACTACTCGTTCCAATAACTCCACACTGCTCCTCCCTTAGAAAAAGGGAGGGTGGGAGGGATTGCGTTCAATACCACCAATTTATTTTCGTAAAGCACATTGTTGAGCCATACTTTTTGTCACCGACTAGTTCATAGGTTACGCAAAGTCTGTCTGCCCAACAATGTGCGGCGGATCATGTTGGGCTTGATAGATCGTCAGCCCAACTACTTGCTAGGTATAATCACCGCACAGCATTGATCCAGTCCCCGCGCTGTCACTCCTATTATCGCCATCGAATCATTTGCAATATTGGCAAACCCCGCATCTAGACTGGCTTCGCAAGCATTTGCGAAGTGAGATACGGTCTTTTTCTAAGGTTTTACCATGTTATTTTCAGAGCTCGGACTATCCGAGAAAATCGTTCGTGCTGTTACCGAACACGGCTACACCACCCCTACTCCAATTCAATTACAAGCTATTCCTGCCGTATTAAACGGTGGCGATTTGCTCGCGGGCGCACAAACAGGAACAGGCAAAACGGCTGGTTTTACCTTGCCCTTATTGCAACGGCTTTTACAATCGGCACCTGCAGGTGCTGCTAAACCCGCCGTGCGTGCGCTGGTACTCACGCCTACGCGTGAGTTAGCTGCACAGGTTGAGGAAAGTGTTGCCACCTACGGCAAACACACGGGCTTAAAGTCGTTAGCTATTTTTGGCGGCGTGAGCATCAACCCACAAATCGGCGCATTACGTCGTGGCGTAGATATTTTGGTTGCCACACCGGGACGGCTGATGGATCATTATCAACAGCGAACGGTAGATTTATCCAAAGTTGAGATACTGGTGCTTGATGAAGCTGATCGCATGCTCGACATGGGCTTCATTCACGATATTAAAAAAATCTTAGCGTTCCTGCCTAAGAAACGACAAAACTTATTATTTTCAGCCACCTTTTCTGACGACATAAAACGTCTTGCCGATAGCCTACTGAATAACCCCGCATTGATCGAAGTCGCACGGCGTAATTCCACCGTAGAAATGATTTCTCAAATTGTCCACCCGGTTGATCGCGATAAAAAAACCCAACTACTCACGCATCTCATCAAATTAAACGATTGGCATCAGGTACTGGTATTTACCCGCACGAAACACGGAGCGAATCGCTTAGCCGAGCAGCTCAATAAATCCAACATCACCGCATTAGCCATTCACGGTAATAAAAGCCAAAGTGCGCGCACTAAGGCGCTCGCTGAATTCAAATCTGGCGATCTCGCAGTGTTGGTCGCCACCGACATTGCCGCACGCGGTATTGATATTGACCAATTACCGCACGTGGTCAATTACGATATTCCGCATGTGTCAGAAGACTATGTACATCGCATAGGCCGCACTGGCCGCGCGGGTGCGACGGGTGAGGCCGTATCGCTCGTGTGTGTGGACGAAAAACGCATGTTTGCCGATATTGAGCGCTTGATTAAACGCGATGTGGAGCATGTCGTAATCAAAGGCTTTGAGCCTGACCCAAATGCGAAGCCGCAGCCCATTCAACTGCGCTCCGCCGGACATCGACCGCAGGGTGGACGCGGTGGTGGTGGTGGTGGTGGTGGTGGTGCTAGAAAGCCGGCTGGCGGCGGCGGTCGAGCGCCTTCAGGTGGTGGGGGCGCAGGTAAGCCTAAAACTGGCGGTGGTGGTCGCGGTGGCGTGTCTGGTCGGCGGTAAATAAGGTCAACTGCTTTTTGCCACGGATAAACACGGATAAAAGCAGATAAGGCAAAAGCAATTTTTTATGTGTATTTGTCTTTATCTGTTTTTACCCGTGTTTATCCGTGGCAAAAAAGCCTTTGACTTTATCGGCAATTAATCGCCCTTCCCTTTCTCTTTCCCTCCCGCCCCCTCAACAACAAACACGTTATCGCTAATCGCTTCATTCACCGCGAATTGCCGCCAAAAAATATCCATCCATTTAATGCCGTCAAAATACAACCTGACGCGTGTCGGCTGTACGAAATCCACATTTGCGGCGCGCTTGAAATCGGAATAAATACGATGGTGATATCCGACATCGGTATTAAAGGCTACGCTACGAATGTAGTTTGATTGTTGATCAATAAAAAAAGTCGTCACCATTTTTTTAGGGTCGGTGATTTGCACTACATAGCATGCAGCCCCTTCGATTTGATCATCCGTTAATCGCTCAACCACAAAGCCCTCACGATCCGCAAACCGCAAAATACCGAAGCCAAAATTGTTGCTCCATGAAAAATGTTTCTGATATGGCTTGGCGGCGTCACTCAAATAATTGAGCGTAGTTTTGCCATCAAATATGAGCTGCATAAACGGCGTTTTACTTGAGGCCGCATCAAATCGCACCTTGCCATTCGCCTGCCTTGCAGCATCGCTTTCTTTCGGAAAGACACGATACATTGCGTAATCATCAAAGCGCAACATACTTGCCGCATCTGTTCTACCGTGCGGCGTCCAGACGGCATCACCCTTTAACAAGAGCGTTTTCGGCTGCTGCCACGACTGACCACCCGCGGACTTGATTGCCAATTGTAGAATGTCTTTTCCTGTCGGCGCTTGACCATAAATGAGTGTCGATAGCGTGAATAAAATTAGCGCAAATACTGATTTCATCGTTATGCCTAGCGAAAATGGTATCGCATTATTTTAGCTTCACATCCACATCGTCATTCCGTGCTCTGCAAAAATAGCTAATAATTGCTTAAGCAATAAAAAAGGGAACGTCATGCGAAATTATTTATTCTTAGCCCTCGCACTCATTGCGATGGCAGGCCAAACAGCGGCACAAACACTCTACCCCACGAAAGAATTAGCACACGCCCGCAAAGCAATGGCGATTGCGCAACAAAGTGACCTTGCCTACGATATTGTGGCAAGCTTAACTACCGAAGTCGGCGCGCGTCCGGCTGGCTCGACCAACGACGCCAAGGCGGTCGCATGGGCAAAAGCAAAGCTCACCGAATTTGGCTTTGATCGCGTGTGGACCGAGCCCGTCAAAATCGATGCGTGGCGACGTGTTGGTGCACATGCCGATTTAATTGCGCCGCATCATCATCATTTGTCCATCGCCGCGCTGGGTGGCAGCATCTCCACACCATCACAGGGCATTACGGCTGAATTAGCCTACTATGCAAGTATCGATGAATTAAAAGCAGATACAACTGATCGCGCACGCGACAAAATTGTATTTATTGATAGCAAGTTTGTTGCCAGCCGTGATGGACGCGGCTATGGGCAAGCCGTTCCCGCTCGCATCAATGGCGCGGTTGAGGCGGGAAAACGCGGCGCGCTCGCCGTCATCATTCGCTCAATTGGCACCAGCCATGATCGCTTAGCGCACACGGGCACCATGCGCTACGATGAAAAAATTACGCCTGCCATTCCGGCGGCAGCGGTCTCCACGCCTGATGGCGAATTGATTCGTCGTATCTTTCAGATGAACAATAAAACGACACCGATCAAGTTATTTTTGAATATGAAGAATGTCAGCACCTCGGGCGTGGAATCACATAACGTATTCGGTGAGATTAGCGGCACTGATAAGGCTGAGCAAATCGTTGCTATCGGCGGACATTTAGATTCGTGGGATTTGGGCACCGGCGCAATTGATGACGGCGCAGGCGTGGCCATTACCATTGCCACGGCAAAAATTTTGAAAGACATGGGCGTCAAACCACGCCGCACCATACGCGTCATTTTGTTTGCCAATGAAGAAAATGGCCTCGACGGCGCACGCGCCTATGCGGAAAAATACGGCAAGCAAAAACATCAACTCGCCTCAGAGTCTGATCTAGGTGCGGGCAATGTCTATCGACTCAATACCAAAGTAGATGACGCTACACGGCCTTGGCTCAAGGCAATTGCAGATCTGCTCGCCCCACTTGGGGTTGAATTCGGCGACAACAGCGCCTCTGGCGGTCCTGACTTTAGCCCGCTCGTCAATGGTCTGGGACAGCCGGGCGCGTCGCTTATGCAGGATGCGACCGATTATTTTGACTATCACCACAATGCCAATGACACACTCGATAAAATTGATCCAATAAAACTCAAACAAAATGTCACTGCATGGGTCGCCATGATATGGCTGGCGGCGCAGGCCGAAAAAGATTTCGTCGGTGCGCCTAAGAAATGAAAAAAAATCAGTACGATTTAATTGTCTTTGGTGCCACCAGTTTTGTTGGGCAAATCTTGTGTCGTTACTTACTACAAGAATTCGGCACAGCAACTTCCTCTGAAAAGCGCCAACTTAATTGGGCAATTGCCGGGCGTTCAAAAGTAAAGCTTAACCAATTGGTTGCGCATTTAGGTGCCTCCGCTAATTCGCTCGACATCATCGTCACCGATGCGTCTGACGATGCGGCCTTACGCACCATGTGCATGCAAACAAAAGTGATTGTCTCGACTGTGGGCCCCTACGCGCTCTACGGCGAGCCGCTGGTGCGCGCCTGCGTGGAAACTGGCACCGACTACTGTGACTTGACTGGAGAAGCGCAATGGATGCGGCGCATGATTGCTACCTATGAGGCCGATGCAGTGAAGAGCGGCGCGCGAATTGTCCACGCCTGCGGATTTGATTCGATTCCATCGGACATGGGCGTATGGTTTTTACAATCGCAATCCTTGCTGCACTATGGCGAGCCGTGCACCACAATTAAAATGCGCGTGAAAGCGATGCGCGGCGCGGCATCGGGTGGCACGGTTGCAAGCCTAATCAATGTGGTGCGCAAAGCGAGTAAAGACACTAATCTACGTCGTGAATTAGCCAACCCGTATTCGCTATTGGTTGGCCGACTAGATGAAAAATCAAGCAAGAAAGTAAGACAAGCAAACGTGAAAAGCGCAGTATTCGAAACTGATTACGAAGCGTGGTCTGCCCCCTTCATCATGGCTGCAATCAATGTACGGGTGGTGCTCAGGTCGCACGCACTCAACAAGCCAGCCACAGCCCTCAAATACGACGAAGCCATGCTCACTGGCCGCGGCATGGCTGGTCTTAGCCGCGCCCTCGCTGTAACCACAGGACTTGGTGGACTATTAGTCGGCGCTGCTCTGCCACCCACCCGCTGGCTGCTCGAAAAATTTGTCTTACCCGTTCCCGGCGAAGGCCCAAATGAGGCAGCGCAAGAAAAAGGGTTTTTTGACCTCCGCTTCGTAGGCACTACGGCAGATGGCCGTGAATTACGCGTCAAAGTGACTGGCGACCGCGACCCCGGATATGGATCCACTGCCAAAATGTTAGGTGAGGCCGCTGCCGCATTAGCACTCGATTGCAGTGTTGCTGGTGGATTTTGGACGCCATCAACAGCACTAGGCAGTGTGCTACATACAAGGCTTGAAAAGCATGCGGGATTACAATTTAGCCTACTTGAAGAATAAATAGTCAGGCTTAACTTTGTAATTACATACCAATACAAATTGACACAAAGCAAGGCGAACATTAATGCTTCAACGTTTATAGTTCGTCGTAGCGTCTCCTATGCAAATATGAAGCGACCATGCCGCAACTACGTCGCAACGAGACTAAATTCAAGAAATAAAAAACTAGAGTACAAATAATGACATCTCGACGCCAAATACTCGCCATCGGCACAACACTTGCGGTCAGCCAACTCATCGGTAAATCAACCTCATTGCGCGCCCAAACCGTCTCCACCCCAAAGACGAAAGACAACGTGAAGCCACTCAATATCTTAATCTTAGGCGGCACCGGTTTTACTGGGCCACGCCAAGTACGCTATGCGGTCGGTCGCGGCCATAAGGTCACCGTATTTAATCGCGGCAAGCGCGCAAAGGCTGGCGATTGGCCGAAGGGTGTGGAAGAGTTGCTGGGGGACAGGGAAACCAATGATTACGCATCACTCAAAGGCCGTCAATGGGATGTTTGTATCGACAACCCAACCAGCGTGCCGCATTGGGTACGTGATGTCGCAGCGGTACTCAAAGGCAATATCAAACAATATATTTTTATCTCAACCATTTCTGTTTACAGCGACACTACCAAGCCTGACTCAGACGAGTCAGCGCCGCGCGAAAAATACACAGGCACTGACGCCATAGCAGAAACCAACGCGGGTTTACGCGCCAATATGCGCCTATATGGCCCTTTAAAAGCGGCAAGTGAAGACGAAGCGCATCGCCAATTTAGCGGCATGACCACTGTGATTAGACCGGGCTTAATCGTAGGCCCAGGTGACGAGACGGATCGCTTTAGCTACTGGCCAGTGCGCCTACATGAAGGTGGTGATGTACTCGTGCCACCTGCAAATGATCCGGTGCAATTCATTGATGCACGCGACTTAGCCGAATGGACAATCCGCATGGCAGAGTCACGCACGCTGGGCGACTTTAACGGACATGGTCCTGCAAGTGTATTAACGATGGGCAAAATGCTTGCCGACATTCGTGAGGCTGTCGCCAACCCGACGAATCCCGCATTTTTCAAAGAAGCTAACGCCAAATTTTTGAGTGACAATAAGGTCAATATGTGGAGTGATATGCCAGTGTGGGTGCCAGGTGCTGGCGAAACGGCAGGCTTTCATCGCCGCCGCAATGCGAAGTCAATTACCGCAGGACTCACCTTTCGCCCTGTCGGTATCACGGCAAAAGACACGCTGACTTGGTGGCAAACCTTGCCAGAAGAGCGTCGTAAAACATTGCGTGCAGGAATAAAGACTACACGTGAGGTTGAAGTGTTGAAGTTGCTAGACTAAGGCTTTCAACGACCTGTCACAAACTCAGCCTATGTCAGTCTCAGCTGCAATAGCAATAACACCAACAAATACGCTAATCCGCCTCGAGCAATGGGCACCAATTGTTGCCCTCAAGTCAAACGCCTATGCTTATCCGTTACTTGAGGTCGTGCATATCGTTGCGCTAGCCGTTGTTTTTGGCACGATTCTCATTGTTGACTTGCGCATCATGGGGATGGTCAAGCAATTGGAGCTCAATGCCTTAGTCAGCGCCTTATTACCTTATACGGTGTGTGCATTTTTATTCAGTGTTGTCACAGGTTTGACGATGTTTACAATGCGGATATCTGATTTGATTGCGAACCCGATGTTCATCACAAAAATTTGTTTATTATTTTGTGTTGGCGCTAACGTCGGCATTTTGCATGCGCGCGGTGTGTTGAATCCCGAAAATTTAGTGACTCGCGCGCAGGCGATGCTGTCCGTTCTAATTTGGCTGGCCATAATATTTTGTGGTCGCTGGATTGCTTACATTTGATTTTTAAGGAAAAACATAATGAATCGTCGCCAATTTGTTGCTTGTTTGCCAGCATTTACTATTGCACCGCTAGCAATGGCGCATCACGGTTGGTCGAGTTTTGATGAGGCACGTCCGCTCTACTTTGAAGGCGTTGTTAAAGCCATTAAATGGCAAAACCCGCATGCTGAAGTATCAATTGCCATGGCAACTGATGCGACATTGCCGCGCGATTTAGCGAAACGTGCTTGGCCAAAACAGACGCTAACGCTCGATAGTCAAAAAATTATTGCCGCCACCTCGCTGCCTACCGCGCGCGGCGAATGGGTACTAGAGCTATCGCCGCTGACACGAGTTGAGGCGTGGAAGGTCGATCAGCCAAAAATAGGCGACAAAGTTGCCGCTATTGGCTACACATTTGCGGCTGAGAAAAAGTACAACAATAAACAGATGGCGCGCATAGAGTATCTGATTGTCGGCGAAAAAATCTATGGCTTACGCTCAATGCCTGTTTAATCACGAGCGCTGCGCAATTGAAGTTCTCATCTGTCTTTATAAGGCTTCAATAATATAGAAACACGTAGTTGTTGCTAATCGACGACGTACAGATTCCACCTTTATAATTCACGCTAGATGAAAAAATATTTAGCCCTCAAAGTCGATGTTGACACCTTAAAAGGCACCAAAGAAGGTGTGCCTGCGCTGCAATCGCTGTTCAAAAAATACGCGGTCGGTGCGACATTTTTATTTAGCTTAGGCCCTGACCACACCGGACGCGCGATTAAGCGGGTTTTTCGCAAAGGTTTTTTTGCAAAGGTTAAGCGGACATCCGTCGTATCGCATTACGGGTTTCCCACCCTGCTTTATGGCACTGCCTTACCAGGGCCTGATATCGGAAAGCGCGGCGCCGATGTAATGCGACGTACGCGCGACGACGGCTTTGAAGTCGGTATCCATTGTTGGGATCATGTACGCTGGCAAGATGGGTTGGCGAATGCAAACGCAGATTGGACGCGCCATGAGATGAGCCGCGCACAAGATCGCTTTTGCGATATTTTCAAAACACCTGCTAAAACGCATGGCGCGGCGGGCTGGCAAATGAATACGCATGCACTCAGGCTCACACAATCCATGGGCTTTGACTATTGCTCAGATGGTCGTGCCATCAGCGGCATGGGCGTTCCGCATTATCCGGTCGTTAATGGTGAAATTATTGGCTGCCCGCAGTTACCCACTACCCTACCCACGCTAGATGAATTAATCGGTCTGGACGGCGTAAATGAAAGTAACGTACATGAGACTCTGCTTGCCGTTTCAGCCAAAAATGCCGCAACTGGCCCGCCAGTACTAGGCTTTGCTATTGCGCCGCAGGTATTTACATTACATGCAGAGCTTGAAGGACTAAAGTTTTTGCCTGTCATGGAAAAACTCATTCAAGGCTGGGTTGCCGATGGGTACATGCTGGTCGCCACTGAAACAATAGCAGGCCTGCTGCATCGCGAAAAGCTCCCCTACTTTGTCGCAGAAAATAGCCAATTGCCAGGGCGAAGTGGCACACTATTGATGCAAGGAAACGCGTTTTTGCCTAATGAATAGCCTGACGTAAATTTAGGCGTTTGACGTTCGCACGTTTGTCACGAAGCACAGTCACAATTATTATTATCAACAACATTAGCTCAGCCATCATGCAAATAATTCCAGATTTTGAACTTGCCGCAACGGGCGATCAACGCTTTTCATCGGCGGCATTCAAAGGCCATCCCTATATTTTATATTTTTACCCACGTGACGACACGCCCGGCTGCACGGTTGAAGGTCAGCAATTTGCAGAACTCCATCAAGCGTTTATCAAAGCCGGCTATATGGTATTCGGCGTATCGCGTGACACGGTAAAAAGCCACGAAAAATTCAAAGCAAAATTTCAATATCCGTTTGATCTATTGGCCGATACGGATGAGGCTGTGTGCAAACTTTTCGCCGTGATTAAGGAAAAGAACATGTACGGCAAAAAAGTATTTGGCATTGAGCGCTCCACATTTATCATGGGCAAATCGGGCGAAATCGTGCGCGAATGGCGCGGCGTGAAAGTCGATGGCCATGCGGCAGAAGTGCTAAGTGTGGTGAAAAGTTCAATGAATTTATAAGCCCGCTTTTTTAATAAAAAAATGTGATAGTCTGATGTTGTTGCTAGTTGAAGCACCCTTTTCACCGTTTAGCACTGCCTATCTCACTGAGTGAATTCACTATTCTCACCACTACACTTCGCCCTCTTGTGCAGCCTGCATAAGGGGGCGTTTCACTTTTCGACGGTGAATTTGAACTTGATTTATCAATCGTTTATTTACTCCCCTACCTGACCCGAGAGGAAATCACTTTGGCTCCTAAACCTAGCAACGCTAAACGTCAACAAGGTAACGTGACCCCAACAAAAAATACTAAGTTATTTGTGCTTGATACGAATGTATTGATGCACGATCCCACATCTGTTTTTCGCTTTGAAGAGCATGATGTGTATTTGCCGATGATTACGTTGGAAGAGCTAGACAACAACAAAAAAGGCATGACGGAGGTCGCGCGAAATGCGCGTCAAGCCACGCGCTTTCTCGACGACATCGTCTCAGGTCAAGAGGGTGATATTGAAGAAGGCATCAGCCTAGCAGGGCATCGTAATGGTGAGGCACAAGGCAGGCTCATGCTGCAAACGCGTCCGGTGACGATTGAGTTTCCATCGGCATTGCCAGATAGCGGCAAAGCAGATAATCAAATTATTGCGGTTGCCTTAGACCTGCAACATCACAATCCAAAACGCAGCGTGGTGCTGGTGTCCAAAGACATCAATATGCGGATTAAGGCACGTGCTATCGGTGTAGCATCGGAAGATTATTTCAACGACAAAGTGTTGGAAGATACCGACCTGCTCTACACAGGCATGCGCGAGCTACCGGCGGATTTTTGGGATAAGCACGGCAAAGATATGGAGTCATGGCAGGAGCATGGTCGCACGCTATATCGCATTAAAGGCCCGCTAGTAAGCACGATGATTCTCAACGAATTTGTTTATCAAGATAACGATAAACCGTTCTACGCAATGGTGCATGCACTGGAGGGTAAAACCTGTGTGCTGCGGACGCTCAAAGACTACACCCATCAAAAAAATAATGTGTGGGGCATTGTGGCACGCAACCGAGAACAAAATTTTGCGTTGAACGCGTTGATGGACCCTGAGATTGATTTCATCACCCTACTCGGCCAAGCAGGTACGGGCAAGACGCTCATGACATTAGCAGCTAGCCTGATGCAAACGCTAGAGTACAAAACCTACTCTGAGATCATCATCACCCGCGTCACCGTCCCTGTTGGAGAGGACATTGGCTTTTTGCCCGGCACCGAAGAAGAGAAAATGAATCCGTGGATGGGCGCACTGGAAGATAACCTTGATGTATTGAATGCGACCGATGAAGAGTCTGGTGATTGGGGTCGTGCTGCCACACGTGACTTGATTCGTAGCCGCATCAAAGTAAAGTCCCTTAATTTCATGCGCGGTCGCACCTTCCTTAATAAGTTTTTAATCATTGATGAAGCGCAAAATCTTACGCCTAAACAAATGAAAACGCTCATCACGCGTGCGGGGCCTGGCACTAAGGTGGTATGCCTTGGCAATATCGCGCAGATTGATACGCCCTACTTGACTGAAGGCTCATCTGGTCTCACCTATGTGGTGGATCGTTTCAAGGGATGGTCACATTCGGGTCACATCACGCTGCAACGTGGCGAACGCTCGCGCTTAGCAGATCACGCTGCAGAGGTGCTGTGATATCTAAACAAAATTATTTGTTTGCAACGCGCATGGTATTGCGCGTTGCGGGTTTATTTTTTTGTGCTGAACTTGCAGCAATCACAAATGCGAACACCAATACGAAACCACTCACCGATGAGCAGCTCGCCTCAACCGCCGCGCAAATGGTGAAAAAAATACCTGCAAGTGTGTTGTATGCGTCTAAACCCAAACGCTTTTCAGAGGCCGCCGCGAAAGAAGAAGAGGCCGCACTTGCAAAACTAACGGAGTCAATCACGGTCATTGCTGAGCGTGATCCTGAGGACATAAATGTCTCAAAACGCCCGCCAATGCTAGCGTTTCGCGATAAGCTTGATAGGGAACGCCCCAGTACACCCGCTGAAAAAGCACAATTAGTGCTGTGTCTGATTGGCTTATGTGGCAGAGGTTATGGCCCTGATGGTGCACCGGTCGAAAATCGCGCCTACACCCGCGCTGAGAAAAAAGTTGATAAGTCTTCTCTTGAACTGTCGAAACAATTTACAGGCACTTATCAGTAGTGAGTCTGACCCAATATTGCATTGCAACAACATCCACAGGGCGGAGAACGCCGTAAAGCTCATGTAATATGCAACTTGTTCGGACAAATTTTTGCACTCATAATGATAAAGAAAACGGCCAATTAGCCGATGTTTTTTCTACTTTCTCCCGCACTTATTCCACGACTCGGCACTGAATGAAAAAAGGTTTTTACACCATCATGGCGGCGCAGTTTTTTTCATCGCTCGCCGATAATGCACTCTTCATCGCCTCCATCGCATTGATACAACTACTCGAAGGCCCGGCATGGATGACGCCGATGGTGAAATGGGGCTTTGCAGTTTCCTACGTAGTGCTCGCTGCCTTCGTCGGCGCATTTGCTGACTCCATGCCAAAAGGCAAGGTAATGTTCATCACCAACACGATCAAAATCACCGGCTGCTTTGTGATTTTCTTTTTTGACAAATTTGGTTTTAGTAATAATGGCGCCTTCTGGGTGGTCTTTTACGGCTACATGATTGTGGGCGTTGGCGCTGCAATGTATTCGCCTGCGAAATATGGCATTCTCACCGAGCTGCTGCCTCCTGAACAATTGGTAAAAGGCAATGGCTGGATTGAGGGCTTAACCGTTGTCTCCATTATTTTAGGCACTGTACTTGGCGGCGCGCTTATCAGCCCAAGCGTCTCGGCAGCACTGTTATCGTTTGATATGCCTGGCGTTAAAACAGGTATCGATAGCGCACCGGAAGCCGCCATCTTAGTCATCGCTGTCTTTTATGCCATCGCAGCAATATTCAACCTCAATATCGCTGACACAGGTGCGCGCTATCCTAAACAAGAAAAAAATCCAATTAAGCTCATTACCGATTTTTGGCATTGCGTTGAGACAATATGGCGCGATAAGCTAGGTCAAATATCACTCGCTGTGACCACCTTATTTTGGGGAGCAGGCGCATCGCTACAATTGATGGTACTCGAATGGGGTAAGCAGCAACTCGGCTTACGACTTGATCAAGCCTCAATATTGATGGGCATCACTGCAGTCGGCACGGTTGTAGGTGCTGTGATCGCAGGCAAATACATGACGCTCAAAACAGCGCTCAAGGTACTACCATGTGGAGTAGTAATGGGCTTAGGCGTGATGTTGATGCCGCTGGCATTCTCAAAGCCTGCCGTTTATTCGATACTAATTTTTGTTGGCGCACTAGGCGGCTTTTTTGTCGTGCCCATGAATGCACTATTACAACATCGCGGTCATATATTGCTTTCCGCTGGTCACTCGATCGCGGTGCAAAATTTTAATGAGCAGCTCAATATTTTATTTATGGTCGCTGCCTACTCGGTGATGCTGTCATTCCAATGGCACATCAATACCATCATCGTTATTTTTGGTGCTGTCGTTGCGGTACTAATGATCGCAATCATGTACTGGAACCGCGTTAATCATCAACGCGACGCCAATCTCGACCGTATTATCGGTATGGAAAAACACGAAACACCTTCGCAGTTTTTAGAGCGACCGCACGTTTAACTAAAGAGTTATGGTGGCGCAGTACATTGGTAGTCAACGCTGTCTCTCGTGTGATTACTATCGTGCCCTCTAGATAGCAATACCGCGCCTATTGACCATCCGCACTTTATTACCTTTGGCTAGCAGCGCTGCCATGATCGCCATGCCAACCTGGCTCGCACCAAACACAACATACATTTTTGATGTCATCAGTTTTACCGACTTAGTCTTCATTTTTCTGACTGATCGGCAGCAGCTACCGTCAATAGTGCCACTAACAAACATAAGCTGTACTCAACGCCACCCACGCCGTGTTCACCAACGAACCATCCTAATTTAGCGTGAATAATGACGATGCCGCCAGCCGCGATGCACATCAAGCCAAGGGCTGTCCAACGCACCAAAATGCCTAACGCCATTAGCGTGCCGGCAATAATTTCATACATTGTGATTAACCAAACAACTGCCAGACTAAACGGAAAACCTTTTAGCGCTAGAAATTCCGCAAAGCGAGGAATAGAACCATTGGCGATGCGCACCACCGCGTGTGCCATAAAAAATATGGCAACAGCAACACGCAAAACAATAAGTGCCTGCGGGAGCGATAAAAATGGAAATTGTTTGATCAATATTTTTGTCATGATTATTGCAGCGGCAAAGCGTTTGCGTTAGCCGGCGCTGTACCAGCGTTGTTAATAATCGTTGGTACAGCACCATTTGCATTCATTTGCCATAGGGTTAAGGTATTGTCAGCCTGCTTCCAAACAATATCAAAGATGCCATCGCCATTGAAGTCGCCTGTGACGTAGAGCGACCACGATGGGTCGGCTGTACCGATATTAAAGTTAGTCTGCGTGACACTTAATTGAGAGCTTGTACATGATGCATTTGGATCATCCGGCGCGCCTGTGTAGGGCGGCAAAGTTAAGCCTACAGCGTTTAAGCCAATTAGACGGACTTCACCGCTACTTGCGTTGCGAATGAGGATATCGGCGCGTCCTTGACCGGTGAAGTCAGCGAGTTTCAGCGCACTAAAGCCGACTGGGATTGCGCCACCATTGAGATTCGCGCAGGTGCGGTTTGGTGTTGCCATCAACGCACGCATGTTGTTGGTCGGACTCACGTAGATCATGTCTGCCGAACCATCACTATTTAAGTCTGCCGCGCCGAGCAATGTCCACGTTAACGGTGCGCCACCGCGTTTACGCACTTGCGATAAACCCGCACCATTGCTAAACCAAATATAGGAAACACCTTGGTCGTCGATATTGGCACTTTGCCCTCGAAAGCGCCAAACAAGGTCGCCAAAGCTGTCGCCATCTAAATCACCGACCGCCTGTACGTCCCACTCGGGCTTGACTTCACGTAGCAAAACAGGTGCTACACCGGAGAAGTCAGGCCAGTATTGTGCGCTGCCTTGGCCGCTGCTGTTGAGTGGTGTTTCGCGCAGCATGGGGAGATCGGATTTGCCGTTGCCTGCTATATCAACTGGTGCAATTAAGCGGTATTCAAATCCAGGGTCAGGTAGGTTTGTCCACTGAAAGACGTTGTTGACTAAGCGGCCAGCCATAAGTGCAGTACCGCGATCGCGACCACGCACCACGGCAGTACTTCTGCCTAGCCCATCTAGGTCAATTCCACCTCTGCGGGATAGCGGAGGTAATGAGGCGGCATAGGTGACTTTGCGCACGCGGCTTGCTAAGGCGTCGGCGATATAAAGATTACCCCTCGCATCAAGCGTTATCCCATAAGCTTCACGCAAGGTGGCATTGATTGCCAAACCGCCATCGCCAGTAGAGCCAGACTGACCAGTGCCGACCACAGTGGTAATGATGCCGTTGGTGTCCACTTTACGAATACGCCGATTGAGGGTGTCACTAATAAAAATGTTGCCCGCTGCGTCAACGGCAATACCGCTGGGATTATTGATACGCGCTAATGTCGCCAGACCACCATCGCCAAGATTAGAGTCAATAGAACCACCAGCGACGGTGGTGATGATGCCATTGATATCAACTTGACGAATGCGGCTGTTGCCCCTATCCGTGATGTAAAGATTACCTGCGGCGTCCAACGCCACATCATCAGGGCCTGAAAGCAGTGCTGATGTGGCAGAGCCACCATCACCGCCGTAACCACCAATGCCTGTACCCGCAATGGTGCTGATAATGCCGTTAGGTGATACTTTGCGAATACGATTACCGCTGCCTTCTGCAATATAAAGACTACCCGCCGCGTCAACCGTCACGCTATTCGGAAAATTGAGTTGAGCACTGGTGGCAGGTCCGCCATCACCGCTAGAACCAATTGACCGAAAGATACCCGCAACGGTGGTAATAATGCCATTCGGGGTGACTTTACGAATACGCATTTCGCCGTATTCCGAAATGAAAATATTGCCCGCCGCATCCACGGCCAGCCCTTGCGGCGCACCGAGTCGTGAAAGTGTTGCCTGCCCACCATCACCGCCACCTGCACTGTCAGAAAGTTGCTCATTGCCCGCAACGGTAGTAATGATGCCGGTGGGTGCGATTTTTCGGATACGTCCCTTAGAGTCAGCTATATAAATATTGCCAATCGCGTCAACTTTGACGCGAATAGGACTATGTACCCGCGCATTGACTGCAAGGCCACCATCGCCTGCCGAAATAGCGGTGCCATTGCCAACGATGGTTGAAATAATCTGCGCGTTCGCCAGACCAATCACGCCTAACAATGAGACTAAAAACAAACGAGAAATGTATGTAACGAAATACGGCGTTGTGATTGAAAAATAACGTTTCATGTCCAGCTCCAAAAGTGAATACCCCAGCACCGCCTTATTGCAGTTAACGCGGCCCTGTAATACTTGCTGGCTTAAAACCAGTATTAGTAATGATGATTTGCGCAGGACGATTTATTGTCCATACCAAGTAGTACGTAAATGATCATCAGTAGAGGCCATTTGTTTTTTATTTTTATTTGCACTTATTCAGCACCTAGCAAGTCTGCGCACGCTGTATCGTCTGCATATAAGATTAGCCAAACACAATTAACGATGGGCATTTTCGGCAAAAAATTTCTGAAAATACCCGTTATTGTTAGTGCTTTAATAGTTAGCTTCTCACGAAATATTGATCTTTTCTTCACAATAGAACGTTACGCTCACAATTTCCAATCAATCAAGGAGATTTGAAGATGAAACTCGGAATATGGATAGTGAGCCTGTTATTAGTTACATTCACGGCTAACGCACAAGTCAATGTTGCTGCAGCACCAACCAAGGTGCTGTTGGTCGTCAGCAGTGAGGGTCGCGACGGCGGTAAAACCCGGCCGGGCTTTGAGATGGGTGAATTCGCGTTAGCCTATTTGGTGCTGCGTGCAAATGGTCTGGTGGTTGAGGTGGCAAGCCCAACTGGCGGCGCGGTTGAAGCGGATCAATTTAACAAAAATGACGATCATATTATGGCCATGCTAGCCGATGATGAGGCGCAAAAGCTGCTACGCGCTACGCGCCGCATTCAGGATGTGCGCCTAGGTGAGCACAAAGCCATCTTCGTTATGGGCGGTAAGGGCGCGATGTTCGATCTGCCAAATGACATCGCGTTGCAGACTTTACTGGCGCGACACTTCGAGCAAGGTGGCGTGGTGGCGACGGTGTGCCACGGCCCAGCGGCGCTAGCGAACGTGAAGTTAAAGGATGGGTCGCCGCTGGTGCGCGGTCGCCGCATGACCGGCTTTACCAATGAGGAGGAGCAAATGTTTGGCAAGAAATGGCTGAAGGAATTCCCCTTCTTGCTCGAAACCCGTATGCGCGAGAACGGTGCTCAATGGGAAGAGGCGGCACTAATGATGCCCAAGCTAGTCGTTGATGGACAGCTCATCACCGGGCAAAATCCATTCTCAACCGTGCAAACGGCTGAGGCAATCGTGCGTGGTATCGGCAAGACGCCGGTTCAGCGCACAATCTATCGTGAAGAGGCCAGCATGCACGCGGTGGAGCGCTGGCTGAACCGCGATAAACAAGTGATAGAGACCATACGAGCCGCACCCACTAAATACAAAACGGAGTTAATTGCGATGCTGGGCTACTACCAATTTAAATCCGCAGCCGACGACGCCTTGCGTCGGCAGGCGCTATTAATCATGCAACTTGCAGAACCATTTTTCGAGCATCCGCAGCTCAAGGTGGGCATGGCCGAAGCCGAGGCAGCACTGGGTGACACGGGCGCAGCACGGGCGCGACTCGAGCGGCTGTTGGCCGCTATGCCAAATCATGAAGAAGCCAAGCAGGTACTGGCCAAACTGCCGACGAAATGACGCCTCCGCTACGAATTTTGCTGGTGGAAGATCATGCGCCGCTGCGCGAGCAGGTGGCAGCACTGCTTACCCACGCCGGGCATATCGTTGACGAGGCCGCCGATGGCCGTCTTGGTCTGATGATGGCGCTTGAGAATCCGCCAGACGTGTTGCTGCTCGACATAGGCCTACCCGGACTCGATGGCATCAGTCTTTGCGAAACCCTGCGGGCACAAAGTGCGGCGCATGTGCCTACCCTGATGCTGACAGCGCGCGACGCACTACCGGATAAGTTGCGGGGTTTTAGCGTCGGCGCTGACGATTATCTGGTCAAGCCGTTCGCGGGCGAGGAGCTACTTGCTCGCGTTCATGCGTTGTCGCGCCGCAAGGGCATGGGCGAGGATTACCTGCTATCGATTGGCTCGCTTTCTATCGACCGGCGCGCACGCACGGCCAGCCGTTGTGGCCATACTCTTATGCTGCCACCGACAGCGTTCGCCATCCTCTTGCTGCTTGCGGAAACCTGGCCGCGCGCGTTGTCGCGCAGCCAAATTGTGGAAGCGTTGTGGCAAGGTGAAGCGCCAGACTCGGACTCGCTGCGTACACACATATTCCAGTTGCGACAACAGCTCGACAAGCCGTTCGAGCACGCCATGCTAAAGACCGTACACGGCGTTGGCTTTAGGCTACACAACGATACTGAGAGCACTACATCATGAAACGCGGCATCCACAGGCAGTTGATGACGGCATTCGCGGCTTTTACGCTCGCTGTGACGCTACTCTTCGGTTTGTTTGCGATGGTGTTTGCGTACGAGGTTGAGGATCGCTTTTTTGGGCAGTTGCTAACGCAAGAGGCCAAGCGGCAACAGCAGCAGCACAAAATACAAGGTATCTGGCCCGCGCCGCAGAGCCCTTTTATCCGGCTGCACACGACATTCGGAACGCTGCCCGCCGACCTTTCCGAACAACTTGCACTCGAACCTTGGCGCAAGGAATTTTTTGGCATCGAGGGGCGGCACTACCACGTGCAAGCGCTGGCCGAGCCGGGCAAGGCCCCACTGCTAGTCGCAGAAGTGAATCAATTGCTGATCGTGCGCCCGATGCGTGAAGCGCTGCTGCGCTGGCTGGCGGCCTGGGGACTCGGTATGGTAGCGCTCGCACTGGCATTGGCTTGGTGGCTGGCGAGGCGCACCAGCGCTCCACTGGAAAAGCTGGCATCGCAAGTAGGGTTGGCCGACCCAGCACACCTGCCACAGGAGATCATCGGCCAAAGCCGCAGCGACGAGATCGGCACTGTGGCACGCGGGCTGGATGCACTGATGAAACGAACGCGGGACTTCATCGAGCGCGAGCAGTTATTCACGCGCGACGCGAGTCACGAACTGCGCACGCCGCTGGCAGTAATGCGTATAGCACTTGAACGGCTACAGCACGATACTCGCCTGCCAGGCGACGTAGGGTCTCAAATTGGCGCGTTGCAGGCAGCCGTGTTGCTGATGGATCAGACGGTGAACACACTACTACTACTGGCGCGCGAAGAGGTGCCAGCGATTGGGGATGAAGTGCTGATCCTGCCGCTGATCGAGAAATGGACGCTAGCGCATGAGTCCTGGCTCGATCAACGACAGGTGACACTGTCGCTGCAAGTGAGTCCGCAGGATCGAATGGCGCTGCCTGCACCCGTCGTACAGTTGTTGCTGGCGAACCTGCTGGGCAACGCAGTGGCGCATGGCACGCGCGGTGGCAAGATTCGCATCGGCATTGAGACCGGGGCGCTCTGTATCGCCAACCTAAGTGCGGATATCCCTTCTGCTGCGGAAGAGGCCTACATCAAAGGCGAAGCCAGCGCGGGGTTTGGGTTGGGCTTGTCGATCGTGCGGCGCCTGCTGACACGCTACGACGCTACGCTGTCCATCAGTCACCACGACGGCATTACGCTGGTGCGCGTGGTGGTGCCTTCTTCAGATCATTCGCAAAGCCACGCGTGACCGCTCGCAATTGAATCGCAGCGACCGTAGCGTCGGCATTTCTCGATATAGCGGACGCCAAGCGCCACAGATGGCGAATTGCAGACAACAGCCGATGTCAGACTAGGAAAACGATAAGTTTGTTAGCTCTCATACGTTTAATCTTGATATTTTCTTCACGTCCGGCAAATATAGTGGCGCTCTTTAGACATGTAAGGAGCGCATCAAATGAAACGCATCGTCCTAATCGCCGTCACATTTTTCTGCATAGCAGCCGCAATGGCTGCAACAAAGCCAAGCCAACCAACAGTCCTACTCAGCACAGCAAGCTTTGCAGACGAACAGTTTTCGCAGCGCTTTAATGCATTACTCAAGCAACATGAACTGCCCGGCGCAGTCGTCTTGATTAAGCGAGGAGATAAGACTATTCACCACAAGGCTTACGGCAAAGTAAATCTAAAGCAACCCGAAGACATGCAAAAGGACGCCATCTTTCGCATCTTTTCAATGAGCAAGCCCATTACTGCAGTCGCTTTGCTGCAACTGGTTGATCAAGGCAAAGTGGCTTTGCAGGATGACATAAGAAAATACTTGCCCGCATTCAAGCCGTTCGAGCACGACGGCAAGCAACAAATCATCACCATACATCAATTGCTCTCGCATACCGCAGGGTTTGGCTACGGCGGCGGAACCAAAAGTTGGATCGACATTCGTTACCTGCTAGCAAATCCACTAAGTCGCAGCAACAGCATGCAAGACATGGTGGATGACCTCTCCGGCATCGATCTCAAGTTTGTGCCGGGCAAAAAATTTGAATACAGTCTTGCCAGTGACGTGCAGGGCGCCATCATTGAGGCAGTTGCCAAGATGCCACTGGATAGGTATTTGCAACAGCATATTTTTACCCCGTTACAAATGAAGGACACCGGCTTTTACGTACCTAAAAATGCGCAGCATCGGCTGGTTGACATGTATGAGTACGAGACAGACACAATCGAAGAGGCTCTTGTTTTCAATAAAAGTAAGATCTCTTTCTCGGAAACGGGTGCCAATAGCAAATACTTGAAGAAGCCGACTCTCCTTTCAGGTGGCGGCGGCCTAGTATCAACAGCTGCCGATTACAGCAATTTCGTTACTATGTTACAAAACAAGGGCAAGTTTGACGGCCAGAACATACTGTCAAGCGCCTTAGTAGAGTTGATGTTAAGTTCACACATCACTGGCTTAGATAAGCACTTTTTGCCCCGTATTTATCCCGGCGCCGGGTTCGGCTATGGCATTGGCATGATGGAAATTTCTGGCGACATTCGAAATAAAGGCTCCTTCTTCTGGGCTGGCTTGGGTGGCACCATTTTCTGGGCAGACCCCGTCGCCGACTTGCAAGTGGTTGTGATGATGCAAGTTGAAGATGGCTGGATCGCCCTTGACAAATGGATGACTACCGCTGTCTATGAAATGCTTGAACGAGTGGGGAATTCATCGCCTCGCGGTCTCGAAGGTGAAGTGCAACACCAGACCGGCAGGTAAGGTCAGCGCCTCGCGCTGCTGCGTACGGCTTCTCTACCCATTTGCTGCTGGCCGAGGCCAGCTCGTTTTTCGACCGTCCGCGACGCCGCTTCAGTGACTATTGGCGTGCCGTCTCTCACCATCTTTTGACCTTTTCTTTGGTGAAGGTCGCGAAGCGACAGGAATAAATTATGACCGACACAATAGAGTTAAAGAGTATCAGCCATCACTTCGATACGGACCGCGAACGGATCGAGCTTTTCAGTGAGCTTTCATGCGTCATTCGTGCGGACGAAACATTAGCCATCATTGGCCCATCGGGAGCAGGAAAGTCCAGCCTGCTGTCGATTGCCGCAGGTCTAGAGATACCGGCGGGCGGCAATGTCTACTTCACCATCGGCGGGACCCAGGTCAACGCGCAAACGATGCGCGCTAATTCCGGCTTCATCTTCCAGCAGTTTCATTTGATGCCTGAGCTTGATGCCATCGGCAACCTAGCGTTGCCGCTTCGCCTGAAGGGCCATCGGGATGCGTTCGACATCGCCGCCCTCTGGCTTGAAAAGGTAGGACTGAAAGATCGTGCTAGACATCGCCCTCACCAGTTGAGCGGAGGTGAGCAGCAGCGCATTGCGGTGGCGCGGGCTTTTGTTACCGCCCCGCGTTTTATCTTCGCGGATGAGCCAACTGGCAATCTAGATGTGCACACATCCGAAAGCGTGGCCGAGCTGATGTTTGACTGTGCCCGGGAGACGGGGTGCGGACTTGTGATCGTAACCCACAGCAAACAGCTGGCAATACGTGCCAACACTTGCTTGCTGCTGGCGGACGGACGGCTAAACGTCTGGGAGCAGCAGCATGAATAGATTCAAGTTGACCCTTGAGAATTGCTGGCGAAACCTAAGTGAAGGGGACGGGCGCATCAGCATGGCCACACAAACAGCCCTGCTTTTTTTCATGATGACGCTGACGCTCACCAGCGCGTCGATCCAACGCTATCTGGCCAACAACCTTGATCAGATGCTGGGCTCCGACCTTGTGGTTGAAAGCCATACGCCAATGAAGAGTGGAGACGAAATCGCGTTCAGATCCTTGGCACCGCGTCTATCGGTAACGCAGTTGAGCGACATCACACTTACACATCATGATGAGTGGGCCCGCGTGCAGTTGAAACAGGTTGATGACACATACCCTTTGCAGGGCAATCTTCAGGTGGGCGACACGCCGGTAGCCACGCAACGTGCCGTCAGCCAGGGACCTAGGGTCGGAGAGATCTGGCTCGAATCGCGACTTGCCATCAAACTGCGGACGCAGGTGGGTGACGTTGTCACCATCGGCGGCACAGACTTGACGCTCAGCGCCATCTTGTTTCATGAACCCGACCGCATAATGGAAGGCCACAGTACAGTCTTCCGGGCGATGGTGCATACCAAGAGCTTGCAGGGCGCAGCGATGAACAGCAGCAAGGTCCGCACGCGCTATCTGGTCACTGCGGATGAAAGCCAGCAGCAGGCAATTGAAGCCTGGGCACGTGAGACCTTGCGTGGTGCCAGCGTGATCAAGAAATTCGGTGGCCAGCATCCGCTTTCAAGCTTCTGGCAGCGGGCAGAAAATTTCCTTGGCCTAGCATCCGTAATCCTGTTTTTTATGGGCGCCGTGGCCCTGGACATGACCAACCGCCGATGGCTCGCAAAGATGCGCTACCGGCTCGCGGTCTATGCAAGCTTCGGCACCCGCACGCGTACCGGCATGTTGATGACGCTAGGCGAATGGCTGACCGGTTTCATTCTGTCCGCCCTCCTCGCCATTATGCTAGCCACACTCACCTACGGCTTGATCGTCGCCCAGCTACAAGGCCATTTCCTTGGGCTTCAAGCCACAATCTACTGGGCACATGCTCTCAAGACTATCGGCCTTGTCTTTTTGCTGCTGCTGGCACTTCAGGTTCCCAGCTTCATCCAGCTGTCCCGCGCCTCGTTGCTTTCGCTCATCCGCAATCCGGCCGAAAGCAGCTATGTGTGGCACCGACTGTTCTGGAGCATCACATCAGTCACGTTGCTGGCCGCCGTCTATTCCGACAATTGGCTGTTGACCAGCATGACGCTCACGGCCATCGCCGTTGCGCTCACCCTGATGGTGGCGCTGACTTGGACTGTAATCCGGCTGGGTGATCTGTGGGGGCGCCGACGCAGCGGCCTGCTTCCTTTCGCCTTTTTCATGATGCGCCAGCGCCTGTTTGTCAAGTCAGCACAGGTTTTGGGATTAGGCTTGTGCGGGCTCCTACTTCTATTCACCCTGATGCTGATGCGAGACTTGGGGGCCACGATGGAAAAACATGGTCGCAGCCATGATGGCAATCTTGTGATCTCGGAAGCCCAGGCAGATCAGATCGGCGGGATTCATCGTTGGGCTGCGGAAACGGGCAGCAGCGTACGCACAATGCGCCCGTTTGTGTCTGCACAACTTGTTGCCGTGAATGGTAAGTCCCTTGCAGACCATAGCAAGAAGCCCAGCGACACGCTTGCCTCACTCAAAGATCCGATCCGGCTGAGCTGGACAGACGCCATGCCCGCGAACAACCGCCTTGTCGGCGGTCAGTGGTGGCCTGCAGGCATTGACCACTGGCAGCAGATTTCCGCCGAGTCCGAAGTGATGACTGACATGGGCTTGAGCTTTGGCGACATGCTCAGCTACCAGATCAGCGGCAAAGCTTATGACTTTAAGCTAGTGTCAAGCCATGCCTATCAGCCCGGCGGTAGCTCGATCACCTTCTGGTTCCAGGTTCCGCTGTCGGCCCGAGCGCATATCGATTCCCCAACGCTTTATATGGGCAGCATGGAATTGCCAGAACCTGCTTGGGATGCGCTTGCTAAGCTGTGGCAGCAACACCCCACGCTCTCGCTAGTACCACTTCGGGAGTTGACCGAAAGGTTTGACCGGACGCTCGCTATCGTAACGAAAGTGACAAGCGGCTACGCGGCCATGGTGCTTTTGTTGGCGCTCTTTGTACTCGCGGCGTCAGTGAGCGGCTTCAGCGCCGATGACCGCCAAAAAAATGGCTTGCTGATGAGCATGGGGCTTAGGGATACGGATTGCCTGAGGCTGAATTTCTATGATTGGGGCGTTACCGCCCTGATCGCTGCCACTGGTGCTGTCGCGGGCACTTGGAGCGCGGGAATACTGATCTACCGCGCCCAGTTCAAACTGACCTACAACCCAGACACTCTGTGGGTGGCAGGAATTGTCGTCGCCATGGTGGCGACCGTGTGCCTTGTGGGCTACTTGGCCTGCCGTCAGAGTCTCAAGGTCTCGGTACGGGATCTGCTCGCGACATAAAAAAGCAGATCTTAATGCCGGAAGGCCCCATCAGGCAACTTTGGAATTGGGCTAAGAGCCCGTTGCGCTGTATAAAGTAGAGCCGCACTTCTGCATAGCCTTTATAAAAAAACATCCATCTGCTTTATTGATGGTCGCTTCTAGACATAAGTAACTGAAAATGCCCGCCAATAGGCGAGTTTACTATTACGAAGCCGATATGGCGGCTGGCGCTGGCAGATTGCGAATACGCATTTACGTTGCCTCATCATGCCATGCTGGCGTACGAACGTTTGCACGAAACCACAACACCCAAATGCAATAGAGCGTAATCATTGCATTTGATTTTCCTTGTGGTTTAAAAGTAGAGGTTAGGCATGGTTAATTTATAAGGACACTTCTATAAAGTCTCCGTTGGCGGTAGGGCTCTACTAAGCGGCGTCCGTACAAGTAAACTTTCTACCACTTGAACTTTGACAACAACCTCTCAAAAGACTCTTTATATTCCTTACTCTTTGATGCATTGTTGTGACCTGCATCAGGAACAATGAGTAGCTCTTTATGGCTTTCGTCCACTTTTGCAGCTGCATAGAGCTGTGAAGACATTTCGCTCCGCGTGGTTAGCACGACTGCCTTGGCATCTGGGCGACTGAATTGCGCTGTATAGAGATTCACACCGCCTTGGCGTGGGATATCAATTGCACGCACTGTCCAACGGCCGTCGGTGTTTGTACCGTTAGAAAGTTTTTCACCTAGTGTTGGACGAATTAAAGCGTTTTCGCTGACGCGTGCCACGCAGCCCGTCATCAGCGCCAGTATTATAAAAAATATGATTGATCCTAAAATTTTTATTGTTAAGTTTCCTTGTGATTTATAAACGGAGGTTGTGCATGGTGTGTTTGTCAAATAATCTACAACGCACACTGCCTTAAATGGGGTGTGCACGATACCAATCAATGGTTCGCTTGATTGCTTCTTTGAGCGGCGTTGCCTTAGCGTTGAAGCGCGTTTCAAATTTACTGCTATCAACAATGTAGGGCTTATTGATGGCGTACATCATTTCTTGCGATTCACGCAACGCTGGAATGAATAGCCCCACAATCGCCATCATCGCTTTGCTCATCGTTGCCATTTTGGGCGGCCTGCCGACTTGTTCAAAAACAATTGTCATCAATTGACGCTGCGTCAGAGGCGAATTATTCGGTACGTGCCACGCTTGACCAAATGTATCTTCATGCTCACCAAGGGTCACCAACGCGTGCGCAAAATCCTCGATATAGGTAAACGAATGCGGCATGTCAAGATGCCCAAGTAACTGCGCCGTTTTTCCCTTGATCGCAGGCGCGATCGCACGCGCACCAATCAATGCATTCAACACACGCGGGCCAAAGAAATCTGAGCCCCGCCCTATCACCACCCGAACCTTGCCTGCTTGATGCGCACGCAATGCCGCGTATGAGAGGTTTTCACGAACAATCCCCTTGTGGGTTGTTACTGCACTGGGGAGACATTCATGAATCAAACTATCGACGTCACCGTATAGGTATAGATTATCGGCAATGACGACGCGACAGTTATTGTGTGCCGCGCCGTCAAGAATGGCTGATTGCAGCGCCATAAATTTATTACCCCATTCTGTATATGGCGGCGAAGCGCATTGGTACACGACTGAAGCATCTCGCGTTAACGAAACAGTATCCGCAAGCTGATATGCGTCTGCTTTTACAACCTCAACGCCATTAGGTACATCCGCATTACCACTGGTGTTGACCATGCGAACTGACTTACCTTGCTGATGCAAGGCATCCATTACCGCCATTCCCAAAGTGCCCGTACCAAAAACAACATGTTTTTCTACAGAGGATTTAAATTTCATTTATTAACTTTATTGATGTGAGATTTGCTAGAAAAACGCATAGGTAAACGAGTTTGACGATTGAACAATATGATCTCGATCACTGTGTGACCAATATCTCTGTTACACGTGAACATCAATACAGTGAGGCTCGTTGACGCGCTGGTAGCTCTCTATCGTAGGTGTCGCCGTCGAATGTATTTGACGTAAGTGCCGACAAAATTTCGCCAGCCGTTGGCACTGTACGAGGCGCATCGGAAGCGACAGACTCCCATAGACGTGAACGCTGAATCGCGCGAGCACACTGAAAAAAAACGGTGTCAACTTTGACTACCAACACGCACTTTGGTGGTTTGCCTGCCATGACAAAACGTTGCAGCAATTCGGGGTCAACACTAATGGTGGCGCGGCCATTTACGCGTAGCGTTTCGCCAACACCTGGAATCATAAATAGCAGCCCCACGCGCGGGTCGCTCACAATATTGTGCAAAGTATCGACGCGATTGTTACCGCGCCGCTCTGGCAATAATAGCGTCTTCGCATCTTCGACTTGCACAAAGCCTGCTGGGTCACCGCGCGGCGATACGTCTAAGCCCGCTGGGCCGCAAGTAGCCATCGCCAAAAAAGGTGAAGCAGCGATTAGTTTTTGATACAACGGATGTAGAAAATTAATTTCCTTTAATATTGACGCGGGACTTAGCTCCCCATTGAGCGCACGTAATTTATCGTGCGTGTCAATCGTATTGGCACTACATTCAGTAAT
>JANNWG010000072.1:0-12626 GCA_031414695.1 Burkholderiales bacterium
AACGGGAACAAACCCGCCACCGCCATCGACAACGACAACGGCCACAACACAAAATTACTACATCCACCCGGATCACTTGGGCACGCCACGTGTCATCACCAAAGCTAGTGACAACACCAAGGTTTGGGAGTGGAAGAATGAGGATGCGTTTGGGAATAATGAGGCGAATGAAGACTCGAGCAATACGGGGTCAATGTTCGAGTTCAATCATCGGTTTCCGGGGCAGTATCGGGATCGGGAGACGGGGACTTATTACAACTACTTTAGGGATTACGATCCCACCATCGGACGGTATGTGCAGAGTGATCCGATTGGCTTGGAGGGCGGGATCAGTACTTATGCGTACGTGGAAGGTAACCCACTCACATACATAGATGAGGATGGTCTAGCACCTTGCATTAAAGTGCGGGGAATAAAAATATGCCTTCCAGGTAAGCCTCAAAAAGCGCCAAATGGCCCTCAGCAAACGCCAAAACTGCCTGAGCCGCCCAGGCCGTCACCAAAGAAATCTCCAATCAAGCCGGACAAAACCCCCGGCAAATGGAATTGTGCCGTCGTGGCTTGTTGCAATGACAACATTCCAAATAACTGCCCCCCCGATCCTACTCAATGGTGCAAACAAGCTGTATGGCGCGACATAAACCGTGCGATAGCGATAAGTACCGCAGAGAGCGAAGCCAAGACTCGCTTGGGATGCCAGACTAAGCACGTGACGGTTCGGTGCACAGGCCCAAAGGGCGAGAACTATCAGCGAGGTGGCTAAGTGGAATATCGCAGTCCCGTACGAGACCAGTTTCTGCGTAGGCACATAGACCAGAGTGAATGTGCAGAGCGACTCAAAGCAGCACTTTCAGAATTCGACAAGGGTAACGCTCATAAAGGACATGAGACCCTCCGGCCGCTACTTGATATCTCCAATGCGTATGCACTTTTATTGGCATCGTTGTTCTCCACTGAGGCTGAATCGGAGCAAGCGTTTCTTAGAAGGCATTTGGCTCAACTCGAAGCAGCTGCAGATCTCGGGGATTCAGTTGCGAGATATTCACTCGGCGTTTATTTCGATCAAGGTGAATTGCTTGACTGTGATACAGAGAAGGCATTGGACTATTACAGAAAGTCCGCTGAAGCTGGAATGCCACAAGCAATGTTTGTATATGGTGTGATGCAGTTTTACGGTACAGGGGGAGCGTTGCTTCAGAAGTCAGCCGGCCTGCTGATGGTGCAGGCGGCGGCTTCCGCAGGAGTAGATGAAGCAATTGATTTTTTGAGTTTTCTCAAATCAAAGTCGGCTGAGGCGGAATGAGGGTCAAATCAAAACAAGAGCCTAAGGGATCAGCAAGAACCTAAAAAAAATGGAAAAAAATGGAGTCAGACGCCATTAACCAATAACCACAACCGCTTTCAGCCATTTTCACCCCAAACTACCCGTCAAAAAACGACCTTACTAAAAAACGCACCTTGCAATCATCGCCACAACCCATGTCAATTGCTCACCAATCTCGCCACCATTTACACCCGCCAAGCACCCATGTGCACGGCGGCGTGCGCGTAAACGTGACTGTAAGCGTACATATTTACGGGGAATTAAATGAAGGCATCGGCTGGACAATCACCCACACCGCCCGCGCCAACCTAGACAACCGTGCTGACCTCTACTGGCGCCATACTGACGCCAGTGTTTACCTATGGCGAGTGACATGAGGGTCAGACTCCATTAAAAATAGTAAACACTTAATATTTAAGAGCACCTACAACCATTTATATCCTAAATAACCCGCCAGCATTAGACTTTTACACACCCTCTTGAGCCATGCTCTACACCCAACATCATTATAAACGAGCCAAAAATGCACGCTAAACGTCAACTTAATCTATCTCAGTTATTGCTCTTAGCATGTACATGCTTTGGATTGAGCGTCAGCTTTAACGTAGCTTCGCAGGAAACAGATGAGGCAAGAGCACGGCAGGAGGTAGTGTTAGAAGGTCAAAGCTTGTATGAACTGGGAGACTTCGACGAGATAGATCGAGTAGCGGCTAAATATCTCAAGGAAAAAAGCAGGACGCCTAGCGGAATATGGAAAATAGGATTGTTTGACCGTGGCGTTGCTCTTGGGAGCAAACCTACACAGCCCAGCGAAGAGGCTTGGCTTAAAACGAAAAGTGAGTTGGAAGCTTGGATAATTCGCTCGCCCAAATCGCCATCGGCACAGATAGCTTACGCTGAGGCTTTGATTGAACATGGATGGTTTATTCGTGGCCCCTCATATGCACGTGATGTACCAACTGAGGCGTGGCCTCGATTCCATGCACAGCTTAAAAAAGCGAAAGAGGTGTTGTTGGCAAGTAAATCGTTTGCTAGTCATCATCCAAATTGGTACGGGCAAATGATTGCAATCGCGAAGGCTGAATCGATGGATGAAGACACATTTTCTTCGTTTACCGCAGAAGCTTTTAAGAGGCTACCTGGCTATTATCCAAATTACTTTGGAGCTGTTTCTGCTTACTTGCCGAAATGGGGAGGTGACATGGCTAAGATAGAAAAATTTGTACGGGCTGCTATGCAGCAGACGGCCGCCGTTGAGGGAAACGCGATGTATGCAAGGATTTATTGGTACGTGAGCCAAGAGTGCAACTGTAATCTCTTCACAGAGACTAATGCGAATTGGCCTCAAATGAAGGCATCATTTGAAACGGTGATAAAAAAATATCCCGATCAGTGGAATCTAAATCACTTTGCTAAATTCGCATGTGAAGCAAACGATATAGCAAAGGCCGCAACGCTCCTGAAAAAATTAGATAAAAAGATCAACCCTCGCGCTTGGGGAGAAGATGGATTGCTCGAACGGTGTCAAAAAGCAGTTTCAGCAACTATGATGCAGCAAAAGCCAACCCTAAAAAATAGCAATGTACTGTAAGCTAGTCGTCATCCGACCACGCTGTAACCGCTTTAAAAATAAAAAAACTACAAGCACTAACAACAACTTCCAACTATTTTTGCCCTAAACTCTCCCCCATTAGGCGACTTTGACTTAATAACATTCACCAAATTTACGTAACAAGAGGTACACACTATGATGCGCGAATCCCAACAATCCTCCCTTTTCTTTGGCGCCAATGCGCCCTACATTGAAGAGTTATATGAGCAATATTTAGCTGACCCAACATCGGTTGGTGAAAATTGGCGACAGCAATTTGATGCCTTGCCAAATACCGGCGCTGGCGCAATTAAAGATGTGCCGCATTCTCCGGTGATCGCCGCGTTTGAGCAATTAGCCATGCAGGGAGGTGCAAAACGTGTGGCTTACGTGAATGTAGGTGGTGGCACAGGTGGTGAGAGTGCTGACAGCAAAAAATCATTCAAGGTGTTGCAGTACATTCGCGCGCACCGTGTGATGGGTGCGCGAAATTCTTCGCTTGATCCGTTAAAACGCATGGAACGTGCGAGCGTGCCAGAGCTGGAGCTTAATTACTATGGTTTGACTGATGCTGACTTGGAGCAAGAGTTTGCGTTCGGCTCATGGCAGGGAAAGATTGCAGGTAATGCCGAAAAAGCGAAGTTAAAAGACATTGTTGCCGCAGTGAAAAAAACCTATTGCGGCACGGTGGGTGCGGAATACATTTATATCTCGCAGACTGAGCAAAAGCGCTGGATTCAAAATCAGCTTGAGTCGATTCAGTCACAGCCGTCGATGAATAAAGACGAGAAGCAATTTTTGCTTGATCGTTTAACGGCGGCTGAGACGCTGGAAAAATATTTGCACACGCGTTATGTGGGGCAAAAACGTTTTTCACTAGAAGGTGGTGAAACCTTAATCCCGTTAGTCGATGACATTATTCAGGGCGCAGGTGAACGCGGCGTGAAAGAAGTCGTGCTTGGCATGGCGCATCGTGGGCGCTTAAATATTTTGGTCAACTCCCTCGGTAAATTACCGGCTGATTTATTCGCTGAGTTTGAAGGTAAAAAAGCGTTTGACGTTGGCTCGGGCGACGTGAAATATCACCAAGGTTTTTCATCCGACATTCAAACCAAAGGCGGTGCAGTGCATTTGACGCTCGCCTTTAATCCATCGCATTTAGAGATTGTAAATCCGGTCGTTGAAGGCTCTGTCCGTGCGCGACAGCAGCGTCGTGGGGACACTGAGGGCAACGAGGCCATGCCGCTACTCATTCACGGTGATGCGGCGTTTGCTGGTCAAGGCGTGATCATGGAAACCATGGCGCTATCGCAAACGCGCGGCTTCAAAACAGGCGGCACGGTACATATCGTGGTCAATAACCAAGTGGGTTTCACCACGTCTGATACGCGCGATTCGCGCTCATCGTTGTATTGCACCGACATCGCCAAGATGATCGAAGCGCCTGTGTTTCACGTGAATGCAGATGACCCTGAAGCGGTGATGCTGATCGGCCGTATCGCGCTCGAATACCGCATGAAATTTCACAAAGACGTGGTGATTGATTTGGTGTGTTTTCGCAAACTCGGTCACAACGAGCAAGACGAGCCATTTGTCACCCAGCCGCTGATGTACAAAAAAATTGCGCAGCATCCTGGCACACGCAAGCTCTATGCCGATAAGCTCGCTGCCCAGGGCACGGTAAGTCAAACTTACGGCGACGATCTCGTTACCAATATTCGTGCGCGTCTCGATGCAGGTAAGAGCACCAACACCAAAATCTTATATGGTATTAAGCCGCCACTTGCGGTTGACTGGGCGCCCTACATCGGTAAAGATTGGCGCGCGCCTTATGAATCAACTGTGCCGATGGCGACGCTCAAAACTTATGCAGAGCGCCTGACCCAAACGCCATCCGATTTCAAATGCCACATGTCGGTGGAAAAGTTGCTTGAAGCGCGCCGCAAAATGGGTCGCGGTGAGCAGCCGCTTGATTGGGGCATGGCGGAAAATTTAGCATACGCGAGCTTGGTGGCAACGGGCAATCCTGTTCGCTTAAGTGGACAAGATTGCGGTCGTGGCACCTTCGCGCATCGCCATGTGGTGATGCATGATCAGAATCGTGAAAAATGGGATTCTGGTACTTATGTGCCGCTGCAAAATATTGCGGCGAAGCAAGCCAATTTTGTGGTGATTGATTCGCTGCTATCGGAAGAAGCCGTACTTGGATTTGAGTATGGTTATGCGTCCGCGCAACCGTTTGAGTTAGTCATTTGGGAAGCGCAATTTGGTGATTTTGCCAACGGCGCGCAAGTGGTGATTGATCAATTTATTTGTTCCGGCGAGTCTAAATGGGCGCGTTTGTGTGGCCTCTCATTATTCTTGCCACACGGCTATGAAGGCCAAGGCCCTGAACATTCGTCGGCACGTCTTGAGCGATTTTTACAGCTATGCGCTGAGCACAATATTCAGGTGGTTGTACCATCTACTGCGGCACAGCTGTATCACATGATTCGTCGTCAAGCCTTGCGCCCCGCGCGTAAGCCGCTAATTGTGATGATGCCTAAGTCGTTGTTGCGCAAAAAAGAAGCAACATCCTCATTGGATGAATTAGCCAGCGGCAAGTTCGAAGTCGTGATTGGTGACAGCGCAAAGCTGAACGCGAAAAAAGTAAAGCGCGTGGTGGTATGTTCCGGCAAGGTTTACTACGATTTAATTGCGGACCGCGAGAAAAAGGCGTTAGATGACATTGCAATCATTAGGCTTGAGCAGCTATATCCTTTTCCGCATGAAGAGTTTGCGGCACAAATTGCAATTTATCCAAATGCAAAGTCAATTGTGTGGACGCAAGAAGAGCCGCAAAATCAAGGCGCATGGCATCGTATTCAGCATTACTTGATTCGCAATATGCGCGCTGATCAAACCTTAAGCTACGCGGGTCGCGCGTCATCAGCGTCGCCAGCTGTGGGTTATCTTTCGAAGCACAATGAGCAGCAAAAAGAATTAGTAGAGTCGGCACTGTCTTGGGAAGTATCAACTGAAAAAACCGCTTCCAAAAAATAAGCGACGCTATATTGGGCTATACGCTTGCACAACAAAAACATTTGAAGATTAGAGGAAAATAAAATGCAAATCGAAGTCAAAGTGCCACAATTATCAGAGTCCGTCGCCGAAGCTACCTTAGTTGCGTGGCATAAAAAAGAAGGTCAAGCGGTTAAGCGCGATGAAAATTTGATCGACATCGAAACCGATAAAGTCGTGATGGAATTGCCCGCGCCTGCAGATGGCGTTATTGTCAAAATTATGAAAGCAGATGGCGGCTTGGTGGTATCGGGCGAAGTGATTGCGATGATTGATACCGCCGCAGTCGCCGCCGCTTCCACAGCCGCTTCCGCACCAGCATCTGCGCCCGCTGTAACCGCTGTAAAACCTGCGGTTGCGCAAGCTACTTCTGCACTCGCAATGAGTCCAGCCGCCGCAAAAATTGCGGCTGAAAATAATGTGACTGATGTTGCCGGCACTGGTCGTGGTGGTCGTGTGACAAAAGAAGATGTCGTCAATAAAGTTGCAGGCGTTACTGCTGCACCTGCGGCCTCAAGCGCACCCGTCGCTAAACCTGCCGCCGTTATCGTTGCTGTACCAGCAGGGGAGCGTGCCGAGCAGCGTGTGCCGATGTCGCGCTTACGTGCGCGCATCGCGGAACGTTTGCTGCAATCACAAGCCACTGCCGCCATCCTCACCACATTTAATGAAGTCAATATGGCGCCGGTGATTAACCTGCGTAATTTGTATAAAGACAAATTTGAAAAAACGCATGGTGTGAAGCTAGGCTTCATGTCGTTTTTTGTTAAAGCCGCTGTGCATGCGTTGAAAAAATACCCCGTAGTTAATGCCTCAGTTGATGGTAACGATATTGTTTATCACGGCTACTATGATATTGGCATTGCGGTAGGCACCGAGCGTGGTTTGGTCGTGCCGATATTGCGCGATGCGGATCAAATGTCAATTGCCGATATTGAAAAGAAGATCGCTGAATTTGGTCAGAAAGCCAAAGATGGCAAGCTCACCATGGAGGATTTAACAGGCGGTACTTTCTCGATTTCAAATGGTGGCGTATTCGGCTCGATGCTTTCCACGCCGATTATTAACCCGCCACAAGCTGCGATTCTTGGAGTGCATGCGACCAAAGAGCGTGCGGTTGTCGAGAATGGGCAAATTGTGATTCGACCAATGAACTATCTTGCGATGAGTTACGACCACCGCATTATTGATGGTCGTGAGGCGGTATTGTCATTGGTGGCGATGAAAGATGCGCTCGAAGATCCAGCTAGATTATTGCTCGATATTTAATCGTTGCTGTAGGTTGGGCAGGTCGAGTTTGTCAAACTCGCTGTCCAACATTTCAATCAAGCGCAATGAATACAAATGGCAAAACGAAAATTTAGTATTTCAACCTTAGTGATGCAGTTAGCGTTTTTTGTTCTTGGCGCACTCCTGACTGGTTTTCTCACCGTATTTTTTGCACATTTTATCGGTCACTACATCACACCAAAAATTGCTGTACCGCTCGGTGTTGGTATTGCTGTAGCGTTAACGCTTTGGGTAACGCAATTGATGAAACATCCGCCATTTGTGTTGTCCGGCACGTCACCATTTATTGCCGGATTTTGCGCTGCACTTGGCGTTCATGTTGCACGAGTTTGGTTATGAATTTTTTTGCCACAGACGGGTTTGCAACGCCACACAGATAAATATAGATAAGGGCAAATACAGCAAAGTTATTATTACTTTTAATCCGCTTTTATCTGTTTTATCCGTCTTCATCTGTGGCTCATTTTTTCTCTTTTTGTAAAGTTATTAATCATGTCTAAATCATTTGATATCGTAGTAATTGGTGCTGGCCCAGGCGGCTACATCGCGGCGATTCGTGCGGCGCAGCTTGGCTTTAATGTCGCATGTATTGAGGGCTGGAAAAATCCTAAAGGCGAATTAGCCCTCGGTGGTACCTGCTTAAACGTCGGCTGTATTCCATCCAAAGCGCTGCTTGAGTCCTCCGAAAACGTCGAAAAAATCGAACACAAATATAGCGACCACGGCATCAGCGTATCGGGAATGAAAGTCGATATTGTCAAAATGCAGAATCGCAAAGATACAATTGTCGGCAAGATGACCAAGGGCATTGAGTTTTTATTTCGCAAAAATAAAGTGACTTGGCTCAAAGGCTTCGGCAGCTTTGTCTCAAGTGGTGACACCTACACGCTCGAAGTCAAAAATGGCGAAGCAAGTGAAATGGTGACGGCTAAAAATGTCATCATCGCTACCGGCTCTAAGGCGCGTCATCTGCCCGGTATTGCCGTCGATAACGTTAACATTTGCGACAATGAAGGCGCACTCATGTTTGGTGCCGTGCCAAAGCGCCTAGGCGTGATTGGTGCAGGCGTGATTGGTTTGGAGCTTGGTAGCGTTTGGCGCAGGCTCGGTGCGGACGTAACGGTGCTGGAAGCATTGCCCACATTTTTAGCAGCAGTGGATGAGTCAATCCAAAAAGAAGCGTGGAAAGTCTTTACCAAAGAGCAGGGCTTAAACATTAAACTCGGCGTGAAGATTGATAACGTCACCACGAAGAAATCTGGCATTACGGTGGAATACACTGACGACAAAGGTCTCGCGCAAAAATTAGAGTGCGATAAATTGATTGTCTCTGTGGGTCGCGTGCCGAATACGGATGGCCTTGGCGCCGATAAAGTTGGCTTGAAATTAACGGATCGTGGCATGATTGAAGTGGACGACCATTGCATGACCAATCTCGCTAATGTGTATGCGATTGGTGACGTGGTGCGCGGCCCCATGCTCGCACACAAGGCCGAAGATGAAGGTGTGGCCGTGGCTGAGCGTATTGCGGGTCAACAACCGCATATTGATTTCAATACGATCCCGTGGATTATCTACACCTCGCCTGAAGTGGCATGGGTGGGCAAGACCGAGCAGCAATTAAAAGCCGAAGGCGTGGAAATTAAAGCCGGACAATTCCCCTTCGCTGCCAATGGACGCGCGCTAGGGCAGGGCGAATCTGGCGGCTTCGTCAAAATCATTGCCGACGCGAAAACGGATCGTATCTTAGGCGGCCATATTATTCACGCACACGCTTCTGAGTTAATACAAGAGCTGGTCGTGGCGATGGAATTCAAAGCGGCTTCGGAAGACTTAGCACGCATTGTGCACGGACATCCGACATTAAGCGAAGCGGTGCGTGAGGCGGCGCTTGCGGTGGATAAACGTACCTTGAATATGTGAGTTTTAGCCACAGATGAACACAGATAAATATAGATAAATGCCCATTACATTTATTCATCAAAGTCGTTATCCTACGGGCACTTTAAAGCATAAATGCTTGAAAGTGCCCATGAATAGTAGTGTTTTTGTTTTCATCTGCGTTCATCTGCGTTCATCTGCGGTTGCAAAAAGTGCAGTTATTGCATGAACGCTACTTCCAAATCACTCGCCAACATCTCCAGCGAAACCACAGAGGCCGCCGCCATCGAGGCAGGTTCGCCGCTTGAGTGGTACTGGAAATTTTCGCAGAGCCAAGATTTTGAGTCTGATCCTGCGCAGTTAGCCGTGCTGGAGCACCTTGAGCGCTTGCATAGCGAAATTGAACAATATCGGCAATATCGGCAAGGCAAGCTAAATCGTCTTGTGACTAATTTTGGCGGTGGCAAACGTCCACCGCAGGGCATCTACATTTGGGGCAGTGTAGGGCGCGGCAAATCGCTGATGATGGACGCGTTTTATAACGTATCGACGATTAAGCGCAAAAGGCGCGTACATTTTCATGAATTCATGCGCGAGATGCACCATGAAATGCAACAACACGCGGGCGAAGAAGATGTGTTGGAGCTCATCTCAAGCAATATTGCCAAACAGCTGCGCTTACTTTGCTTTGATGAATTTCATGTGTCCGATATTGCGGATGCGATGATACTTGGTCGTCTTCTGACATTGCTCTTGAGTAAAGGCGTGGTGCTGGTAATGACATCCAATTATCAGCCTGATGATTTGTATCCCAATGGCTTGCAGCGCGCCCAATTTTTGCCCGCAATGGAAGTGCTTAAGCATGAATTAGAAGTTGTCGAAATCGCTGGCGTGCGCGACCATCGACAGCGCATATTAGCCACTATGCTTATTTATCATATTGCCAATGATACAAAGACTGAGGCTGCCGCCGAGCAATCGCTAGTGCGTGCGTTTTCGGCGATGTCGAAGGCAGGCTTTAGTGAGCGCGGCGAGTTGACCATAGGCAAGCGCTCGATGCCTTTCATACGCCGTGCGAAAGGTGTCGTTTGGTTTGAATTTTCTCCGCTTTGTGTTGAGCCCCGCAGCCAAATGGATTATCTCGAAATCGCCAATCAATATCACACTGTTTTAATCTCACACATACCGCAATTGCACGCTAAAAATCGCGCCGATGTGGTGCGACGATTGACTTGGCTAGTCGATGTTTTTTATGATCAGCGCGTGAAGCTGATTTGCTCGGCTGCCGTGGAGCCAGAGTGGTTAGTGGTCGACGATAGAGTCGGCAAGACAAGTGCTGCAGCGGTAGACGCTAAACAAGCAGGCGACGCATCGCTGATGGTGGCAGCAGAATTTGGCCGCACCGCATCACGGCTTCGCGAGATGCAATCAAGAGAATATTTTTCACGCAAACACGCCTCTGCGGAAAATCCACGAGTGATGGTGAGTTAGGGCTTAGGGTTAGCGCCTTCCTTTGAAAAAAGCCTGTCCTGAGCTCGTCGAAGGGAGAGGCTGGGAGGGATTGCGGCGTGAATTGCAAATCTAGCAATGAGGCCGCAAACGTCGTGAATAACTTAACGCCACACAATCCCCACTAACTCCCCTTTTTCAAAGGGGAGAACTGGGCAGTGGAAACTTGCAAAATAGCACTCAATCCAAAATTGGCTCCCCTTTTTGAAAAAGCCTGTCATAAGTTAGTTGCCGGGGGTGGCCAGATGGGATTGTGTTCGACCACCGCAACAACACCAAGTACATTTCCACAAGATCAAAGAGCCACCTGACGTAATTTGAAAACGTGCAAAATAGACTAATCCATTTCATTAACCGCAGCACTCACAAAACTCAGCAGGTGAAAAAAATGAAACGCCTCATCATCACCGCCACGTTTATTTTATGCATCATCATTAGTTCGCCGCGCGCGAACGCGCTAAATTTCCAAGACTTGTGGTGGAACCCCGCTGAGTCAGGTTGGGGCGTGAATATCGCGCAGCAGAGGGATACTTTATTTGCGACTTGGTTTATCTATGGCCCAAACCGTGAGCCACTCTGGATTGTCATGCCAGGCACATCCCGCGTGCTAAGCCAAGTGCCGAATGAATCAATCTACACCGGTGCGATTTTTCAAACGCGCGGCACAGCGTTTAATGTCACACCATTCGTACCGATCACGGATGTGACGCCAGTCGGTAACGCCACTTTTCGTTTTACTAATGCGCGCGATGGAGTACTTACCTACAACATCAATAGCAGTACAGTGACAAAAAATATCACCCGACAAAACATCGTGCCACTCAATCTAGCAGGCAATTATTACGGTGGTTTCCAACGCGCCTCTACCGGCTGCACCAATAATCAAAACAACGGCAGCGCGCTTGATCAAGCTATTTATGTGGTGAGTGTCGCCACGCAAACAACTAACATCTCAATCAATGAAGTCGGCGGCGATAGCTGTCGTTTCACCGGCAACTACACACAGTACGGCTCCACTTTCGAAGGCACAGGCACCTACACATGCAATAGCACCACCGGCAATTGGGCCGCCCGCGAAGGCGTGAGCACCGATACGACACTATCGATGAAACTAAATCTCACCCGCGCCGGGGAGACTTGTGTTGTGACGGGGAGTATTGGCGGGTTTAAGCCGTGAACAACACCGATAAAACCTACGCCTTCAGTTACGACAGCAACGGCAACTTAGTAGAAAAGCGCGGGCAGGGCGCAATCTCAAGTAATGTCACCACCTACAGTTGGGATAAGCAGAACCGCTTAACAGGTATCACGCAAACTGGTCAGCCAAATGCCAACCCTAACCCAATATTAGGTAACAACGCCAGTGACCACATCACTGCGACTTTCAGTTACGACCAGTTCGGAAGGAGAACCAACAAAGCCATCAACATCAACGGCACCGCAAATGATGTGAGTTACGTTTACGATGGTGACCAAGCGGTAGGTGAAACCTCCTCTACTGCCAACACTAGCCAACTCACAGGATTGGCGATTGATGAACACATCGCAAGATACACAGGCCAAGAGCAGCTCGTGTACTTAACCGATGCGCTAGGTTCGATCATCGCGCAGACCAAAGCCGATGGTAGCTTCCAGAACAAGTATGGGTACTCACCGTATGGACAAGTCGCGAAAGACACTGACGACAAACAAAATCCGCATCAGTACACGGGTAGGGAGAATGACAACACGGGGTTACTGTTTTATAGAGCGCGGTATTACATGCCTAGTTGTGGCAGATTCATCTCTGAGGATCCGGTTGGGTTGAATGGCGGGATCAATTTGTACTCTTATGAGCCTCTTGCAAAACCCGCCAGACGAACAATAAAAAATATTGCCCATCACCAAGTCTCACGATTTTTTCATGTTTTTAATGGTGATTGATGATTTTGTTCTGCCATATTGCGTCGTTACGCTACATCAGTCGACCTC
>JANNWG010000073.1:0-2574 GCA_031414695.1 Burkholderiales bacterium
AGGAGGTCGACTGATGTAGCGTAACGACGCAATATGGCAGAACAAAATCATCAATCACCATTAAAAACATGAAAAAATCGTGAGACTTGGTGATGGGCAATATTTTTTATTGTTCGTCTGGCGGGTTTTGCAAGAGGCTCTGTATTCAATTATTGATCCGGCAATTGAATATGGTGAAAACACCTAACCAAAAGTACCGCGCACCTGCGCAGGCCCATGAGCACTAACTTAAAAAACCCAGTCTTATAAATTTTAAATGTCATCCCGAGCGAAGCCGAGGGATATGCTGTTATGTGTTTACGCCAAAAAGCATATCCCTCGGCTTCGCTCGGGATGACAACCTCCTGTTTTGTGATTTTAAGTTAGTGGTCGTGCACAAGCTAGGAGCGGGCTGTTTATTCAATATATTTAATTACCGAATCAATAAATTGGGATGGAAAACATAATGGCGATTATGTAATAGGGATAGTTGGATTGATTGACGCTGCTGTCATGATTCCTTCATACAAATCACAAATAATCGTCACAATTCTTTTTCTACTTCTCTGGAGTTGTGATGTCGTTTATATCAAATCTGCGATTGTCTTTGCGCGCTAGCGCCCATGTTTTAACGTTTAAACGTGCCACGATGGCGGTGGCGGTTTTAGGTGTGGTCGGCGTGATTGCCGCGTGTAATAAAGATGATGTCGCGGTCACAATCGCAGAGGAAGCCACACCGGTATCGCTATCACTTTCTAAAATTGGTGGCTACGAGGGTGGTGCAGTGGGTGCGGCAGAGATTACCGCCTATGACGCGGCAAGCCGTCGCTTATTCGTAGTCAATGGCGCGAATGGCACGGTGGATGTGTTGGATTTATCTAACCCAGCGCTGCCAGTGCGTGTGGGTGGCATATCGGCGGCGGCACTTGGTGGTGGCATCAATAGTGTGGCGGTCAATGATGGCTTAGTCGCACTTGCCATTGAGGCAACAGTTAAGACAAGCCCCGGTGTGGTGGCGTTTTATAACGCGAGTGACTTACGTTTTTTACATAGCGTCGCAGTGGGGGCATTGCCGGATATGGTGGTGTTCACACCTGATGGTAGAACGCTGTTAGTTGCTAATGAAGGCGAGCCGAATAGCTATAACGCCGCAACCTCCGTCGATCCAGAAGGCTCAATCAGCGTTATTACCGTAAATCGCACGGGTGTTTCAACAGTGGCGACGGCAGATTTTCGTAGCTTCAATGGACAAGAAACATTGCTACGTTCACAAGGCATTCGTATTTTTGGCCCAAACGCCAGCGCGGCACAGGATTTAGAGCCTGAGTACATCGCGGTGAGCGACGATGGTCGTACTGCGTATGTGACGCTGCAAGAAAATAACGCGATTGCGATAGTAGACGTTGCGACTGCGCGCGTAACCTCGCTCAAACCACTCGGCTTCAAAGACCATAATCTAGCGGGCTTTGGCATGGATGCGAGTGACGAAGACGGTAGTGTTAATACCAACACGGGCACACCCGCAATCAAGATTGGCACACAACCCGTTAAGGGCATGTATATGCCTGACGCAATTTCGTTTTTTCGCGTCAACAATACTAACTATTTGATTACCGCAAACGAGGGTGACGCCAGAGCCGACTGGCCGGGCTTTAATGAAGAGACACGCGTTCGCGCACATTGCACGGCGGGTCTTGATCCTACTGTTTTTGCCGATGCCGCTAATTTAATCTTGGATTCCAATCTTGGCCGCTTACGTATCACAGCAAACCCTAACGGTAACAGTACAGGCAAAAATGCAGCAGGTCAGTGCAATGAATTATTTGCGTTTGGTGCACGTTCATTCACTATTTGGAATACCGATATTCAGCGTGTTTATGATTCAGGCGATGAGCTAGAGCGCCGCACAACAGCGCTACCAAATGTGTTGTTTAACGCCAGTAACGACAACAACACATTAGATGGCCGCAGTGCCACCAAGGGGCCAGAGCCTGAAGGTGTGACGGTGGGTAAATTTGGCAATAAGACATTCGCCTTTGTGGGCCTAGAGCGAGTTGGTGGTGTGATGGTCTATGACATCAGCAACCCATCTGCTGCCACTTTTGTAACCTACCTCAATACCCGCACCGGGGCTACCGGAGATCGCGGCGTGGAAGGGCTGACATTTATTTCGGCCAGACAATCGCCAAATGGTAAGCCCCTGCTCATCACAGGTAATGAAACCAGCGGAACGACAGCGATTTTTCAGATTGATTTGCGTTATTAACTAGTTAGCAGTGGTGGTGTGAGTTACTAAAAACTCACACCGAATTGCTCTTTCAAGTTTAGGATTGTGGAAACAAGCGTTCCAGCAATAGAGCTTGCCAATTTTGCCGCAACGCACAATCGAAAGTTAAAAGAAGTCATTGACACATTTCAAGACTTCTAATAATCTAAATTAAGAGCTTAAAAAGAACCATACAAAGCCAAGAACAAAAAAGTAGTCGCGCTCAGTAGTGAAATACGAATGCAATATTCCAACCACATACTGACGGTGAAACATGCTCATTTTTGTGCACATGTTGTTACATACGACTGCAATCCCAAGCGTTGTGG
>JANNWG010000074.1:0-121286 GCA_031414695.1 Burkholderiales bacterium
CAAAGCACTCGCAAGAAGAGTTGAATGCAATTGCCGAGAAAATTAACAATCGACCGCGTGAGTCTTTAGGATGGGACAGTCCCAATGAGGCGTGGGCTAAGTTGCTAAAATCAGACGTTGCACTTAATTCCTGAAGCCGTCTCACCTATTTATAAAGTCGTTTATTGACGGGCATCTTGAAATGGTTTAGCTTCAAGATGCCCGTTAATACTGGTGTTTGGCTAAATATTTTAATCTTTTATGGCAGAAACTGCTGAGCGCGCAATGGCTGTGGTGCCTTTGCGTAGTGCTAAAGTCGCGGCCTCTCCATTTGCGTAGAGTTTTGTAAGGTCTGGAAATTGGTCAATCGACTCTGCAGGAGTCGTTACTAACTGATCATTCAATTTATCGCCGTAAAGAAAAATATCAAAATACTTTTCTTTACTGCCTTGCTCGTCTAGCACTCGCACACGTCCCGCTATCATAGGTTTGAGTACACCTGAATTAAGTCGATAGCCAGTCATCGTCAAAATGGGCTCAATAATCGCTTGCTCTGTAATGTTCACATTTTGATAATTGAATTTTTTTGTTGTAGGGTCAAGCGCAGGTGCAGGAATCATGCGAACTTGAACGCCGCGCTTTTCAAATTCTTCTTTTAACGCGAGACCGAATGCAGCGCCTAATTTGGGTGAGTGTGGTGTCAAACTCTCAGTTAGCTCTTTTGCTTGTGCCTCTGCTCTGGCTGCCATTACGCTACCAAGTACTAAGCCACCAATAGCGCCAAATGCATAAAGCATAAACCCTGCAGGAACATCAGAGGCGCCATACACGATGTACTGTGTTGGTTCTATTGGCTCTACAATCACAACACTTTTAAGCGAACGTTTAAGCTCTGCATCCATGCTGACTTTAGGTACACTCGCGCAGCTGGTAAGCAGAACGAAACATAAAGCAATTGAAATATGACGTTGCCAGTTTAATTTAGTAGAAGTTTTCATAAGTGAGCTAGATTGAGTTTTTAGTTGTAGTTATTGCTATTTTAAGTTTGTAATGACAGCGCGACGAAATTTGTAGCGGCTTAAATTTACTATTTTTACGCAGTCGTAATATTCAAATATCTATTTTTTAGTATTAGCGGTGCTGCCACTATTTATTCTTCCAAACAGCCTTACGTTTTTCTAAAAACGCCGTCACGCCTTCCATTTGATCTTCAAACGTAAATAAATCCATAAAGCGTTCACGCTCAAGTGCTAAGCCTGCGCGACGTGGCACACCGTCCCTTGCATTGTGGATGAGCGATTTACAAAACGAGACCGACTTCGGTGAGAGGGTGGCGACGCGCTCGGCCATTTTTAGTGCGGCATCGAGCGATGCGCCTTTTTCAACGACTTCTTCGACTAAGCCGATGCGAAGTGCGGTCTCAGCGTTGACGCGTTCATTGGTGAGTATCATTCGTTTCGCCCAGCCTTCACCGACAAGCCACGGTAGATTTTGCGTGCCGCAACCACCGGGTAATAAGCCGACGGAAGGCTCTGGCATGGCAAGCTGCGCGTGGGTTTCGGCAATGCGAATGTCGCACGCTAATGCGCCCTCTAGCCCGCCGCCCATGCAGTAGCCGTTAATGGCGGCGATGGTGACAAAGCGTGCATTCATCCATGCTTCAAATGCGGCGCCAAAGCCGTGAATGAAATGGCGCGAGGCTTGAATATTTTTTTCATCCCCACCTTGAAAACGTTTTAAGTCAGCCCCTGCGGAGAAAAATTTTTCGCCACTACCGGTGAGAATAGCCGCGTAGATGCTGTCGTTATTTTCTAGCTCATTAGTAAGTGTTTTGAGTGCTGTGAGTGACTCTGGCGTCCAGGTGTTCGCAGGTGGGTTAGTCAGGGTGACAACACAGGTGTGGCCGATAATTTTATGTTCGATCATATTGAATCCCGGTTTATTAGTGAAATTGTTGACGCCCCAAAATTCCCTCTAGCTCCCCTTTGGGCAAGGGGAGAATAGAGCAGTGGTCATTTAGGAAAGGGGGCATTGTTCATTGATTTTGATACAGCTTAATAATGGATGAAAAATCTAGCGCACCATTGCCCATTGTTGAATGCAGTTGATACAACTGCTGTGCGGCGGCACCCATCATTAGGGGTTGCTTGGCTGATTTTGCGGCCTCGGTCACGAGTGTTAAGTCTTTGAGCATTAAATCCGCACCGAAGCCGCCCGTGTAGCCACGATTTGCTGGGGCTGTGGCGACAACGCCTGGGTATGGGTTGTAGGTGTCAGACGACCAGCAGCGGCCACTTGACGTATTCGCGATTGAGGCAAATACATTCGCATCCATGCCGAGCTTAACTGCTAACGCCATGCCTTCAGCAGTGGCCAACATTTCGATGGCCAACATGAGGTTGTTGCAAATTTTGGCGACCTGCCCATTGCCCGCGCCGCCACAATGCACAATATTTTTGCCCATGCAGTCGAGTATCGGTTTGTTTTTTTCAAATTCAGTTAATTCGCCGCCGACCATAAAGGTGAGGGTGGCGGCTTCTGCGCCGCCGGTGCCGCCGGAGACGGGTGCGTCGATCATCGGCGTGGCATTGGCGCGTGCGTCAATGGCAACATCACGTGCGGTGTGCGGATCAATGGTGGAGGAATCAATGAGCAATGTGCCCGCACTTACATTGGCTAAGATGCCCGCTTCACCTGTGTACACGCTACGTACATGCGGGGACGAGGGCAGCATGGTGATAACGGCATCCACCGCTTTCACGCATGCGCTCACGGAAGTTGCCGCTATCGCGCCATGTTCGGTGAGTGCGTGAACGAGGGCAGGATTGAGGTCAAAAACATATAGCGTGTGCCCATGTTTTAACAAATTACGCGCCATGGGGTTGCCCATATTGCCTAAGCCGATAAATGCGATTTTCATTGGTCAATCTCCTGCGTATATGAAAATTTTGTTTCAACGAAGCTATGGGCTTGTGTAATGCGCGATTAGCCCGCTAATATTTAAGATGAAGCCAAAAATAGCAATAAGCGTTAATGTTTTTCGCGAATTTGAGCCTTCGTCTGCATCGATAATCTCCCAACACTGAGGGCCAACCGCATACGCAGTGATTAAGCACATCACTCCAAAATTGCTCGCTGCTCTTGCAATATTGTTGGCTTGTAAATTACCGATGAGTGCGACACACACTACAACTAAAACGATTGCGGATATCCATTTCAAAACGGCCATTTCGCGGGTGGTTAAATTTGGTAGCCACCACTTATCAAAAATTTTCTTTTCCAACTGTTTTCTCCCTATTTCAACGAAATAGTCGTATTAACCCCACCCACAGATGCCGCATCAAACCATCGCGCCGTCACCGTTTTGACCTGCGTATAAAACTGCACCGCCTGTTTGCCATATGGGCCAAGGTCGCCAAGTTTGGAGCCGCGTGAGCCAGTGAAACTGAAGTAGGGCACAGGCACGGGCACGGGCACATTGATGCCGACTTGGCCGACATCTATTTCGTTTTGAAATTTACGTGCGACGGCGCCAGACTCGGTGAAAATGCCAGTGCCATTGCCGTATGGATTGGCATTAATGAGTGCGATGGCGTCGTCCAAGGTATCCACATTGACAATCACCATCACGGGGCCAAAAATTTCGGTGGTGTATATCGTGTGTTGTGGCAACACATTCGAGAAAACAGTTGGCGCTATAAAGTTGCCTTTTGGAAAGCCATCCACTTGGTAATGGCGACCATCAAGTGCAAGTGTGGCGCCTTCATCGACACCTTGTTGGATTAGCCGCTCAATACGTGTCTTTGCTTCCACTGAAATGACAGGGCCGACATCGGTTCCTGCCGTTGTACCCGCGCCGACTTGTAATGCCTTTGCTTTGGTCACAATATCAGGAATCCACGCCTTAGCAGTGCCCACCATAACAGCCACGGAGGTCGCCATGCAGCGTTGCCCGGCAGCGCCAAATGTCGCACCCACGAGCGCATTTAAGGATTGTTCTTTATTCGCATCAGGCATGAGCACCGCATGATTTTTAGCACCCATCATGCATTGCGCGCGTTTGCCGTGATTAGAGGCGAGCTGATAAACATGTTCGCCCACATGGCAGGAGCCAACAAATGACACCGCTTTAATGTTTGGGTGTGTGCACAGTGTGTCCACGGCTTCCTTGCCACCGTGCACCACATTCAACACGCCGGGGGGCACGCCTGCTTCAATGGCTAACTCCGCGAGCAGCATGGTTGTCATCGGGTCTTGCTCTGATGGTTTTAAGACGAATGTGTTGCCCGTGACAATGGCCATTGGAAACATCCACAACGGAATCATCGCCGGAAAATTAAACGGCGTGATGCCCGCGCACACGCCGATCGGTTGGCGAATCGCGTAGGTATCAATACCATTCGCGACATTCTCGGCCATCTCACCTAATGAGAGCGAGCCGATTCCACATGCATGTTCCACTACCTCAAGGCCGCGAAAGACATCGCCTTCTGCATCCGCTAATGTTTTGCCTTGCTCGGCTGTCAAACACGCCGCCAGTTTTTTCATGTCGCGACGAATCAACTCTTGCAGCTTAAGCATGATGCGCGCGCGTTGTCCAATTGGGGAGAGCTTCCATGTTTTGAATGCCTTTGCCGCAGATTCAATAGCTAGATTTACTTCCGCCGCATCACACATTGGCACACGTGCGATGATTTCCTGCGTGGCAGGGTTCACAATATCGCGCCACGTGGCTGCACTGGAAACAATAAATTTGCCGTCAATTAAAAGCTTAACGGTTGGCAATTCAGCGGGAGTGGATTTAAGGACAGCAGACATGGTGTGCTCCTAAGCAAAATTAATGGTGTGGGTAAGTCAGATTACAGACAATAATCTGTTTTTGCTAGATCTGGGAATGGCTTATTTAATCAGTAAAGTCTAATATTGGCGGGCGATTACAGTCATTTATGCTTCAAAAGTGCCGTTAATATTAGGGTTTAATAAATGTCGTTGCAATTCAAATTTATAGAAAATTCTATAAATTTGAACTGTCATCCCGAGCGCAGCCGAGGGATATGCTTTTTTATATAGACCGAACAGCATATCCCTCGGCTACGCTCGGGATGACAATAGTTGGTTGAGACTAAGCTTGTTGTTACGCGTCTAGATCGTTGGGAATTCTTTTTGGGACGTGCATGATGGTATTTAGAAGCGCTTATTCCTTAAACGCAAATAGCACCGCATCCGCAGGAACCATTTCGCCTACCTGAAATGAAACACGCTCGATCACGCCATCACGCGGGCTGACAATCGTGTGTTCCATTTTCATCGCTTCCATGATGATGAGTGGCTGGCCTTTTTGGACGGCTTCATCAGCAGCCACCATGAGCTTTACTACGCGGCCAGGCATCATCGCGGTGAGGCGGCCTTCGTTGACCGTGCTATCCAGCTTGGCTAGATAAGGATTAAATTGGGCGAGAGATTGTCGGCTTGTGGCAGTTATGACTTCAAAAATATCGCCCGCATGTACAGCTTGTACGACCGACTTTTGCAGACCCAACGTAATATCAAATGCGCCGCTTTCACGTACTGCAAAGTGGAATGGTACTGCGGCTTCGGCATAGCGAAAAGTTTGCACGCCTGCAATTAACTCAATCGCGCAAGATAGCGTTTCACCATTGCTATTCTTAAATTCAAATTTTCTAGTGGCGCTGCTATTTAGTCGCCAGCCATTTGTTGTCCCCCATGGGGAATCAATACTCGTTGACGATGCTTCATCATGTAATACCTTGGCACATGCGGCGGCGAGCATATCTATTTGTAATGTGCTTGTTGTGAGCAAGGTGTCTTTATGCTTAACAATAAATCCCGTATCAGTCTTGCCAGCAAGGTATGCCGGATGCTGCAATAAGTTTTGTAAAAAACCGATATTGGTTTTCACGCCAATCACAGCGGTTTCACTCAGTGCGTTTTGCATGCGACGAATTGCTTCGCGGCGGTCACCACCCCAAGTAATCAGCTTGGCCACCATCGGGTCGTAATAGATGCTGATGTTGTCGCCTGAGACAACGCCTGTATCAAGCCTGACATCATCGCCATCACGAATGGTTGGTGATGCAAAATGTTGAATCACACCCGTCTCTGGTAAGAAATCATTGTCAGGGTTTTCAGCGCATATCCGCACTTCAATGGCGTGGCCGCCGGTAATCACTTCGGCTTGAATCAGTGGTAGTGGTTCATTCGCCGCCACGCGCAATTGCCACTCGACTAAATCCTCACCGGTAATCATTTCGGTGATGGGATGCTCCACTTGCAAGCGCGTATTCATTTCCATAAAAAAGAATTCGCGATTTTCACCTGCGATGAATTCAATGGTGCCTGCGCCGCGATAGGCAATCGCTCGTGCCGCCGCAATGGCCGCGCCGCCCATGGTGTCGCGCATAAGGTCATCAACTTCGTCCAAAAATGGCGACGGTGTTTCTTCTAGTATTTTTTGATGCCGCCGTTGAATTGAGCATTCACGCTCAAACAAATGCACGTAATTGCCATGCGTATCGCCAAAGACTTGAAACTCAATATGGTGCGGATTTTGGATGTAGCGTTCAATCAATACCGCATCGTTATTAAATGCATTTTTTGATTCACGTTTGGCGCTATCCAGCTGCGCCATAAATTCGGCTTGGTTTGTGACCAAGCGCATACCTTTACCGCCACCACCCGCCACGGCTTTAATCAGCTGCGGATAACCGACGATAGCAGACTGCATGAGTAAATAAGCGGGCTCTTGGCTCTCACCATGGTAGCCCGGCACGACAGGCACACCAGCGGCTTGCATGAGCGCCTTCGCTGCACTTTTTGAGCCCATCGCCGCAATGGCCTCAGGTGTAGGGCCAATGAAGGCAATATTTGCCGCTTCACAAGCGCGCGCAAAATCAGCATTTTCTGATAAAAAACCATAACCAGGATGCACCGCCTCCGCACCTGATTTTTTCGCAATCGCTAAAATGACATCCGCCTTTAAGTATGACTCTGCCGGACGCGAACCACCAATGTGATACGCCTCATCAGCCTGCAACACATGTTGTGCTGTGGCGTCTGCATCCGAATATACGGCCACCGTTTTAATTTGAAAACGCCTGCACGTGCGAATAATGCGGCAAGCAATTTCGCCACGATTGGCGATGAGTATTTTGTTGAACATGATTATTCTTTTTTAGAGATAGTCGCCCACACAGGGTTTCGTTTTTGGATGAAGGCTTGCAAGCCTTCTTGACCTTCTGTGCTGACCCGCACGCGCGCAATTCGCTGAGCTGTGTCATTAATTAGCGATGGCGTGATAGGCTGATTGGCGACCGCACTGATTAATGATTTCGCTTCGCCGATTGCGTTAGGACCAGACGCCATGATTGCAGTGAGTAGCTCGCCAATTTTTACATCCATATCGTCTTCGCTATTACAAAGCTCAGTCAGTAAGCCAAGGCGATAGCCTTCGGCGGCATCAAAGCGCTCGCCCGTTAAAAAGTAGCGTCGCGCAGCACGCTCACCAATGGCGGCAATTACGTACGGCGAAATGACAGCAGGAATAAGGCCAAGCCTGACTTCAGAGAGTGAAAACGCGGCATCCTGTGTGCCGACCGCCATATCGCAACAAGCAATCAAACCGACACCGCCACCATAAGCAGCACCTTGTACACGCGCAATAGTTGGCTTTGATAGTTGATGCAGGGTAGACATTAACGTGGCGAGCGCGGTGGCATCGGTCGCATTTTCAGCTTGCGAGTAGCCCGCCATGCGCTTCATCCAATTTAAGTCAGCCCCTGCTGAGAACGATTTGCCGCTCGCCGATAGCACCACCGCACGCACGGCGGTTATTTGATCAACGGCTTTTAATTGCAGCGTTAATTCATTGATGATGTCATCATCAAAGGCATTATGTTTGTCTGGGCGGTTTAAGGTAATGATGGCGGTTGCACCATCTAGCTCAGTTAGGACGTGGCTCATGGGTCTGCTTTTTGTGTGTTAAGCATGTGGTGAATGGTTTGTAACACGCTATTTGTCTCGGTGAGTATTTGTAAGTTATTAAAACGCGTCACAGTGAGGCCGATGCTGTTTAGATATTGCGTTCGCTCGTTATCATAAATTGCGTTTTTAATTTCCGCATGTTGTGCGCCGTCAATTTCAATGACCAGTTTGATGCTGGGTGCATAAAAATCAACGATGTAATTTTCGATGGGACGTTGTCGGTAAAACTGAATATTCTCCATTTGCTTGCGACGAAGATAGAACCAAAGTTTTTGTTCAGCATCAGTCATATTTGTGCGAAGGGTGCGGGCTTTTTGTTTTAAGTCGGCGCGGTAGTTGGCCAAAGAAATCCCTCCTAGCCTCCCTTTGGAAAAGGGAGGAACTGGTTTTGTAGTGTTCTGTTTTGTTGAAGATTGATTTATGTGCTTTTGAATATTGGAAAAGAAGTGAAAAACGATATAACAACCTATACACAGCTCCTTCCTTTTTCAAAGGGAGGTTGGGAGGGATTTCGTTGTTCAACGTACCATCACAAAAAACTACCCTACATCCGAAACACCCCATACTCCGTCTTTTCAATCGGCGCATTCATCGCTGCAGACAGCGCTAGCCCTAGCACCATTCTCGTTTGTGCAGGGTCAATCACACCGTCGTCCCAGAGCCTTGCCGTGGCGTAATACGGGCTGCCTTGTTTTTCATATTGATCTCGAATAGGCGCTTTGAATTTTTCTTCCTCCTCAGCCGACCATGCACCACCTTTGGTCTCAATGCCATCGCGTTTGACGGTGGATAGCACCGAGGCAGCCTGCTCGCCACCCATCACAGAAATGCGTGCATTCGGCCATGCCCATAAAAAACGCGGGTTAAATGCTCTTCCACACATGCCGTAATTGCCCGCACCGAAGGAGCCACCGATAATGACGGTGAATTTTGGTACTTTTGCGCAGGAGACGGCTGTGACCATTTTCGCGCCGTCTTTGGCGATGCCGCCGACTTCATATTTTTTGCCGACCATGAAGCCGGTAATGTTTTGTAAAAATATCAGCGGCACACCGCGCTGATTGCATAGCTCGATAAAGTGCGCGCCCTTTAATGCCGACTCGGAAAATAAGATGCCATTGTTGGCGACAATACCGACCGGATGCCCACAAATATGTGCAAAGCCAGTGACCAGCGTCGTACCATAGAGCGCTTTGAATTCATGAAAATCAGAGCCGTCCACAATGCGAGCAATGATCTCACGTATATCGAATGGCTGCTTGGTATCCTTGGGGATGATGCCGTAAAGATCACTCGCAGGATATTTAGGTTCAATGGATTGTTGCATCGCCACAGGGGAAGATTTTTTGCGGTTCAAATGATTGATAATTTCCCGCGCAATGCCTAGCGCATGAGTATCGTTTTCCGCTAAATGATCTGCCACTCCTGATTGTCGCGAATGTACATCGCCTCCACCGAGTTCTTCGGCTGTAACCACTTCGCCTGTGGCGGCTTTCACCAGTGGAGGACCGCCTAAAAATATCGTGCCCTGATTTTTGACGATGATGGATTCATCACACATTGCCGGCACATACGCGCCACCTGCCGTGCACGAGCCCATGACGCAGGCGATTTGTGGGATTCCTTTTGCGGATAGATTGGCTTGGTTAAAAAAGATGCGACCAAAGTGTTCTTTATCGGGAAAAACTTCATCTTGCAACGGTAAAAACGCGCCGCCCGAATCCACTAAATATACGCAGGGCAAATTATTCTGCATGGCCACTTCTTGGGCGCGCAAATGTTTTTTAACAGTCATTGGGTAGTAAGTGCCGCCTTTGACAGTCGCATCATTTGCCACAATCATGCATTCAATACCGTTGATGCGACCAATACCGGTAATCACTCCTGCACCGGGCGCATCATGACCATCTTTACCGTATAGCGACCATGCGGCGAGAGGGGACAATTCCAAAAAAGGCGATCCACTATCAAGCAGCGCCGCCACACGCGCTCTTGGTAACAACTTGCCGCGTGCGGTGTGTTTGGAATTCGCATCTACACCACCGCCGAGCGCTGCTTTGGCGGTGTTACTTTTCAGCGCCTCAACTAATTCACGTAACTGTGCAGCATTGGCTTGAAATTGTGGCGAGTGTGGATCAATTTTTGACTTGAGTTGTGGCATTTTTATCTTGCCTTATTTGCGGCTAGCGACGAAGTTACCATTGGGCTGATAAAACGCCATTTGCGTGATTTTTACGCCATTACTATTTTTATCAACGAGAAATTCAACCGTAAAACCATTCGATGTTTTTACGCTAAATTTATTGCCACGAATGCCAACGAGCTCGCGTGTCACTTGACCGGGTGTTGCCATTGTTAGCACATTGTCGTTTCGTAAGGTTACCGTAATGTTGGTGGCGCCCAGCATGTAATCGCCAACAAATTTAGCTAGATATGCGGCGCTCTTAAAATTAGCATCGGCTTGGCGCACAAACACAATTGGTTTGACCGCAGTCTCTAGGCCAATTGCAACGCTGGCAACTTCGCCATCAATATTGGTCATAAATTGCACCTTGATATTTGCCATATCGTTGAGCTTATCGTCAGGCGCCTTGAATACATCGAAGTGATAGTGCGGAAACGATGATGTCAGACCATTAAAAGTGCCAATTAAGTTGTCACCAGATTTGTCTTTAAGCGCGGCAAAGTTGATCGTGCCGTAACCAGGATGTAGGTAGTCGCCAGCGTATTCGCTTAGTTGATGAGCGGGCTTAGTGCCGGTCTGACGTGGGCTGAGGTTTTGTTTTTTGGCGCCTAATTCTGACGCCTTGCCTTTTTCTTTGATGTCCCAAAAACGCTCACTCCAATCAATGAGTTTCATTTTTAAGAGGCGATCATAAATCGCGTATGTCACGATGCTGGGCAGTTGCGAGCCACTCATGTTCGAGGTGGTAAATACACCTATATTTTTGAGTGGCATGAACGATAAGAGCGATGATGCGCCGGGCATATTGCCGCCATGTTGCACGAGACGCTCACCGCGATAGTGCGTCAAAAATAATCCCATACCGTATTGGGTTGATGAAATTTCCTCAAATCGACGCGCATCGCTCATCACCATTTGCGGGTTTGTCATTTCAATAATATCGGCGGCGTTGATAATATTTTTGCCTTCAAACTGCCCGCGCCCCAAGTACATGCGTAGATAGCGCGACATATCTTCCATGTTGGCGTTAATTGATCCCGTTGGTCCCATCGCTGCGATTCCGCGATAGTCAATGGCAACGGCATTTTCTTGCTCATCCCATTTGTAGCCACGGCTAACATGCTGTGCTTTTTGCATATCCTCAATGGTGAATGTGGAGTTAGTCATACCGAGTGGCGCAAAGATATTTTTACGAACGAGTGTTTCCCAATCGCTGCCAGCCACCTTGCCGCCCATGTAGCCTGCGGTCATGTACATTAAATTGTTGTATTGAAAAGTTGCGCGAAGTTGTGCGGAAGGTTCTAGATACTGCAGACGTTTGTATAAATCTTCCCGCGTGGCAGTCCCGTTAAACCAACTGCTGTCATGGCGTGGCAAGCCAGTGCGATGCGTGACGAGATCACGAGGTGTAACGTTCAACGTGGTGTAGTCGTTATAGAGCTTAAAGTCAGGCAAATAATCACGTACGGGTTTATCCCATGAGAGTTTGCCCTCGCGCACCAAGCTTGCTAGCGAAGCCACAGTAAACGATTTGGTGACAGAGGCAATTGGCTGCACGGTGAATTCTGTCATTGGTAATTTTTTCTCGACATCCCGAAAGCCATAGCCACGTTTTAAGATGACCTTGCCGTCTTTAACGACTGTAATGGCGATGCCCGGTGTATTCCATTTTTTTAATTCGCCTAAGACAAATTTATCGAAGTCGGCTAGTGCGGCATCCGCTGTGACAGCAAAGGTTGGGTCAGCGCGGTCTGGCACATCTTCGCGAGGTGGCGCGGGTTGGGCAATGGCTAAAGCGGAGTAGCAGCTAACAAAAGCGATGGCGATAATAACTATTTTTTTCATTTTGTCTCCTTGATTATTATGTGCTGTGACTTGCGGACTACTTCGCCATCTCACGCGCAATCACCATCCGCTGAATCTCGCTCGTGCCTTCGTAAATTTGCGTAATCCGCGCATCGCGATAATAACGCTCTACCGGATAGTCTTCTAAGTAGCCATAGCCGCCGTGTATTTGAATGGCTTTTGAACACACCCATTCGGCAAGCTCACTGGCGAATAGCTTGGCTTGCGAGGCTTCTGATAAACAGGCCACATTGGCATCACGTAATTTTGCGGCGTGAATAATCATTAAACGCGCAGCGTTGATGCGCGTTTCCATATCGGCGAGCAGGTTAGCGATGGATTGATGTTCAATAATTTTTTTATCAAATTGCGAGCGCTCTTTGGCATAGGCTAATGCGGCATCTTTGGCGGCGCGCGCAATGCCAAGTGCTTGTGCAGCGATGCCGATGCGGCCACCCTCAAGGTTTGAGAGCGCAATCGCCAAGCCTTTACCACGCGGGCCTAGCATGTGATCCTCTGCGATGACGCAGTTATCGAAGGTAATCGCGCAGGTGTCAGAGGCACGGATGCCGAGTTTTTTCTCAAGTGGGCCGACAATAAAACCAGGTGTGTCAGTCGGTACGATAAACGCGGATAAGCCTTTTTTGCCGAGAGCCGCATCAGTGACGGCAAACACAATCGCAACCTTGGCGCGCTTACCATTGGTGATGAATTGTTTAGTGCCGTTGAGATGCCACTGGCCGTTTTTAAGTGTGGCGCTGGTTTTGATATTGTTGGCTTCAGAGCCTGCGTGTGGCTCGGTTAAACAAAAGCAGCCAATTTTTTTGCCTCTGGCTAAGTCGCGCAAGTACATTTCTTTTTGTGCGTCCGTGCCCCAAGCTAGGATAGGTCCGCAGCCTACTGAGTTATGCACGCTCATTAAGGTGGAGGTTGACGCATCGCCAGCCGCTATTTCTTCAATGGCAAGTGAGTAGGCGACATAGTTTGAAAATGCGCCGTCCCAAGTCTCTGGTACAGTCATACCCAATAGGCCGAGAGCGCCCATTTGCGCGGCCATTTCATCTGGCAGCCAACGATTTTTTTCCCATTCCGCAGCGTGCGGTGCTAATTCATTTTGGGCAAAGTCTCGCGCCATATCGCGTATGGCACGTTCATCATCGGTTAAAAAATGGTCGGTAGATTGCATCGTTTATTGCGTGGCCTGTTTTAATTTTTCTTCTGTGGCTTTTGCAGCATCATCAGCGGTAGATTTGGCTTTATCCATCGCTTTGAGTTGATCACCATAGACAACGCTTTCGCGGGCTTTGGCGGCTGAGACGGCTTTGGCATCAGCAGGCGTTGCTGTGGGCGTTTCTGCTTTTTTGCCACAGGCGGTCAGGCTGACTGCACAGATAATGCAGAGCGTGATTTTTTGAAGTGTCACCATTCGATATTGCTCCCATCGTAGTTAATAAATGTGCCATTGGCTGCGGTAGTGGCAGCCGCAATGACTTGACGCATCCCTGCAATACTTACCGCAGGCTCTAAATCAGCATTGCTACCGCCCATGTCGGTTTTTACCCAGCCCGGGTGCATCACGAAGGATGTGATTCCATGCGGCGCATATTCGATAGCGGCTGTTTTAACGACCGCGTTTAGTGCCGCTTTGCTAGCGCGATAGAGGGGCGAGCCGGATGACGTAATCGACGCAATGGAACCCATGCGGCTTGAGATAAAAACAAACTTGCCATGGGATTTTGCCAATGCAGGCGCAACGATTGGGATAGCTTGTAATGCGCCAAATACATTGGTGTGCATGACTTGATCAAAGATGTCTTTACTCATTGAGACCGAGACATTTTCGCGTGAGCCAAATGCGCCTGCATTATAAATACATACGTCAATACTCGTGCCGTTGAGTGCCTTGGCGAGACTCATAAAACTTTCCGCGTCACTGACATCAAGCCGAACCACTGATGCGCCTGTCGATGTAATGAGCGCATCATCGTCAGGCGAGCGACACGTACCAATAGTGAGCCAGCCGTCTTTACGATATTGACGAACAAATTCAAGGCCTAAGCCGCGTGATGCACCGATGATGAGAATGGATTGCATAATATTAAAAGTCTATTATTGGCGGGTTGATTGGAGCATAAATGCTTGGAAGTGGCTGTGGATGTTAGGTTTTTGCAATTAATGTAGATGGTAGGTGTTGCACGAAATCCCTCCTAACCTCCCTTTGGAAAAGGGAGGAACTGGTTTGGTGATGGGGAATACGTGCATCGCATTCAAGCAACTGCAATCTGGCTCCTCCCTTTGAAAAAGAGCCTGTCCTGAGCCTGTCGAAGGAGAGGTTAGGAGGGATTGCGTCGCGTGCGTACCAACCAGCATTTACATCATCTCCACAGCCAACGCTGTCGCTTCCCCACCACCAATACAAAGGGACGCAATTCCACGCTTACCGCCACGTGCTTTCAACGCATGCAAAAGTGTCACAATCAAACGTGCTCCGGATGCGCCAATCGGATGACCTAGCGCACATGCGCCGCCGTTGACGTTGACTTTTTCATGCGGCAAATTCAAGTCTTTCATCGCCGCCATTGTGACTACAGCGAAGGCTTCGTTGATTTCATAGAGATCAACATTGCTTGGATTCCAGCCGAGCTTTTTGTGTAGCTTATCAATCGCGCCAACTGGTGCGGTGGTGAACCACTCTGGCTCATGCGCGTTCGAGGTGTAGCCCGCAATACGGGCGATTGGTTTGATACCCTTGGCGACGGCGTCAGATTCTTTCATCAAAATCAAAATTGCTGCACCATCTGAAATAGATGAGGATGTCGCCGCTGTCACTGTGCCGTCTTTATTAAAGGCAGGTTTCAGCGCAGGGATTTTGTCAGGCTTACACAAGCTTGGTGGCTCGTCAGTCGCAAGAACACTGTCAGCACCTTTGACGGTGACAGTCACGCCAGCGATTTCATCTTTGAACGCGCCGCTGGCAACAGCCGCTTGCGCGCGCTTGACGCTCTCGGTCGCAAACGCATCTTGATCGGCACGCGTGAAGCCGTATTTGGCTGCAGTGGCATCTGCAAATATGCCCATTGACTTGCCGTCGTAGGCGTTCTCCAAACCATCAAACGCCATATGATCGAGCGCCTTGATATGACCGTAACGATAGCCTTGGCGTGCTTTCGGCAATAGGTGCGGCGCGTTTGACATACTCTCCATGCCGCCTGTGATAACCACATCAACTGATCCCGCGAGGATGGCGTCCGCACCCATCATGGTGGTCTTCATTCCAGAGCCGCAGACTTTATTGACGGTGGTGCAAGTGGTCGATTTGAGTAAATCAGCGCCCAGCACTGCTTGACGCGCCGGCGCTTGGCCGAGTGCGGCAGGCAGCACGCAGCCGATGATGGCCTCCGTAATGTCTTCGGGCGCTAAGCCAGATTGTGCGACGGCTGCTTTGATGGCGATTGAGGCCAGTTGTGGTGAAGTGAAACCTACTAGTTGACCACTCATGGCGCCGATTGGGGTGCGTTTTGCGGCTACGATAACGACTGAATCTGACATTTGATGCTCCTTAATAAGTACGAAATTTATAATTTTTAATGCAAAAAACTTTTAACCGCCGATTGACGCCGATACACGCCGATAAGGTCAAAAACTTTTTTGCCGCAGATGAACACAGATAAACGCCGATAAGGTTAAAAGCTTTATGTGTTTTTGTCTGCGATTGCTTTTGATTTTGTTGTTGACCTTATCTGCGTCCATCGGCGTTTATCGGCTGTTTCAAAAAGTTATAGTCGGATCCAAAAAATCGTTTAACCACTCTCCCCAAATAATTCCCGCCCAATCAACATCCGGCGAATTTCATTGGTGCCCGCGCCGATGTCGTAGAGCTTGGCATCGCGCCAGAGTCGTCCGGTGGGATATTCATTGATGTAGCCATTACCACCGAGGCATTGAATGGCTTCAGTGGTGACTTTTACGGCCGACTCAGACGCGTACAAAATACAGGCGGCGGCATCTTTACGGGCGGCGCGACCACGGCCTTCGTCGAGCATAGTGGCGACTTTGTAGGTGTAGGCGCGCGATGTTTGTAGGGCAACATACATATCGGCTAGTTTGCCTTGCATCAGGCCGAACGTGCCAATGGCTTGACCGAATTGTTTACGTTCATGAATGTAGGGTAGTACGGCATCCATTGCCGCTTGCATGATGCCGATAGGACCAGCGGACAATACAGTACGCTCGGTGTCTAAACCTTTCATCAACACGGTCGTGCCACCATTGACTTGTCCGAGCACATTTTCATTGGGTATTTCACAATCTTCAAACACCAACTCGCAGGTGTCAGAGCCGCGCATACCGAGCTTGTTGAGTTTTTGTGCGGTGCTGAATCCTTTGAAGCCGCGTTCGATGATAAACGCGGTCATCGCTTTGGAGCCTTGCTCCTTTGGCGCAGTACGCATATAGACAATTAAAGTATCGGCATGCGGGCCATTGGTAATCCACATTTTGTTACCGTTGGCGATCCAGACATTGCCTTTTTTCTCTGCGCGGCAGGCCATCGAGCCGACCACATCAGAGCCTGCACCCGGCTCACTCATGGCGAGCGCACCTACATGCTCGCCTGAGCAAAGTCTGGGCAAATATTTTTTGCGCTGCGCGTCATTGCCATTGAGATACAAATTATTCACGCACAAATTGGAGTGCGCGCCGTAAGCTAATCCTACTGCGCCTGAAGCGCGCGAAATTTCCTCCATCGCCACCGTGTGGGCGAGATAGCCCATGCCAGAGCCGCCGAATTCTTCAGGGATCGAAATGCCAAGTAAACCAAGGTCGCCAAATTTTTTCCACATGTCCATCGGGAATTGATTGTCGATATCAATTTGTGCCGCACGCGGCGCTAACTCGACATCACAAAAACGTTTGACCGAATCGCGTAGAGCGTCGATATCGTCATTGAGTTTGGTATCAAAAATCATTATTTCGCTCCCATGCGAATCGCGCCATCGAGGCGTATGACCGTGCCATTTAGCACTTCATTTTCAACAATATGCTTTGCCAGCGCGGCGTATTCCTCAGGTGTACCCAAGCGCGAAGGGAAGGGCACTTGTGCGCCTAGTGAGGCGCGTACTTCGTCACTCATTCCCTGCAGCATCGGCGTATCAAAAATACCGGGGGCGATGGTGACGACGCGTACGCCAAATTTTGCAAGCTCGCGCGCGATGGGTAGTGTCATGCCGTTTACGCCGGCTTTTGATGCCGCATAGGCTGCCTGCCCAATTTGGCCTTCAAATGAGGCGACAGAGGATGTATTAATAATCACGCCGCGTTCGCCTGATGCGCTCGGCATTTGTGTGCTCATGGCGTGCGCAGCCAGACGGATGACGTTAAATGTGCCAATGAGGTTAATCGACACTGTGCGCGAAAAATTAGCCAATGAGTGTGGCCCAGCTTTGCCCACCACACGCTCACCCGGTGCAACACCTGCGCAATTGACAACACCATGAATGCCGCCAAATGCGGTTGTGCATAGGTCAACGGCAGCTTGTACGCTGGTTTCATCGGTAACGTTAGTCTCAATGAATCGCGCATTAACCCCAATAGCGTTAGCAATAGCATTACCGCTGTCTTTATTAAGGTCGGCGATAACAATATTGGCACCGTTAGCGGCGAAAAGTTTGGCTGTTGCCGCGCCTAACCCTGAGCCACCACCTGCAACGAGGAAGGTATGATTACTAAATTGCATGAGACATAACTTTCATTTTTACTTAAGATGAAAATTATAGCCCTCTGCGGTGTTGCGGTGGGTAAGCTGATTGTCTGATCAGTAATCGTCATTGGACGACTTAGCGGCCAAACAATCCTCTTAATAAATCAACTGGATTCGGTTTCTTTTCTTCTTTTGGCGCTTGCCGCTCTTGGCGCTCTTGACGGCTGTTACCAGCATCCCCAAAGCCGCCAAGCATGGATGAGAAAGTAGATTTCACGCGAACCTTGGTTTGCCAATCAGGCGCCCAAGTTATTTTGGGGTCAGTTGGCCGTGGTGGGAAAGCAAAAAATGCCTCGCTGCCATAGCCAATCATGCGTAGCATCGCGCCGCCGTCTTGACCAAAAATACCTTTTGGTATCGCGCATTTTGTGGCACTAGCATTGAGGATAACTTTTTCGTTAATCCATTTATCAATATTGGTATTGGATTGATAATCCATAAGACCAAAACCAAAATCCGCGACCTCACTTGAAGTCCAGACAATCATTTCGCTAGAATCACGACCGTCTGATTTGCCGCCCATGGCAGAAATAAAGTAGCCGCGAGCATGCGGAACTGTGCGCCACTCGAGGCCGAATCCGCCGTCATTCTTAGTTTGTTGTAGTTCTATTTTGGGCATCAAATCTTGCGGGGCGTTGAGGCTGACCTTAAATGATTCAGGTATGCCGCTGCCGACAAATTTGTGTTCGCCAACGAGTGAGGCGGTGTCGGGTACTTTGCGGTCATCGTCTTTATTTGGCCAAGACGGATGCCCTGGCTGTGCGCGTGCACCTCGTGTCGTCGAGCCGCGCATGACGAAAAATTTAGCAAAATCCTCTATGCTCGCCGTGGCCGCATCTAGCGTGCGTGGTTGTCCAGCCCGTATCGTCTCGCCACAGCCCCAATAAACCGATATTTTGCCTTTGGGTTTTTCAAATGTAGGATCAATTGGTTTGTCTTCAGTGGGCTCATAGGCGACTGGCTTGTCGGGAATAAGCGCTAACAGCTTTAATGATTCACCTAAATTAAAACCCGCTGGAATAGCTTGCGTCGCCTCACTAAGCGAGCGATTTTGATTCGTCGTGACTGACACGTCCACAAATTTACCGATACCAAAACTCATTGCTTGGGCATTGCCAAACGTATTGCCACGGTCTGATGCACCGCCAACTGCTCCACGCGCTAATCCGCCTAATGCACCAAAGAGCCCACCGGATTGCCCGCCTTGTGCAGCAGCGCCCATCATGCCAGCCCCAGGAATATCGCTGCTACTTGTCGCCACATCAATGTAGGCGAGCGCGATCGGCGGCTTTACAATTTGGGCGCTAGATTTAGCTGGTGCCGCTGCTTTCGTGGCGGGCTTGGTCTGCGCGATTGCAGGCAAAATTGAGACACAACAAATGAGTGCAACGGCGCGTGCAATTTCAGCGTGGCGTGGAAGCGATGCTGTCGAGTTGGTTTGCATAAACATTCCTAGTTTGTCGATTTGATAAAAACATAACAAACTAATTATTACGCGTAAACGATGGCTGACGCTATCGTTTAAGTCACAGCGCTATCACTCAATCGCGGTATGGCGCGTGCCAACTTTAACAAGGGCTGACATCTTGTCAGAACCGGCGGCGGCTAACCCTTCGGCAACACTGTTACGATCCGCGTAACTTCGATTTTGGCTGACCTTCCATTTACATTCAAGCCGTGTGATGTCGATTTCGATGCCAACGATTGCCTTCACGGTTGACGCCATAAAGTCAGATGGCGCATCGCTGACTTTCCATGGCTTAAGCTGTGATGCCTCTTGGGTATCGGTAGCAAGGTTTAAGTGCCGCATTAGCCACTGCGTATCATCAATAACGCGCAATTTGCCATGTGCATGTACGACAACGTAATTCCATGTCGGCACAACTTTGCCATGCTCTTTTTTAGACGCATACCATGATGGTGTGATGTAGGCTTGCTCACCTTGAAAAATTACTAGCACCTCAGCACCAGCGTTTTTCGAAAGTGGATTGGCACGCGCGACGTGTCCCATCAGTGTGCCATTGGCGTTATGGGCATCACGATTAGCGTCAATACTTAACGGAATGTGATTGCCAACAAGACCTGCCTCACTTTTGTTGATGATCGTGGCTAATGCATGATTGCGCATTACGTCATGTATGACGTCAATACGCGTTTCTTCAAAATGGGCGGGATTGTACATAGCGCGTTTTAATCATTATGACGTTGCCGTCCAAGAATCCTTCAACGTTACGGCGCGGTTCCACACGGGTTTGTCGTTGGAAAAATCATGACGATCCGCCACAAAATAGCCGTGGCGCTCAAACTGAAAGGTGTCTTCTGGTGAAGCGGTTTTTAATGACGGCTCTAAATAGGCGCGGATGATTTTTTTGCTCTCAGGATTCAAATCATCGAGAAAATTATCGCTATCGCGTCCGGGGTAGGGCGTTTTAAATAAGCGATCAAATAATCTGACTTCTGCTGCATGCGCGTGTGTAGCCGACAGCCAATGAATATTGCCTTTGACTTTAACGCTATCTGCGCCCGCCGAGCCAGATTTGGTGTCGGGCAAATATTCAGCAAGCACCTTCACCACATTGCCCGCGCTATCCTTTTCGCAACCTGTGCATTTGATGACAAAGCCATAGCGTAGCCTGACCATATTGCCGGGGAAGAGTCGAAAAAAGCCTTTTGCTGGTGTCTCTTCAAAATCTTCACGCTCAATCCATAGCATTCGCGTAAAAGGCATTTCGCGTTTGCCAAGTTCTGGTTTGAGCGGGTGATTTGGCGCGAGACATGTTTCTGTCTGCGTCGCATCATAGTTGGTGATTTCGAGCTGAATTGGGTTCAACACGGCGACACGACGTAAGCAATTGGTATTCATGACTTCGCGTTGGCAATCTTCAAACACGCTCATGTCAATCCATGAGTCCGTCTTTGATACGCCAGTACGCTCTGCATATAAATGAAAGCCTTGTGGCGTAAAGCCGCGTCTGCGAGCGCCAATAATAGTCGGCAAACGCGGGTCATCCCAACCTGTGACGTGACCTTGATCGACCAGTTGTTTTAAATTACGTTTACTGGTGACGATGTAAGTGAGATTGTGTCGTGAAAATTCAATTTGCTTTGGCAGCGGGTGTAACAGCTCGCCAATTTCAGCAAGTTTTGCGAGCAGCCAATCGTACCAAGGTCGCTGATCCGCAAATTCAAGGGTGCAAATGGAGTGGGTAATGTTTTCCAGCGCGTCTTCAATCGGGTGAGCGAAGGCGTACATCGGATAGATGTGCCATTTGTCGCCTTGGCGGTGATGATGTGCGTGCTTGATGCGATAAATGGCGGGATCACGCAGATTGATATTGGGCGATGCCATATCAATTTTGGCGCGCACAATGTGTGCACCTTCGGCGTGAAGTCCGTCTCGCATGTCGCGAAATAATTGCGAATTTTCGGCCACGCTTCGATTGCGATAAGGCGAATTTATACCTGCTTCGGTCAGTGTGCCGCGCGTGGCGCGCATTTCATCGGCGGATTGCGAATCTACATAGGCATCACCGTGTTCAATCAAGTGTTCAGCGAAACGATACATCGCATCAAAATAATCACTCGCAAAATAAATCGGCGCTGCCGTATTGCCAATCGCGACGTCGGCACCCAGCCAGCGAACCGAATCAATAATGCCATCGACATATTCTTGTTCTTCTTTCTCAGGGTTTGTGTCGTCAAAACGTAAATGACATACGCCGCCATACTCACGTGCTAGTCCAAAATTCAGCAATATCGATTTGGCATGACCAAAATGCAAATAGCCGTTGGGCTCCGGTGGAAAGCGCGTGCGGATTTTTGCGGCGTCATGTGGCGCATTTGCTTGCATTGATGCGGCGCCTGGCGTACCAGACCACCGGCGCGCCGCATAAGCATTCGCCGCTAAATCAGCGTCAATGATATTTTTAATAAAGTTACTGAGCTTAGTAGCGGGTGAATCAGATTCGGGATGGTGTGACATGGCTTTTTAGGGAATGAAATCAAGTGATATTTTTATGATGCTGTATTTTCGCCTGTATTCGCACGCTTTAGCGCACACGTGCGATTGCCATAAGCAAAATTGCAATGTGCAATATCGGCGGGCACTTTGGAGAATATATGCTCTAAAGTGCCCGTCAATAAACGGCTTTTCGTTTTAAACTATGCGATACGAATCGCTAACATTGCACATGCTGAAAGTCGTCAGAATGTTTCACATCACGCTTGAAATCGTAGTGCAAAAAAGACTAATATCTTAACAGTCGTGCCCCGCCATTGAAGGCATTGTTTATCAACTTATAGGAGCGAACATCATGAGTAAAGCCAAAGACACCAAGAAAGAAACAAAGAAAACCGCCGCTAAAACGCCCAAAGAAAAAAAAGAAGCGAAAAAATTGAAGAAAGATGAGCGTACTCGGCTTTAGTCGGCTTAATTCGGCTTTAGTCGACTTTACTCAGCAAATAGCGCATGTTGAAAAAACGTGCGCTATTTTCATGGCGTAATGCAAATTTTATTAATTTGCGTCGATGGCAGCGTCTCTGCCACGAGCTTCGTTTACCCGCGTTAAAGCAACCATCGCCGCTATAAAAAACACCCCAGTAAGCAACATTGCCAAACGGTGATTGCCGCCACTTGCCCATGACACTGCACCGTAGGTGAGTGGCCCCATGACCGCGGCAAAACGGGTGGCCACACCCCAGAGCCCAAAAAATTCGCCTGCACGATTTTCCGGTGAAAAGTACGCCACCATCGCACGCCCTGCTGATTGGCTGGAGCCCATCGCGATGCCAGCTAAATTGGCAGACACCCAAAATAAACTCGGCGTGGTGGCAAACCAAGCGAAGCCAACCATCGCGACCCACAACAGTAGCGACAACATTAGCGCACGTTTTTTGCCAATGGCGTCCTGTACGTAGCCGAAACCGAATGCGCCAATGCAGGCTGTGACGTTGACCACTAGCACCAACATGAGTGTGTCTTTGGTTTTGAAGCCCATCACTTCTTGAGCGTAAATAGCGGCCAGTGTGATGATGGTTGCGACACCTGCCTGATACAATGCGCCGCAGAGAAACATGGCTTGTAGGTCGCGATAGTGGCGCGCTTCTCTAGCCGTTGCTAACAAACGTGTCCAGGCGCTTATGGTGTCAATAGAAGTCGCAGCAACTGCGCGTTCTTTTAACCAGATAAAAGTTATGGATGCGCCAACAAGATACACGCCGGCCGTAATCAAATTGGTCATTGGCACGGCATCACTTGTTTTAATACCACGTGATTCAGCGTATGTAATCCACGCCAAACATAATCCAAGTGCTAATAGTCCGCCTACATAGCCTAAACTCCAACCCCAACCAGAGACCTTGCCCATGGACTCGGGTCTGGCAAGTTCTGGCAAGAATGCGGCAGCGACATTCTCGCCAATTGCATAGCAAAAGTTTGAAATAATAATGCACACTATCGCTAAGGCAATCGTGCCTTCATGGGCGAAATACAGGCCTGATGTTGCCGTAATACAGCCAAAGGTAACGGTCATGAGCACTCGCTTTTTAGCTGCCCTTGCATCTGCGTATGCGCCAATTAAGGGACCCAATACCATTACGGCTGAGTACGACACGGCTAATGTCGCGGTCCATAAAAATGTCGCCCAAGCCTCTCCTTTAGCGATGATAGAGACAAAGTAGGCGTTAAATACGGCCGTTAAAATAACAGTTGTATAACCTGAATTGGCAAAGTCATACATTGACCAAGCAAAAACTTCTCGCTTAGCGACGCCCGTTTTGAGGGCTGGGTGGTTGGCTGGTTGCGTATCCATGGGCTTATGTTAACTGAGCAATGCGAAGTAACGTTGCTAGTTGTGGTCTAAGTTAGATTTATGTGGCCGCAGACTGCGACTGTGAGTGCGAATGGTTGGCTATGCCGCGTATCCTGGAATATTCGCCTCATCGACCAAATCAATCTGTGCGCTGTCTAAAAACTGTTTGGCATATTGCAAATAGACTTTTTCACGCACAAAGATATCAAACAGATCGGGGTCGATATGGCCGTTTAGTTTGAATTTACCGAGGATATGTAGTGACTCAGACAAGGTTTTGCCTGGCTTGTAGGGACGGTCTTTAGCAGTTAAGGCTTCGAATATGTCAGCAATGCCCATAACACGGGCCTGCACGCTCATTTGCTCACGTGTGAGACCGCGTGGATAACCTTTGCCGTCCATGCGCTCATGATGGCCGCCGGCATATTCTGGAACATTTCTCAAATGCGTTGGCCAAGGCAGTGCGTCAAGCATTTTGTTGGTCGCAATAATGTGATGGTTAATGATTTCGCGCTCAGGCTGTGTGAGCGTGCCGTAGGGAATATTTAGGTTATCGCGCTCGTCATTTGAAAGGAAATTCTCAATTTGACCTTGTTCATTTTTGAATGCATACGTTGCAATACGATTAACGCGTGCTTGATCGTCAGGACTCATGCGTTCACCGCCAATATTTACGCGGCGAATAAAGGCTTGATCGTCGCTAAGCCTTTGGATATGTTGGTTATAGTCTGTTTTAGCACGCTCAGCTGATTCTTCGTCACCCAACTGCCTGACCGCAATTTTTGCGCGTAGCATTTCTATTTCTGCATCACGTTTTAATATTTCAAAGCGTTGCGTCACGTGTTGCACGCGGTCAAAAATAGTCTCAAGTTTGGTGGCTTTATCGACAACATGCACAGGTGTTGTTATTTTGCCGCAGTCATGCAGGAGACCAGCGATTTTTAATTCGTAGCGATCCTTATTGGACATCGTAAAGCTCGCTAATGAGCCATTTGTTGCCGCTGCTGCTGCCTCAGCCAACATCATAGTAAGGGTTGGCACGCGCTCGCAATGCCCGCCTGTGTAGGGCGATTTTTCGTCAATGGCGGTGTTAATTAGCGCAATTAACGATTCAAATAAATCCTCTAATTGCGTAATCAACATGCGGTTAGTCAAAGCAATCGCTGCTTGTGATGCGAGTGACTCCGCTAAACGTTGATCCTCAACGGTAAAAGGTGTAACGATTTTATTGTGGTCTTGCGCGTTAAGCAGTTGCAGTACGCCGATGATTTCACCTTCGTGATTTTTCATCGGTATGGTTAAAAACGAAGTTGAGCGGTAACCCGTTTTTTGATCAAACGCGCGCGTGCCCGTGAAGTCAAAGCCTTCAGCCGTGTAAGCGTCTGCAATGTTGACAGTCTCGTCGTGCAATACAGCGTAAGCCGCCACCATACTATTATTCGGTTTACCGCTGGCATCGTGCAGTGGAATCGGATAAAACGGTACCGCTGCACCTGTTGTTCCGCCCATAGCTATATTTAGACTGTCGTTTAAGACTATTTCAAATTTGAGTTTGTCATCAACGATACGATAAAGCGTGCCGCCATCGGCGTTTGTAATATTTTTAGCAGCAGTGAGAATGGTTTCAAGTAATTTATCGAGATTTTTTTCTTGACTGAGGGCGACGCCGATGCGATTTAAATACTCGAGTGCAGTAAAAAGCTTACCGCTCGCGCCATCTTCTGAAAAATGACGGCTGATATTCGTAGCTTCGGCGTGCGATGTCATTGTTAGTTATGTATGCGGTCGTTTGCCGTTCTTACTTCACGCAAACGGAACGTACTTGTTTCATATCTGTGATGCCCATCATGACTTTTTCCATGCCGTCCATCTTCAATGTGGACATACCTTCTTCCACGCATTTGACAAAAATTTCAGAGACTCGCGCTTTTTCTTGTACTAATTTTTTTACTGGATCAGAGGCAACCATCAGCTCGTGCAAGCCTGCGCGGCCCTTGTAGCCCGTATTGCCACAAGCGTCGCATCCGACGGGCTTATAAAAGGTGAGCCTGCCATCAGTGCCGTATTCCTTGAGCCAATACTCGTAGAGTTTTTTAGCTTCGCTTTGCGCGTCTTTTACCCAAGGCGGTGTTTGCCGTAGATCATTGGTGTACTCGTGCATGAATTGCTTCATTTCTTCTTGATCAGGACTGTACGGTGTTTTGCATTTGCCGCACAGACGTTTGGCAAGACGCTGCGCCAAAATACCAACGAGCGCGTCAGAGAAATTAAATGGATCCATGCCCATATCAAGCAGACGAATAATCGCTTCGGGTGCTGAGTTGGTATGTAGCGTGGCAAATACTAAGTGGCCCGTCAATGAGGCTTCAATACCGATGTGGGTAGTCTCAGCGTCGCGCATCTCGCCTACCATGATGATGTCAGGGTCAGCACGCAAAAATGCTTTCATTACCGCTGGGAAATCAATCACTTTCTTATTCACCTGCACTTGGCGTAACCCTTTTTGGGTAATCTCAACCGGGTCTTCGGCTGTCCAAATTTTGGTATCAGGCGTATTGAGTGAACCAAGAACAGAGTGCAGAGTGGTGGTCTTACCGGAGCCGGTTGGTCCACAGACAAAGAATAGTCCGTAGGGTTTTGATATTGCCTTAACTAAGTTTGATTTATTTTTTGAAGTAAGTCCGAGTTTGTCCAATGGTATTGGTTCACCTGCGGCCAAAATACGCATCACTATATCTTCAACGCCACCTGTTGTAGGGATAGTCGCTACACGTAGCTCAATATCTAAAGGGCCGTATTTTTTGAATTTAATCTTGCCGTCTTGCGGTTTGCGCTTCTCAGAAATATCTAAGTCGCACATAATTTTTAAGCGGGCGCAAAGCGCGCTGCGATAGCTTGATGGAATTTCAATATAGGGTGCGAGCGAGCCGTCTTTGCGAAAACGAATACCAGTTTTGCCTTTGCCTGGTAGGGGCTCAATATGAATATCAGAGGCTCCTTGGTTGTAGGCGTCGATAATAATTTTATTAACCAGCTTTACTAGCTCATTGTCAGCCGCGGCTGACATTTCGTCACCCCCCGCTTCTTGAAATTCAGGGTCATCATCCAAGCTTGAGAGCATGTCGCCGATGTCTTCACCGCCGCTGCCATCTGCAGCACCAAATAATTGTCCCAGCGTGGCGATAAAGTCACGACCAGTGCAGACTTTATAAACCAGCTTAGATTTTGGGAAAATATTTTCAACAACGCGCGAGCTTTTCACATGCTCAGGGTCAGTCGTCATGACCACAATACCTGCTTTGGTATCGTCGACAGGAATCCAATTTGCAGATTCGCAATAATCGCGTTTCAAATTTTTGAGCAAATCAATTGGTTTTACACGTTCAGGTTTATGCGCCTCGTACTCAACGCTAAAGTATTTAGCCAGAGCTGCACCAAGTGCGGCTTGCTTGACCTGAAATTCATCAATAAGAATGTCTTCAACATTTTTGTTTTTACGCCGCGCTGTGCGGGTAGCAAGTTCTAATTCTCCTTCAGAAATGACATTGTCAATGACCAAATATTCAAATTTTGATTTAATCTGAGTGGGTATTTGTTGACGGACTTTGAGTGCGATGGCTAGCGTTTTAGATAGTTCAACTAAACCTTCTTCGGCTAACTGCGTAAACGGTGTGCCTGGTAGATGGTTGATGACTTGAATAACACCAGCTAATTCGCCCACACTACCGTTAGTATCCATGCCCAAAATGGGCGCAACCATCATTTGTTTAGTGCGGTAGCCAGTACGCTGATCCACTGCTTTTAAAAAAGCCAAATTAGGCGAAAAACCCTTTAACTCAACGTCGTCATAAACATCTTTAATATTCATGAAACGTTTATTTAACGCACAGCAACCAGCGATGGAACTTTCCGATAAAGGCAGCTTAATGTCTTTGAAAGAATTAAGCCCCGATTTAACCTTTGAAATAATGGCTTGATTATCTTCAGAGAGCGTATAAACCGTTAAACGATCTGCATCAAATAATTGGCAAATGTCACGTGTGACATCCAACATGATTTCATCCACATTAGAGGTGGAATGAATGCGGTTTGTAACGGCTTGTAGCTTCTTTGAAAAAGCGAGTTTGGAAGACATCTCTCCCTGTGGGGCAGCGCCCATCGTACTATTTATATTGCCTGTTTTTGGTTCTAGTACTGCACTCATGGTGTTCCCTTGATTAGCATTGGTGCGATCGCGTATTGTGTATATTGAATAGTGTAACCGTACTTATTATATTTACACTATGCACATTTGCGATAGACCCTATATGCTAACAAACTATGTTGCAGGATCCTAAATAGTTAACTCCATACCTTGCTCCAACATCCTTGGGCGCCACTTGCCAGCGTTTCGGCCAATCTCGCTCATAGTCAAATTTATTTCGCCTGGTTTTAGGTGTGTCACTAGAATTTCAACTGAGCGCGTTAATTTGGATAATTCTTCAGCCAACATGCTTGGGCAAAGATGCTTCGAGGCAATCGCTAATTCACGTTCTTTGTTTGGAAATGCTGTTTCAATAATCAAATACTTAAGATTGGGCGTGGCGTTGGCAATTTTCCAGAGATCGTCATTAGTCGTCGTGTCACCACTAAAAATCAGACGGGCTTCACCGCTATCAAGCAGATAACCCACCGCTGGAACAACATGTTTAGCTGGTATTGCAGTAAATTTGCGACCGTTTATGCTGAAAGGTTCGCCAATACGAATCTCGCGATATGCCATAAAGGCTGTCTCGGGCGTAGGAATTTTTGAAAAATCTGGCCAGATTTTCCAATTAAAAATATGGTCTTTTAATGCTTGAAGGGTTTCCACAGTGCCATACAAAATTACCGGTTTTGTGCGAAAGCCACAAACCGTATCGACTAGAAATGGAATGCTGGTGATGTGATCGAGGTGAGCGTGAGTAATTAGAATATGATCGATTTTGGTCAATTCACTGATCGATAAATCCCCAACACCAGTGCCAGCATCAATTAAAAGGTCGGAATCAACAAGAAGCGACGTTGTGCGTAGATCGCCACCTATGCCGCCACTACAGCCTAGAATTTTAATTTTCATACAATCGATACTTGCTTATGATTGGTCATCACCATTCCATACTTAGTTAGGTTGATCTTTATTTAGAATGATTATGTAGGAATGCCTATTCATATTTCTATGACGAAGCGCACACATAAAATACATTTTATCAATCAAACAAATTAATGTTATGGGTGTAAATGAGCTGGCAATGGTATTGAACTAGTCAATTGCTTAAGGCTACTGTCTAAAAAAGAAATCCATTTTGACGCCAGCAATTTCAATCATATCGTGATCGCCCAGCTGTTGAGCCTGTGCACCAAGTGGTATACCGTTAATGGTTGGGAAAGATGCACCTTCAACGTGGGTGATAAAGAAGCCGGCGGGACGTCGTGTGATAACAGCAACTTGGACGCCTGGCTTGCCGATAGTGGTGAGATTCTTAGTCAAATCAAGCGTACGACCTGCAGCGGCACCCGAAAGAACCTGAATTGCGGCTTCTTTAGTCGCGCTTGCGGTACTGGCTGGAGCCTGTGCCGTAAATGCTGGAGCAGGAGCCGCCATTGGTTGTGGTGCAGCGGCTGCCGCGCTTAATGGCTTCATGTTTGTCTGTGTGTCAGACAGATTTGCGGCGGCAGGTGCAGCAGATGGCGCCATTGAAGCCATTGGTGACATTGGCGCAGGCGACGGTACTGGAGGTGTTGTGGACGCAGCAGATGGCTTACGAATAATCATGGTGCGTTCAAAATCTGCTGCCGCATTTTGCACAGGAGCGTCGTTGAAATATTTCAACTTGTGCTTGCCGATCTCAATGACATCATTATTTTGTAAGAAATGCTTTTTGATCGGCTTACCATTAACCAATGTGCCATTCGTCGAGTTTAAGTCCTCGATGAATGAGTCATTAAGAATAGTGATAATCGCGGCATGCTCGCCTGACACAGCGAGGTTATCCACTTGAATATCGTTATGTGGTTTACGCCCTAAAGTAGTCCGCTCTTTGGCGAGCGAAATTTCCTTTAAGACTGTTCCATCGACACTCAAAATCAGTTTTGCCATGATCGTAACCCTAGTAAAAATCGTTGCTTATGCATTATTGTGGTTGGAAATGCTTCTTGATAAAGCGATTACCGTCATTGCCACTTCTCTATCGAGCTAGGTTGAAGCTTAAGCAAACATTGCTTTAATTTTCGCCCAAAATCCGCGCTCGACTTGAAAACCCTTTAAGACTTTTATTAACAATACAGACACATTATCCCGGCCACCGGCATCATTTGCTGCCTGCACAAGCTGCTGCGCGGTCAGATCAAGATTTGCTCTTAAGGCAATTAACGTCATTTGTATTTCTTCGTCCTCTATCATGTCATTCAAGCCGTCAGAGCAGAGTAGGTAGATATCGCCTTCTGCAACTTCATAGGTATGAACTTCAGTTTCAACTTCAGGATCAATGCCTACCGCTCGTGTCACTAAATTTTTGTTATGTGATGAACGCGCGTCTTCTTTAGAAATAAGTCCTGAATCTATTTGTTCTTGCAGTAAGGAATGATCTCTCGTTATTTGTTCCAACCCATCGCCGCGCATCCGATATAACCTTGAATCACCTATGTGACCAACCGTCAAAAAGTTATCATAAAACAAGCATGCAACCAATGTCGTACCCATGCCAGCGCAATGGGCGTCACGCTGAGCAGCATCAAAAATTGCCTTGTTAGCAAGTGTAACTTGGGCCTGCATAAGCTGTTGCGAAAGCAAAATAGATGCTTCGCGGCCAAGTTTGGACAGCTTATCTTTTGTCCAATCTCGTTCCAGCCCTGAGGCCAGAAGCGAGGTCGCCATGCCGCTCGCCACTTCTCCTGCGTTATAACCGCCCATTCCATCGGCAAGCACATGCACACCAATGTCTGGCCGCGACTCTACACAGTCTTCATTGTGACCTCGAACCCTTCCAGGATCTGTCACACTAATTGTTTTCAAAGCATCTATAAGCGCCACCGAGCCTCCCTACGACGCATTTATTGTTACATGCGCATCTAAAAATTTTAAAAATACGCACACCCAGATACACAGACGGATTTAGCAGTCATCCATTCGAAAACGTTACTTTTTCGAGTTTACATTGATCTCGAAAACCTTATGAAATCATCACAATTAAACCTTAATAACTTTCAATAATAATAACTTAAAATCGTTTTTTAAGAAACAATTCGGGAAGCGCTTGTAACATATTGATTATATTGCATATAAACTTAATGAGTAGTGTGTTGTGCCATTCATTTGTATTGACACATGCGTTAAGAACTGCCGTTGAAACAAAATTTCAGGGTTTTTGCTTATTTTTTAGCTTTTTTGTTGATTTCTAGCAACGCCCTATATTGCCGGATTAAATGGCGGCTGAATATCACCCAACAACGGTACGGTAAAAGTCAGCGATTCAGCAGTTATGGCAGTTTATGGTTCAGCAAGAGGGTCTTGGGATTTAGTTAGAGCGGCTAATTCACAAGCGCTATGCTGTGTGTTCAAACCAATCTGACATTATCAGATAGCGTCAACTAGTGGTTTGCGGTTTAATAGAAAAAGTAATGTTGTTAATAACTATAGCTGTTAAAAATTTTATAAAACTACAATGAGGAGACTGGCGATGGATCGTTCCGCCTTTCTGCAACACGATACAGACCCACAAGAAACCCGCGAATGGCTTGACGCATTAGACGGTGTTCTTGATGTGGAAGGACCTGAGCGCGCGCACTTTTTGCTGGAATCATTAGTTGATAAAGCCAGGCGATCTGGTGCTAACTTGCCGTATACGCCAACGACAGCGTACATCAATACTATCCCTCCGCATGCGGAAGATTTGCTACCAGGCGATCAAGAGATGGAGCATCGCATTCGCTCCTTAATTCGATGGAATGCGGTCGCAACAGTGCTACGCGCTAACAAAGAATCATCTGAACTTGGCGGGCACATTGCTAGCTTTCAATCGGCGGCGACGTTGTATGACGTTGGCTTTGATCACTTTTGGCATGCGCCGTCGCAATCGCATGGTGGTGATATGGTTTTTATGCAGGGTCACTCTGCGCCTGGCGTTTATGCTCGTGCCTATTTGGAAGGCCGTATTACAGAAGAGCAGATGGAAAATTTCCGTCGTGAAGTCGATGGTAAGGGCATTTCATCTTATCCGCATCCTTGGTTAATGCCGGATTTTTGGCAATTCGCCACGGTATCAATGGGCTTAGGCCCGTTGCAAGCTATTTACCAAGCGCGATTTATGAAGTATTTGCATAATCGCGGCATCGTTAATACCGAAGGCCGTAAAGTTTGGGCATTTATGGGCGATGGCGAAATGGATGAGCCGGAGTCGCTTGGTGCAATTTCGCTCGCCGCGCGTGAAGGGTTAGACAATCTCATCTTTGTGGTCAATTGTAATTTGCAGCGGCTTGATGGCCCGGTACGTGGTAACGGCAAAATTATTCAAGAATTAGAGAGCGACTTCCGTGGCGCAGGCTGGAATGTGCTCAAGGTTATTTGGGGACGCTATTGGGACCCGCTGCTGGCCAAAGACACGGATGGACAGCTTAAAGCGCGCATGATGGAAGCCGTCGATGGTGAATATCAAAACTACAAAGCGCGTGATGGCGCCTATGTCCGCAAAGAATTTTTCGGCAAGTATCCTGAGCTAGAAAAAATGGTCTCGACCATGTCGGATGACGACATTTGGCGGCTCAACCGTGGCGGACACGACCCGTATAAAGTTTATGCGGCTTACTCGGCTGCTGTGAAGCATAAAGGCCAGCCGACTATTATTCTTGCTAAGACGGTTAAGGGCTATGGCATGGGTAAAGCTGGTGAAGGCCAAAATATCACCCATCAGCTGAAGAAAATGGATTTAGGTTCATTGAAGCAATTCCGCGACCGCTTTAATATTCCGGTAAGTGATGATGTGATAGCGGATGTACCGTTTTATAAGCCTGCTGATAATTCGCCTGAGATTCAATATCTCAAAGCCGCACGTGAAAAGTTGGGTGGTTCATTGCCAGTTCGCTTCCCTAATATTCCAGCGCTTAAAGTGCCAGAATTATCGATTTTTGATGCGCTCTTAAAATCCACCGAAGAGCGCGAAATATCGACCACGATGGCGTTTGTGCGTGCCTTCACTGCGCTCATTCGCGATAAAGAATTAGGTCCGCGTTTAGTGCCGATAGTGGCGGATGAATCGCGCACATTTGGTATGGAAGGCATGTTCCGCCAGCTTGGCATTTACTCTTCTGTAGGCCAATTGTATGAGCCAGTGGACTCAGGCGAGTTGATGTTCTACAAAGAAGATAAAGCTGGGCAGATTTTGCAAGAAGGCATCAATGAAGCGGGCGCATTTTGTTCGTGGATGGCGGCGGGTACAAGCTACGCCAATCATGGGCAACACATGATTCCGTTCTTTATTTTCTATTCAATGTTTGGTTTTCAGCGCATTGGCGATTTGGCATGGGCCGCAGGCGATATGCAAGCGCGCGGCTTTTTGCTGGGCGGTACGTCTGGCCGCACGACATTAAATGGCGAAGGCTTGCAACATGAAGACGGCCATTCACACTTAATGTCGGCAACCATTCCGAATTGTATTTCGTATGACCCGACATTTAGCTATGAGCTTGCCGTCATCATTCACGATGGCTTAAAGCGTATGTACGAAAAGATGGAACACATCTATTACTACATCACCGTCATGAATGAAAACTACACACATCCGGCTATGCCTGTCGGTGAGCATGTCGCGCATGATATTTTGAAGGGCATGTATCTTTTCCGTGAATCGAAAGAGACCAAAAAGCCGCGTGTGCAGTTGATGGGTTCTGGCACCATTTTCCGTGAAGTCATTGCTGCAGCGGAATTGTTAGAACTTGATTGGGGTGTAGTTTCAGATATATGGAGCTGCACGTCTTTCACAGAATTGCGTCGTGATGGCATGAATGTCGAACGTCAAAATATGCTCAACCCTGAAGCGCAACCCGAAGTTGCGCATGTGACTAAGTTACTCAAAAGCCGCAAAGGTCCAGCCGTTGCGGCCACTGACTATATGCGTTCGTTTGCCGAGCAAATCAGACCTTACATTGCAGATCGTAAATTTACGGTGTTGGGTACAGATGGTTTTGGCCGTTCAGATACACGTAAGCAGTTGCGTAAGTTCTTTGAAGTCAATCGTTATTACGTGGTCGTGGCGTCGTTGAAAGCATTAGCAGATGACGGTCAAGTGCCATTGAAAACGGTATCGGAGGCGATTAAGAAATATGGTATTGACGCAAGCAAACCTGCGCCTTGGACGGTGTAATACGTCGGACAATATAGGTATATCAGCCGCACGATTATTCAAAACGCAAAATCAAAAAAACATGAGGAGAGATTGATTGGCTAATCTCGTTGAAGTGAAAGTCCCTGACATTGGCGATTTCAAAGACATTCCTGTCATTGAAATTTTGGTCAAGGTTGGTGACACGATTAAAAAAGAAGATTCCTTAGTTTCGCTTGAAAGTGACAAGGCGACGATGGAAGTGCCTTCATCGGTAAACGGTGTCGTCAAGGAAATAAAAGTTGCCTTGGGCGACAAGGTATCGGAGGGTGCATTGGTGTTGATCGTTGAGGTGTCAGATGCGGCAGCTCCTCAAGTAAACGCGGCAGCGCTTTCGCCAGCACCCACAGCAGCGCCCGTAGCAGCACCCGCAGCAAAAGCTGAAACACCAATAGCGGTAGGCGTCTCCAAGCCATTGCCCGTAAACGCCGCGCCAGCATTGCCTTCCCAAGCATTGCCAACTGCAAGTAGTGCCGTCGGCAACGTGCCCACCCACGTTCACGCATCGCCGTCTATGCGCAAATTAGCACGCGAATTTGGCGTAGATTTGGCGAAAGTGAAAGGCAGCGGCAGCAAAGGCCGCATTACCGAAGAAGACATTAAAGGCTTCGTCAAAACAGAATTAGCAAAACCAGCAGGCGCGAGCAACGCTGCAGGTGGCTTTGCGTTCCCGCAAATGCCAGTGATGGATTTCACTAAGTTTGGCGAAATTGAAACCCGCGCGTTATCGCGGATAAAAAAATTATCGGGCAATAATCTCGCCCGTAATTGGGTAATGATTCCGCACGTAACGCAGCAAGACGAAGCCGACATCACCGATGTAGAAGCCTTTCGTGTGAAGACCAACGAAGAAATCGCCAAGTCGGGTGTCAAGCTCACCATGCTAGCGTTTTTAATTAAAGCCAGTGTGGCAGCACTCAAGAAATTCCCTGAGTTCAACGCCTCACTTGAGCCTGGTGGCGAAAATCTAATTCTAAAAAAATATTACAACATCGGTTTTGCAGCGGATACGCCGAATGGCTTGGTTGTGCCTGTCATCCGAAATGCGGATCAAAAATCGATTACCGATATTGCCCGCGAAATGACAGATCTTTCGCTCAAGGCGCGCGAAGGTAAGCTTTCACCAGCCGAAATGTCGGGCGGCTGTTTTTCAATATCCTCGCTTGGCGGCATTGGCGGCTCGTACTTCACGCCAATTATTAATGCCCCTGAAGTCGCGATTTTGGGGGTATCTAAAGCGGCGATGAAACCTGTCTGGAATGGTAAAGAGTTCGTACCGCGACTTATCTTACCGATGTCACTTTCCTATGATCATCGTGTCGTTGATGGTGCCGCGGGTGCGCGATTTACAACGTATTTGGCCGCGCTGATGTCCGATATTCGTAAATTAGTTTTATAGGAACGGCCATGTCTAATCTCATCGACGTTAAAGTCCCCGACATTGGCGATTTCAAGGATATTCCTGTTATCGAAATACTCGTTAAGGTCGGCGACACAGTAAAAAAAGAAGATTCTTTGGTTTCACTCGAAAGCGATAAAGCCACGATGGAAGTGCCAAGCCCGCACGCGGGTGTAGTGAAAGAACTCAAAGTCAAACTCGGCGATAAATTATCTGAGGGTGCGTTGGTATTAGTGTTGGAGGTTGCCGAAGTTGTTACCGCATCTGTACCTACTGCAAAAGCAGAAACGCCAATACTGGCGGTCGAATCCAGCACAAATGTGCCCAAAGTGGCCGCCCTTATTGCCGTTAGCGCTACTAGTAAATATGCAGGCAATGTTGATGTGACCTGCGAATTAGTCGTCTTAGGCGCAGGCCCCGGCGGTTACTCCGCCGCGTTTCGCGCCGCTGATCTGGGCATGAAAACCATCGTCGTTGAGCGCTACGCCCAACTCGGTGGCGTCTGCCTAAACGTCGGCTGCATACCATCAAAAGCGTTGCTGCATGTGGCAGCAGTCGCCGATGAAGCGGCATCACTTGCCGCACACGGCATCAGTTTTGGCAAACCAGAAATTGATCTGGATAAATTACGTGGTTGGAAAGATAAAGTTGTTGGCAAACTTACTGGCGGCCTCGGCGGTATGGCGAAAGCGCGCAAGGTTGATGTCGTGCGCGGAGTAGGGCAATTTATTGACGCCAATCATTTGTTGGTGGAAGTCACGACTGGCGACGGTCAAGAAAAAACGGGCGAGAAAAAAGTGATTCGCTTTGATAAAGCGATCATCGCGGCAGGCTCGCAGGTGATGCGTTTGCCGTTTATTCCTGACGACCCGCGTATTGTGGATTCCACAGGTGCGCTTGAATTAAAAGAGATTCCGAAAAAGCTCCTGGTTATCGGTGGCGGCATTATTGGGTTGGAGATGGGCACGGTTTATTCTACGCTTGGTGCGCGGCTCGATGTGGTTGAGATGATGGATGGTTTGATGCAAGGTGCTGATCGTGATTTGGTCAAAGTGTGGCAAAAATTTAACGCCCATCGTTTTGACAACATCATGCTCAATACTAAAACGGTCGCAGTTGAAGCCAAACCCGATGGTATCTACGCCACCTTTGAAACCAAAGATGCCAGTGGCAACGTAACGCGCCAAGCGCCAGTGCGTTACGACATGGCGCTAATGAGCGTAGGGCGTTCACCCAATGGTAAAAAAATCAGTGCCGAAAACGCAGGTGTGGCGGTAACGGATCGCGGTTTTATAGCAGTCGATAAACAAATGCGTACTAATGTCGCGCATATTTTTGCCATCGGCGATGTGGTTGGTCAGCCCATGTTGGCGCACAAGGCGGTGCACGAAGGTCACGTTGCCGCTGAGGCCGCTGCGGGACAGAAATCATTCTTTGATGCACGTGTGATTCCAAGTGTGGCCTATACCGATCCTGAAGTCGCTTGGGTCGGTGAGACAGAGGAAAGCTGCCTGGCGAAAGGTATCAAATTTGGTAAGAGCACATTTCCGTGGGCGGCTTCTGGTCGCGCCATTGCCAATGGCCGTGACGAAGGCTTTACCAAACTAATTGTTGACGCTGAAACGCATCGCGTGATTGGCGGCGGTATTGTCGGTACGCACGCTGGGGACATTATTGGCGAGATTGCATTAGCCATTGAAATGGGTTGCGACCCAACCGATATTGGCAAAACAATTCATCCCCATCCAACATTGGGCGAATCAATCGGCATGGCGGCGGAAGTATTTGAAGGGGTTTGTACAGATTTACCGCCGCAAAAGAAGCCTAAATAATAGTTAAAAATAGTAGAAAATTGTTTATTTGCGGGCGTCTTCAGGCCATTGTGTCTTGAGACGCCCGTTTTATATAGGGTTTCATTTAGGGTTTAATAATGAATTTTGCATTACTGGCTCGGCTATCCGGCGTAATTATTGTTGTGGCAATTTGGGTGTTATCGCTATTGCCGCTGAAAGAAGCGGTATTGCCAGGTGGCGATAAATTACATCATTTTGTCGCTTATGGCAGCATGATGTTTGTGTGGATTATTAGCTTGACGCCGCAAACACAACGCCAGCAAATCAGCTTGGCGGCATTATTTATAGTGATGGGTATCGCTGTTGAGTTTGTGCAAGGCGTTGTGCCATATCGGTTTTTTTCTTGGGCAGATGCATTGGCGAATACGGGAGGCGTGTTGCTCGGTTGGCTGATGGCCGTATTATTTCTGCCGATATGGCGCGCAAAATTTTTATCGGCACGTAGTTGAAGGTTGTACCTCAATTGTTGATCGTCTAATGAGAGAGACGTCAATAAAGTAACAATGCCCAATACCAATTCATCCACCCCAAGCCAATTGCAACGCTTAGTCGTCGGTACACATCAACTTGCGCGCGGCAAAGTCTGGCTAGAAAAATTTTTGAATATTCAGTTGCACGATATTATTTCGTGTGACGAAATGGGCACGCAGAGTTATTACCTACACATTGGCAATGCATGCATGTTGGAATTAGTTGCCGTTAATCCAAACGTAACTGCACCCAAACACCCGCGCTGGTTTGGGCTAGATACGCTGGATGTGATGGAGCGCATCAGTCAGCGGCCAAGATTGATTGGTTGGGTAGCGCGAACTGATTCATTAGCATCATTACATGAGCGCACGGGTGAGCTACTAGGCAGCATCCATCATATAAATTCCGCTACACCGTGCTTGATGACTTCACCTAATGATGGCTATCCTCTTGAAGGCGGGTTAATTCCGCAGATGTTGGAGACGAATATGCCAACTGAAGCGTTGCCCGATCAAGGTATTAAATTTACTTGGATGGAAGCCGCGCATCCTAATCCGGCGAAGGTTGAGTATTTGCTAACAGAATTAGGGTTAGCCAAAACACTGGTTTTAACCTCAACGCCGCCTTACGCGGGCATGACTATGTGCGCGTATGTTGAGACGCCAAATGGCGTTAAGACGCTCATGAGCTAAAATTTAGATATGAAAACATTACTCAAACGATTTTTTATCGCAATTGGCCTCACTGTATTAATCTGCGGCGCTGTCATTTTTATCGAATATATTGGAAACCAACCTATGGGACTATTTGCCGGCTCACGCCCACATGACCTTGGCATGAATCAAGGCAAATTCAAAGCGCCGTCATGGAAGCCAAACACCGTATCGTCAACGGTTGCCAATGATGACGCGCACTACATCGCGCCAATCGCTATCGTTGGCGATGCCCGTCAAGCTTGGGCAAAGCTGACTGGTATTGTCAAATCGCAGCCACGTGTAAGTGTTATTGCCGAACGTGTTGATTATCTTTATGTGGAATCGAAATCGGCTGGTTTGGGTTTTGTCGATGATGTCGAATTCGCATTAGATGCAAATGCCAACTTCATCCATGTGCGTTCAGGCTCACGGCTTGGCGTGCGCGATTTTGATGTGAATCGAAAACGCATTGAAAATATTCGAGCGTTGTTTACGGCCAAATAAAGCCAAATGCAGCGCGGCATTAAACGTTTTATTGCCTTTATTTGGGTACTGCCAATCACTCTCATCGGCTTTTGCTTTGCCATTATCATTCGTGCATCAGGCGGGGAGATAGCAAAATACGGGATTGCATGGGAAGCAAGTGGTGGTAGGGCGCCCCAACTTCTATGGCTGTTTAACCCATGGCTCAATATAGATGCCATCACGCTTGGGCACATCATCATTGCATCCGATAACGCCACGGCGAGGCGTTTAAGAGCGCACGAGCAGGCACATGTTCGTCAATATGAACGTTGGGGTGTTTTCTTTCCGTTGGCTTATTTGGTGGCGAGCGCATTAGCCGCCATCAATGGTGGCGATGCATACCGGGATAATGTATTTGAAGTTGATGCGCGGTGTGCTGAAGTGAGCCATTCATAAATGGCTAAACTCGTTTATTGGCGGGCACTTTGAAGCATAATGCTTCTGAAATGCTCGCCGATATTAGGCTTTGTAATTTATTTGCTCGCCGTACCACCAGCCTCAGCGCCCCATAATTCTTTTAAGCGCTGATCGCGTCCGCATCCATTGCGATAGTACGCATAGCGCACGGGGTTCTTTTGATAATAGTCCTGATGGTAATCTTCAGCGGCGTAAAAAATGCTGGCTTCTGTGATTTCAGTTTCAATATTGCCCTTGAATGGCTTAGTTTTTACAAGCGCGTTTTTTGACGCATCAGCAGCCGCTTTTTGCGCGGCATCATGGGTAAAAATACCAGAGCGATATTGCGAGCCAGCATCGCAAAATTGTCGGTTTTTAGTCGTGGGATCAATGTTGCGCCAAAACACGTAGAGCAATTTTTCGTAGCTCACTTTTTTGGGATCATAGACAATTTCAACTGCCTCGGTATGACCAGTAGCACCCGTGGAAATGGATTTATAGCTGGGATTTTTGACGGTGCCGCCGATATAGCCCGACGTCGTTGACACCACGCCGTCAAGCTTATCAAAAGGGCCTTCCATGCACCAAAAGCAGCCGCCAGCAAAGGTTGCTTTTGCGAGCGATGCCGTTTGTGCATGGCTTGTTGCGCTCGATAATATTAAGCCTGCGATAGCCGAAATCAAAAGTATTGTGAATTTGGGGAAGCGTGTCATGTGTTACCTTTCAGTTAGCGATGCTGCATTTTACGATAGCAATGATGATTCAGATTCACAATATAACAAGGCGGCTTAATGAGAACTTACCAATACCGATTACTCAATGTTTTTGCGGAGTCAACCTTTGGCGGCAATCCGCTTTGTGTATTCACGGATGCACGCGGACTCAGTGATGATGAGATGCAAGCAATCGCCTTACAGTTCAATTTATCGGAGACGACTTTTTTATTGCCCTCAACTGAGGCAACTGCGCACGTGCGTATTTTTACGCCAACGTTTGAAATGGCGTTTGCAGGGCATCCTACGCTAGGCAGCGCGCATGTGGTGAGGGATGTTGTTGGCACTGGCGATGCTGTCACATTGGCGATGAAAGCGGGTGTTATCGCTGTGAAGGCAGCAGACAATCATTGGACATTAACCGCGAATCAGCCGACTTCACGCGATTGTATTGAGTCACGTGCTGCGCTTGCAGCAATACTTAATATTGATGAAGTCGATGTGCTCGATGGCGCACGCTGGATTAACACAGGTAGTGAGCAACTCATCATACCGCTAGCAAACGAGGATGCAGTGAAGCGCGTGCGACCAAACGCGCTTTTGTTGACGTCAATCGTTAGTACGATAAACCGCTCGATGGTGTATGTATTTGCGCCAGTGTCAGATGCTAGTCAAGATCGATTGCACAGCCGATTTTTCTTCATGCTGCATGACAGCGTTATCGAAGACCCAGCCACAGGGTCGGCGACGGCAAATTTAGGTGGCTGGATGTTGCATCATGGTCGCGCGCCGTGCCGCTTTCAAATCACGCAGGGGCAATATATATCGCGGACTAGTCACCTCGCCTTAGAGGTGACTAGTGCAGGCGCTATTTATGTTGGTGGGCGGGTGATGGATATCGGCCAAGGCAGCATCACCATTTGACGTTACTTCACCTGCGGCGTATCGCGTACCGAGCGGCGCAACACCTTGCCGACATTGGTCTTCGGTAACTCACTCCAAAATTCAATTTGACGCGGCATTTTGTAGCCCGTGAGGCGTTCTTTGCAAAATGCCATGATGATTTCTTTGGTGAGGGCAGGGTCTTTTTTCACGACCACTACGCGTACGGCTTCAGTTGATTTGTCATCTGGCATTGATACCGCGCACACTTCCAGCACACCGGGGCACATGGCGACAACATCTTCGATTTCATTCGGATAAACGTTAAAGCCAGAGACCAAAATCATGTCTTTTTTACGATCAACAATTTTGAAGAAACCTTTTTCGTCCATTACACCAACGTCGCCGGTTTTGAATGCGCCATCTTTGCAAAATACTTTCGCGGATTCATCTGGACGCTGCCAATAGCCTTGCATGACCTGCGGGCCTTCGATGCAAATTTCGCCTATGTCACCGACGCCTAAAATGTTTTCATCATCATCGCGAATACTGACAATGGTGGAGGGAAACGGCAGGCCAATTGAGCCATTAAATTCAGTAATATTAAGCGGATTGCCAGTTGCTCCAGGGGAAGTTTCGGTTAATCCATACGCTTCAATTAAGGTCGTACCAGTTACGGCTTTCCACTTTTCAGCTACCACCCGTTGCACCGCCATGCCGCCACCAATGGTTAACTTTAACTTTGAAAAATCAAGTTTGATGAATTCTGGATTGTGCAATAGCCCGTTGAATAAGGTATTAACTCCTGTCAGCACTGTCCAGCGTCGGCTTTTTAATTCCTTGATGAAGCCATCCATATCGCGCGGATTGGGGATGAGCACCGTCTCGCAGCCACGTGATAAATAATTGATGGCAGCATTTAGTGCAAAGATGTGATACAGCGGTAGTGGTTGTATCACGACCTCTTCGGCCTCTTTTAAGTCGAGCGCTGTCCAACAGCCAACCTGCGCCATATTGGCGACCAGATTACGGTGCGTGAGAATGGCGCCTTTTGACACGCCGGTAGTGCCGCCCGTGTATTGCAAAAAAGCAATATCAGAGCTGGCAATGGTTGGCTTTACATATGGCTGCGAGGCGCCACGACTAAGCGCAGCGTTAAATTTGACGGCGTTGGGTAAATTGAATGCAGGCACCATTTTTTTCTTGTGCTTGATTACCAAATTAACCAAAAGTGATTTTGGGAAGCCGAGCATATCGCCAAGCTGCGTGGTGATGACATGTTTTACGTCTGTTTTAGCGATGCAGCTTTCCAAGGTGTTGGCAAAGTTTTCAACAACGATGATGGCTTTAGAGCCTGAATCTTTAAGCTGATGTTCAAGCTCACGCGGGGTATAGAGAGGATTGCAGTTAACGACCGTAAAGCCTGCACGCAAGATGCCAAATATTGCCACTGGATATTGCAAAATATTAGGCATCATCACTGCCACGCGGTCGCCTCGAGTGAGTTTTAAGTCATTTTGTAGATAAGCTGCAAATTGCTGCGTCAGCACATCTAGGTCACGAAAGGTGAGCGTCTTTCCCATGCAGGTAAACGCGTTATTAGAGGCATATTTTTCGCATGACCGATTAAATAAGTCCTTGATAGACGCAAACTCATCGGCGTTTATATCATTGGGCACGCCAGCAGGATAAGACGATAGCCAAGGGCGTGTGGCGAAAATATTGGTAGCGGTGTTCATGAAAAAGCTCCTCGTTATTTTTTGGTATGTTGTTTTATCTGCTTGCCGCTAGTTTGCCTGATTGAGCGGACAAGTTGTGGCAGAAATACTACGTGTTGTAAATGACTTGAAACTCGGCGAGCCAACTCGGCGCGCTTATGGCTAATCAAAATAGGCGTCCATCTTTGCCACAGCCATAGTGTGATTACTCTAATTAATGCTCGTAAAGTGGCGTTATTGCGGGAAACGCCATGTTGTGCGTCTTCCATATTGTACAAAAACCACTTAGGAGACACCATGGCATCACGTCTAAAAAAAGCAGCACAAACGGCAAAATCCAATTCAACTGTTGATCAGATCACTGAGAAGCTAGGCCAAGTTGCCGCTTCACTGTCAGAGCAACAAATGGCCAAGCAAGTCATGGAATCTGCTCAGCAGATCTGGCTAGCTGGTTTGGGCGCATTTTCCAAGACCCAAGTCGAAGGCAAAAAAGTATTTGAAACCTTAGTCAAACAAGGCGAAGCACTCGAAACCCGTACCCGCCACGTTGCTGAAGCCACCATTGAAACAGCACGCGATCAAGCGACTAAAACGCTCGACATGGCTACTGGTAAATTTGACAAGCTTGAACAAGTATTTGAGTCACGCGTACACAAATCGCTCAATCGTTTAGGCGTATTGACCAGCAAAGATATTGAAGCATTATCTGCACAAGTCGCTGAATTAGCCGATGCAGTACGTGCCTTGATGGCACAGGAAAAGCGCACAACAATAGCGCGTCCTGCGGCAAAAAAACCTGCGATGAATGTTGTCGCAAAAAAAGTGGCCGCTAAAAAAGTTGTCGCGAAAACAGTTACGGCTAAAAAAGCCATTGCTAAAAAACCAGTTGCAAAAAAGTAATTCGCCGCTGTTAGCGTTTTATTAAGGGCTCATTCCCTTACACCGTCTCCTCCTCGTCCTAATCTTTTTTAAGAAACGGACGATTTCAAGCCCAAGTTGAAAAACTTGGGCTTTTTTTATTTGTAGCCAGAATAATTTATTCCATTTCTCAATCATCAGTTTGATAAATCAGTCATTCCCGCGTAGGCGGGAATCCTAGTCAGTCACTACTAGCACATCGCAACTTAGATTCCCGCCTTGACCGTAGGGAATCCCTTTTCGGGATGCGGGAATGACGGGACTTTATAAGTCTTTTGAATCTGCGAATAGATTTATTCGCACTACATCACCAGACGATACCCCACAGCTGTTTCAGTCAATATATGTTTCGGCTGCGCGGGGTCGTCTTCTAATTTTTGTCTGAGGTGCGACATATAGACGCGCAAATAATGGCTGCTATCAGCGTGAGACGGTCCCCACACTTCACGTAGCAAATGGCGATGCGTGAGTACACGCCCGACATTGCTAATCAGTTGGCATAACAGCCGATATTCAATGGGTGTTAAGTGGACTTCATTATTGTTACGTTTCACAATTCGCGCGGCTTGATCGACAATCACATCACCAAAGCTAAACACGCTGGTCTCGATATTGTCTTCTCCCTGCACATGTTTTCGACGGATATTGGCTCGCACTCGCGCCATTAATTCCGCTACGCCAAATGGTTTAGTCAGATAGTCATCCGCACCTGCATCGAGCGCCAAGACTTTATCTATCTCATCGCTGCGGGCGGACAACACCATGATCGGTACGTTGCTCCAGCCGCGCACATCGCGTATAAAGTCCACGCCATTGCCATCGGGCAGACCTAAGTCAAGCACAATCAAATCTGGCTTACGCGTGCCGGCCTCGGTCAAGCCATGTTTTAGTGTGGCCGCTTCAAAGACGCGCCAGTGCTCCGCCTCTAATGCGGCGCGTACAAAGCGTCTGATTTGTGGCTCGTCCTCAACAATGACGGCGACTCGAATGGGCTCTGTCATTGATTAAATTTCATCATGGCTGGTATCAATGGTGGGTGGCGTGCCAAGTGGCAGCAAGAAAGTAAATGTGGCGCCTTGAATCATATTGTTTGCAGCACTAATTTTGCCGCCATGTGCTTCTACAATCGCGCGACAAATTGCCAATCCTAGGCCGACGCCGTGGATGATGGATTCGTTTTCGCCGCGGCTAAATTTATCAAAAATGGTGGACATCATTTTTTCGGCAATGCCTGTACCTGCATCTATCACGGCGACGGAAAATTGATTCGCCTTTACCGCTGCTGAAATCGTAATCATGCTGTCTGGTGAGCTAAATTTGGCTGCATTTTCAATTAAATTTGCTAGCACACGTTCGATCAAGACTGCATCAATTTCAATCAGTGGCAAGTGGGCAGCGAGTTCGACTTTGACTTGACGTGTCGCTACTGCCGCCTTGACACTTTGGATGGCTGCACCGATAACTTCCTCGATCGGCAACCACTCACGTTTGAGACGTATATTGCCACTTTGAATACGTGCCATATCGAGTAAATTTTCAACTAAAGTCGCCATTCGGCGGGCTTCTTGGGCTAAATTATGCCCAATCTCAGCGCTAGTATTAGTGTTTTGATTATTTGTTAGCGATAAGGATTCCGCCAAACCAATCATGGCAGTCAACGGTGTACGCAGATCGTGTGACATCGCGGCGAGCAAATTATTGCGTAATTTTTCACTCTCGATATTGACTAACGCACCCTGGGCGACATCAACATAATGGATGCGCTCTAAGGCAATAGCGATGAGCACCGCATAGGTTTCAAGTTGCCGCGTTTGTTCTGGCATCAGCAGAAGTGATGGATTGTCCGGGCGCACCGCCAACACGCCACGCACGCGCATTGGTGCTTTTAGCGGAATATAGCGAAATGGGTTACTTGGCAAGGTGTCAGTCGCGTAACCGGCAATTTCATTTTTATCAAAGCTCCACTGCGCGATTGCCATATCAAGCTGTGGAAATGATGCGCTGGTGGTGGCGTTGTTGGCTACGCTGTTAGGTAACGATGCTGATGCTGTGAGTCGGTCATTTTTATCTGGCAGCAGCAGCGCGATTTGTGCACGAAAAGTTGGCTCTAACAAGGTAGTCGTTGTCGTCACAACCTGCTCGACTTGTAACGCACCTGATAAGTCGCGCGAAAATTCATAGAGCAGTCGCGCCCGCGATTCACGGCTAGCCGCTACTCTTACTTGATAACGTAGTGATGCAGTGAGTTGCCCAGTGATTAAACCCACCGCTAACATCACCGCAAAGGTGAGTAAATATTGCACATCACTCACAGCAAATGAAAAGCGAGGCGGCACAAAAAAGAAATCAAATAACAACACGCCAAATACCGCCGCAAAAGCCGCAGGCGCACGCCCATATTTGACAGCAACAAAAACCACCACTAATAAAAAAAACATGACGATGTTGGCAAGATCAAGCTTGTCAACGAGTGGTGTGGCGAGCAGGGTAGTGGCAAGACAGGCTAGTGTGGTGACGATGTAGGCGCGCCAATGTATGCGTTTTGTTGAAGTCGTAATTGGTGACGCGGGGTCAGTGGATGGTGGATGGCTTGGCGATTGTTTCGTGCTGACTTCGATCAAATCAATATCAAGACGCATCGCCGCAATACGCTCGTGTAAATATCGGCCACGAAATAAACGTGATAGACGGCTGGACGGTGCATGACGACCCAGCACGATTCGTGAAAAATTATGTTGACGTGCATAGTCAATGAGTACGCTCGCGATAACTTCGCCACTTAATACGGCGGTGGTTGCACCTAAACTTTCTGCGAGTTTGAGTGCGCCTAATATTTGCTCACGTTTTGTCATTGATAGCCGTTGCAGTGCGGGTGTCTCCACATATACAGCATGCCAACGCCCGCCAAATTCGCCCGCCAAACGCGCAGCACTTCGCACCACCGATTCGGATCCGCTCGTGCCGATGCAGGCTAATAGCGCCGCATCGGTTTTCCACACTTGATTGATGGATTCTTTATCGCGATACGCTTCGACATCATCTTCAACACGGTCAGCGGTACGGCGAAGTGCTATTTCGCGCAAGGCCATTAAATTGCCCTTGCGGAAAAAATTCTTTGCCGCACGCTCGGCTTGCTGCGGCAAATAAACTTTGCCCGCTTTTAATCTCGCCAATAATTCTTCTGCCGTAATATCAACCAAGATCACTTCATTGGCAGCGTCAAAAATTTTGTCTGGCACGGTTTCATTCACGCGAATGCCAGTAATGCCACCAATCACATCATTCAAACTTTCCAAATGCTGCACGTTTAAGGTGGTGAAAACATCCATGCCCGCGTTCAGCAATTCATCCACATCTTGCCAGCGTTTGGGATGGCGCGAGCCAGTCGCATTGGTATGCGCGAATTCATCGACCAAAATTAAATCAGGCTTAGCGACTAGTGCTGCATCAATGTCAAATTCGTCAATTGATTTGCCATGATGACCAAATTTTTTACGTGGTAATAGCGCTAACCCATCGACTAGTGCCGCCGTTTCACTGCGGCCATGCGTCTCAACAATGCCAATTAGCACGTTAACGCCGTCATTCGCGCGGCGTTTGCCCGCTTGTAGCATGGCGTAGGTTTTACCCACACCGGCGGATGAGCCGAAATAAATTCTGAGTTTGCCGTGACGCTCTACACGAGAATCTTGCTCATCCGCGTCCTCAATAATTTTTGCGAGTAGCTGGTCTGGATCGGGGCGGCTGAGTGGACGTATCGACATTCGATTATTTTAGAGTCTTTTCAGCCAGCGCTAAATTGAGTTTCAGTACATTTACACGCGCCTCGCCAAACAAGTCAAACATGGGTCGCTCGGTATGTTCATCAATCAACGCCTTAATATTTTTAATTGGTAAATTACGTATCTTAGCGACCCGTGCAGCTTGATAACGTGCCGCCGCCTCGCTGATATGCGGATCAAGCCCGCTAGCTGATGTGGTGACTAAATCAACCGGTATGGGAAGTTGATTCGTTGGGTCTGCCGCCTGCAATGCGGCAATGCGTGACTTTACCGCCGCAATCAGGGCTGGGTTAGTCGGCCCTTGATTCGCACCTGACGAGGCGCTGGCATTGTAGGCCATCGGACCTGTTGCGGATGGCCGAGACCAAAAATGTTCAGGCTGATTAAATGCTTGGCCTATTAAGCTTGAACCGACTACGTTGTCACCACGCTTGATAAGACTACCTGCTGCCTCAAAGGGAAACATAAGCTGAGATAGGCTTGTCACGAGTAATGGATACAACACACCAGTGATAAGACTAAACAGGATAAAAAATGTAACAGCGGGACGTAATGATGGTGATAGTGAATTCATGTTTAGCTCCAATTGATTAGAATAAATTGATTAACAAATCAATTAACTTAATGCCCACAAATGGCACAATCAAACCACCCAGTCCATACACCAATAGATTGCGACGCAACAACGCCGCCGCCCCTACCGCACGGTATTTCACGCCTTTTAGGGCGAGTGGCACCAGCACAATAATGATCAGTGCATTAAAAATCACCGCTGACAAAATGGCCGAAGATGGGCTACCAAGCTGCATTACATCAAGCGCGCCTAATTGCGGATAGGTGGTAGCGAATGCGGCAGGAATAATGGCAAAGTATTTCGCCACATCGTTGGCAATGGAGAATGTTGAAAGTGCACCGCGTGTCATCAACATTTGCTTACCAGTTTCAACAACCTCGATTAACTTAGTCGGGTTTGAGTCTAGGTCCACCATATTGCCCGCTTCTTTTGCGGCCTGCGTGCCGCTATTCATGGCGACTGCCACATCTGCCTGCGCGAGTGCTGGCGCATCGTTGGTGCCATCTCCTGTCATGGCGACCAAGCGGCCTTCATTTTGATATTGGCGGATGAGTTTTAATTTGGCCTCTGGTGTGGCTTCGGCTAAAAAATCATCTACACCTGCTTCAGCGGCAATCGCAGCGGCGGTTAATTTATTGTCGCCGGTAATCATCACCGTTTTAATACCCATGCGACGTAATTCAACGAATCGCTCCTTAATGCCTGGTTTCACAATATCTTTTAATTCCACCACGCCCAGCACGCGGCCATTGTCGGCAACTACCAGCGGTGTCGAGCCGCGACGTGCTACGTCTTCGACATTTCGCATTACCGCATCAGGAAATTTTTCGCCAGCCACATGTGCACTCACGTAATTTTTAATGGCATCCACGGCACCTTTACGGATAACACGTAAGCCATCTCGGCTCGTCATATCAATACCGCTCATGCGTGTTTCTGCGCTAAAGGCGATGAAGGTAGTCGTATTAGACGCGTCAATTGTGTGCGCCATACCCCGCGCAGCGGCCAGCACCACAATGCTACGACCTTCGGGTGTCTCATCAGATTCTGACGCTAATGCCGCTGCAATGGCGAGTTGCTGTTCAGTCACATTTGGGGCGGGTAAAAATGTCGATGCCTGCCGATTTCCTAACGTAATCGTGCCGGTTTTATCAAGTAGCAATACATCCACATCACCTGCGGCTTCAACCGCACGACCAGATGTGGCAATCACATTGGCCTCCATCATGCGACTCATGCCTGCTACACCGATAGCAGATAACAGCCCGCCGATCGTTGTGGGGATTAAGCAAACTAATAACGCAATTAAGATGGTCACTGAAACTGGTGCGCCACTGCCAGAAACTGACACGCTAAATAGTGAAAACGGCATGAGTGTAACCACCGCTAATAAAAACACAATCGTTAATGCCACTAGCAAAATAGTGAGCGCGATTTCATTTGGTGTCTTTTGGCGTTTAGCGCCCTCGACCATGCTAATCATGCGATCTAAAAATGCCTCACCGGGATTGACTGTGACCCGCACGACTAGCCAGTCAGACAGTACCCGCGTGCCGCCCGTGACGGATGAAAAGTCACCTCCTGATTCACGAATGACCGGGGCGGATTCACCTGTGATGGCGCTCTCGTCAACCGAGGCAACACCTTCGATGACTTCGCCATCCGCAGGCATGATGTCACCTGCTTCGACTAATACCACGACACCTTTACGAATTTCGTCTGACTCAACAATGGTCCAGCCGTTGCCATATTTAGGCTCGCTGAGTTTTTTCGCCCACGTTTTTTGCTTCATGCCACGTAGCGATGCGGCTTGCGCTTTGCTGCGGCCTTCGGCGAGGGCTTCGGCAAAATTCGCAAATAAAACGGTAAACCATAGCCAAAGTGAGATCGCCAATATAAAGCTTGGCTCGCCAATGGTCGCAGCCGCAGTTGGGCTCATGATGGCTTGAAAAAATAATAGTGTTGTGATGATGCTGCCTAAAAAAACCACAAACATCACAGGGTTTTTCCACTGTACGGTCAGCGAGAGTTTTTTGAAGGCTTCAATTGCTGCCGCTTGTATTAGCGCTATGCTAAATGTATTAATTGTTGAGGTTGACATAGTTAGTGTTCTTTCTACTTCGCAAGCTGTTGCAGTTGAAGATGCTCAACAATCGGGCCAAGCGCTAACGCTGGTATATAGGTAAGCGCGCCAACAATAACCACCGTGCCGACGAGCAAGACGATAAATAACAAGCCATGTGTTGGCATCGTGCCTTCACTCACCGCAATGCGTTTTTTAGCCGCAAGAGAACCGGCAATGGCTAATATTGGGATGATGATGGCAAAGCGACCCAGCCACATTACGATGCCTAACAACGTATTGTAAAAAGGCGTGTTAGCGGATAAACCCGCAAAGGCGCTGCCGTTGTTATTGGCGGCAGAGGTTAGGGCGTACAGTACCTGCGTAAAGCCATGTGCGCCGGGGTTTGAGATGCCCACACGCCCAGCCTCACTCATCACAGCAATCGCCGTTCCACCTAAAATTAAGATGGGCGTAATGAGAATAGCTAAAGCCACCATTTTCATTTCAAACGATTCAATTTTTTTGCCAAGATACTCTGGCGTGCGGCCAATCATCAAGCCCGCAATGAATACCGCCATGATGGCAAAAATCAACATGCCATATAGCCCTGAGCCTACGCCGCCAAATACCACTTCACCCAGCTGAATATTGAGTAGCGGCACTAGCCCGCCTAATGGCGTGAAAGCATCGTGCATCGCATTCACCGCACCGCATGAGGCCGCGGTGGTGATGGCCGCGAATAGGGCGGACGCTGAAATACCAAAGCGTGTTTCTTTGCCCTCCATATTGCCGCCTGATTGTGTGCTGCTTGTGGCTTGGTCAACGCCAAGGGATAAAAATTGTGGGTTACCTTTATGTTCAGCGTACAGCACCAAACATGTCATGGCGACAAAAATGACCGTCATCGCAGCTAGCACCGCCCAGCCTTGGCGGGTATCGCCCACTACCCGACCAAACGCGTAACAAAGTGCGGCAGGCAATAAGAAAATTGATAACATCTGAAAAAAATTCGTCAGCGCGTTAGGGTTTTCATACGGATGCGCCGCATTTGCGTTAAAAAATCCGCCACCATTCGTGCCCAACATTTTGATCGCCACTTGTGAAGCCACTGGGCCCATTGCGATGGTTTGTGTTGGTGTGCTGACGGTTTCCATCACGACATTGCCTTGGGAATCTTTAATCGCCAAACCTGCTTGGTCTAGTTGTGGCTTTTCATAGTTCGTTTGCTCAAGTGTCGTGGCGCTAACGTAGGCGCTGGTGTTTTGTATCACACCTTGACTCACCAAAAAAAGCGCAAAGACAATGGAAAGTGGCAGCAATATGTAAAGCACCGCACGATAAATATCTACCCAAAAATTGCCCAAGGTGTCAGCAGAGTGTCGCGCGAAACCGCGGATGAGAGCAAACACTACTGCGATACCGGTTGCAGCGGAAACAAAATTTTGCACCGTTAAAGCGAGCATCTGCGTCAGATAGCTCATGGTGGACTCACCACCATAGCCCTGCCAATTGGTATTCGTCACAAAACTAATGGCGGTATTTAATGCTGAGTCTGCCGACACGTTTGCCATTTGTTGTGGATTAAATGGCAGGGCTAATTGAAAGCGTTGCAGTAAATACACAGCAATAACGCCAGCGATGCTAAACAACAATACCGAGATGGCGTAGGTCGTCCAATGCATTTGTGTATTTGATTTCACACCTGCAACATTGAGTAAGGCGTTTTCAAGCGGCAAGCCGAGCTTGACGACGCGCGAATTACCTTCCATTACATTCGCCAAATATGTACCGAGTGGCTTGATGGTGAGCGCCAATACGCCCAAAAATGCGCCTAGCAATAACCAACTTTGTGTCGTAATCATGAGAAATCCTCAGGATTTAATAACGTCACGATGAGATAGACGAGTAACGCAACGGCGACGATGGCCGACAGGATAGTTAAGGCGTCCATTAGCGTGCCGCCTTATTTTTGTTTGTTGTATCGCCTAGCTTTGTACGACCGCGCTGGCTAAGTCGTTCGCAGCCAATTACTAAACCTACCATCAGCATAAATAACGCCGCTGCTAATCCCAGAAACATCCCGTCCATCGCCATATCATTACCTTGAGGATAAAAATCAAGGCTAGAGTTTGGCAAATGCGCTGTTAAATCGGTGCTGAGAGCACAGGGTAGGGTGTTAAAAAAGCATAAAGATGGATAAAGTCATTTATCGACGGGCACTTTGGGCAATAAATGTCTCGAAGTGCCCGTGGATATTTATAGGTTTGCCTTCAACCTATGTTTTGAGATTTTTTGTAAGCAAACGAGTGCCGTAATGTCCTCATACTACATATTCGCATGTTGGCATTTGTAGTTCTATTGAGCTACAATTAAGACTAATTCAACTAGGAGGCGATATGGCGGCAACTGCATTTGTACGAGCACGGATTGATGAAGCACTTAAAAATGAAGCGGCCGCCGTGCTGGCAGAAATGGGATTGACTGTCTCAGATGTGGTGCGTATCGCATTGACCAAAATTGCGAAAGAAAAAGCGCTACCGTTTGAAATGCGTGTACCAAACGCGTTGACTGCAAAAACGCTAGCTAAGAGCGAGCGCGGAGAAGATATTCACCATGCCAATGATGCCGCTGACTTATTTGACCAGCTTGGCATCTAATGCGGCAGCCATTCTATTCCGGCCAGTTCAAGCGGGATGTGAAGCAGTCACAGAAACGCGGCAAAGACATGGAAAAGCTCAAAATCTTGTTAAGTTTACTTATCGAAAGTAAACCGCTGCCAGCGATCTACCTTGACCACCCGCTGAGGGGCGGTTGGCGTGGTTTTCGGGACGCACATATCGAGCCTGACTGGTTGCTGATTTACAAAATTACTGGGGACACAGTGCGGTTTGAGCGCACTGGGCGGCATTCGGATTTGTTCGATGAGTAAGTGAGTAATACAAATGGGCACAACGTAAATTCAAAAGTTGATTGGCGACAGCTATATTTTTTGACATCGCGTTAGCTGTCGGCCAAATTACTCACATCTAGTTACTTCTTTTCGTCCTTCTTTTCATCCCGTTTAGGGCGATTTTCCATTACGCACTTACGGCGCTCTTCGCCTTCGGCTTTATCTTTGCATTTTTCGACCAATTTATTGCGGGCTTCGCAGCGATCTTTATGTTCTGGTTTGGCTTTGCTGCAATCAATGGTTTTGCTGAAATCCACCATGCCGCCTCTGCCGTCTTTTTTTGGGGCATCCGCAGGGGCGCCTTCGGCTGAGGCGAGTGTTGCGCTTAGTCCTAAACTAAGTGTTATGAGTAATGTGGCGATTGTTTTCATCATCAATCCTTAACTAAAAAAGTGAATAAATATGTGGCGGGTTGCGCACAACCAAACAATAAGCCATTCGCACAAAAATGAATATTTAAGGTTGTAACCAAGTTTGTAGGCGAAAATAACGCTCTTTCATTTTTTTGATCGCATCATGCCGCTTATTAATTGCAAAACACTCGCGCTCGCCTTTGGTGATGTTGCTTTACTTGACCACATAGATTTCGCAGTAGATCGCGGTGAGCGTATCGCCTTAATTGGCCGTAATGGCGCAGGTAAATCTAGCTTGATTCGTATTTTGAATGGTGAAGCCGCGCCCGATGATGGCGAAGTGGTGCGTGAGAAGGGCGTGCGGGTGGCGTCTGTGCCGCAGGAGCCGGTGTTTGAGGCGAATGCGACGGTCACGAGTGCGGTCGAGTCAGGGCTTGCCAATGAAGACCCGCACGACGATGAATCATGGCGCTATGCCGGGCGCGTAACAGAGGCGATTTCACGGGTGGGGCTTGACCCAGATTCCACCATTGAAAGCCTCTCAGGGGGCATGAAAAAGCGCGTGGCGTTAGCGCGCGCGCTGGTGAGCGATCCTGCGCTGTTGATGTTGGACGAGCCGACCAACCATCTTGATTTTGAAGGCATCGCGTGGCTGGAGGAAACTCTGAATGATTTCAATGGTGCAGTCATTGCAATTAGCCATGATCGACGCTTTTTAGAAAGTTTTGCGACACGAATAGTTGAGCTTGATCGCGGCCAATTGATTAGCTATCCCGGCTCATTTGCCGAGTATCAGCGACGCAAAGCGGAAATGATGAATTCCGAGTCACTCGCCAACGCGCGCTTCGATAAGCTACTCAAAGAAGAAGAAGTGTGGATTCGTAAAGGGGTAGAGGCGCGACGCACGCGCAACGAAGGCCGCGTGCGACGGCTCGAAGACTTACGTCGCACCCGCGCCGCGCGACGCGACGTGCAGGGCAAGGTAAATTTGACGCTCGACGCAGGGGAACGCTCCGGCAAAATTGTCGCTGAGTTAATCGAGATATCGAAAGCTTATGGCGACAATATATTGATTGATAATTTCTCCGCGATTTTGCAGCGCGGTGATCGTATCGGTTTAATTGGCCCTAACGGCGCGGGTAAAACCACGCTGATCAAACTCATGTTGGCGGATTTAGCGCCTGATAGTGGCACGATTAAGCGCGGCACACAGTTACAGGTGGCGTATTTTGATCAATTCCGTGAAGCCTTGGACGATAGCGCCACACTTTCTGACGTGATTTCGCCAGGCTCCGAATTTGTTGAAATTGCAGGCACACGCAAGCATGTCATTTCATACCTAGGCGATTTTTTATTTCCACCACAGCGTGCGCGTGCGAAGGTGAAGTCTCTTTCCGGTGGCGAGCGTAATCGCTTGCTGTTGGCACGCTTATTCGCCAAGCCAGCGAATGTGCTGGTGCTAGATGAGCCGACCAATGATTTAGATATTGAAACGCTCGAGTTGCTTGAGTCCATGCTGCAAGAGTACGCGGGCACAGTGATTTTGGTCAGTCACGATCGTGCGTTTTTAGATAACGTGGTCACACAAGTATTTGCATTCGAAGGCGGCGGCAAAATCCAAGAATACGTCGGTGGATATGCGGAATGGATAAGTCAAAGAAGGGCGCGCGTGCTAAACCAAAACGCGAGCCAAAATGCCGTGAAAACGCCCGTCAATAGTAGTGTTTCAACAAATGCTGTGGCCGCGCGCAAAGTCAAAATGAGCTTTAATGAAACGCGCGAACTCGATACTCTGCCCGCAACAATAGAAGCGCTCGAAAAAGAACAAGCCACGCTCAACGCCAAACTCGCCGACGGCAGCATTTTTACCAAGTCGCCAGATCAAGCTAAAGCCATTACGCTACGACTCGAAAATATCGCCAATGAAATTGATAAAACGATGGCACGTTGGGAAGCGCTGGAGTTGAAACGGGGCGGAGTTGTCGAGTAAGAACAACAAAAACTTTGCCACGGATGAACACGGATAAATGCTGATAAAAGCTTTTGACTTATCTGTTTTTATCCGTGTTCATCTGTGGCCAAAAAAATCTTTGGGGATAACTACTTACCAATAAACACCGGCTGTCGTTTCTCCACAAACGCAGTCACACCCTCTTTGAAATCTGCCGTCTTCACGCACTCGGCGAATAGCTTAATCTCTTCATCCATGTGCGCCCGCATGGGCGTTTCAAATGTTTGATTGAGCAAGCGTTTCATATTCGCGTAAGCGCGAGTTGCGCCGTTTGCCAGACGCTGCGCCAATTGATTAACTTCTGCGCTCAACGCATCAGCGGCAACCAAACGATTTATAAGCCCCAATTGCAATGCGGCTTCAGCATTAACCGTGTCGGCCAGCATGATGAGTTCCGTCGTTTTTTTAATACCAATCATGCGCGGTAAAAACCATGTGCTGCCGCCATCTGGTGACAGGCCAATTTTGGTGTACGCGGTGTTAAATGTCGCCTTTTCGGAGGCAATCGCGAAGTCACAAGCAAGCGCTACGCTCACCCCCGCACCCGCACACGCGCCCTGAATTTCAGCGATGACTGGGAAAGGCATATTGCGTATTGCCATGATGCCATCATGCAAGGTGTCGCCCATGGGCTTAATGTTGGCCGCTAAGTCTGGATCATCTTTTCCTGCATGAAATGCGCCAACATCGCCGCCGGCCAGAAAGGCTTTGCCCGCACCTTTGAGAATGAGTACACGTATGTCGCTGCGATTGGCGAGGGCTACGGTAGCGTCACGAAAGGCCAGCATGAGTTCGTTATTCATCGCGTTATACACTGCAGGGCGATTGAACAGTAGCGTGGCGATACCGTTATCTTCAGTGACAATGACGGGGTTAGTTGCAGTATGCATAGCGCCTATTTTTTGTTGATGTCATCAATAATGCCGCGCTCGATGTAAGCGAGGCGCAAATGACGTTGTAATTTTTTTAAATTAAACGCGAATAGTAGCGCACCGAGCGCACAAATGACGCCACAAATAAAATAAGTTTGTGGCGCGCCAATTTTATCCGCTAACCAACCTGCACTGAGATGTCCTAGTGGCGCGCTACCCGCAAAAAAGGTCGAATACACGCTCACCACGCGACCACGTTTATTGTCGTCCACAACCGTTTGAATAATCGTATTCACACCGGCTGATGTGCCCATTAAACCCATGCCAGTTAACGCCATACCCAATGCCGCGAAGCTAAGATTTTTATAAATGGCGGCGACACCAAATAGCATCGCGCCTACAGCCGCGATGGCGGCAGTGGCCAGCACCCAATTTGATAAGCCGCGTACATTTTTGCGTCGCGCTAACATCACCGCGCCGATGAGTGCGCCAATCCCAACGGCACTCACAAACAACCCGTGCAGCTCAGCACCACGGCCAAACGTGTTTACAGCAATGGCGGGCATCAAAATTGAATAAGGGTTAATCGCAAAACTGACCACGCCAACGAGCAGGACCAGCGGCCAAATGATCGGGCTCTTGTACGCCAGTAACCAACCTTCGCCTAAATCAGCGATGAATGATTTGCCGCTCGGCACGTACTGATGCATGCGTGGCGTGATGCGGGTGAGTTGAAACACCACTGCTAAATAGGTAATCGCGTTTAAGCCAAAGCATGCTGCTTCGCCTAATGCCGCGATGAGCAGTCCACCCAACGCCGGTCCGACTAATCTTGTTGCATTGATGTTGACTGAGTTAAGCGCAATGGCGTTGGGTAAGTCAGCTTTATCATCAATGAGCTCAGAAAAAAACGAATGCCGCGTGGTCACTTCGACGGAACTCAACATGCCTTGGCAAAACGCAAATACGCCAAGCAGCGTCACCGTCATGTACCCGCTCCAAGTTAAGCTTGCTAAGATCGAGGATAGGCAAAACATGGCGAGTTGCACGCGCATGAGTAGTTTTTTACGACTCACACGGTCAGATAACGCGCCCGCTATCGGCGTGGTGAACAAAAACGGAATGAGCGCTAAAAAACCGATTGTCCCTGTTGCGGCTGGCGAATTTGTCAGTCGATAGGCGAGCCACATAATAGCAACGGATTGCATCCACGAACCAATTTGCGACACCGTTTGGCCGATGTAGTAGCGGCGAAAATTAGGTGAGCGAAGGGCGCGAAGGGATTGGGGGAGGGTGGTGGGCAAGTGGCTAGATTTTTGTATTTAGTTTGTTCGTTGTTAGTTTGGTAGTGGATGAATGCAATCCCTCCCAGCCTCCCTTTTTCAAAGGGAGGAGCTAGCTTGGTGGTGGTTGCTCGCGTCGCAATTTTTTATCAGCAGATTCGTATGAAAACAACCGCGCTCTGCTCCTCCCTTTGAAAAAGGGAGGCGGGGAGGGATTGCGTTCAACAATAAACACACTTAAAAATCTCAACCCAACTTCTGCAACTGTCCCTGCATTGTCGCTAGCTTCTGCTTAAACCCCGCTACCCGCACGCGCTCCTGCTCAACAACAGCAGCAGGTGCTTTATCCGCAAACGCCGGGTTGGCTAACTTCGCATCCGCTTTCACAATTTCAATTTCAAGCTTATTGATTTCTTTCGTTAATCGCGCCGTCTCTGCTGCCACGTCAATCTCAACTTTTAACATCACGCGCGCACCGCCTGCAACGGCAACGGCTGCATCTGCGTCTGGAAATGACGCTACATAAGATATTTCAGACAAGCGCGCCAGTGCTTGCAGATAAGGCAAAAATGCTTGAAAGTGCTCGCCATTGCTCGTGTTTGCAATATCTGCGGTAATAAACGCAGGCACTTTCTCAGCAGGTGACAATTGCATTTCGCTACGCAGATTACGCGTGGCGTTAGTGATGTCTTTGAGTGTGTTGATAAATGCTTCACTCGCTACATCTATTTTCTCTGGCTGTGAGATTGGGTAGGGCGCGAGCATGATTGTCGCCCCGGTTTTTCCCGCGAGTGGCGCGATTTTTTGCCACAACTCCTCGGTGATGAACGGAATAATCGGATGCGCTAACCGCAGCATGGTCTCAAGCACGCGAATTAGGGTGCGACGCGTCCCGCGCTGCGCGGCCTCATCACCATTTTGTAATTGCACCTTGGCGAGCTCGACATACCAATCACAGTATTCATCCCAAACAAATTTATAAATGGTGGACGAGACATTGTCAAAACGATACTCGGCGAATCCTTTTGCTACGTCTGCCTCGGCGCGTTGTAGCTGGCTCACAATCCATTTATCAGCGGCAGAAAACGTGACGGGCTGTGATTCATCTAAGCCCACATCTTTGCCTTCCACATTCATCAAGACAAAGCGCGTCGCATTCCAAAGCTTATTGCAAAAATTGCGATAGCCTTCACAGCGGCTTAAATCAAAATTAAGTGTGAGTGATAGCGGCGCAAGTGAAGTAAACGTAAAGCGTAGCGCGTCTGTGCCGTAGGCAGAAATGCCTTTGGGAAAATTTTTCTTAATGTACTTCGCGGCTTTTTCTTTATGTGCTTCTAGTAGCAAGCCTTTGGTTGATTTATCGAGCAGCGTGTCTAAATCAATGCCGTCAATTAAGTCGAGCGGATCGAGCGTATTGCCTTTCGACTTCGACATTTTGTTGCCTTCGGCATCGCGCACCATCGCGTTGATGTACACATCTTTGAAGGGAACTTTATCGGTGAAATGCAGCGTCATCATAATCATCCGCGCCACCCAGAAGAAAATAATGTCGTTACCCGTGACCAATACCGACGACGGTAAAAAAGCCTTCATATCAGCTAATGTTTTCGCGTCTGTGCTCGGCCAGCCGAGGGTAGTGAAGGGCACCAATGCAGAGGAAAACCATGTATCGAGTACGTCACTATCACGGCGTAAATTTTTGCCACCTGCTTTGGCAGTAGCCTCAGCCTCTGTGAGCGCGACATAAATTTTGCCCTCATCGTCATACCACGCCGGAATCTGATGTCCCCACCAAAGCTGGCGCGAGATACACCAATCTTGAATGTTAGTGAGCCAATGGTTGTAGGTCGCAGACCAATGATCGGGATAAAACTTAACGTCGCCATTCGCCACCGCATCTAGCCCGCGCTTAGCTAAGCCATCCATCTTGACGAACCATTGGTCAGTCAACATTGGTTCCAAAATCGTATTGGTGCGATCGGAACGCGGCACGTTGAGCTTGTGCTTTTTCTCTGAGACCAAATAGCCTTGTGCGTCGAGGTCTTTCAATATTTGTTTGCGCGCATCGAAGCGATCAAGCCCGCGATACGCGAGTGGTGCGAGATCGTTGATTTTGGCCTCAAGGGTTAACACACCGATTTGCTGAAGATTGTGCCGTACGCCGACTTGATAGTCATTGAAATCATGTGCAGGCGTAATCTTGACGCATCCCGTACCAAAGTCTTTATCAACGTATGTATCAGCGATGATGGCAATACTGCGCTCTGTTAGCGGTAGTTTCACCAATTTACCAATCAAATGCTGATAGCGGGCATCATCAGGGTGCACTGCCACGGCGGCGTCACCGAGCAATGTTTCAGGGCGCGTGGTGGCGACGGTTAAACCAGTCAAACCATTGATGTCGCCATCGACAAATGGGTAATGTATTTCCCACATCTTGCCATCTTCTTCTTGGCTTACGACTTCCAAGTCTGAAACTGCCGTACCTAATACTGAATCCCAATGCACTAGCCGTTTACCGCGATAAATTAAGCCTTGCTCATGCAGCTTAACAAACACCTCAGCCACCGCAGCGGACATTTTTTTGTCCATCGTAAAGTAGCCCGCTCGCTCACCCTCAGTATCGGCGTAATCCCAATTAGCAGAGTCACCCATACGTCGCATTTGGCGTGTAATGGTGGCGCCTGATTCACGTTTCCAATCCCACACACGTTCAATAAACGCTTCACGAGTAAAGTCGTGGCGTGATTTACCTTCGGCCTGCAGCTGTCGTTCCACCACAATTTGTGTAGCGATACCCGCATGGTCTGTGCCAACAATCCAATTCGTATTAGTCCCTAGCATACGGTGATAGCGCGCCAATGTATCCATCAACGTTTGCTGAAACGCGTGGCCCATGTGAAGGGTACCCGTTACATTAGGTGGTGGTAGCTGTATCGAATAGGCGGTCTTTGTTTCATCTGCGCTGTGTTTGAAATAGCCCGCTTGTTCCCACACTGGATACCAGCAGGCTTCAATGGCTTTTGGGTCAAATGATTTGGCAAGTTCAGACAGAGATGCTGCGGTGGTGTCGTTCATTATTTTTTTCTAAAGCAAAATTATTTGTGGCGTAATCGGTCAGCAAGCGCGGCATTGACCGCATCGCCAATCTCATTCGCGATACTCAATTTCATATCAGCAAGTACGTTGGTAATCGCGGTATTTAATTGCATTTGCAGCTGCTCACTTAAGCGCGCTTCTAAACTCGTGGCGAGCTCAGCATCGATGCGTTCAGAGACACGCGTAAAAATATCGTGTGAGAGCGCATCAATTTCTTCGTCTGTTAATGTGTCAAGGATTTCAGTTGATACCGCTTCTGTGGAAGCAACGCTTGCAGGCGACCAATTAGGCGCGTCAATTAAATCCGTGAGCACCGGAATATTACGTCCATCTGGGGCGATGCTGTGCTTGCTGATGAGCGCATCAACTTGTGCACTCAATGTGTCGGCGTTTGCATCTGCTGACTTATTGTCGTTAATCATTTTTGTGTCGCCATATCAAGTGTTTGGATATTAAAACCACGTGACTTGTAGAACTTCAACCGTTCACGCGCCTTTAAACGATCATCGTCATTTGTCGAAACCACTTCACGTAAAAATTCAAAACGTGAAAAGTAGGGCGGCGGCTCATCGGCTAAATTAAGCAACGCATCATGATGCGGTAGGGTTGATTCAGCGTGTGCAATAACCACCGGCGTCTCAAGTGCCAACGCGTGTTCTGCGCGCACATGCGGCACGAATGACAGGGCCGAAAACGTCCACAATTCCCTGTCAAATGCACTCGCAACTGCTTCATCCGGCGCAAATACCACTAAGCGTTTACCACCATCAAGTGCTTTTTTAGCAAGCTTGCAAGCGTAATGAACGCGGTTATCAACGTTGAAAAAAAATTTAACTTCGGTCATTGCAATGGCAGCATCGATTAAATGCCAGCACGTTTCATCAGAAATTTTGACAACAACGGCACCGGACGACCAGTTGCGCCTTTATCAGCACCCGATTTCCATGCGGTGCCAGCAATATCTAAATGCGCCCATTTGTAGGCTTTTGCGAAGCGCGCCAAGAAACACGCCGCCGTAATCGAACCACCAGCACGGCCACCACTAATGTTAGGAATGTCTGCAAAATTTGATTTGAGCATGTCATCGTATTCCGCGCCCATCGGCAGCAACCACGCCTTGTCATGCGCGGCGTTACCCGCAGCGACTAGCTCTTGACCTAGCGCATCATCATTGGCAAATACACCGGATGTGGCATAGCCAAGGGCAATGACCATCGCACCGGTGAGAGTCGCTGCATCAACCACAACTTCTGGTTTGAAACGTTCAGCGTAAGTTAGCGCATCGCAAAGTATCAAGCGGCCTTCAGCATCAGTATTTAAGATTTCTACCGTTTGGCCTGACATGGATTTCACTACGTCGCCTGGGCGCGTGGCATTGCCGCCTGGCATGTTTTCACAAGTCGGGACGAGCATAACGACATTCAGCGGCAGCTTCATCATGCCGACCATTTTCATCGTACCAATCATCGCGCCTGCGCCGCCCATGTCGTATTTCATTTCATCCATCTCAGCGGATGGTTTGATCGAAATGCCGCCGGTATCAAAGGTAATCCCTTTGCCGACGAGCACAACCGGTTTTGCGCCTTTTTTGCCGCCGTTGTGTTCGAGCACAATAAATTTTGGCGGCAAATAGGAGCCTTTAGACACGGAAAGGAGGGTATTCATCCCCAATTTCTCCATATCTTTTTTCTCAAGGATGGTGCACTTGAATTTGTAATCTTTCGCCAGTTTTTTAGCGGCATCAGCTAGATAAGCAGGTGTGGCGATATTTGGTGGCAAATTGCCGAGCTCTTTGGTGAGCTGCATGGCTTCACCAATGGCTTCACCGGTTTTGATTGCAGCCTTAATCGCTTTGTCATCAGCTTTGCCATCAAGATGAAACGCGAGCGCTTTGCCGACATTTTTATTGTCAGCTTTTTTGGTTGCGGTGTAGCGGTAGGCTGCGTCAATAGCGGCAATAACGGTCTGCTCAACTTTATGCGCGATATCTTTGTTAAGACTGGTATTGATCGGTAAGGTCACGTCAGTTACTGCCGTTGGCTTTAAGGTTTTGAATGCATTTGTAATCACTTTACAAAATGTATGTGTGTCGTACTTGGCTTCATCGCCAAAGCCGACAAGTAAAATCCGCTTAGCGATTACACCAGCAACGCCATGCAACATGATGCTGGAGCCAACCTTGCCGCTAATGTCGCCATTTGCGACAGCGGCGGTGATAGCACCTTTTGCCGCTTTATCTAGCGTGGTCGCCGCGGTGGCTAATTTTTTGCTCTCCCAAACGCCAACAATGACGCAGTCGGTTTTTTGCTTTGAGAGGTCTCCGGTGATTATGCTAAATTGCATGTGGCTTCTCCTGAATGATTAAATGTATGGCGTGCTTAGTCCTAAATTATCGCCTGTTGCGGCCCATTGCGTCAAAACGGCGTCAAAACCGAGTCAAAACGGCATCAAAGCGGCATCAAAATGCCTCGTAATCTTTTTTACCCATCTTAGATTGTCTTAATTTTGCGAATATTCCAACAGAGCTTAACGCGCGAATTTACCTCGATAGCAGTTAGCGTCGTGAGCATTCTCATTGCTATTATCGTCACGCATCAGCTCATTACGTTTCTCGGTCGTGCAGCAGCGGGCAGCGTTGAGCCTGAAGCAGTGATCGCCTTAATTGGCTTTGCCTTAATCGCCTACTTGCCAGTGTTGCTGGCATTGGCACTGTTTATTGCGGTATGGCTGGCACTTTCACGTAGCTATCGTGATAGCGAGATGGCGGTATGGTTTTCATCTGGGCTCTCGATTGCCGCGTGGGTGAAGCCAGTGTTACGATTTAGTGTGCCAATTGCGCTCGTCACGGCGCTGCTGAGTACGGTACTAACGCCGTGGGCGTTTCGAGAGAGCGCGGAATATCAGCGGATTTTGCGTAACAAAGATGATGTTGCGCGAATTTCACCCGGCAGTTTTATTGAAGCACGCGGTACGAACCGCGTCTTTTTTGTGGATAACACCTCAAGTGACACCAGCGCAGTCAACAATGTTTTTGTGCAGTACAACCAAAACAACCGCTTCGGCGTGATTGTTGCCGAAAAAGGTACAACTGAAATTGCCGCTAACGGAGACAAATTTTTAGTGCTCGCGAATGGTCGCCGCTATGAGGGCACACCAGGTGCGCTCGATTTTCGCATTGTTGATTTCGCCACACAAAAGCTACGCATTGAAACTAAAGAAGCTGGCATTGATGCGCCTAATAATAAGCAACTATCCACGCTAACCTTACTGAGTGAACCTAATCCTGAACGTATCGCCGAGCTGCATTGGCGGCTTGCTCTGCCAGTCGCCGCCATTGTTTTATCGCTGATGGCGATACCGTTATCGTTTGTTAATCCGCGCTCAGGCACCTCATTTAATGGCGTATTTGCCCTTGTTGTTTTTTTTCTTTACTACAATACGCTGTCCATTTTTCAAGGCTGGACCGCTCAAGGCCGCATACCTGAATGGGTAGGCTTAACACCTGTACATATCGGTATGGTGCTGATATTGGCGGGGTTGTTTTTTAAGCAGCTGTTTGGGTTCCGCTGGTTGATGCGGCGCTGATGTAGCGCTAACGTAGCGCGAACTAGTTGAATCTGCCTAATGCCGCAAGAAGTTTGAAACGGATCATCCCTCGACGGGTTGGCATAATTATTGAACCTTAAGGCACTGCGGTTGAAAGGATTCGTGCGCCGCACAGACCAATATTAAAACAGCCGTGTTGGCTGCGTTCGATACGTTAAGGACTCTGCCATGAAACATTTTTCTATCGCGACTCTCATGATTCTCGCCGCATCAGCGGTGTTCATTGCTATGTCATTCATGCCAATCAGCGGCGCAGCGGAGTCGAACAGCATTGCAATCGACAAAACTGCCTTGAAAGGTTATGACGTCGTGGCATATTTTGCTGATGGCAAGCCGATAATCGGCAAATCAGAGTTTGTTTCAAACCATCGCGAGCAACAGTATCAGTTTGCATCCGCCGCAAATCGCGACAAATTTGTCGCTAACCCAGAAAAATATGCGCCGCAGTACGGCGGCTATTGTGCTTTTGGTGCGGCCCGTGGCTACAAGGCAGTAATTGATCCGACCGCATTCACGATTGTCGATGGCAAGCTCTACCTGAACTACAACGCTAGTGTGCAATCGATGTGGGAAAAGGATATTCCTGGTTTTATTAAAATCGCCGATGAAAAATGGCCGAAGACGGCGAAGACTACCAAGATCGCGCGTTGATAGGTTGGCGAAAATACCCAGCGCCTTAGGGGTTAGCGATGAATGGCGCTTCCAAGTTTTTGAATATGCCTGCTGATAAACTGACTTCACTTAGTCTAGTCAATAATAAAGGCATCAAATGCGCACCGTTAATATCCATGAAGCAAAACACAGCTATCAAAACTGATTGAAAAAGCAGTTAATGGTGAGTCTTTTATTTTTGCTAAAGCGGTTAACCTTTGGTAATAGTCACGAGGCTAGAAGCAGATTCGAAGTCATTCTTTTCAAGGCTTGGCTTCTTAGCTGGCCAGATTAACGTACCAGCAGACTTTGGCTCAATAGGTGCAGCAGAAATTGAGCGCAGGTGATTGTAGAAGGTACTACGTTACTAACTGCCGATGATATTGTTGCTGCTGATACGGCGCAAAATAAAAAATCCGAATTGAGAGAGTTTTTGTTAAGCTTAATTTAGCAACATTGTTTATTAACAATTCACTAATGTCGTTTACTAGCGGCTACTTTCAGCCACTATTTGCTCAAACTGCACGCTAATAGGCGACTTTTCATAATTAAATACCACCCGTGACCGATCTATTTACATCATCAATCGAGAAAAAAACCACCAGCGAAGCACCCCTCGCGGAGCGTTTGCGCCCCACTTCATTGGCCGATGTAATCGGTCAGGACCATTTAACGGGCGAGGGCATGCCGCTCAGTATTGCGTTTAACTCAGGTAAGCCGCACTCGATGATTTTGTGGGGCCCGCCGGGTGTGGGTAAGACCACCATTGCGCGCTTGATGGCGAGCGCATTTGAGGCGGATTTTATTGCGCTGTCGGCGGTGCTATCCGGCGTGAAAGAAATACGCGAATCCATTGAGCGTGCTGAGATAAATCGTAGCAACTTAAATCGTCGCACAATTTTATTTGTTGATGAGGTGCATCGGTTTAATAAAAGTCAGCAGGATGCATTTTTGCCGCATGTGGAGTCTGGCTTGGTGACATTCATCGGTGCGACGACGGAAAATCCTTCGTTTGAATTAAACAACGCGCTGCTTTCACGCGCGGCGGTATATGTGTTGAAGGCGTTGGATGATGCGGCCTTGGGGGAGATGTTGTCGCGAGCAGTTTTGAATACTGAATTGGATTCCCGCCTGCGCGGTAATGACGGCAAGGATGCCAAAGCGCGCATCATCAATATGGCCGATGGCGATGGGCGACGCTTACTCAACTTAGTTGAGCAACTCGCTACCGCAGCCCAGTCGCAACCTAAATCCGAAATTACCGCTGGATTTGTCGAGCAAGTATTAGCGCGCGCGGCGAAAAAATTTGATAAAGGTGGGGATAATTTTTACGATCAAATTTCCGCACTGCATAAAAGCGTACGTGGCTCTGACCCAGACGCGTCGCTTTATTGGTTTTGCCGCATGCTCGATGGTGGCGCTGACCCACGCTATCTCGCACGCCGTTTGATTCGCATGGCAAGTGAAGATATTGGGCTGGCGGATCCACGCGCACTTGAGATCACGCTCAACGCGGCCGAAGTCTATGAGCGGCTTGGCTCACCTGAAGGCGAGTTGGCACTTGCCGAGGCGGTGATTTATTTGGCGATTGCGGCAAAATCAAATGCGGTTTATACCGCCTACAAAGCGGCACGTGCTTTCATCGCCAACGACGAATCGCGCCCCGTGCCGATGCACATTCGTAATGCGCCTACTAAGCTCATGAAAACACTTGGCATGGGCGATAACTATCGCTACGCGCATGACGAGACAGATGGTTATGCAGCGGGCGAAAACTATTTTCCTGACGGTATGGCAAAGCCTAATTGGTATCAACCCACAGAGCGCGGACTAGAAGCAAAAATTCATGAAAAACTTGCACGATTGCGTGCTCTTGATTCAAAATATAAGTCATGAACATCGCCATCCTTCTCCGCCGCGCATTTTTTGCCTGTCACGAGGCAAGCCGCTCCTCCTGAGCCTTCGCTTGCGGTCTTGTTTCATCGTTTTTTCTCACACCATCCACACATTATTGTCGTTCCGACATAGCCCCTTTTGGGCGACGAGGAATCTCAACATCTTTTGTCGCAGGTAATTGCGATGAGCTTCCTCACAGAAAATCTGTTCGGAATGACAAGTTTTGAAGATGGCAGTTTTAATTTTTAGTTATAAAAGGTCACCATGTTAGATATACAACTCCTCCGTAAAGATTTACCACAAGTCGTTAGCGGCCTCGCACGTCGAGGCGTAGCCTTCGACGAGGCGCAATTTCGAACACTCGAAGACACGCGCAAAACGTTGCAAATTCGCACCGAAGAATGCCAAGCCAAACGTAACACCATCTCAAAACAAGTCGGCATCTTAAAAGGGAAGGGCGAAGACGCATCTGCATTGATGAATGAAGTCGGCAGCATTGCGGATGAACTTAAAGCCAATGAATTAGCGCTTGGTGAGTTACAAATTAAGCTCAATCATTTTTTACGCGTCATCCCGAATATTCCGCGCGACGACGTACCCGCTGGCAATAACGAAACCGGCAATGTTGAGGTTCGTCAGCACGGTACACCGCGCGTATTTGATTTCACGCCCAAGGACCATACGGATATTGGCGAGGCATTAGGCGGCATTGATTTTGAAACGGCCACCAAACTCAGCGGCTCGCGATTTTCAGTACTCAAAGGCGGCGTGGCGCGACTACATCGTGCTTTGGCGCAATTTATGTTGAATGTACATACCGAAGAACACGGCTACACCGAAGTTTATGTGCCCTACATGGTGGGGCCAGAGTCGGCAGATGGCGTATCGAGCTTGGCGAAATTCAAAGATGATTTATTCAAAATCGAAGGACGCGATTTGTATTTAATCCCGACCGCCGAATACCCAGTGACCAATTTTGTACGCGACACGATTGTGGACGCAAAAGATTTGCCGCTAAAATTTGCTTGCCACAGCCCATGCTTTCGCTCAGAAGCTGGCAGCTATGGCAAGGACACGCGTGGCATGATACGTCAGCATCAATTCGATAAAGTGGAGATGGTGCAAATCGTCACACCTGACAAATCAACTGAGGCGCATGAAGAGCTCACTGCACATGCCGAGTCAATCTTGCAACGACTCGAATTACCTTATCGCACCATGTTGTTATGCACCGGTGACATGGGTTTTTCATCGGCAAAAACGTATGATTTAGAGGTATGGCTACCCGCACAAAATACCTATCGCGAAATATCTAGCTGCTCAAATTTTGAAGCCTTTCAAGCGCGTCGCATGATGGCGCGTTTCAAAAATGCAGCAGGCAAAACTGAAATGCTGCATACGATAAACGGCTCAGGGTTGGCGGTGGGGCGCACGCTGGTCGCAGTGCTGGAGAATTATCAAAATGCGGATGGATCGGTCTCGATACCATCAGTGTTGCAGCCTTATATGGGTGGGCTGACAAAGATAGGGGCGTAATTAATTATCTTGTTATTTCAACAGAGATTGCTAATACCGTTATTAAAATAAACGTTCTTAAAGTTGATTAGTTTGTATTGAACGCAATCCCTCCCAACCTCCCTTTTTCAAAGGGAGGAGCCGATTTGTGGATGGTGTGGATTTTATAGTTTGTTATCTGTTATTTGTTTTTGAGAGAACAACGCATTTGTGCGCCACTTCGCAAGTAAATCAAAGCGCAATTGCCCAAACAACTACAGCAAGGCTGCTCCCTTTGAAAAAGGGAGGTCGGGAGGGATTGCGTTCGTTAAGCGCCTAGCTTTAATGGTGCCGTAGGTTGGTCTAATACTTTAAAAAGCCCAACATTGCCTGTGCAAATAAGAGCGTTGCTGGGCAAACAACTCTTGCCCAACCTACGCACATCAATTCTTCTTCAACCGCTTCTTCTCAAACGCTTCTGCGGCCTCATCTAAAAATGACGTTTCACGTTTGTCATCTAGCGGCTTTTCTAATCGTGTCAGCATATCGGTGTAATTACGAATATTCTCAACAAATTGCACGGCTTCATTGCCGCGGCAATAACCGTGTTTGAGGGTTTCAAAAATGATGGGGTCGGTAAGCTTGGGGTATGCTTTGCGGACATCTAGCCATGTATCGGCGTTCAAGCCTAATCTTGCCGTTAATATTCGCGCATCTTCTAAGTGCCCATAGCCTTGGTTATAAGCGGCGAGCGCCAGCCAGGTGCGATCTGGCTCGACAATACGAGTAGGAACGGTATCGCGTAGCAGCGCGATATATTCAGCGCCGCCAATGATGGATTCACGCGCGTCCAATCGATTTTTAACTTTCATTCGGTCAGCGGTATCTTCGGTCAACATCATGAGTCCGCGCACACCTGTGGGCGAGGTGGCTAGTGGGTCCCAGTGTGACTCTTGATAGCCAACGGAAGCGATGATTCGCCAATCGATGCCAGTTAAGCGTTGCGCTTCATGAAAATAATCGCGATACTTTGGTAGCTCTGTTTGGATTTTGCCAAGCATGGCTTCGGTATCAATTGGCTGGATACGGTTCACGTGGCCATAGTATTGGTCCATCAAGCGATTGAGAGCGCCGTTGGTGCGGATTTTTTCAAAAAAACGCACGCTTGATTGTTGTAGATCATGATCCGCCGCGTTCGAAAATGCCCATGCCACTTTTGTCTCACGCCCCACATTAAACGCAGCACTTAAATCGGCGTGTAGCCGACGACTGATTGCAAATGCATTTGCATCAATCAGTGCAATGTCAGCGCGATTGTTGTCAATCGATTTAAGCAAATCATCTGATGTGGCTTCATGGGGCAAGACTTCCAGTGCTAAGGTTGGATTAGCACCCGTTAAGTCACGTGCAATATCGTGTGCAGGTGTTTCGGCAATGACCACCATTTTGCGGCCACCAATATCAGCGCTATGCTTCGGGCGTTTATCGGCAGTGCGATAGATGAGCTGGTACTGAATCGTTTTGTAGGCGGGACTAAACGCAAATTGTTGTCGCAATTGGGGCGAAGGCGAAAGCCCTGCCGCCGCGATATGGGCGCGATTCGCATTGAGCAATTGAAGCAGCTTAGCGTAGCTTGATACCACTTTGAAATTAAGCGTGACGCCGAGCTCTTTTGCAAAAAGTGTGGCGAGATCGTGCTCAAAACCAGTTTCACTTTCCTCATCCGTTGCGCCAGATTTTGGAATTGCTTGTGCGGTGGTGGGACCGCGCACGGTCAGCACGATAAGCTCGCCCGTTTGACGTGGCGCACCGATAGGCGCGGCGAGCCAATTCGGTGCGAAATCAGTTTTGCGAACACCTAATCCCACAAACAATAATGTAGTGATGACGGCGATAGCAACGAAGATGGCAAAGCGCGCTTTCATGAGTCAAGTTTAATCGGTTAACGTGTCTTTCGCGATGACCTATTTCACATAGCTGAGTGCGATAATATTGACTTAATTTAGAAACTAAAAATCAAAAAATGTCTGATTCTGCAAGCGCGCCACCCAAAATCGTCGCCATTATTCCCGCTGCAGGCAGTGGTACACGCATGGGCGAGGCACTGCCCAAGCAATACATGGCGATAAACGGCATGCCCATGATTTTTCATACGCTTCGGGTCTTTGCGCAGATTAAGCGTATTGAACAAATTATTGTTGTTGTGTCAGAGGACGATACGCATTGGACATCACTCTTTGCTGAGTTTGGCAATAACATCAAATCAAAAGTGAACGTACACCGTGTTGGTGGCGTCACCCGTGCACTAAGCGTGCTCAACGGTTTGCACGAATTGTCGGATACATACCACACACATGATTGGGTACTAGTCCATGATGCGGCACGACCATGCATTAGTCCATTATTGATTGAGCAATTTTTAGACACGCTTACCGATGAAAAAATCGGCGGATTACTTGCATTGCCAGTGGCAGATACCATTAAGCAAAGTAATATTGAAGGGCAGGTTGAACGCACCGTCTCTCGTAATAACCTGTGGCGTGCGCAAACGCCACAAATGTTTCGCTACCACCTGCTTATCGAAGCGCTCGCCCGCATGCCAAGCGCGACTGATGAAAGTGAAGCAATTGAGGCGCTCGGGCATAAACCAAAACTGGTGATGGGTGATAGTGCAAATTTGAAAGTGACCTATGCGACTGATTTGAAAATAGCAGAAGTTTTGTTGGGGAATGGGGCGTGAAGGGTGAATCACAACAGCAACCGAAGATATATTTTTTGAAAAAAACGGAAATACCAACATGACACCAAAAATTAAAATCGGCCACGGCGTTGATGTTCACCAATTAGTTACGGGGCGACGCTTAATCATCGGCGGCGTCGATATTCCCTATGAGCGCGGCCTCCTCGGGCATTCGGACGCAGATGTATTGCTGCACGCCATCGCAGATGCATTGTTGGGTGCTGCGGCGTTGGGAGATATCGGTAAACATTTCCCAGATAGCGACGCACGCTATAAAGGTATCGACAGTCGTCAATTACTGCGCCATGTGGTGAGCTTGATTAAAACAAAAGGCTACGCAATTAGTAATATTGACGCCACCATCATCGCCCAAGCGCCACGTATGGCACCGCATATTGAACTCATGCGTACCAATATCGCTGAAGATACAAATCTTGAACTAGACGACGTCAATGTAAAAGCCACCACCACTGAGCAGCTTGGTTTTACGGGGCGAGGGGAGGGTATCGCGGCGGAATCGGTTTGTTTGATTTATCGCATTTAGTACTATCCACCTACAAACTAAAACGGCTCGTCATTGCTGACGAGCCGTTTTAATTTGCGAAGATAAGTGGCTTAGAACTTATAACGTAATGTCACGTAATACTGACGGCCTGATGCATCTAATTTTTGCTGTTCATCTTCGCTGTAACGATAGGTCGCACGGGTTGGATTAAGTAAATTAGTTGCATCAAAGGCAAAACGTAAATCCTTAGTCAGGTTGTAATTAAATGAGAACGCCACGTTAGATACGGGTGCAGCCCACGTAAGAGCCGTAGGTTGTACAACCCCTAAGATAGTGCTGTTAGATTGGCTATTAGCAGTTGGGCCAGGTGCGGTGGTGCTGGCAACATAGCGATCACGATAGTTATAAACCAAGCGCGCGCTCATATCGTCATTTTCAAAATACAAGCCAAGATTCATCGCTTTATCAGATGCACCAGTCATTGGCCGGCCATCTTCAACCTTCGTGCGGGCTCTGCTGAAATTGCTTGTGACACCAAAGCCCCATGCGATTGGGCGTTCAAATATTAATTCCACGCCTTCAATTTTCGCGCCTTGCTGTGAGGACGAGTTAATAAAGAATGGCTTAATCACATTGTCAGATGGATCTAGTAAGTCAATGGTTTCGCCCTGACGAATTGCGCCTGTTTTTACGTAACCATCAATGTTAGATTTGAATACATTGACCGACAGTATTGAGCGACGTGCAAAGTACCATGCCAGTGACAAATCATAATTGTCTGCATACAGTGGCTTTAAGTTTGGGTTAGGCCCTGTGACCGTACAACCAGCAGCAGTACAGCTAGGCGCACCGAAACCTGAACCTAATAGGTTGTAATTTTGACGACCAATAGTTTTGCTGGCGCCAAAACGCGCGATCAAGTTTTTAGCCACTTCAAAGCGTAAATTCATGCTTGGCAGCACATCGTTAAAGGTACGCTCGGTCGGCACTTTGTAATAAATGGTGCCTGCTAACGGGTTAAACGGTAGGCCGTCGTAATAAATCAGCGGTGAACTTGCGGCGGTATTAATCGCGTTTGGAAATGATGCACACGGCACAACAGGCGCGCCTGGCTCAATTAATGTGCAACGTCCTGCTGGCACAGGGTTCACGATTTGTGCGTTGATTCTAGTTTGCACAAAACGTAGACCGACGTTACCAGACCATTTATCGCCATCAAGGTTTTGCATTAAATAGGCGGAGGTTTGACGCTCACGCATATCAATTTCATTAACTACGCGACGCTCAAAGGCTTCGCTGGTCGGTTTTAATTGCGTGGCAATGAATGCGCGAAGTGTTTCGGGGTTGAGAAAAAAACCACCGTTATCCCAGCCACCGCCGCCAAGTCCACTACCGAAATCACTTGGATAATTTTGATATCCAGTACCCGGAGGCGTAGGCAATGCTGAACCGCGACGCATTGGTCCATTTCGTGTGGCAATACGATCGTGGTCAGCAAAACGGTAGCCTGCTTCTAGCGTAGTGAGTACCCCTTTCATGACGTTGTAAGTTGCATCAATTGCATAGCTGGTTTCTTTGTCGATCGTTAAATTACCCGCAGCGCCATAGCTTACTAAACGATAGCCTGTGCCATCAGGATTTAAGCCTGGCTGGTTAGAACCAGAATTAAAATAGCTTGAAAATGGTGCGCTGTTAAGATCGCCCAAACGATACGACACCCCCGTGCCATAACGGGCAAACGTCGCACCTTGGTCTAATTTGGTTTCGCCTTCGCCTTTAGTCGTGCTAAAGAGCACCTTAATGAGTAAGTCATCGTTTACGCGCCATTTGGCATCAAGATCAATAAAGCCGCTAGTGGCGCGAGCCCCATCACGGTAAAAACCTTCCGAGTTTCCGATGTATTGCGGTGTTGTGCCAGCGGGGTAAACAATGTCGGCACTTTGTAATACACGTAGCGGGAAGCCATATGTGCTGGTGGTATTGATAATCACTGGATTGCGAATCTGCGCATAAACACGACGACCATTTGAGCTATTCGGCGTAGTGCCGCCTGTTGGGTCACCATACCCTAACAACATGCTATACATCGCGCCGGATGTAAGGCGACCATAATTGTTGGCGCCCATTTCAGAATTAAACGCGGTTAGCGTTAAATCAAGTCCGTTCATAGGACGCCACTGCGCCGCAAACATGCCACCTTTACGGTCGCGTACACTTTCGACGAACTCGGAACTCATGCTGCCTGGCATCCTTACGCCGTTTAGGTCTGCCGCGCGTAAGCCCGTGCCCGCAAGAGAGGCGTCTGTAATCCCTAACATGGTGGCGGTATTGAGTTCGCCCCAGCCGCTGTTAACACCATAGGCAAAGCGCGATACCGAATCACGACGCATAAAGCGCTTTTCAGCAAATATTTGACCGATAAAACCGAGTGTATTGGTGTCATTTTTCCAATTGAAGCTCGCGTTGAGTTGATGCGACCATTTATCTGGTAAATCTGAATAGACTCCACCTGCGGTGACCACACCGCCAAAGCCTTTTTTCTCATCCAGCGGTTTACGCGTGGTGACATTAATGGTGCCAGCTAAGCCGCCATCAACAATATTAGCCTGCGAGGATTTATAAACCTGCGCTTGATTTAAGACGGATGAGGGCATCAAGCTCAAACTAGTGCTGCGGCTTGAGGAGAACTGATCTGAAACATACCAATCGCCGCCACTCACCGTATGGCCATTAAACAAAATCAAGCTCATGTCTGGGTTGGTGCCGCGAATAGAGACTTTTTCGGCTTCATCGTAATCAGTACGTACCGCGACACCGGCTAAGCGCTGCAGCGAATCCGCTAAGTTTTTATCGGGCATCTTGCCGACATCCTCAGCTGTAATTACTTCAATATTGGCGCTTGCATCGCGTTTTACGTCGAGAGATTTTTCCAGCGATGCGCGAATACCAGTCACGACAATAGTTTCTGCATTAGCCGCCGCTTTGGCGTCAGCTGCTTTTTTGGCATCCGCTGCCTTTTTATCATCGGCTTGTGTTGGGGTAGCGGGCGTCACTGGTGTTACTGGTGCGGTTTGTGCTGTTGCGCTCGACAATGCTAGTGCGTTTAACGCAATAGTAATCGCCGCGACGAGTGGCTTAACGTGATGTTGCATGGACTTCTCCTGAAGATATTATTTTTTATCCGCACGGAATGAAATGCTAAAAAGCAGCGCGTACGTATTCGTTAAAACCAGACCAGTTTACTACCAGTGATTAAAATAATGGATTCAAATTTAGGCTGTTGTTGTACAAATGCCACGCTTAGCGCGCGGCTTCAACAATTGTTAAAACACAATCAATTACGGGCATCTTCAAGCATTAATGCTTGAAGATGCCCGTCAATAAAGGAGTTTATGTAATTATTGCTTAACTTGTGCTAGTACTTCGGATGTCCACGCCAAGCGCTCAATCAAGGTTTTGAGGAATACGCGGTTAAAACGTAATTGGCAGGCATCGGATAGTTGTTCGAGCTGTACGTCTTGGATTTTAAGTAGCTGAACTTCGGAAACCGCCGTGATGGAGGCGGTGCGGCGTGCTTTATCACCGGAAAGGTAGGCCATCTCGCCAAAGCAGTCTCCTTCTTTGAGCACGTTTAATAATTTGCTGTCTTTCATCACCTTGACTTGGCCTGCAACAATAATAAAAAACGCATGGCCTACATCACCTTCGAGCAGTAAATGATTTTCGCGCCCGTGGTTTTCCCAAATGGCACCGCGCAAGACTTCCCATAATTCGGAGTCGCGAAAGTCTTTAAAAAACGTTAGTTTTCTGAGCGCGTTAAATTTTTCAGCTGATGATATTTCGAATGAATATTTTTCGAGCTGCGGAAAGGTATCCGCCAAATCGCGTGCCATTGCGTACCAAGCGGGGTAGCGTTTAGCGGGGTCACGTGCCATGGCAAGGCCAACAATTTTAACGAGCTCCACTGGTAAATCAGGGCGAATAGTCTCAATTGGTATCGGCTCTTCATTCAAAATTTTATTGATCATCGAGACTGAATTTGACGCCTGATACGGTAGTCGTCCCGCGAGCAGCTCGTACATCGTAACGCCGAGTGAATAAATATCAGTCTGAACGGAGGGAGGCTCTTCGTTAATTTGCTCAGGCGCCATATAGGCAGGCGAGCCGACGAAGCCATCAATTTGGGTGTGCGTGGCTTGCGAAATCTGCGCGGTACCAAAATCAGAAATTTTGATGTCATCACGGTCGGATAACAAAATATTGGCAGCTTTAATATCGCGGTGAATCACACCATTTTGAAACGCGTAATCGAGTGCGCGACAGATTTTGAAAATCAGCAGCACGGCTTGTCGCACCGGAAGTAGGTTTGTCTCCGTGCAGAATTTTTTTAGGCAGCCGCCGGCCACGTATTCCATCACAATATATTGCTGCTCGCCTTCCACCACGGCGTCATACACGGCCACAATATTGGGGTGCGAAAGTTTGCCTACTAAGGCGGCTTCGTTTAGAAACAATTTTTCAAATCGACGTGCTTCTTCAGGGCTGGCTGTATCGTCTTTGACTTGGACTTTGATGGCAACCTTGCGATCGTTAAATACGTCCTCACCGAGATAGACGACAGCAGTCGCCCCGCGCCCAAGCTCAGACAATATTTCATATTTGCCAATCCTAGTGGGACGATTATGCATCTTGCAGGGATCCTGTTTTTGTTTTTGCCGACATTGCCATTATTGAAATAGCTGTGGAAGCAATGTTCGGATTAGTATAGTTTTTAACATATGGCGGTTTTTATTTCAGCATGAACCAATTTGCTAACATTTTCATGAGTTTAGCTGAAACTGTTAAAGGAAAATAGACTTTTTTTGTCTAGTTTCTTGACATTTCTAGGCTAATAGTTGTGTCGCTACTTTTTCAAACCCTCCCACATCTATAGCGCGCAAGATGGCTGTTTTGGCATCAGCCAAGTGTTGGTAATTGCGAAACATTGATTTGCTATATGCCGGGTCGTAATGGGCGACTAATAAATCACGAATAAGCGCATCGAAATCGCCACGATTAACCGCGTCATGCCAAGTCGTAATTTTTTCGTTTGCATGCATTGAGGCTAGACAATCAAGCTTGTAGTGAAGCAATGTCGGGTTAGCGATTAAGTGTGCGTACTCTTCGCGCAACAGCGGCAGACGGAGCGTATCGTCGGTATCGAGCACGACGCATTGCCCTGTCCACATTTGTGTCATGAGTGCATCGGGTAATTGCAGGCGGCCAATTTTTTTACTTTCGGCTTCAACATAGATGGGTTTAGTCGTCTCAAAATTGCTGAGCGCGTGCCAAATCAGTGACTCAAACATTTTTTGCGAGGGCTGCGGCGTATCAGGATGGTCGCCCAAGACCGAGCCCTTGTGTTCAGCCAATGCTTCAAGGTCTAGTGTTTGCGCGCCGTTTGCGGCAATGGCCTGTAACAAACGGCTTTTGCCAGAGCCTGTTTTGCCGCAAATAGCGATAAATTGAAATTGGCGAGGTAGTATCATCAATGCTCTAACTAAGCTCGCACGCCAGTACTTGTAGCCGCCATCGAGTTGCTGTGCGTCCCAGCCGATTTGACGAAAAATATGCGTCATCGCAGCAGAGCGAGCACCACCACGCCAGCAATAAATCAGCGGCTGCCATTTTTTGGGTTTATCGTGGAATTGGTTTTCTAAAATTGCGGCGATATTTTTGGCTACCATTGCCGCGCCAACTTTTTTAGCATCAAAGCTGGTCGTTTGCTTGTAACGAGTACCGACGATGACACGCTCTTCATTGCTCAGCACAGGGCAATTTAGCGCCCCAGGAATATGGTCAAGCGCAAACTCAAGCGGGGTGCGAACATCAATGATGGTGTCAAACTTGCGCAAATTCATGTCTTGCAAGGTGTGCTTGCCAAGATTGAGTCGTAAATGTGGCGTTAATGCAGCTACATCTGAAGCGGGCATATCCATTTATTTTCTCGCGATCACATTAGCGGGCTGCATCAACGTGCGCTCTACCACGGGCAGGACATTGGCCAATATGCGCGGCTGCGCGGCGGCAGTGGGGTGCAATCGGTCCGGCTGAAAATTATCTAAACTTTCGGCGATGCCATCGAGTAAAAATGGCACGATCGGCAACTTTTGCTCGGTCGCTAGGTTCGCAAATGTATTCTTAAACGCGTTCGCGTATGCAATGCCGTAATTTGGCGGAATTTGTATGCCAACAATAATTGCGCGCGCATTTGCGCTGCGAATTTCACTGAGCATCCTGACTAAATTTTTTCGCATTTCAACTACGGGTAAGCCGCGTAGCCCGTCATTGGCACCTAATGCAACTAAGACGATATTTGGTTTGTGGCGTGCTAAATCAGTCTTAATTCGACTTGCGCCGCCTGTTGTAGTCTCGCCAGATATGCTGGCATTGACCACCGTCACATTTTTATCCGCGAGCTTGACTTGCATTAAATTTACCCAACCTTGGCTGGGGTTAATGCCATAAGCCGCCGCGAGACTATCGCCATAGACCATTATTTTTTGATTAGATTTGTTATCAGCCGCTAATGCTGGGAACGCAATGACAAATGCTGCTGTCACAATGACTAAATAACGCTGTAATTTCACAAAAAAACTCCTTTTAATCACTAGCAACTCATAATGTTGGCTAACTAGCCGTTAACAACAACATCAACAACAACATCGTCATCAACATTGACATAAAACCACAACATGACCCTAATCCATTCGAGTGAAGCCGTGCACTCACAGTTCAATCCTGCCGACAATGTAGCTGATAGCATTTCACAAGATACAAAATCCGTCGATGTCAGTCACGCATTATCCAACGATGTCATCCGTGTTACCAATGTCACCAAACGCGTGACGACGTCAGATGGAACACTAACAATTGTCAATAACGCTAATTTTACGGTACACCGAGGCGAAGCAGTCGCGGTAGTTGGCGCTTCTGGCTCGGGTAAATCCACATTGCTTGGCATCATGGCGGGCCTCGATACGCCGACTGAGGGCGATGTATCGATCAATGGTGAAAGTTTGTTTAGGCTCGATGAAGATGGACGCGCCAAACTTCGCGGTCGGTTGGTTGGCTTCGTGTTTCAATCATTCCAATTATTGCCTTCGTTAACGGCGCTAGAAAACGTGATGTTGCCATTAGAGCTCGCAGGTGTTGCCGATGCGCGTGAGCGCGCGTTGGTGATTTTAGAGCGCGTTGGTTTACAGGCGCGGGTAAAACATTATCCGAAACAACTCTCCGGTGGTGAGCAACAGCGCGTTGCCATTGCGCGCGCGTTTGTGACGGCACCAAAGCTATTATTTGCCGATGAACCCACTGGTAATTTAGACGCCAAAACAGGCCGCGCCATGATCGATTTATTGTTCACACTGAATCGGGAAAGTGGCACTACGCTGATTTTAGTCACACATGATTTATCACTTGCGGCACGTTGTGGGCGACGACTGACCATCGATGAAGGCGTAGTGACGGAGTAGAAAAATAGTTAAAACACGACTATCTACGGACACCTTGAAGCATAAATGCTCGTAAATGCACGCCAATAAATGACTTTACTATGAATAAATTTTCACTTGCGCTAAAACTTTTGCGCCGCAACGCCAATGCCACTGAGGCGCGCGTGCTGCTGGCGGCGCTGCTCATTGCGGTGGCAAGCGTCACCACGGTAGCGTTTTTTGCTGATCGAGTTGAATCCGCACTCAATCGTCAAGCCAATGAATTAATCGCTGCCGATATATTAATATCCAGTAGCAAACCGATTGATATGCGTTTCAAGACCGAGGCGGAGCGCCTAAACCTAACCACCGCTGAGACGACCTCATTTCCAAGTATGGTGTCGGCGCCACTACCGGAGGCACAAGAGGCACTAGCGTCAAAAGAGCAGTCAGATTCGTCGAATACGTCTGAGGCGAAAGGCGTGAGCCTTGCGGATTTGAAAGCGGTCACCGCGGGCTTCCCGTTGCGCGGCAAATTACGCATTGCCGATGGGCCAGATTTGCCTGATCGTGATGCAGTAGGTATTCCTAAACCAGGTAGCGTGTGGGTAGCCGCACCGCTGTTATCGCGTATTAATGTCAATGTTGGCGACAAACTCAAAGTGGGCGCGATCACGCTCATCATTGATCACATCATTACCAAAGAACCCGATAACGTATTGGATTATTTTGGCTTAGCACCACGCGTGATGTTTAATAAAGCCGATCTTGCCGCCACACAATTAATACAGGTCGGCAGCCGCCAAACTTATACCTACCTGGTGGCCGGGGAACGTGCAAATGCGGATGCATTTATTGCTACATTCAAGGGTAAGTTATTGCGCGGTGAACGGCTAGAAACAGTTCGCGATGCGCGTAGTGAAGTGCGTGTGGCGCTGGAGCGCGCGCAACGCTTTTTGGGCTTAGCCGCGCTACTTTCGGTGGTGCTCGCCTCGGTCGCGGTGGCGTTAGCCGCGCGTCGATTCTCCATACGCCAGCTAGATAGTGCGGCGATGATGCGCTGCCTTGGCGCATCGCAAACGGATATTTTTATGCTGAATTTTTGGCAATTTATCGTATTGGGTTTATTTGCTTGTGTATTGGGCACCGCCGCAGGCTATGCCGCGCAGGCGGGCCTGACCGCATTGCTTACCAGCTTTTTTACCGTGGCCTTGCCGATGCCGACTTTCATGCCTGCGCTGCAAGGGCTCGCCATCGGCATGGTGCTGTTACTTGGCTTTACCTTGCCACCGTTATTGTCGCTACGCAGTGTGCCGACGCTGCGCGTTTTACGGCGCGATGTTGATCCATTTGATGGCGTAGCAACATTCGCCTACTTTTTGGGCTTTGTCACACTTGCGGCACTGATTATTTGGCGCTCTGGCGATATAAAACTCGGCAGTATTGCTGTCGGTGGATTTGTTATCGCGTTGGCTGTTGCATTAGTCGCGGGCTGGGTGCTAATTCAATTCGCCGCAAGCCTACGCGGTGCGGCAACTGGCTCATGGCGATACGGTATTGCCAATATGAAACGTCGAACCGGTGCGAGCTTGGTGCAAATCATGGCACTGGGTTTAGGCATCATGGCGATGCTGCTATTGACTCTTGTGCGAACAGATTTGATTTCGCGTTGGCAAGGTTCCGTTAGTGAGACCATGCCGAATCGGTTCGTTATCAATATTCAAGGCGACCAACTAAGCGCCGTACGCGCGTATTTCGCAGAACGCAAAATGACAACGCCTGATCTATACCCGATGATTCGTGGCCGCTTAGTGGCCATTGGCGATAAAACGGTTTCACAATTAGGCTTTACCGAGGAGCGTGCAAAACGCTTGGCTGAGCGTGAATTTAATTTGTCGTGGTCTGAAACAATACAATCGGATAACAAAATTGTCTCTGGCAAATTTTGGGATGCGGCTGACCCAACGCCACAATTTTCAGTTGAAGAAGGCATCGCCAAAACCCTTAATATCAAACTCGGTGACACGCTTACCTACGATGTGGCCGGCTCACGCTTTAGCGCAAAAGTCACGAGCTTACGTAAAGTCGAGTGGGATTCATTTAAGGCTAACTTTTTTGTTATTGCGAATCGCGGTGTCATTGATAGCTATCCCGCCAGCTATATCACCAGCTTTCACTTGAAACCGGGCAACGAAGCTGTGGTAAATGGCTTGGTACGACAATTTCCAAATTTATCCGTGATTGATTTAACTGCCATCATGAATCAAGTCCGCACCATAACAAACCAAGTCGCCAATGCGGTTTCATTTGTATTTTTGTTTGCACTTGCCGCGGGCTTAGTGGTGCTGTATGCCGCCATTGCCACCACCCAAGATGAGCGTGTATTTGATGCTGCCGTAATGCGAACCCTCGGTGCCAATCGACGTCAAATGGTGGTGCTACAGCTGGCTGAATTTTTAGCCATTGGCCTACTTGCCGGGCTCATCGCCACTATCGGCGCGATGAGTTTAGCGGCCGTACTGTCAGACCGCGTACTCAATGTGCCGTATGTGATTAACTGGTGGATACCTGTTATCGGCATTCTTGGCGGCGGACTTGGGATTGCGGTGGCAGGTTTAATTGGTACCCGCAAAGCAGTGGATTCGCCACCGTTAGCGACAATACGTGGGTTAGCTTAATTCATTGACAGTAATGCAAATTTGCATTATCTTGAAGCTGACTTAAATTAATTGCGAGCAAACTGATATGACGATATTGACCGTAACCGAACGTGGACAAGTTACCTTTAAAAAAGATGTCTTGAAACATTTAGGCATTCTGCCTGGCGAAAAAATTGAACTCGACTTATTACCCGATGGCCGTGGAATGCTAAAGGCAGCAAAACCTAGCGGCACGATAGATGGTTTTATTGGCTTACTCAAAGGGCAAACTAAAATAATCGCCACCATTGATGAAATAAATGCGGCTACTGCAAATGGTTGGGCGGGCAAGCGTTGAATATCACCATTGACACCAATATCCTCATCCGTGCTGTCGTAAATGATGATCCTAAGCAAGCAAGAGCTGCCGCCAAGCTGCTGAAAGATGCTGAGCGCATCGCCATTCCATTGCCCTGTCTTTGTGAATTAGTTTGGGTGCTATTCGCGGTTTATCAATTTGAACGCGACAAAGTGGCAGCTGCAATACGCGCCTTACTCTCCACCGCAAATGTAGAAATGAACCGCACGGCAGTAGAGGCAGGATTGGCTGTGTTGGACGCTGGTGGCGATTTTGCTGATGGTGTCATTGCTTTTGAAGGGCGCTGGCTTGGCGGTGAGACATTTGTTTCTTTCGATAAGAAAGCCGTGTCGTTGTTATTAGCGGCTGGACACTCAGCGCGCGTACTATCCTAGAAACGGCAGTTGACCGCTGAAGTTGCTTGAAAAAGCGCATGCATAAAGGAGTTTAGTGAATTACATCGCTCACCAATATGGTTACTCACGCTACGGGTGCGATTGCACATTTTTCAAACTCGCTGGCGGCGTTGCTTCTCCTTGCAGGATAAGGCCTGCTGCGTCGTCGCGCCTTGCCAGAGAGTCCGAAAAACGCACACTCACACCCGTCCAACTGCCGTTTCTAGGATTAAAAATTAAATGTTTAGCTTGCCATTTTTTGTATGTTCTCCCGTGTAATCGCTTTTGACGCCAATACAACAGGAATTAATCCGACCAGAACAATCGCCAACGCAGCGACGGCGGCCTCTGCCAAGCGCTCATCTTTGGCGAAAATATAGGTGCGTACCGCGAGTGTGTCGAAATTAAACGGCCGCATCACAAGGGTGGCGGGCAGCTCTTTCATCACATCAACAAATACCATCAGACCAGCCGTAATCAAGCTGGTTTTAAGTAGCGGGGCGTGTACTCGCGCCACAATATGCCGATTATTTAGACCGAGCGAGCGCGCTGCATCATCCATGTTTGGGGTGATTTTATTGAAGCCTGCGTCAATGGTTTGTAAGCTAATCGCCATAAATCGAATCAAATAAGCATAGATTAAAACCATCACGCCACCGGTCATTATTAAACCAGTCTCGCGTCCGACAAGCGCGGATACGGCATCGGCTAATTTATGATCAAGTATGGTGACTGGAATCAACACGCCAACGGCAATAACGGTACCAGGTACCGCGTAACCTAACCCCACCACACGGTTGGCGGCATGTATAGGCCAGGCGCTTTTGCCACGTTTGGCATAGGCGAGTAGCAGGCTTACTAGAACGGCAAATAGCGCAGTCACGCTGGCGAGTGAAAAACTATTCCATGCGAGCTCAGCAAAATCGCCAAAGCGCGTGAAGGCGATTAAGGCATCGGTATCTTCAAAGGCAAGCTTAGTAATTAAGCCAAGCGGCAATAAAAATCCGCCCATAACAGGTATAAGGCAAATCAACACCGCCATCCATGAACGGCTGCCATTAAGCAATGTGCGTCCGGCTTGTTTGCCGCGCGTTTCGCTAAATTTTTGGCGGCGGCGCGCCCAATTTTCGACGATCAATACGATCGCTACAAACATGAGCAACATGCTGGCAAGTTTGGCCGCCGCAATGCGATCTCCCTGCGCGAACCATGCCGAAAAAATACCTGTCGTGAATGTGTTGACGCCGAAGTACGAAACTGTGCCGTAGTCCGCTAGCGTTTCCATCATTGCCAAAGCAATACCAGCAACAATGGCGGGTCTGGCGAGTGGTAACGTAACGCGCCAAAATAATTGGGCTTTGCCATAGCCAAACGTGCGGCCAACTTCTTGGAGGGATGCCGATTGCTCTAAAAACGCAACGCGCGCAAGTAAATATACATAAGGATAGAGCGCAAATGACAGGATGATCGCCGCACCACCTAAAGAGCGGATTTCAAAAAACCAATAGTCAGATCTTGATTGCCAATCAAAAAATTCACGTAGCGTTGTTTGTACCGGCCCTGCATATTGCAGCAAATCAGTATAGGCGTAGGCCATGACATAGGCGGGCATTGCGAGCGGTAATACCAGTAACCATTCGAACTGGCGTCGTGCGATAAAATCAAAGCGTGCCGTAACCCAGGCTAGGAGTGTGCCTATAAAACCCACGCCGATGGCCACTGATAGTGTTAATAAAAGCGAATCGGTGACAAGTGCGGGCAGTGTGGTTGCGCGAATATGCGCCCACGCGCCGCCATCTGCTTGAAAAAGGGAGGCGACAATAACCAATATCGGCATCGCAAATGCGAGCGCGACGAGCGTTGCAAATACGGAGAGTCGTGAAAAGCGAATGGAGGCAAGCATGCTTGAGATGTGCTGAGGTAATACGACGCGCAAGATAGCCAATGAAGTTTAACAAGAAGCATTCGCGTTATGACGCCAATAGATAAAATAATAAATACTATTATCCACGGGTGTTTTCATGGCATATTGCTCCAAAGTGCCCGTCAATAGGCGACTTTGCGACTTAGCGACTTTACTTTAATAATAGAAGAAAGTCTTTTGCCGAGCAAGGTTTGGCAAATAAGTAGCCTTGATACATATTGCAGCCCATGCGTTTGAGCATATCGCGTTGTGCGATGGTCTCAACGCCTTCAGCAACAACGTTGATTTCGAGTGCATGGGCTAGTGCAATGACGGCAGAAACGATTGCTCTATCATCGGCATCAATTAGTAAATCAGCAACGAAGGATTGATCAATTTTGAGCGTATCAATCGGAAAGCGTTTGAGGTGCGAAAGACTGGAATAGCCTGTGCCGAAGTCATCAATGGCGATGCTGATGCCTAGTTCACGCAGCGCGTCGAGGATATGTCCGACGCCTTCAGGATCGCGAATTAAGCCCGTTTCAGTGACTTCAACTTCTAAGAGGCTCGGTTCAATCTCGGCTTGGGCAATGCGTTCTGCAAATTTTTCAGCCAAATTTGCGGCGCGAAATTGGCCTGCCGATAAATTAATGGCAATTTTGATCGTAGTAGCGTGTTCAGTTTGCCATTGCCGCATTTGCGCTAGCGCATGATCGAGCACCCATAAACCAATATCGTGCACCAAGCCAGATTCTTCGGCTAAATGAATAAATTCACTTGGCATGATGAGACCGCGGCTAGGGTGTTGCCAGCGCAGCAGCGCTTCAGCACCGACAATACGATTAGTCGCCATTTCTATCTTTGGCTGATAGTGCAACACGAGCTCATTACGGGTAATTGCATGCCGCAGCGCATTCTCTAGTAGCCGCATATTGCCGCTATGCTCGGCCATATCTTTGCTAAATGCTTGATAGGTATTTTTGCCACTTTCTTTGGCGCGATACATCGCCATATCGGCATTTTTTAGCAGCGTATCAACATCGTCTGCATCGTCAGGAAAAAGGCTGATACCGATAGAGCCTGCAATAAAAATTTCGTTGCCTTCGATGATGTTGGCAGCACGCATTTCTTCGAGCAACTTTTGGGCAACAATCGTCGGCGCATCTTGCTCCGTAAATTGCTCCAAAATCACCATAAACTCATCGCCCGAAAGCCGCACCAATAGGTCGCTTTCACGAATGGCCGCGTTTAGGCGACGTGCCATTTCGCGCAATAATTCGTCACCAATTCGATGCCCCAGCGTGTCATTGACTTCTTTGAACCGGTCTAAGTCGATAAAGAGCGCTGCGACTTTATCGCCACTACGGCGGGCGCGCATGATCGCTTGCCCCACACGTTCATGTAATGTCGTTCGGTTTGGCAAACCCGTTAAATTATCGTGCGTCGCTTGATACAGCAGCCGCTCTTCGGCGTGAATTCTGTCGGTAATATCTTGCGCGAGTGAAAAAACGGATGTCACGTTTGTCTCGCTACTATTTAAGCTGGAGTTATACCACTCTACCCAAATCACGCTGCCATCCTTACGGTAGTTACGGTTGAGTGTAGAAGTACGTGCAACGCTGGTGGAACGTAGCTGCTCGGCAACAACATTAACATCCGTAGCGTCACCTTCGTAGACAAATTGCCACTCGCTAAAGTGCTTACCTATTACCTCCTGCTCAGTCCAGCCAAATATTTTTTCGGCTTGTGCAGTCCAGCGTCGAACGCGCATTTCAGAATCCCATTCGATAGCGGCTAAGGGCGTGTTGTCAACATGCGAGGTTAACAGCCAATTAGCATGACGCAGCTCTGCTTTGTCCTTGCTGAGTTGGTCTTGTGCGAGCTTGGCATCGTGTATATCAATTCCCACCACGTAAATGCCTTGCACTTCATTCGCTTCTGAAAAATCTGGCACAGCACGTATACGATACCAACGCGAATCGCCATCTGGCATGGTCACTAGACGTTCATAAATGACAGTCTCGCCAGCAAACGCACGTTCAACATAAGGGGTAGCGAATGCGGCGACGTCAATGCCCAAGACTTCATGAGTGTTTTTACCAATAATGTCGTCGCGACTAATGCCGCGATGATGTACAAACGTGTTGTTGACGAATTTGTAACAACGCGAAGCATCTAAATAAGCAACCGCTTCAGGAATATTGTTGGTGAATAGCTGTAGCTGACGTTCACGCGCAATGAGCATTTGACGGCGAATAAAATCGTCGTCAATATCAATGGCGGAAATAAAGGCGCCTGTTATATCGTGGCTTGCGCGACGATCAGGGATAACAGTAAATTTGATCTGACGCTGCTCGCCGATGCGATTTTTTGAAGGCGCCTCAAAAGTCGTCGTTTCGCCTTGAAGTGCACGCAACACCATCGGTTCATAGAATTGAAAAGCATCAGCGCTAAAGACTAACTTGGCGTGCTGACCGATGACGTCGTTCTCAGTCTTATTAATCCAATCTAATAAGGGTTGATTCACAAATCGTACGATGAAAGCGCGATCAACATACAAAATTGGGCTGCCAGCCGTGTTAGAAAGCTGCCGCAATAGTCGCTCGCGCTCTATCGTATTGCTGTTAGTTTGGCTCTGATGATGCTTTTCAATCGCGAATGCGCTAAAACCAAGTACCTCACCGTTATCATCTAAATGCGGTAAATACTGAAACTCTACCCAGATTTTTGTGCCATCCGTGGATAACCATTCACGGCCAAACGACATTGCACACTTTTTTTCAAGTGCCTTCGCAATTTTTGGCTGAACAATATCGTATGAATCTGCGTTATTGACATCAACTAAACGCTTGCCAATAACGTCGGCCGCAACTCTGCCTGTTTTTGCATAATAGGCAGAATTGACATACAGAAATGTTTCATCAGCGGCAATAATGGCGGCTGCAGCCGACAATTTTGCAAGGCTTGGTACAATATCTGCTGCCCATTGGGGAAGCGAAAACAGATTGTCTTGTGAAGAGGGCGTGTTTGCGTTGATCACGGAAATATGAATTTATTGTTAAGCTTAATTTTGCATGGTTATTGCGCAGATTTCATTTTCAGCTATAATTTAATTCATGCGGGAATAGCTCAGTTGGTAGAGCGCAACCTTGCCAAGGTTGAGGTCGAGAGTTCGAGACTCTTTTCCCGCTCCAGATGATAAAAAAGGGGAGGCATTTTGCTTCCCCTTTTTTAATTTTGCGCTAGATTGTTGAGTTTGTTGGTATTTCAGAATAAACACGGCGGGTTAGCAAAGTGGTTATGCAGCGGATTGCAAATCCGTCTACGTCGGTTCGATTCCGGCACCCGCCTCCAGTTGTTGTTATTGTCTTTTGTATTAAAACCACTAAATGTTTGTCCCATTGCCCGGGTGGTGAAATAGGTAGACACAACGGACTTAAAATCCGTCGAGGCTAATCCCCTCGTACCGGTTCGATTCCGGTCCCGGGCACCATCGTTTTTCTTCATTTCCTCCCCATCTTGAATCATCTTGATGCACTCGAAGCCGAAGCGATCACCATCATGCGCGAGGTCGTTGCCGAGTGCAGATCTCCCGCGCTATTGTTTTCGGGCGGTAAAGATTCGATTTGTTTATTGCGATTAGCGGAAAAAGCGTTTCGTCCTGATGCGTTCCCGTTCCCGCTCGTGCATATCGACACGGGGCATAATTTTCCCGAAGTCATCACGTTTCGCGATGAGATAGTTGCCGCGCTCAACGAACAGCTTATTGTTGGCTCCGTTGCAAAGTCAATTGCCACAGGTCGCGTTGTGCTACACGACGTGGCTGAAAGCCGCAATCCACATCAAAGTATTACGTTGCTAGACACTATCGCTGAACATGGATTTGATGCACTTTTTGGGGGTGCTAGGCGTGATGAAGAAAAATCGCGCGCTAAAGAGCGTATTTTTTCGCATAGAGACGTATGGGGGCAGTGGGATCCCAAAAATCAGCGCCCCGAACTATGGAATATTTATAATGCGCGCTTAAAACTAAAGGAGCATTTGCGTATTTTTCCGATATCTAACTGGACAGAGTTAGACGTATGGCAATACATTGCGCGTGAAAAACTAGATGTGCCAACACTTTACTTTGCCCATGCACGCGAAGTCATTGAACGTAATGGTCTATTGGTGCCATTGACAGCAGTCACGCCAGCGCTGGCAGGTGAGTCTGTATTGACTAAAACAGTACGTTTTCGTACTGTGGGCGACATGACTTGTACATGCCCTGTTTTATCCAATGCGGCAACGCTTGCAGAAATTATTAGTGAAACAGCTGCAGCGACTTTAACGGAACGCGGTGCCACCCGCATGGATGACCAAACAGCCGAAGCCTCAATGGAGTTACGCAAAAAAGAGGGCTATTTCTAATGCCCAGCACAAACATTGATACGTTACGTTTTTCAACAGCAGGTTCAGTGGACGATGGTAAAAGCACCTTAATTGGACGATTGCTCTATGAGACGCAAGGCATTTTGGCGGATCAACTATTGAGCCTCGAGGAGGCTACGGCACGTCACGGTCATGTCAGTGCTACCGATAAAATTGACTTTGCGCTCCTTACAGATGGCTTGATTGCCGAGCGTGAGCAGGGCATTACGATTGATGTGGCGTACCGGTATTTCACGACACCGACACGACGTTTTATCATTGCGGATACGCCTGGTCATGAACAATACACACGCAATATGGTTACCGGTGCATCAACGGCTGATCTGACTATCGTGCTGCTGGACGTTAAACGCGGCGTTACGATGCAATCGTATCGCCATGCAGTAATTGCGTCGCTATTAGGTATCTCGCATTTGGTGGTGGCGGTGAATAAGATGGATCTGGTCGATTACCGTGAAGCGGCTTTTACGGCACTCCAAGATCATTTCGCCACGTTTATATCTAAACTTCATTTCACCGAAGTCAGTTTTGTGCCTATCTCGGCGTTAAAAGGTGACATGCTCACTACGCGCGGCAAACATATGCCGTGGTACAACAAACCAACCCTCTTAGAAATCTTAGAAACAACTACCGCGCATCAACAACAACGATTAGATGCACTGCCGCTGCGCTTAGCAATACAGCGTGTAACTAAGGCGAAATTTGGCGTGAATAGCGATTTGCGCGGTTATCAGGGCACTGTTGCCGCTGGCCAACTTGCAGTAGGGCAAAGCCTTACCGTAGCGCCGCAACAGCATGAAGGCCGCGTCAGCGCAATTTATGTATTAAAAGCTGGTAGTACAGTGGTGGAAGAAATTCAACAAGCCCATCAAGGCGAGCCAGTGACGGTGGTACTTGACCGACAACTTGACATATCGCGGGGTGATATGCTGGTTGATACTAAGAATAGCAAACCCTATACAGGACAAGCATTTTCAGCCAATATGTGCTGGTTTGACCCGTCAATATTAGATGTTCAAAAGCGCTACTGGTTAAAGCTCAATTGCAAAATGGTGCGTGCAATCGTTGAGCGCGTTGACTTCAAATTCAATGTTATTACGCTAGCGGAAGAACAAACAAATACTGTCGCGATGAACGATATTGTGCGCGTCACAATAATGGCGCTGCAGCCGTTGGTATTTGATATATATGCTGATAATCATGAAACTGGCGCCTTTATATTGATTGACGACACCACAAATCGTACTGTTGCAGGCGGCATGATTGTGTCGTCAAGACAAGCCGAGCCTTAAAATTTGCCCCCTTAATTACCCTTATATCCAACAATAAACTTACTGGAAAAAAACATGAAACGTATTGAATTCTTCGCTCTCATCGTCCTATTTCTATTGTCTACCCCCGCGTTAGCGCATACCAGCGACTGTATAAAGCGCGATGGCATGGAAAAACTACGTTGCGAACGCCATGTGGAAATGGCTAAAAAATGCGGGCCAATTAAAGGTGAGGTGCACTTTGTTTGTGACCGCGAGTTTTTATTGGCGAACCCAATTAGCTGCAAACCATTGGCTGATAAAGTGCTTGCTTCTTGTGAAGCCGAACAAAAAGCCTTCAAGTCATGTGAGCCAAAAATGAGCCGTGATTTTATGAAATGCGTTAAAGAAACAACTAGTGAAAGCCCAATGGGTCATTAATTTTTACCATATAAATCAATAATTTATAAAAACAATCTAATGTGATTTATTAATAATGACTCTTGCCAGCACTGGTAAACCATTTGTTGTTTTGGGTCTATCCGTCTTAGTTGTCTCGACCGCGGCAATCATGATTCGGTTTGCGCAACAATCGGGGGTACCATCATTGGCGATCGCATTCTGGCGGCTTGGATTCGCCGCTCTGGTGCTGTCTATTTTTGTTTTATCGAAGCCACAATCGCGTCAAGCTGCGCGCGATTTGCCAACCTCGACTTGGATAGCGTTGATTTTTTCAGGTTTTTTTTTAGCATTACACTTTGCGTCGTGGATAACATCGCTTGCCTTTACTTCCGTTGCCAGTAGTGCGGCATTAGTGAGCACAAATCCTATCTGGATTGCACTTATCTCATGGCTGATTTTTAAGGAGCGCATTGGCGGCTGGTTAGCGTTAGGGATTGCCACCGCAATGCTGGGAAGCTTCTTGATATTTTTATCCGACACCAATGCTATTGGGCTTGGCGGCACAAAACCGATCCTTGGCAATGTTCTCGCATTGATTGGATCCCTTACTGTTTGTGGCTATTTGCTGATTGGCCGTCAGCTCAGCGGAAAAATATCGATCTGGCTGTATGTCACCCTGGTGTATGCCTTTGGTGCAGGTTTTTTATGTATCTTCGCGCTACTAGCCAATATACAATTAATTGGTTTTGCGGGAGTTGGTTGGTTGTGTTTAGTCGGCCTGGCATTAGGCCCACAGCTTATCGGCCACACCGGCATTAACTACGCGCTCAGCCATTTATCGCCCGCTTTGGTGGCGGTCGCCATTTTAGGCGAGCCAATTGGCTCTGCGGTAATGGCATGGTTACTATTCGATGAGCAATTTGCAACGCTGCAAATGGCAGGATTTGGTTTGTTATTAATGGGGATATTTTTAGCAACGCGTCGCGCGACTTGATACCAAAGTTGTCCTACAAAGCACCCTATAATCATCATCTTAAGCGTCATTTCTGCCTCCTATGCCACCAATTCACGTCATCATTCCTGTCTATCGCGGTTTAACTGCCACCAAACGCGCTATTGAAAGTGTGTTGAACGCTAAGGTGGACGTGGCATTTCAGGTAATTGTGGTTGATGATGCTTCACCAGAGCCCGCAATTTCGCTTTATCTTGATACGTTAGCAGCAAAGTCTCAAATCAGCTTAATCCGTAATACAACCAACATGGGATTTGTTGTATCTTGTAACCGCGCACTGGCGAGTACCTCAGTAGGTGATGTTGTGTTGCTCAATAGCGACACCGAAGTCAGTGATGGTTGGCTTGATAAATTAATCAACGCATCGCTCGCGTCTCCCAATGTAGCGAGTGTTTCACCCTTTTCAAACAATGCCAGCATTGTTAGTTACCCAAAACTAGGTTGTGCAAATGCACTTCCTGCTGGCGAAACCACTGCATCGCTGGCAGCAAAATTTGCAGATATACATAGCGGGCGCACTGCCGAGATCCCAACGGCAGTTGGTTTTTGCATGTTCATGACACGAACGGCTCTAAATACAGTAGGAACGCTTGATGAAGCCGCGTTTGGTCGCGGTTATGGTGAGGAAAATGACTGGTGCTTACGTGCGTCGCGTCATGGCTTCCAGCATTTATTGTGCGCGGATGCGTTTGTGTATCACGAAGGCGAAGTCTCGTTTGGGCAAACTGCTGAAAGTGGTCGTCTGCACGCTGAAGCTGTGATTGAGGAGCGCTATCCGCACTATCATGAGCTTATCAGTCAATTTGTTTCACGTGACCCGCTGCGTGCACTGCGCCGCGCCGTTGATTGGCAGCGTCTAACAACATCGCTAAAACCGCGTGTATTAATGTTGACCCACGACATGGGTGGCGGGGTAGAGCGGCACATCAAGGATTTAGTGGTGTTGATGGATCAGGATGCCGAAGTTTTAATCTTGCGCCCTGCTGGCCGAAACGCCGTCAAGCTCGAATGGGCCAGATCAGGTGAAGAATGGTCAGCTTGGTTTAGTGTTTCTACGCAATGGACAGCATTGATCGCAACACTTATTGCGCTTAATGTTGCACGCGTGCATATTCATCATATTCACGGCCTGCCAGAAAAAATTCGCACGCTAGCAGAAGACATCGACACGCCATTCGATATTACGCTTCACGATCATTGGCCGCTGACACCAAATTATCAATTGGGTAGTGGCGGGGCGATTGAGGATGCACTTACGTCCACGCAGTGGCGTGCAGCGGCACAACTATTTTTAAGCAAGGCAGCACGTATTTTTGTGCCATCTAATTACTTAGCACTAAAAATTAGGGCGGCGCACCCTGGGCTAGCCATGACGCTGTGGCCACATCCAGTGGCAATCAATACATCGCCAATTGAAACAATTAAGGTTGCCGTGTTGGGGCGTATGTCGCCGGGTAAAGGGCTTAACGTTATTGTTGATTGCGCGCGCTATGTTGTGGCGAATCGATTGCCCATTTACTTCCAAATCATTGGCCCTACTACTGAGGTGATACCAAGTTTTCCGGTGCTGCCATTGCGGGCATCTGGAAGCTATGATGACACGCAGTTAAATCGCTTAATTGCGATTGAACGTCCCGATGTCATTCTATTTCCAACACAAGTGCCAGAGAGTTTTTCATTCACACTTGGTGCGGCCATTGCGACTGGGTTACCTATCGTCGCCTCAAATTTAGGTGCATTTATTGAGCGCTTAGTTGATAACCAAAACGCGCAGCTTATTGCATGGAATGCAACGCCTGCAATGTGGTGTGACGCCATTCACAAGGCTGCCAAGATACGTGCAACGCATTCGATATCTAAGGTGGAGATCGACAAGCATTCAACAAACGATCAAGGCTACACACGCTACATTGCTGACGTCATAGCAAAATCCATCAGCAACATTGATGTACGTGCGCCACGTGCCAGCACCTATTATCCTGTCAAAAATCTTGGCGAGAATAATGAGTTGCCCATGGCTGATTTATTTCGCTATGGTGTGGATTGCGGACAGGATGAAGCCCGTGTTGAGTTAAAACGTCGCAGCCGTGACGCCGATATTGTGTTGAGTGCCGCCGAAGCACGACGCATTGTGATCGAAGGCGAACTGCGTGAGGCAATCTATGCACTAAATCACGAAACCGCGATGACGCGCGAATTAAGCGAACACAATGCAAGTTTAGGTGAACACATTACAAGGCTAGATCGGGAGATTGTCGAAAATCAGGCTGAATTTATGCACGTCTTAGACACCACACGCGACACGCTTGAGCATGAGCGTGACGAAGCGCGTACAGCCTACGCGGGTGTGTCTTCGTCCACCTCATGGAAATTAACTGCACCGCTTAGAATGCTCGCACATGCGATAAAACGTGCATTACATGTAGGTAAAGGTGCCGCGAATAATAGTCGCGTACTACCGCACCAGATGGCGCTTGCCAAGCAAATATTGCGCGAGGAGGGCGCAATGGCGCTGGGTAAACGCGTGCATGAAAAATTATCGCGCCGCGCAGATCAGCCCGCAGTAGCTGTCGCTGAATACAAACAAGCCCTAACCATAGAGCCGCTAGTAATTAAAACTTCTGCTAGCCCGCAAGTGTCGATCATCATCCCGGTGTATGGCCAACACCTGATGACCTACACTTGTCTTAGAAGTATCGCTGAAACTTGTGAAAACGAATCAATTGAAATTATTGTCATTGATGATGCGTCACCTGTGCCCGCTAGTGAGGCACTCGCCAACATTACCGGTATTCGCGTGGTGCGTAATGACGCTAATCTGGGCTTTTTAAAAAATTGCAATAAGGCTGCCGCTTTAGCGACGGGCGAATATGTGCTGCTATTGAATAACGATATTATTGTCACGCCAGGCTGGTTAGCAGCGCTTAAAGATGTCTGGGCAATGCGCGAAAACGTTGGTATGGTCGGCGCAAAATTAATTTATCCCGATGGTAGCTTGCAAGAAGCAGGCGGCATTGTTTGGCGTGATGGTTCGGCTTGGAATTGGGGGCGCAATCAAGACGCTTCAAAGCCCGCTTACAATTATTTGCGTGAAGTCGATTACACCTCGGGCGCGTGTTTATTACTTAAGCGTGAATTTTGGGAACGACTTGGCGGCTTCGATGAACGTTACGTGCCTGCTTACTATGAAGATACGGATATTGCTTTTAGAGTCCGTGAACTTGGCAAAAAAGTGTACTACCAACCTAGTGCAGTGGTGGTGCACTTTGAGGGGCAAAGTTCAGGCACGGACGTTACCCAAGGTGTAAAGAAACATCAAGTTACCAATCAGCAAACATTTCTGGCGCGCTGGCGTCATGTGTTGGCAAAGCACCGCATTAATGGCCTGATGCCGCTTCTTGAGCGCGACCGTTATGCTGTGAGACGTGTATTAGTGGTGGATGCATGTATGCTCACGCCGGATCAGGATTCAGGTAGTTTGCGCATGTTTGAAATGCTCGGTGTCATGGCAAAAATGGGCGCTAAAGTCACCTTCATAGCTGACAATTTAGAGTATCGTGAGCCGTATGTGTCGAATATTCAAGCGCTTGGTGTGGAAGTGATTTACCACCCGGTTGAATCAAACATTACGCGTTTTTTACAACGACACGCCGCCGAATATGAAGTAATTTTTCTTTCACGCGCCACTGTTGCGATTAAGCATGTCGACACGATAAAAGATTCCGCGCCGCATGCGAAATTGATCTTTGATACGGTTGATCTGCATTTTCTCAGGCAAGAACGCGAAGCTGAACTTGCTAACGACTGCATCATGCGCGCCGCAGCTGCAAGGATGAAAACGCAAGAACTTGGCCTGATGGCGAAAGCTGATACAACATTAGTCGTGAGTCCAGTCGAAGAAAAATTACTCAATAATATTGCGCCTGAAATACGCGTGGAGATTGTGTCAAATATTCACGTCAATATGCCTGCACCTACTCCTTTTGCTGAGCGGCAAGGCGTATTGTTTATCGGTGGATTTCGGCATCCTCCAAATCTTGATGCAATAACTTGGTATGTGGAAAACGTATTGCCATTGCTACGTGCAAAAAACGCGAATATTGTTACCACTGTTATCGGTAGTAATGCACCCGCTTCATTGCAACAATATGCGGCGCCTGATTTTGTGATTGCGGGCTTTGTACCAGATGTTGCACCTTACTATGACAAAGCGCGGCTCTCTATTTCGCCCCTTCGCTACGGCGCTGGCGTAAAGGGTAAAGTTAATATCGCCATGCAATATGGGGTACCAGTCGTGGCGACATCACCATCAGTGGAGGGCATGTATTTGCGTGACGAAGTCGATGTATTACGTGCTGATACGGCAGAAGACTTTGCTAAGGCCATCATCCGCGCCAATACCGATGAGGCACTTTGGCTTCAACTACAAAAAAATGGACACAAAAATATTGAAACGTACTTTTCTCGCGCTACGGCTCAGCGCGCATTAGCAGGGCTACTTGAAATATCGAGTGAAAATCAATAGTGTTTGTTGCACTGCGGCGTTACTCCAAAAATAACAACACGTAAACTCTTACAACAATTTTAAAAGGAGAGTAAATATGCCCGCAACTCAACGTATCGCATTGGTAACAGGTGGCATGGGTGGCTTGGGCGAAGCTATTTGCATGAAGCTCGCGCGTATGGGTATTAAAGTTATTGTCACTTATTCACCATCCAACACAAAATCTGCTGAGTGGATTAAAGAAATGGCTTCGCGTGATTATCATTTTCATGCGTACGCCGTTGATGTGTCTGACTTTGATGCATGTTCGGCAAGTATCGATAAAATTCAAAAAGAAATCGGCCCGATTGATATTTTGATTAACAACGCTGGCATCACGCGCGACATGACTTTCAAAAAAATGACCAAAGTCGATTGGGATGCGGTGATTGGCACTAACCTTGACAGTGTTTTCAACATGACTAAGCCCGTCGTTGATGGCATGGTCGAGCGCGGCTGGGGCAGGGTAATCAATGTCTCATCAGTCAATGGCCAAAAAGGTGCGTTTGGTCAAACTAACTATTCAGCCGCCAAAGCGGGCATGCATGGATTCAGCAAAGCGCTAGCGCTTGAAGTCGCTAAAAAAGGCGTTACGGTTAATACAATCTCACCAGGCTATATCGGCACTGCCATGGTGCGAGCGATCCCTGAAGATGTGTTGAATAGCAAAATCATCCCGCAAATACCACTTGGTCGTTTGGGTAAACCTGAAGAAGTCGCTGGGTTATGTGCGTATTTGGCTTCAGACGAAGCTGCGTTTATTACTGGGGCAAATATCGCCATTAATGGCGGGCAACATATGCATTAAGCATCATTATGCACGGCGTCTTTCGTCACCAGAAATGTGATGTTGTGAAGCGGCATCTTATGCGGCTCAAGTTGTAAATTAGGTTCATCAAGCCTGTGAGCTCTCGCCTTTTGTAAATAAATTCAACATCCTGTGGCGCGATCGCTGAGATGGCTAATTACCCGCGAATACGCTGTATTCGCGGGCATTTTGTAAATGCACTAGCCAAAGCAGATTATTCGGCTTGCAAATTAGAAAGAATAACTGACACCAGCCAATAAGCTAGGTTGACCTTTCTTTTCCGTTATTGGGCTATTACTTGCGCTGCCGCGTAGCTGATTGAGCGAGACAGCGCTCGTGGCACTCCAGTTTTTATCAATCTGATAATTGAGTCCTAAGCTGATTCCTGCGCTTTTCACGCCACCTTTTGCATTGAATCGCTTAAAGCCAGTGCGTGCGGCTTGTACTGCATTGACGCCAAAGTAGGTCTGCGTATATTTTGCATCTGCCCAAGAGATAGATGGTGAGATGCTTAGCGTGAGATCGCTCGTCAGCGGTACAGGGATTTCAGATGAAAACTCGATACGCGTGCCGCCGTGGCCTTTGAAGCTAAAGTCTTTGGCATTTTGTTTACCATCGCCTGAACTACGCATGATTTGTAGGCTGAGTGGAATGCCGACGACAACATGACCGAAAATGCCGAATTCAGTTGAGGCTTTGATTTCGCCTAAGCCACGAAGTCGCAGGCTACCAGGCTTAAGTGCAGTGCCTTTTTTTTCAGAGCGTCCAGCGTCGCCACTGATCGCAATGCCAATCGAATATTGTTCTTCGTCAATAATTGTCCACGAGACCCCGCGTGATTTTGAGCCGAAGCCAAATTTGCCATAATCTTTGGTTTTATAACTAACGTCAAAATTGGGAACGAACGCAGTAATTCTTTTTTTACCGCCTTCATAATCCGATGAAGACGCCGCGTACACCCCAATACTCACACTCCATGGGCCTTCATTCTTGGTATCGACGGCAGCAGTCTGCGCGAGCGTAGCTGTACTCACCATCGTTACACATGCCACTGTGATCAAGCGCAATGCGCTCAAATTGAGTTTGCTAGTGTGTTTTGGTGGGCTAAATTTGTTTGCTGAAACATTGATCATTTATTGTCTCCAATTAATAGAAATGAAATTCTAGGCGGCGACATCGCACTGTTGCTTAGCTAATGCTTAACCACTCCTTAAGTCAAACTTAAGGACTTGGAATGCTAGGCGCGCTACACTTTAGTTATGGCGTGAGCCCCTTGTTTGCTAATTAGCTGGTTAGATTAATCAGTTCTAATGCGTGCTATTCCGGCTTTAACTATTGATAATCATTCTGTTGCTACATTTTTGCAGCGCCCATTGCAACTTCACTATTGCGACTAAAAATAACTAAAACTCCATCATGCAATTGCTGCTCATAGAAGACGACTTACAACTTGGTAAGGCACTGCAAACCGCGCTAAGACAAAGCGAATTCGACACGATTTGGGTGCGTCGTATTGTTGACGCTAGAGCAAAGCTTGAAACTGAGACATTTGCGGCAGTACTTATTGATATTGGTTTACCCGATGGTTCAGGGCTTGACGTGTTGACATGGTTACGACGAACGGAAAACTCAGTACCGGTCATCATGCTGACCGCGCGTGATTCGGTGGATGATCGCGTTCGTGGATTAGACGCGGGGGCGGATGATTACCTGCCAAAACCGTTTGCGATTCCTGAGCTGCTTTCGCGTGTTCGCGCATTGTGTCGCCGCAGCGCAGGTTTCGCCGAGCAGGTATGGCGGATTGGTAAACTTACCATTGAGCCTGCTAGGCAGCGAGTAACGCTCGACTGCAATCAGCTCGATTTATCACTCCGTGAATACACCTTACTACTTGAGCTTGCGCGCCATGCAGGGCGATTCGTAACACGCGCCCAGCTTGAACGGGTCATGTTTAATGCAGATGCGGTGATAGAAAGTAATGCACTTGAAGTGCACGTTCATCATTTACGCAAAAAACTTGGTATAGAGCGTATTAAAACTATTCGCGGAGTAGGTTATTTGTTGGAGGACGTTGCATGATTAAAACGACTCGCTCTCTACTGAGGCGCATTGTTCTTGGCCAATTGATGGTGGTTATTGGCTTTTGTGTTCTCGCGTTTGCCAATCTGTTTTGGAATTTTTACAATAACGGAGAAGGGGAGTTTGATCAAAGTGCTACGATGCCTGCCAAATTGATATTGAAAGTAATAGACAAAGCTAAAGACAATCCGGTTGTGTTGCGTGAACGGCTAATGATACTAAGCGAAGTCAACAAGATTCAGAATAAGCAAATTGCTGCCGTTAAGGGGCATGCACTAACGGACGATGATCCACCACAGTGGGTACGTATATTTGATAAAACAGGTGCTGTAATCTTTAGCGCACCAAGTTATAGCGACACTCGGCCTACACCATGGACTTCTACGACTTTCCCAACACAAGGGCGGACTGAGTTTGTGCATAATGGTAAACAGTGGCACGGCTATAGCGAATCTAACGCTGACGGTTCTTTAACAGTTCATATTGCAATAACAACTGCTTATATTGCAGACGAATTGTTTAGCACTACTATTCGATTCATCTTATTGCCGTTATTAGTTTTTATTCCGTTTGCCACGGCGATCATCTGGTTGGTAGCTGCACGCAGTCTTAAGCCCCTACAAGAACTTGCAGATGTTATTTCGCAACGTAGTCCGAATGACATGAAGCCAGTAGTCGACATTAACCGCTATAAGGAAACAGCACCGATTGTTGACGAGATAAATCTTTTGTTAACTAAGCTTGACAACACCCTAACGCGGGAACGAAATTTTCTTGCTGATGCCGCGCATGAGCTTCGTACGCCACTCGCTGTTATTCAAGCGCAGTCGCACGTGATGAAGCACGCGAGCGAGCCAGCTGAGAAAGAGTGCGCGTCTGCAGAGCTTAGTGCTGGCATAGAGCGTGCGGCTAACTTGATACAAAAACTGTTAATGACTGCCCGTGTGAGTGTTACCGATTTTGTACCTCGTTTTGAATTGACTGACCTATGTGTTTTTGCCCAAGAGCGGATTGCCAGATTTTCTGTTTTAGCAGCAAATAGAGATATTGATTTGGAGCTTAGTGCACCGCATCGTTGCTATGTCAAGATTGATCGTGAAACGCTTGGTGCGGCAATTGATAATGTTCTTGATAATGCAATTCGCTATACGCCATTATCAGGTGCTGTCTTAGTCAGTATCAGTACGTTAGAAAATGGCCGAGTGCGTTTTCGTATTTCTGATAATGGCGTAGGTATTCCTGAGGAGTTGCATGAGCGGGTTTTTGAGCGGTTTTATCGCGTACCGGGGACGGAAGCGCAAGGAAGCGGCTTGGGCTTAGCCATTGCAAAACGTGTACTAGCATTACACCATGGCCAACTTATACTATCAAATGGGTCAGCGCTTAAAGGGCTCACGATAGACTTTATGATTCCAGTTGGCGTTTGAATAGTTTTTAACCAGTCTGATAATTCGCGCAATTTAGTTGACATAATGTAAATATTCTCGCATTTTTGCATAGAATTTTTTGCGCTTTTCTTTGTCCTATCTTCCCAATCAAAAACACAAAGATTAGCAATGTCTAAATCCTCAAAACTCGCACAACTCGCACTATTTGAAGACGTTATTCCGGTGTCTCTAAATGACGTTTATTTATGGCTTGAACGCGTGCCTGGAATCGACTGCACATCACCACGGGCACGCGCTTACTACCGTTCGTTTCGTGTTTTGGAAAAAATTCGTTCCCACAAGCGCGAAGGTAAATTCATGGCTGCAATTGGACTTTCTAACGGCGACGTTATGCCTATTTCGATGCATCAATTGACGTATGCAGAGCAAGCGCATTTTTTTGAGTATTCAAAAGATCATGACGAGCATCGAAGACTTATTGACTGACCAAAAAGCCAGAATCTAACCGTTCTGGCTTTTTTTATTTGCGTTAAAACAAGAAAATTTCATGACAGCTAGTCATCCGAAATTGCTATGAGCACTCATATAAATTGCAAAGCTCTGGTAAAACTAGGCTCAATCCGCACTTTATTATATGAAATCTCATAAGTAAATTTGTGTGTGTTTTTTTAGCATTTATTTTCAATTTATTTTTCCTCTAATTGCGTTGACAAAGATTGGTGTCGTGTCGATACTACCGTTCAGTATCGACCCGATACCAATTTATCAACCACTTCGAAAGTAAAAATTATCATGCGTAAAACCCTTTACTCTGTTGGACAAGATGCAGCCACGCAATCGACCATCACCGTCACCCCAACGATTGTTGACCCCTCTAAATCAGATCTAACGTTCACCGCCGTCATGGGCTATGTGAATAAAGCAGCCGCCGCCGTTGTAGCGACAATCTGCAAACCTGACGGCGCTATCAAAGTGTATCGCTCGATGGATGACATGCTTAAGGATGTTGTCAACACAGTGCCATCAACCAACACCGTCACGTTATCGCCTAGCGTTGTCCCATTGCAACGTGCAATCCCGCTCAACACAACGGCAAATTCCTTGCTGTTGCGTGAGAAGGCATCACTTACCCGCAACATCACCAAGCAAGGCGAAATCATTGCAGAAGCGAACGCAACCATCACCAGCATCGCGGCTTATGCGACTGGCAGCGCCGCACAGATTGCCTTTTATCAAGAGCAGGTAGATCGCCGCACCGTAGCCACCGCCAGCAAGACGGCGATGGATGCGCGTTTAGTTGCTATCAACGCGCTGTTGTAATTAGCCCGTGACTATTAATGCAGAATTGGCGAGGGCTCATGCCCTCGCTGTTTTCAAGCGGTTTCACACCACGACGTCATTGGTGTTTCTTCCTGCACGCACGACGACACAACTCAGCTTTAACGGATTGAGCCCACAAATTCTACTCGGCTGGTACACTCCCAACAGGTATGTTATTGGATGGCCTCTACCAGCGACAGCCAAAGAACGCGACGACATTTTGGTGCACAGTCTTCAACGCGTCTGGACAGAAGGCCGCACGGTTTTTTCTAAATGCCTGACCATTCAAGAAGCTGGTTCACTGTGCGCCTTTGCGCTGTTGACCAGCGTCGACTATCTGAGATCGCCGCCGTTTCGCACTCTCTTCAATGCCCACATCGCCGGAACGCCCTACCCATCCGGCGTAGTGCCGCCACTCGCTAATTTGCTCGCCAATTTAACCGGTACGGGCTCCCTCATTAGCATTGGTCACACGCTCGCACTTTCGTTTTATAACAAAACTTACAACGGCGACCGCACCAACGCGACAACCGTTTTCCAAACAGCGAGCACATGGGCATGATTGCACTCACTCTAAAACGCATTGAGTTGACAACCGTCGCCACTCGTGGCGTTCTGCTACTCAATGGCGCACTTATCGCGGTGACGATGGAGGATGTTGTTAGGCCGACAAAAACACCTGGCGAAACTGCGATACGCGCCGGACGCTATGACGTTGTAGTTTCTCACTCACCACGCTTTGATGTGCCGCTTCCACTGCTATTAGATGTGCCTGAATTTAGTGGTGTACGTATCCACACCGGTAACACACCACGCGACACAGAAGGCTGCATCCTTGTTGCAGACAGCTTTAATTTTGATTCACTTACGAACGTGATTAGCAGCCGCCCCGCTTTTGTGAGATTGTTCGATGCAATTAAACATTGCACAGGGCGCGGCACGTGCAGCATCACGATTACGAACCACTAACAACTAAGGATTTTTATGAGCAACGACGAATTAAACAAAGGCGCACCCAACGAACAAAACAAGGCAGTTACCAGCGTAATCGCAGCACTGCTGCTGGCGACTGGCGTTAACGTTTCACCCGAAAACGCGCAAACCATTGGAACTGTTGCAGCTCTAGCCATTCCATTTTTGCCAAGCGCATATCGTGGCATTGCACAGATGGTTTCAGGCGTCTACACAAGCCGCTCACGCCGCCGCAAATAGTAGTAAAATCTATTTAGTATTGATTCGATACTAATTTTTCATAACGATTTTCACCCGCTTCATGCGGGTGTTTTTTTTGGGGGTCACATGCCACTACCATTGCTTGGTATACCAGCGCTAGGCGCATTATCCGCACCACTGACGGCAAAAATCACGGGCGCACTCGCATTGATTGGTCTATCTACCGTGATGGACGAAATACGCGAGCAGTTGAATACTTTTTTTCTATCGGACGAATTTAGGGCGCTCATGACAGGCGGTGTGGAGTCTGTTGTGGCTCAGTACATCGCCACGCGCACTGGCTTGATACTGAATGAAAATGACCCATTTTCTAAGGCTAGCTTCAATGCCGCAATCAGCCAAAAAATGGGCATCACGCTCAACGATATCAGTGACCGACAACAAGTCATGATAGACCTTGGTAAAGCCGCCTCTGAGTTGATAAATTTGCAGACCGGCATGACACTACCAGCATTGCAGCTAAACAACCCCACGCAGCTTCGCAGTGCGTTCAGCGATGAACTTGCGTTACAAGCCGTGAATGCACTTGCCGGACAGCTTAGCGTGCTGGACGATGCAACGCTTGCGGTTATTAAAGCAGCAGCACTAGCAGATGCGTATGGACAGCCAGCGCCAACCATCACGCCGACGAAAAAGCAACTGCAACAACGCGCCGCATCACGCGCTTACTATGACCGCGAATATGCAGCTGGACGAAGGCGCGCATGGGGCGCAAAGCCACCGGATGAAACCGAGTAAAAAAAAATCCCGCTCAGTGCGGGATTTTTTTATGCCTCTGTATCTTCGTATTCAGGCGAGAGCCACGGATATTCCGCTATTTGCCCTATGAGTAGCCTGTCCTTTGTTTTTCGATACAGCGTGAGTATTGGCACTCTTTTAGCCTTGATTTTTATTGCTGCACCTGTTCTAGGATTCCTGCCAGTTCGTCCGGCATAGGCTTTCACGCTAAAGCGCCCGAAGCTTGATATCGTCACGTCTTGACCCTTTTTCATAGACGAACGTATGAACGCCTTGAAGGCTTCTATCACGCGCTTCGCCTCTATCGGTGTTATCCCCACCTCTGTCACCATCAACGCTTGTACATCAGTCGGATCACTCAATTTAGTGCATTCCTTAATTGTTGCGAAGGTATTAATCGATATTTAAACGGACGGCGGTAAGCCTGACCAGTGCCAACACCATTCGTGTTTACAGTTGACGTCTCTTGTGCTATCGCCGCGAACGTGCCGAAATAATGCAGCCTGAACGACTCACCCCTAGCTAATTTTTTTTCTATTTCCGATATCAATATCACCAGACACATGCGCGCTTTGACCAGTGATATATCAGCCGACTTTGAGAACACTTCTACTAGCTCATCATCGGCGGTGAGTTCATCATGCCATCTAGGAATTATTTGCTTGAACGGTATTTCCTTGGTTAAACCTTGGTTCAAACGAATGTCGTGCGCTTTTATATCGTTGGAAACTTGTTCCAATAAATCGGCTGCAACTTCATCAGCCGCAGCCGACCGAAGCTTAAATTTTCGCCGCACAATTGCGCGCAGGTTTAGCTGCAAAAGCTCTTGTACGTCATCGTTCATGATAGCCAGCCTATCACCCTTTTGGCGAACAGCATCAGCCCAAAGGCCACGATAGGCCACAACAACAACACTTCAGCAGTCATCCACCAGCGCTTATTTTCAGTGGGTACGTATGACTTGCATATCCCCCACACCAATCCGGTCACCATTAACACCAGAACCAACGTCACCAACGTAGCCAGACCCAACATTTTTATCCCCTTCATCCGTACAGTTATTGAAACGAGTCCAAGGGGCGCGCCTTCCCTTTGACCCGCGTGAAAATTCCCAATCGCGTATCCGCAATGGCACGACAACATCCCAACTATCGCACAAGACGATACCAATCACACGCTGATTAGCGTACTCACCATAACGTGTACGCGGCCTCGCACCGACATCAATCATCGACTCTTTACACAACGCCATACGCGCCCTGCTACGCCACCCGTAAACGCCACCAAGCCACCTAACGTGTGCCGCATAGTCAGCAGGCTTATCGACCGCTACACCGTCATCATCAACATCACCCGCATACAGCTTGTGGACAGCGTTGTAAGCAGTCGTTGCAGCATCGTTAGCATAACCAGTGAGCGCATCAATGTCATCACCATGCACACGCCGCCACGCACGCCAAAACCCAACCGGTGGCGTCCCAAAAAACTGAAACTGACGAATGCCATGCGTCTTAGCCCACGCCGCCACTGGTGACATCTTGCCCGTCTTGGCACGCACCTTTGCATCCGCGTTGATACCGTATTCAGCGATAGCCGCATCCACATCCACATCACCGACTGCTTTCGATATGTATTTAGCGACATATCCCGCCGCCGTCCCCTTCGATGTATCAATCGACACAAATTTAACGCGATGCTCTACCGCACCCGCCTCAGCGCCCGAATCCTCAAGCCCATAGCGCCGCATGATTGCACGATAGCGCGGCACTGCACGGCGCTTGCTGTCATCACCGCAATACTCACCCATGAAAACCAGCAAGTGCCAGTGCGGACAGCCGTCATGGTGCGGCTCTGCAACGCGTAATCCATAAACACGCAAGCCAGCACGCACGAATGCAGACCGACACCGCGCCCACACATCCCGCAGATACGCTTGAGCCTCACGCGGCATCGTGCCATCGTATCTATGGTTACGCTCACCACTCGTAGACTGCACCGCGTGCATACGGCTAGGACAGGTCAGCGTGACAAATTCAGCGACGTGTTTCGCTTCAGCAGCCAACTCTTCGAGCCCACGGATACGCACCATCAATTCACCGCGCCGTATGCTAGGGTTCGACACACTCAGCGCCGCCAATTCAGCGAGCGACCAGCTATCGCCGTCTTCATTTGTAGCGATTACATTTTCGAGCATCCCAAGCGTGCGCGCAGCCATTTGTTGACGACGTTCGAGCGACTCTAGCGAGACATATTTATCACCGCGCTTGTGTACGATGTTCGATTCAATCGCCACCGCCTCCACCTGACGAGCATGAGCACGACGCAACGACCTACGCCACCATAACGGGCAGCAACAACGCTTATAGATTGACTCCATCGTCTCACCACGCGGATGACCTACACGCCACCTATCACAGACCGTCAGCGCAGCCCGCAACGCCCCGAATTGACAGTGCGAGCGTGGCAATGCACGAGCGCACTCTGAAGCGCGCGCCTCTGACGCATTGCAAATATCGTCATCACTTGCATTCAATGGCAAACAGCCATCATTAAGCTCACGCATCGCGTGCAAATCAGGGTTAGCGTATTTTTCGCAGTGGTCATTGACTAACCACGGCTTGAGCTCATCACAGATAGCATCTGCAATCACTTTACGCCGCCATCTGGCAGGGATATTCAGCACATCGCGTATCGTCGCCTTGTTATTGGCAACGACACCAGCACGCCATCCGCTAGGGTGTATCACCTACAACATCCAATTAAACACATCAACACTACCAACGACGTACGGACGCTCATCACAAACCGCGATTGCTTTCACGCGATCATCAGACATGCCATAACACATCCGCGCCGACGTTTCATCTGCAAATTGCGCACGCTGTTGCGCCGATGTAGACCAATACGAGCCAGTCCAAAACACATGACGGCAATTTGTGCCTACCAAAATTTTCCCGCGCAAGACGAAATTAGGCATATAGCCCCCTTTAGTACGTTCGCCCCTTGCAAACTGTCCACCGGAAGCCAGCGAACGCCCCGCCGTGTTGTATTCACGCACACACAAGGGGTTGTGCGCGGCACGGCGAGACACGCGCAATATAGTGGTTAGCCAATGGACTGTCAATAGCAACCAAACGTTCGCCATCAATGACGCTTGCACGTCAAGCGTCAGGCGACTAAAGTCATGACTCATTCACAGCCACAAGGGGCACGAAATGAACTCTGTACAATTTCTTGACGCAATTCGCGCAAAGCACGATTGCAGCGACTACCGCGCGGCTATTTTGATTGGTGTAGGACGCTCACAAGTCAGCGCCATACGCAACGGCAAGAGCGGATTTGGCGAAGTGCCAGCGCTACGCATAGCCGAACTACTCGACATGCAGCCACAGGCCGTACTAGCACACTTAATGGCAGAGAAAGCACCGAACGATGCAGTACGGAATGCGTGGCTTCAAATCGTTCCAAAATTCGCCGCTTGCCTAGTGTTTCTCATAGCGCAAACAGCCGACAACACTGTATATGCAACCACTTTACATAACGCTTTGCATAGCAGCAAAAATTTTGCCTTGCAGGGTTCACCTAATGTAAATATTACACGTATGTTGTCATACTGTAAATAATTCGCCATACAAACACAGCGCTTAGCTTTACGCTGCTAGCGCCATCGGCTGACCATTGCAGCATTTTGCTGAGCAAGTCTTGATCGAGATGTTTTCCATCAAGCCATACAGCGCGAATATTTTTTGTATTCTGAATATCGCTCAACGGACTAGCACTTAGCAACACAAGGTCAGCAATTTTCCCGACTTCAATAGAACCTAAATCATCAGCACGTCCAAAATGCGTTGCAGGAACAATGGTTGCTGCCCGCAACGCATCAATTGGCGCTAAGCCAGCTTTGACAAAATGTTGAAGCTCATCATGCAGCGAAAACCCATGTACAACGTAGGCGTCTATCGCGTCTGTGCCTGCCAATACGGGCACACCCGCAGCATGTGCTTGTTTGGTTAAATCAAGAGAAGCCTGATAGAGACTTAGTATTACTGGTTTATCTGGCGCTTTGATGCCCGCTTTGTTTACCGCAGCATATGTGCGCCATATCCAGCGCATCGGCTGAACAACATACTTCAGCGTTGGCATGCTGTCACTTTCATGATCAAGCAAAAAATAATCCTGAGCATTAGCCGCCACATGCGTTGGTACAAATGCAATGCGCTGTGTTGCCATCGCCTTTAATACTTCATCACAGCGCACACTATTCATTTCGGCTAGGAGCTTGGCTTTACTGCGATTACGTCCATCATACTGTGCGCGCGCGTTTGAACACTGTGGGAGCAAACCTGAATCGTGTTCGACGCTGATCAGTGGTGCAGATGATGGGCGCGCTAGATCGTATTTATATGGCAGATGGCCAGCGACTGGCATCTTAGCAAGTGCAGCCTCCTCTAACAAGATTTCAAACAATCGTGGATTGCTATCGTAAGCAAGCTGCGGCTTCAAAAAATCATCGCCACGCTGTTTGAGCTTATTAATCAGCGCGCGATAGCTATCACGTACTGCAATTTCACTACTATTTTCTAATGCCTCTGTTGATTCAATGTGATAACTCGTACTGGCAATAATGCGCGGCATGAGCAGCTTGTCATTGAGCTGTTGCTGACGCCAGTGTGCAATATCAGGCGTGCATTTCAATTGACTTTGCCAAGAACATCCTTCGCCAAGATCGCGAATTGTTGTCACACCATTAGCGATTAATAATGGGAAATGTACCTGTGGTGAGATGCTTAGCGTGTGTAAATGCGAGTCCCATAATCCGGGGATTAAATATCCATTTGCAGCGTCGATACGATGCCTTCCTGCTATAGCAGCATACTGTATTGGCATCAGCTCACGAGCGCCAATAAATACAATTTTGTTTGCCGAAATGACGACAGTGGTCGATGGCAGGACTTTACCTGTGCGTACATTAACCACATTAACGTTGTCGATGATACTGTGCTGCGCGCTAGTATCTGCGCCTGTCTCTGGGATGACAAAATTCTCTAACGTACTAAACGCACCAATCGCCAACAATAACGATAGTATCAGACACAAAATGAATAATAATTGTACTAAGCGGCGTGTGATATTTTTGAACATGATTGAATTGAAGTATTGATACAGTAGGCACTTTCCAGCGCGTCAGATAAGCTACATATGTTGATTTGAGACATCATAATTGCAACGTCAAACGCGCGCTAAGGCATGCGACCAAACAGAGTATGGTGCGATGAAACACCATAAATAACGCGCCAAGTTTTGCCAATCATGGAGAAACACCAGTAAATACGGCAACCTTCAGTTATTTTTGCTTGAAAATACCCTTAATTAATAGAGATTAAAAACGTGCGCTAAGCCAAGCAGACGGCCAAATTAATAAAAACTGTGCCGCAAGTGAACGAATTGCTGCTAAGTAGTCAAATGAACGTATATTTTTGAATAAACTATTCGTATCGCAAATTCACATTCGCACACAACCCTAAACCAAATTACCGCATGGATAACACAAACCTACCTGAAGAAAATGATCTTGGAATTCCCATGTCAGTCGCCATTCGCGATCGCATCAAACTTGCCTCGAAACGTTTTAATGCCAATGACAACATTGCAGATTTTATTGAGCCTGGCGATTTAGACCATCTACAGGCTGAAGTACAGGCAAAAATGCAGGGTGTGTTAGAAAGCTTAGTCATTGATACCGCGAGCGATCACAATACCAACGAAACAGCGCGTCGCGTGGCAAAAATGTTCATTCATGAAGTTTTTCGTGGCCGTTATTTCAAAGCACCTGCCACGACAGAGTTTCCGAATATTTCGCATTTGAACGAGTTAATGATTGTCGGTCCTATCACGGTTCGTAGCGCATGTTCACATCATCTTTGCCCAATTATGGGTCGGGTATGGGTTGGTGTCATGCCGAATGAGCACTCCAATTTAATTGGCCTTTCTAAATACGCGCGATTAATCGATTGGATTATGAGTCGCCCGCAGATTCAAGAAGAGGCGGTTTCGCAAGTCGCAGAGTTATTGCAAGACAAGATTCAACCGGATGGCTTGGCGATTGTCATGGAGGCTGACCATTTTTGTATGCATTGGCGCGGCGTTAAAGACACTGACGCAAAAATGATTAATAGTGTAATGCGGGGCTCATTTTTGAAAGACCCAAACTTACGCCGCGAATTTTTATCTCTCATTAACAATAAAAAAGGCTAATGCCATGCTTGTCCGTTTACTTTACGCTAGCCGTGCTATCGACAATAATCGTGTTGCAATGACTGAATCAATCATGCAGCAATCAAAACTACACAATCCCGATCGTGGTATTACTGGCATTCTCTGCTATGGTGGTGATATATTTTTGCAAGTGCTTGAAGGTGGTCGCACAGAGGTCAATGAGCTGTATGGCTATATTTTGCGCGACACACGCCATAAAGATGTGGTGATATTGCATTATGTTGAAATCACCGAACGCCGCTTTTCGGGCTGGACGATGGGGCAAGTCAATCTCGATAAAATTAATCCATCTGTTTTATTAAAATACTCCGCGCGTGCATCTCTTGATCCATATTCGGTTTCAGGTGATGTCTCGATGGCACTACTTGAAGAATTAATTTCAACAGCATCAATTATTGGTCGCGTATAGCGTCGATTAATATTCGAATTTTGCAGAACAAAAAAAAGCCTCCGCAATTTTGCCGAGGCTTTCTTTTGTAAGTTTGCTACCTCGTTTAATATCGCACGAGCCGCTGATTTTCGATCCTTACACGTTCGCCAACTCGCATGCCTTGATCAGTGTCTGACTTAATCGTTTGAAATGTGCCGTCTTCAAGTCGAACGCGGATGCTGTATGACTGCGTTGATTTATTGGATTTTTCAATCGTATTGCCAAGCACCGCACCGCCAACCGCACCTGCTACGGTGGCCACATCGCGCCCCCTGCCCTTGCCGACTTGATTGCCTAAAACGCCGCCCAGCACGCCACCAATAACGGCACCAGCGCCACTGCCCTGCCCTTGTTCGACATTCGTATTGATGCTTTCTACGGTGCCGCAATTGGCACAAATGAGCGGGCTAGATTCAGGCTTGGTGTTGCTAGCAACTACCACTGGACGCTCAATACTGCTACTCGGGTTTTGTTCATTTGGCTGATACGTAGGCACTGGTGCTTTAGTCGTATTTGATTCAGCTGCTGGCTTCTTAGTCGGCGTTGGCGATGTTGAATTAGCACGTGTTTCATTTCGCGCCAGTGGCTGTCCAATTGATGGCTTATCAATCGGTTTAAGCGTGCTGGTAGTAGTTGAGGCAGCGGTTGAAGCAGCGGTTGAAGTAGGTGCAGGCGCATCATCAACTACGTTGCCAAGTGGCGTTTGTGCAGCACCAGCGGCGGCTAATACCGGCGGCAAACTACTCTGTGTCGAGGGTGACGCGCTACTATTCAAGGCACCTGCGCTAGGGATAATGCCCGTCAATACACCGATACCAACGACACACAAAATGGTGAATGCACCGGCAGCAATAATTATGGCAGGATGTGTTTTAGCGGTCATCGTATTACCTCGATTAGTATTGTTGGCATTGCGATTTATTTCACGTGGTGCATCTTCAAAGCTGGACATGATTGTCTCCTAGTTGCGACATATGTTGCGTCGTTGTTGCGTACAGAGAAAAACGCAACCACGCATTGCAGCGTTGACGACGAGATGCGTTTATTTTTGATGACAGCGGTATGCGCGCAAATGTTTGGGATAATCATCTCTACTTAATAACCAAAATTGAAAATATTATGGCTGGTACAAGCTTATTACTTCTCATTGATGACATCGCCGCAATCTTAGATGATGTTGCCGTTATGGCAAAAGTTGCCGCTAAAAAAACAGCGGGTGTGTTGGGTGATGATCTCGCCTTGAATGCACAACAAGTCGCAGGTGTAGCTGCCGAGCGCGAGCTGCCGGTGGTGTGGGCGGTGGCTAAAGGCTCGATGTGGAATAAGCTAATACTAGTGCCAACCGCACTTGCCATTAGTGCATTTGCGCCTTGGGCGATTACGCCGCTTTTGATGATTGGTGGCGCGTATCTTTGCTTTGAGGGCGTCGAAAAGCTCGCACACAAATATTTGCATGCTGAGGAAGACAAGGCACATCTGCAAGAATTAGCCGTCGCCATGGCAAACCCAGCAATTGATCTAGTGGCACTGGAGAAAGAAAAAATCAAAGGCGCAATTCGCACCGATTTTATTTTGTCAGCTGAAATCATCGTGATCGCCTTGGGCACTATCGCGGCTGCTTCATTTGGTAAGCAGGTGGCGGTACTGAGCGTGGTTGCGATCGGCATGACGATCGGCGTTTATGGCTTGGTCGCGGGCATTGTTAAGCTCGATGACGCGGGCTTGCATTTAATGCACAAAAACGCCAGCGGTTTTTTACATCAACTCGGACGTTTTTTGCTGGCCGCCGCACCGAAGCTGATGAAGTTTTTGTCTGTTGCGGGCACGGCAGCGATGTTTTTAGTTGGTGGTGGTATTTTGGTACACGGTATTCCGCCGTTACATCATATTTTTGGCACCCTAGCGCTACTATCTAGCGGCGTTCCTGTGATTGGTTTAACGCTTGATGCTATTTTGCCGACGATACTTGATGGTATTTTTGGCGTTATTGCAGGGGCGGTTTGTTTAGCTCTGGTGATGGGGGTAAAGCGCGTGTTTGCGGGTAAGAAGTCTGCTCACGCTTAAAGCTGAAACATGCCTATTGGCGGGCGTTTCCAAGTATAAATGTTTGAAAATGCCCGTCAATAGGCGACCTTGCTATTTTGCAGGGGATATGGCGGCTGGCGCAGGTAGATTGCCAATGCGCTTGTAGGTTTCCTCATCGTCACCGCTATCAATACGTATCATCGCACTAACGCTACCATCCGCATTTTTTTCAAAACGGTAACGTGTGTATGAACCATCCGCTTGAAAAAATTGGTTATCTGCATAGGGCGACATCATGCTTTGACTATTTCCTAATTGTTGGCGTAATTGTTTACCGACGCGCGATACGATACGCGACGGTTTACCGTCATGCTGGTAGATACCTTCAAATTGCGCTAACGCCTCTTCCGTCATCGTAATAGGCGCTAGATCAACAAATGGTTTACCAATCGCCATTGCCGCGATTTTTTCGCCGATGCGTCGTGCCGCGTTTTGGCGAGGCTGTTGATTGGCTATAAAAATGATGGATAACTTTTCTTGCGGAAGCATTAGCTGCATTGTTTGAAAGCCTGCCACCACGCCGCCGTGCACTTGCATAGGTTGGCCTCGCAATTTACGTAGTATCCAGCCATAGCCGTACTCGGTGGGTTTACCGTTATTGAGAATGGCTGGCGTAAAGCTTCGCTTCCAAGCGTTTGGCTTGAGTAATTTTTCACTCAAGATTGCATTGTGCCAGCGCAGTAAATCATCGACCGTAGAAACAATCCCACCTGCGGCGAAAGTCATATTAGCGCTGATGTCTGGCGCTAACGAAAATTTATCCGCCTCAGAACGATAACCTGCAACGCGCTTGGCGCCGCGCTCGTCTCCTTCAACAGCAGTATTGATCATCCCAAGCGGCGTAAAGATGCGTTTAGCTAAAAAATCTGCATAGCGCATGCCAGATGCTTTTTCAATCACCGCTCCTAACAAGTAATAGCCAGAGTTGTTGTACACAAACTCTTCACCCGGCACATTTACCATCGGTGCAGCTTTGATTAAGTTAACAATTTCGCCAGAAGTTTTAAGCGTGGCTGCAATACGACCATGCGGGGCATCAGTATAGCTGGCGATGCCTGATGTATGGTGTAGCAAATGTGCAATGGTGATTTTTTTGCCCGCGACAGGGTAGTCAGGAATAAAACGCGTTATCTCATCATTGACAGATAGCTTACCATCATCTTCCAAAAGCAAAATGGCCATTGCCGTAAACGATTTGGTCACCGAGCCAATACGAAATACATCCTCAACTTTTAATGCGATCCCCTTTTCCATGTCGGCCGTGCCATAGGCTTTACGCAGCAATGGCACGCCATTTTTGGCGATGATTAACGCCGCACCAGGTTCGCCCGCTTTATAGGTTTGTGTGAGCAGCGCATCTATTTGGCGCAGCCTATCTTGCTCAGTCGGCAATTGTGCTGAGGCGTTGATAGTAATGAACGCAGCAACTAAAAACCCAATAGTGCGTATCTGTTTACGTAAAATACGCAAAAAACGTGAATGCGGCAATGTCATGGCATCGCTCCATTTGTTGAAAATGGCTATGCTGAGGTAACCTCGCGCTGACGCCAAGTAGGATGAGACGACATTGCACTGGCGAAGCGCGAAGCAAGGATTTGAGGAGTTGAAATGAGCAAACTCATGCTGAGTTAGGCTCAGCTACCTGCGCTAAATTGCTAACAATTTACTTTTGTGGCGTACGTGGCGTGCGTTTGCCCAGCCCCACTAATTTCTCTAGCGCTTCAATTGCCACATGCAAATCTTCAGTGGCGGTACTCAGCGCCTCACGATTAGGCAGCGTTGTAGCGCGCTTACGGGGCGATAGCAATGAATTATCGAGCGTCCGAGTTTCATCTTTGAGGGATTCGATATTCAGCGAAATGCCATATTTAGCAAAAATTGGTATTAGCGTGTGTTGGCGATTGAGCAAATCTATGCGCGTGCGCTGATAGGCGTGTTCGCAAACTTTTTTACGCGTGGCGTAAGAAAATATGTTGGTAAAAAATATTTCGCCGTCATCACTTGCTGGTTCGAACAGCACCACATCACGGTCTTCGTAGTGGCTTAAATTTTTTTGTAAACCGACATGCATGCGTGAATGAATAATGGCGCGAAAGGTTTGCGAAAGCACTGTCGGTAAGCCGCCTTCGACTAATTTTTCCATACGACGTTTATTTTTGCGGTGCGCAACATCAGCGTTATAAGGTACTAATGGATTAACGCACAACACTAACTGTGCGCCCTCCTCTAGCGCGACCGATGCGTTTAAGGTTTTTTTCAAGGCGCCGTCAACATAGTAGTGTCCACCAATTTGAACGGGAGGAAACAGTCCTGGCAATGCGGCAGAGGCCTGCACCGCCTTAGAAATTGGCACATCATCAAAGCCAGGCGCACCAAAACGAATAGATTCGCCCGTGTCAAGATCCGTCGCAATCGAAAACAATTTAGTGTTCAGCAGGCGAAAATCATCAGTACGTCCAGGTTTACTGAACGATCGCGCTAAAAATTTGCGAATGACATCATTTTCAAAAATGCCGGTGGGCAAAGCCCGCGTGAGTGGCGCAAAACTTTCCATTGCGGCACTTTTGAACGGATGGCGTATTTTTTTGAACGCATAACGAAAAACCGCTTTTACAAGCAGCGGCGGCAACATTTTTGCGCGACGAAAGTATTCGCCGTAAGCGGGACGTAAAAACACCTCAGGCTTAAGCGCATCGGATTTTTTACTGGCAGTTTTGTTTTCGATAAAGAGCCGGTAAATGTCAGCGGGCGATAGATTATTTGCCAGACCAGCCGTGATGAAGCTGCCAGCCGATACGCCAACATACACATCCATTTGATTCAAATCTAGTCCTTCTAACGCTTCATCAAGCGCCATTAGCACACCAATTTCGTACATGGCACCGAGCGGACCGCCACCTGCAAGCGCCAAGCCGATCTTGGGTTTTTTAGCGCTTTGTTTGATGCCCGTTGTTTTGACTTTTGATTTAATTGTTGTGGTTTTCACACGCTCTCCCCGGTACTAAAAAAAATAGGGAACATCTACTGATGTTCCCTATTTCTATTATTGCAATAATTGCAATTAATGCAGAAATATTACACGCGAACGCCGCGCTTATTTAGCTGATTTAACACTTTTTGCAAATCAGCCATACGCGCTTGTAATTCACGCACATTTTGGGCTGAAGGCACGCCAAACGTATTCAATGTTTTCGCAACACGCGCTTCAAAAACATGCTCTAACTTAGTCACGCCTTCTTTGGCATTAGCGACAGCAGCATCAACTGTTTTCGTGACATTGGCTTGCAGTGCTTTTTTGCTGCGCTTAGCAAACGCTTCGACTTCTTTGGCCGTGGCATTAGCTTGCGCTTGGGCGATAGCTGCTGCTTGCGTTTGCACTTTTTTGCCTTCGCGTACATACATACCTGACTTTGCCGCCAATGTTTCAGCCGCTTCGGTGGTCATATTGCGTAACACTTCTGCTTGTTTAGCGATATTCGCGTACACCTGCATCGCGCCATCCTGTGCACGCGCCAAGGCGCTAGCCCCTGCACCGATACCTGCCATCGCTACGCTACGCGCAGAAACTGCTACGGTTGGCTTGTTTGTTTTGTTTGCGACTTTGCTTACACGTTTAATCGTTTTCGTGACCATTTGAGACTCCTTTGTTGTTCGTCTAATGAAATTAAATTATTTAATATTCATGGAGTCTAGTCAGCGTGATTAGAGTTTTCACACTATTCACTCGATGGGTTTCTGCCAACAGTCGCTAAAAGTCGTTACTTTTATCGCCGTTCACACTTATAAAGCACTGTGTAGGCTTTTTCCGCCGCTTCATCATCAAGTAAGCAAACGAAGGCATCAATTAACTCGCGCGGGGCATTTTTGACCCGTAGATCGTTAATAAGCGCATGCAAAAGCTGTTTACGTTCGGTATCTGGTTGGGTGAGAATTTTTTCCAGCGTTTGATGCATTTCCATGTCTTCACAGGCACCGCGCAGCATATTTACAAAGCCATCAACCTCAGCAAAAGTTTTTACCTCCTGCACGGCGATTGGACGCTTGCGCGTTATCGCATAAATAATGCCGGCGATTAGTACAACGATAAATCCAACAATGGCAATGCGCATTTTTACCCCAGAAAGCGTTAATTAACGCTTCATCAATAGTTTCACCATGGATTCGAACCGCTTGCCATAGGGTGGCTTAAGTAAGAAAAGCCCATTAAAGCGTGATTGATGAAAAATGGGCTTTAATTTTGAGAAGGTATCAAATCCAAATTTGCCGTGGTACGCGCCCATGCCGGAGGCGCCGACACCGCCAAATGGCAGGTCTTCTTGTGATATGTGCATGATGGTTTCATTGACCGAAACGCCACCAGCGATTGTGTTTTCGAGTACCAACTCGCGCGCAGCGTTGTCATTGCCAAAATAATAAAGCGCCAACGGACGCGGTCGTTTATTCACATATGCAATCGCCTCCTGCATATTGTCATAAGGCACTAGCGGCAATATGGGGCCAAATATTTCATCCTGCATCAGCTTGGTGTCGTCTGGCGCGTTGGTCACAATGGTGGGCGCAATTTTTTGCTTGCCTGCTTCCCCTTCAGCTAAAGGCGAAACCGTTGCCCCGCGTTTTGCCGCCTCATCAAGATATCCGCGAAGCCGTTCAACATGGCGCATATTAATAATCGCGGTGTAATCAATATTGGCAGCTAGCTGCGGGTATTGTTTTGCAACAACAGCCTTCGCTGCATCGATAAATGCCGCTTCACGCCCACGCGGCAACAACACATAATCAGGCGCAATGCAGGTTTGACCTGCATTTAGGCATTTGCCAAACATGATCTGCGAGGCGGCTTTTGCGATATCGGCGTCTAACCCAACGATGGCGGGCGATTTTCCACCTAGCTCGAGGGTGACTGGGGTTAAGTGATTCGCGGCCGCACGCATCACATGTTTACCCACCGCCGTGGAGCCGGTAAACAATAAATGATCAAACGGCAACGCTGAAAACGCCGCCGCAACATCTGCTTCGCCATTCACCACACGAATTTCGTTATTTATAAATGCGCCATGGATGAGCTTGGCAAACAGTGCGCCTGTCAGTGGCGTGAATTCACTCATCTTGATGTAAGCCCGATTACCAGCGGCAAGCGCCGCTACTAATGGCCCAACCGCTAATAACAACGGGTAATTCCAAGGCACAATAATGCCAATAACGCCCAATGGCTGTGGCTTTAATTCAGTCCGCGCGGGCATAAACCAGAGCGAGGCCATGGCACGTTTTGATTTCATCCAGCCACCAAGATGCGATTTTGCATGCTTGATTGCGGAAATGGCTGGGAAAATCTCAAGTAGCTGGGTTTCATGCGCAGAACGATGCGAAAAATCAGCACTAATGGCAGCAATAATGGCATTTGCGTTGTCGAGCAGCAAATGTTCAAGTGTCGTCAAATTCGCGCGTCGCTGGGCTGCCGTGGGCATGCGGTTAGCCTCGTAGGCGGTACGCAACAGTTGCAGGTCATTATCTAAGGCAATATTGGCGGGAAGGCTTAAATCCATGATGTTCTAAGATGTGGGTGGTAAGAGCCGTAGAATACCAGCCACGTCAATCATTTACCGTTGTAATTCACATGCTTGAACATTTACATCGCTTGCAAGCCTTACGTGGACTTAACCATCAAGTTGGCAATAACCACGCTTTTAGTCAACACTTAGCGCGTTTAAAGCGCTGGCAGCATCTCCGGTTGGCGGAAACCTATGCCGATTTATTAGCCGATAAGCGCTACCGGCCAGCGACGCAATTTTTCTTAGACGAGTTATACGGTGCAAATGTAGATGCAGAAAGCAAAATCGCCGCCTCCAGTATTCGTGACCGCGACCTGATTCGCATGTACCCGACCATGAAGCGCGTATTGCCAAAATTTGCCTTTGAAACAGTGACAAAAGCACTAGCGCTTGATGTGTTGAGCGAAGAATTTGATCAAGCGCTTGCCCGCGAACTGAAGGGGCAAACAATCACTGCGGCAGGTTATGCGCTTGCTTTTCGCACAGTCGGTAGAAAAAATGACCGTCTAGCGCAAGTCAAGTTGATGCAAGATGTTGGTATCGGCCTCGATGCAGTCGTCAAAAAGCCAATGCTATACACCACACTCAAGCTACTACGCGGCCCCTCAAAACTCGCGGGACTCGCCGAAATGCAGCGTTTTTTAGAAGCGGGTTTCGGTGCCTTTCGGCATATGAAAGGCGCGAGTTATTTTTTATCAACCATTGCCACGCGAGAGATGGCCTTTATTGAGGCAATATTTGCTGGCAAACCAATCGACTACCGCCATCAAGTTTGAAGAAGCTTATTTCTTCTTAGCGACTGGCTTTTTTGCCGCCTCTGTTTTTGCTGGTTTAGCAGGCTTAGCCGGTGCAGCGTCTTTTAATACTTTATCTAGCTGCTCATTTACCGCGTTTTCAATCGGCCCCCTCATTGCTTTGAGCAAAAAGCCCAGTGTGACCTCGAGTGTCATGATGGTTTCAGTAATTGCCAGCGTGCCCGACACACCAGGGCGTGAAAAATTAAAATCGTTACCTTCCCACTCGCCAGCAAGGCTAAATTTTTCGCCTAACTTCTCTGCCATTTTGTCGGCGGCGATTTTTGCCCCTTTTAGACCGAGTTGATGGGTACGTTTGATGGCAATATCGGGCATTTAATTCTCCTAGTAGGTATTATTCATTCGCTTGAGTTTAGCAGTTCGTCGCATGTAATCGTCATTGGTCACACATGGCTTGGTCTCTGCAAATAGCATCAGATACGATAGCGTTATGAATACACTTAAACAACTAAAACAACAATACCAAGCGTGGTATCAGCGTTTGGAAAAAAAATCACTCGCCAAATTACCGCCGCATGAACGCCAAGACATCTTGGCCTTCGATGCAAAATTGAAATTGCATTGGCCGCGCTATGTTGCCCTCATGTTGGCCATCTGGATTAGCGCGGCGTTTTTAATTCGCCTGTATGACGACCGAGTCAGCTGGATGGCAGCATTAGTCATCACATTACTGCTCATCGGTGGCATTGGTGTGGCCTTTCTATCCGCTTGGTTTGGGCACAGCAAATTTAAGGTAAGTGCTAAATTATTAATCATTTTGATTTTGTGCACGTTGTGTGGCGCAATCGCTGGAGGATTGGTCGGAAGTTTTCTTAAAGGCGGCACCAGCGCCATCATGGCGGATGTGATTCGCATCGGGCCTAAAATTCTGATCAGCGGCATAATTGCGGGCGTCGTTTATTGCGGGTTAGTGTTAATCGTTGTATTTGCGAGGCGCAAACAGCTACAAGTGCGCAACACATTACTAGAGCAACAAGCGAAGGATGACCGACTTGCCCGCCAACTTGCCGATGCCAAGTTGAAGCTCATGCAGGCGCAAGTGGAGCCGCATTTTTTATTTAATACTCTCGCCAGCGTGCAGCATCTCGCCGAAGCACGTGCTCCGGAAGCCGCCGCGCTTACCCGCGATCTGATTATATTTTTGCGCGCTGGACTTGGCGGGCTACGAGATGAAACCACCACGCTTCAACGTGAATTTGAAATGGCGGCTGCCTACTTAGCGATTATGCAAACGCGCATGGGCGAGCGCCTACGCTACACACTTGAATTACCCGATACGTTAACGAACAAAAGTGTGCCGCCCGCGATGCTTATTTCATTGGTGGAGAACGCCATTAAGCACGGCGTAGAGCCAGCCACCGATGGCGGCACGATTCATCTTTTCGCCATTGAAACCAACGGCGCCCTGCAACTTGGCGTACGTGACACTGGCTTAGGATTGCGGCAACAAACAACATTAGATAACGGCGCGAGTGGTGTCGGGCTCGCCAATGTACGCGAACGATTACTGGCGATTTTCGGTGACACGGCCAAACTCACAATAGAAGAAAATTCACCACGTGGTGTGACCGCAACCATCACCATTAAAGATAGTAACAAAGAGGAAATCACAGTATGACTACCGCCATCATTGCCGACGATGAACCACTCATGCTGGCAAGTCTGCGTGAGAATTTACGCCTATCGTGGCCGAGCCTAACTATCGTAGCCGAAGCGAAAAATGGCGTGGAAGCGATTGCCGCCTATGACACCTTCAAACCAGATATCGCCTTCCTTGATATCCGCATGCCCGGCAAAACCGGACTAGAAGTTGCCGCCCATATCGGTGACGGCGCACATATTGTCTTCGTCACCGCCTATGATGAATACGCCATTCGTGCATTTGAAAATGGCGCGGCAGATTATTTATTAAAGCCACTGGAGCCACAACGATTAGCCGCAACCGTGGTGCGGCTGCAAAAACGACTCGACACAAAACCGCAGACTGCACCTGCTGACCTAACAGAGCTTGTGCAAACGCTCCTAGCGCAAGCCAAACCCACTACAAAATTAAAGTGGCTACGCGCGAGCGTCGGTAACGCCACACGACTCATCAATATTGACGACGTATTGTTTTTTCAATCCGACACCAAATACACGCGCATCGTGCTGGCGGGCAGTGAAGCACTCGTCAGAACACCACTAAAAGAAATACTCGATGCTCTTGACCCAGAAGTGTTTTGGCAAGTCCATCGCGGCGCCATTATCAACGTCAATGCCATCGACCGCGCCGTGCGCGAAGGCCCTGAAAAATTAGTGGTGTACGTCAAAAATAGCAAAGAAACGCTAACCGTATCGCGGCAGTATTTTCATTTGTTTCGTGAGGGTTGAGCTAGGTAGGTAGTTCGTAAAATATATAAACGCCGTTATTCACGGGTGTTTCAGAGCATTTATGCTCTGAAGTGCACGCCAATAGGCAACTTTCAACCTAATATCCTAAAGCCTAGCGTTCCAACAATAGAATTTGCCAATATTGCCGCAATGCACAATCGAAAGTTAAAAGAAGTCATTGACACATTTCAAGACTTCAAATAATCTAAATTAAGAGCTTAAAAGCACCATACAAAGCCAAGAACAAAAAAGTAGTCGCGCTCAGTAGTGAAATACGAATGCAATATTCCAACCACATACTGACGGTGAAACATGCTCATTTTTGTGCACATGTTGTTACATACGACTGCAATCCCAAGCGTTGTGG
>JANNWG010000075.1:0-37231 GCA_031414695.1 Burkholderiales bacterium
TAACTCTATTTTTTTAACTCCCTTGCCCCTTTTTTTATCTAGGGTATTTAAAATTAACCCCCCTTCTATCCCTCTGGGCGCACGGTGGGTGAGTAGAAAAGTCTTGAAGCTTAATACCTAATCTTAAGAAAACCAATATGCAACCTGCCCAACCGACACAAAATCAATTTCAATTATTACGTCAACGCCGCTTCGCGCCATTTTTTTGGACGCAATTTTTAGGCGCGGGTAACGATAATATTTTCAAATTTGCCTTCACGATATTGGCGACTTATCACGCCGCAGAGTGGGGCAACCTTGATCCTAAAATTGCCGGGCCACTGATTGGTGGATTATTTATTTTGCCGTTTGTGTTGTTCTCTGCGACGGCGGGCCAGCTTGCTGATAAATATGACAAAGCGATGCTAACGCGGCTAGTCAAAAATATGGAAATCGCGTTCATGTTTGTGATTGGCGCAGGTTTCATTTTCCAGCTAACGTCACTGTTGTTTATCGGCGTATTTTTAATGGGTTGTCACTCTACATTATTTGGCCCGGTGAAATTCGCCTACCTGCCACAGCATTTGCAGCAATCTGAATTAACGGGTGGTAACGGCATGATCGAAATGGGCACCTTCACCGCGATTTTGATAGGTTCGATGCTCGGTGGATTCTTAGTTAAGCTCGATGGTAATGGCGTGATTTATGTGGCGGCAATTTCATTCGCTGTGGCGATAATTGGCCGCATCGTGGCGAACTACATACCGCTGTCGCCGCCGCCTGAACCTGACTTAAAAATCAACTGGAACCCCGCGACTGAGACTTGGCGCAATCTACATATCGCACATAAAAATCCAGCGGTATTTAATTCGCTGATTGGCAACTCATGGTTTTGGTTTATGGGTTCTATTTTCTTAACGTCCATGACGGGCTTTGCGAAGGAAGTCTTAGGCGGGGACGAGATGGTGGTGCTGCTGCTAATGGGGCTTTTTACCGTAGGCATTGGCGTAGGTTGTGTGCTGTGCGAGAAAATGTCGGGGCATAAAATTGAGATTGGTCTTGTGCCATTTGGCTCTATCGGCATGACGATTTTTGCGGTGGATTTATATTTCGCCTCACGGGGTATATCTGTTAGCGGCGCACTCATTACCGTGCCGCAGTTTGTGCAGAGTTGGCCAAATGTGCGTGTGATGGTGGATTTATTTTTGATGGCCATGTTTGCCGGATTTTTCTCTGTGCCCTTGTACGCCATGATGCAAGCTCGTGCCGAGCCACAATATCGCGCACGCATTATTGCGGCGAATAATATTTTGAACGCGATATTTATGGTGGTAGCGTCAATATTGGCTGCTGTGTTGATTAAGGCAGGCTTGAGTTTGCCGCAGTTGTATTTGATCGTTGGCATCATGAATGCGGTGGTGGCGCTTTACATTTTCTTACTCATCCCAGAATTTTTGATGCGCTTTTTAATTTGGATGTTGATTCATACCTTTTACCGCGTGAAAGAAGAAGGGCAGCAGCATATTCCCGATGAAGGCGCGTGTGTGTTGGTGTGTAATCACGTTAGCTTTGTTGATGCGTTAGTTATTGGTGGCTGCATACGCCGCCCGGTTCGCTTTGTAATGGACTACCGCATATTCAAAGTGCCCGTGTTAAATTTTGTGTTCCGCACCGCAGGCACGATACCGATTGCATCCGCTAAAGAAGACCCTGCAATGCTTGAGGCAGCGTACGAAAAAATTGATGCGTACTTGCAGGCGGGTGAGGTGGTTTGCATTTTCCCAGAAGGACGCATTACTGATAATGGCGACATTTACCCGTTCAAAAAAGGCATCACCCGCATATTAGAAAAAAATCAGGCACCCGTGATTCCAATGGCGTTACGTGGATTGTGGGGCAGCTTTTTCTCACGCTGGGGCGGCACGGCGATGCGCTATCCGCGTGGCGTATTTTCAAATATCGCGTTTGTGATTGATAAACCTTGGACGCCTCAACAGGCGACACCAGAGGCGCTACAAGCGCAAGTGGGTGTACTCAGAGGTGACTGGAAATAGCCGCATATGAATGATGTTGTGTTTAAGCTCGCCACTGAGTCGTGGGAATTTGACGCGATTCATGCGCTGAATTACCGTACCTTTGTTGAGGAGATTCCGCAGCATCCTGAAAATGTCGCGCGTCGGCAAGTGGATCGTTTTCATGATGACAATGTGTATTGCATTGGTGTGCGAGAAGGCACTTTGCTTGGCATGGTTTCGCTACGCACCAAGCGGCCATTTTCACTCGATCAAAAATTGACGAATATCGAGCAGTATTTGCCTGCGGGCAAAAATATTTGCGAGATACGCTTGCTGGCCGTTGAGCCGCACATGCGTCAGAGCCGATTTACCTTATCACTCTTTCAATTTTTAGCACGTTATGCCCTGGATGCGGGCTTTGATCTTGGCATTATGTCGGGCACGACTCGCCAGCTAAAGCTCTATCATCGTATCGGCTTTATGCCGTTTGGGCCTCTGGTGGGGAAGGGCGATGCGCTATTTCAACCCATGGCGTTGTCGCTTGATAGCTTTGTTGATGTGACGTTAAAGCGGCTCAAGATGCCAATGAATAGAATCGTCAATTTCCTGCCCGGGCCTGTGGCGATTCATGCTGCTACGCAAGCGGCAATGTCGGCGCACCCTTACTCGCATCGTAGTGATCGTTTTAAGCGTTGTTTGGTTGATGCCAAAGCAGCACTGTGTAAGTTAACGTGCGCCACGCAGGCCGAAATATTAGTTGGCCCCGGCACGCTGGCAAATGACATGGTGGCCGCACAACTCTCGCTACTAAATCAGCCGGGCTTAATCGCGAGTAATGGTGAATTTGGCGAGCGATTGTTAGACCATGCCACACGCATGCAGCTAACATTTGAAACGATGGTAACGGCATGGGGCAGCGCGATTGATGCGGCTAAGCTAGAAAAAAAATTAGCAAGTGACACCGCCATTAAATGGCTATGGTTGACACATTGCGAGACTTCAACCGGCACGCTAATAGACTTGCCAACGTTGTCTGCCATCTGTCGCAAATATGCAGTGAAGCTCTGTGTGGATTGCATTAGCAGTGTGGGTGTGCTGCCAGTTGATTTAAGCGATGTGTACTTAGCCACCACCGTCAGTGGCAAAGCGCTTGCGGCTTATCCCGGACTCTCGGTCGTATTTCATCATCATGCTATCGCGCCAGCGCCAAGCCGATTGCCGCGCTATCTTGATCTGGGTTTGTATGCCTCACTTAAAGATGGCGATGTGCCATTTACGCATTCATCTAATTTAGTTGAGGCGTTGTCGTGTGCGTTGGTGCGTGAAGATTGGGCAATAAAATTTGCGCGCGTTGAAAGGTATGGCGCGATACTGCGGCAAGAATTATTGCGTCGAGGATATGATGTTGTCGGTACTGCCGCAACCACATCGCCTGCCGTATTGACCATCGCGTTACCCGCGACAATGGCGAGTATTGATGTAGGTAGCGCATTAGCACAACGCGGATTTTTAGTCGGCTACCAAAGCCAATATTTGCAGCGCCATAATTGGTTGCAGATTTGTTTGATGGGAGCCACAGTGGGAGCAACAGCGGGAACGAACGCACCGAACGACGCAGACATCATCAACGTCATCCATGCGCTTGATAGCGTAGTAGTGCGCTGTGCGGTAAATAGATAAAACGCTAATATTGGCGGGCGTTTCGGAGGGCTTATGCTCCATAGTGCCCGTCAATATTTGGCGTTTACTTTTGGGACTTCTATTGATTTGGCAATTAAATATAGGGAATAAAGTGATGAGGGAGTGCATATGAACAACAGTTTTTTGTCATCATAAATTGCGCCCAATATATAAATTTGTCATCCCGAGCGAAGCCGAGGGATATGCTGTTCGTTCAGCTAGTACAGCACTAAAAGCATATCCCTCGGCATGACGCAGTTATGTTTATCCTGAGAGTAGTCGAAGGGCGCGGGATAATGGATAAATTATTTTTCATATTTAATTGTCGAATCAATAAAAACCTCCGTTCGCCCTTAGCCTGTCGAAGAGTAGCGCACGTAAGCTAATGATTTAATTGAACGTAGATGTGGTTCGACAAGCTCACCACGAACGGTTTAGAGGTTATTTGAAGTTCACTTTTTACATTATGACCAATGTGCAACTTAGCGTGACCCCATGTTGCAACGAGGCAATGCCAAATCGCATCACATCAATAGACGCTTAGGTTTTACATAATCCACCATGCCCACCATTCGCAAATAAAACGATTCAACCGACCGCAACGGCGTTATCGCGCTCTGGCAAACCGTCTTTGGCTTTGATGCGGCACACAACGAGCCATCCTTGTCTATCGCGAAGAAGGTGGCGACCAAGGACGGCATGTTCTTTGTCGCCGCTGACGAGACAAACATCGTCGGCACCGTCATGGTGGGCTACGACGGCCACCGGGGCTGGCTCTATGCGGTTGCCGTTCAGCCGATACAGTAACGTTCACGGCTCGGCGGCCAAATGTCCTGCAGTAAGGCTCGGCGTAATCGGCGTCTGCCAAGTCGCTTATTCGCTAATGTAAGTGAGTTATAAAGGAGTTTCAAAGGAATATAGAATGAGTTCTTGCACTATCGTCTGCCTTTCCAAACCCAATCAACTAGAGAAAGCGATAACCTCATGCAATTCGAAGCCAGCACCACAATTAACGTCCCTACCGCTACCGTTTTTGCCTTGTATGCCGATGTTGCAGGTTGGCCAAGCTGGGATCCCGATTTGAAAGCAGCCAGTTTGCAGGGCGCGTTTGTTTCAGGCGCAGTCGGCGAAGTCCAACCCCACAGCGGGCCAAAATCGGCGCTGCGTTTTGTGGAAGTGGTTCAAGGAACGAGCGTTCGCATGGAATGTAAGCTGCCGCTGGGCATGATGCATTTTGATTACGAGCTGCAATCGCAAGGCAGCGCGACCGTGGCCACGCACCGCACCACCTTTTCTGGCTTGCTTGCGCCGATTTGGGGTCGCCTGATTGGCTCAGGCATGAAAAAAACCTTGCCAGCTGCCTTAGCCGGATTGAAAAGCAAAGCGGAAAGCTGATAAGTGCCATTGCAGTATTGCAGCTGTAAAGTTGCTTTTTGGCGGGCAATTTGAGGCAAAAATAGTTGGAAATGCCCGTCAATAAACGAGTTTTATGCAATTGCGTAGTTATGCTGATCCATCAAAACCAAAACGGACTCGCCGATTCCACAAATCCACAAATCGGCCGGGCTCGATAGAAGCTGTTTGATGAAAAAGACCTGGGTACGTGGCGCGATGATCAGACCAACGTAACAACTCATCCCAGCAATACAAAACCGCGTCGCCTCAATAGAACGCCAGTCTTTACATAACCCACCATGCCCACCATTCGCAAATACAACGATTCAACCGACCGCGACAGCGTCATCACGCTTTGGCAAACCGTCTTTGGCTACGAAGCGGCGCACAACGAGCCATCTTTATCTATCGCCAAGAAGGTTGCGACCAAGGACGGCATGTTCTTTGTCGCCGCAGATGAGATAAACATCGTCGGCACTGTCATGGCGGGTTACGACGGCCATCGCGGCTGGCTCTATGCGGTTGCCGTTCACCCAACGCAACGACGCGCAGGGCTCGGCGGCAAACTTATCCGTTTTGCGGAAGACGCGTTGACCGCAGCAGGTTGTATGAAGATCAACCTTCAGTTGCTCGCATCAAACGAATCGACGGCGGCTTTTTACCAGTCACTAGGCTATACAGTCGAGCCGCGTGTGAGCATGGGTAAAGTGCTTAAGGTCAATGTGCCGGGTGGTGGTGAATCGGCGGGGTAGGCAATGGATATTTACTTAATTTGCAAAAGTCTTTTATTTACGTGCCGTTTGGCAGAAAAGCGCCTCGAAATGACCGCCAGTAAAAGAGTTTTATATTTTGATGGATTCTCAAGCAATTTATGCTGTGTAGCATGTGTTGATGCGACTACGATTGATTTAACTTGAACGAGTTAATAATCATCAGCTATATTGGATCGAGCGCGTCTGCTGGAAAACGTAAATCTGTTGTTGGTAAAAAGCAATCAAAAAGAGCGGCATCATTTATTTTCCATCACAATTTTTCTTTGTCAAATTGAAACAATTGACGATGACCACTTTGATTGAAAACTGTTGAATATTGGGATTTGTCAGATGGTTAAAAAATTAAATTTGCTGGTGGCAGCGTTAAGTGGTCTAGGTGTGATGCCTTTGCTTGTGGGCGCACAGCAGGAGTCAAACGCGAACGCGCCTTTTGCAGTTCAAGCCTCTAATGGCAAGCGAGAGCTTGCGGCGGGCGCGTTTGTGCCGCGCATTGACATGAACAATAAAGATGCGGTAGCAAGGGCTTATCATCATTACTACTATTGGCGCTGGTTGCCCGACGTTACACAAACACCACAATTAGGCTGGCTATCGTTTCCGATTGAAAGCGGTTGGACTGGCAATGTTGAGCGATGTGAAGCGGGTACGCTGGCAGATAGTTATCAGGTTGCGGCTATCAGACAGGCTAACTATTTCCGCGCAATGGCGGGATTGTCGCCTGTCACCGTTGGTCGGCCAAGCGAGATTAAACAAGCGCAAGCGGTTACGCTGGTGCTGGCAGCAAATAATATCCTGACGCATAACATCCCGTCGAGCGCAAAGTGCTACTCTCAGGATGCCGCAGATGGTGCAGCTAAATCTAACTTGAATGGTGGTCTTAGCGCATTTGGTTCGCCAAATGGAGCTATTGGTTATATGGATGATGGTGGTAGCGCGAATTTTACTGTCGGGCATCGTCAATGGTTGCTTGACCCATTGGCGCGTGGTTATGCTTATGGTGATGCTGTGCTGCCGTTCACGCCAGCGACGAAGTTTGTCGTCAATGGATTCGATGCGTGGTACGTGTTTAACGGTGGGTTTGAGCGGATTGATAGCCCTGAATATATTGTATGGCCTGTTGCGGGTTGGAATCCATCACAGGTCATGCCGCTGTCTAATCGTTGGTCGTTTGCGTGCGAGTTGTGCGGATTTGAACAAACAACCATCAGCATGACAAAAAACGGTGTGGCAATGGCAGTGCCTGCAATTGAATATCGGGGTCGAAGTGTTTCAAACGAGGTCGTGGTGTTTAATCCTGTTGGTGTTGATTACGGGTACGACGCTGCAACGGGCAAGCTGCTTGGCTGGCCTAAAGAGGATGCTGTTTATACGGTGTCTGTCAAGAACGTCAGATATCCATCAAGAGCATTGCCGCCATATGGTTTTACCTACGAAGGCGGCTATGTATTGCGCGACTTTAGCTACACGGTGAAGGTGTTCGATGTCGAGCGCCATTTAATGAGTGCTGCACCTGTTCCTCGTATCAATTACGCTGATATGTGGGCGGGGGCTGATGGTGCAGCGCTAACGCTGCATCCAAGCGCGGACAATACCATGTCAGTGACGTGGAAATTAGCCGATAGCGCAGGGCTTAGCAGTAACGCGTGGGTGATGGTGCAAGGGGCTAGTTGGTTGAACAAAACAACCTTGCAGGGCAGGGTGACAGCGTTTAATGGACAGTTGCGGCCAGCAACAAGTACAGGGGCAACACCAAGTGGTGTGGCGGATAGTGTTGTGGCTTTAGGACGTGATATTGGTTTGGCTACTATTGTCTTTAGCGGTGACAATGATGCGACGGTGTCGTATGTGCTAAATGGGGTAAGCAATAGTGTTGCGATCAAGCGGGGGTCATTCGGTGAGCCAGCTTATTTGTCGGGCATGAACTTCACGGGCTTATGGCGAAATGCTGATGATGCTAGTTATGCGTTGTCGCTGAATCAGCAGTATTCAACACTGCTAGGGCAGTTACTTACCTTTGATGGTGTTGGTGGTGGTGTTGGTGCGGGAACAGGTGAGGCGCGATCAATGAGTGTGGGGCGTTGCGAGTGGGGTGTTTTTGATGAAGGGGCGCTCATGAAAAATGCCTCGTGCCGAGCGCCAGTGTATGACGCGCAGCGCGTGATTGATAGCGCGGGTACGACTGTGTTTGCGCGTAAGGTGCGGGGCTATGTGTCCATGCGATTTGAGACGCAGTTTACGGCCGAGGTGACAGTATCGTTGCTGGGTGCTGCACCCCGCGTGATGAAGATGACGCGGGAGACGGGTATTACTTCAGCCAGTAAAGCAACATTGCTTAATCGGTCTTGGCCGGAAAGTAATGGTGGTGCGTCAGCGGCGTCAATTTCGGGATTAGATAGTAGTGGCAGGCAGTAGCAGGTGACAGCAGGTGACAGCGGGTAACGGGCTTAGGTGGTGATGTAGTAGTAATTTTTTTAATTATTTATGTGGAGAACAAAATGGCAACTAGCAAAAGTGGTGTGGTAAGCGGTGTATCAATTGCGGCGCATGATGGTTTAGATCATGCGTTGATAGCGCGACTCAATGATGATGGCAGTGAGCTTGCAGAAAAGGTTGCGGAGTCCGTTGCTGATATGAATTATGCTTGCACATCTGGCATCAATGACAAAGGTCATTTGGTACGCACACATCGTGATGGCCGTGTTGAGATTCTTGATAAAAATCCAACGCCTTTTGACCCGTCAGACCTTACTAAGCCAGTTGTCGGTGCAACACATTGGTATTAGTGGCGTCTGTGTGATTGCTTGATAAAACAAAGGAGCAAAACTATGAATACAGAGACAAATACGACCGACGATACAAATAGTGTCACGGCAGAAAGCCCGACACCGATGCGCTGGATTTTTGGTGGGGAACGCCCTGAAGGTCTTGATAGCATCGACTACGATGCGATCAGAGCGGAAAATCTCGTTTATGAGGAAATGTTTAGTTGTGGCAGACCAAAGCTAGGGGGCGTTAAGATAGAGGTGATGCTGTGGGACGAAAATTGGTTTGATGCCATTCAGTAAAGCCGAGGTGACGCGATGAATGACGATGATGCTAAAGGCAACGATTACGCAGCAACGCAACAGGGTGGCGCTGAGGTCAGGTCTGGCAACGTAGCAAAAACGGGATCAAAATCCATTTAAAAAATCAAACTCACCAATCCACAACCACCCACAGACCAAATCGCCTGAAAAACCCGATTACTGTGTGATTTTCGCTGTTTGGTTTTGAAGTTGCTACCTATTGTGCTCTAACAATCACCAAACGAATTCACAACTCGTAACTTGTGTGCTACACGGGGTTGCATGCCAAATAGCTGTGTGATGCGAGCACTGCATCAATAATCAAAGGGGTCAGCGTTGAATGGCACTTACTTAAGCCCTAAGTAACTGATTGCAAATAAAAAAACAGTCGGCACACATCGAATTAATCAAATGGGTCAGCGTTAATTGTTTTAATAAAAGAGGGAAGATTTGAGTGATGAAAATAAATGACGCTTTAATCTCACTGTGTTGCGGATAACACCACATTAGATGTGATTGATGCACTTGATGGTGTTGTGCAGTTTATTGGTACTGGGCAGTAACAAGTTACAGAACAACCCATTGAATAATTCATTCCTGACAAAACGCCCTGTACTTATTAAGTGCTGCGGTGTTTTTGAACGGCTACGTTTTCATCTGTAATGGCAACACACGCATTCTTGTACGCTTAGGGTCAATGGTGAGCAAAGCGCCAGTTTCCAACTCTGTTGCCATTTGTCGCAGTGCCTGAACGACTTGTACACCGATCGCTTTTGGATTTACATCTTCAGCGCGAATTTGTACTACGCTTGGCTTCTCACCATTGGTAGCAGCTAGTATTGCGCTGAAGTCTAGATCGTGAGTCAGTACTACGTAATCATTTGATTTGGCATAGGCCATGATCGTTGTATCAGCGGCGTTGTGCGCGCCAACCGTTGACCAGTGTGTAGCGTCAATGCCTGCATCCGCCAGTACGATAATCCAGCGCGGCGATAAATTCATATCGACTAATATTTTCATGCGAGAGCCAGCGTAACCTCGCGCTCTTCTGTTCGCCATGCTGCATAACAAAGCGCTTGCAAAACATCATCACGCTCTAGGTAAGGGTAATCTGCTAATAATTCATCAACGGTGTATCCAGCACCTATTTGGCTCACTACCATACCAACGGTAACGCGTAAACCGCGGATACACGCTTTTCCGTTCATCACTTCAGGCTGTTGTGTGATGCGATCAAGATGTCCCATATTTGATTCCTTTTTTGATGCTGTCGATAGTATTTCACCAAGATTCATCATACATCAGAGGTTGTAGCTGATGCGTATTGCGTAAGGCAAAAATTTTTCTATACGAACAGTATTTGAGCTTAAGTTGGTCATCTATCAAACGCTGCGAAACATGATGAGAAAATAGATAAATTTATAAAACTCTCCATCTAGCGGACATTTCCAAGCATAAATGCACCAAAATACCCGCCAAAGCGCAAAGGGTCAGGCCAAAGCGCAAAGGGTCACAAAGCGCACAAAGCGCAAAGGGTCAGCAAAGCGCAAAGGGTCAGGCCATGACTCTTGCCTATTTCTAGCGCGAACATAAATGGGGTCTTGCTTATTGCTAAACATAAATGTGGTTCACCATAGCCTTTGAATGGTTAAACCCATCCTTCATAAGATTGTCACCTCTGCTAATATCGCAACATGAAGCCTCCACGTAAAAATTGGATGACATTCCCAGACGTGTTCATCCATGCGAATGAATCTGATGTCAAGCAGCACGCACAATACCGCAATGCCAAAACAGGTAATGCAGATGCTGCGTTAGCGCTGGTGCTTGATACGCTAAGCGAAGAAGAAACTCAGCTTCTAGGCCAAATGCTGCATCAACATGCCCCCATACTTGTCAGCGCGCACGCCTACGAGCAGCATGGCGTCAACGCCATCCCAGAAGTATTTGCGGCAGCTTTGGCGACTAGATTGAATTGGGAAGTTGATACTGACATCGTACAAACCAATGTCGTTTCGCATACGGGTGCGGATGGCTTTTCGCGTTTAGCGCGACAGGCCGCATTTGATGGTGTAATTCAACCCGGTTGTAATTATGTTTTGGTTGATGATTTTGTTGGTATGGGCGGCACGTTAAGTAATTTGCGAGGCTTTATTGAATCAGGTTATGGCAATGTGCTGGCAGCGGTGGCATTGACAGGCAAGCCGCACTCGGCAAAACTTGCACTTACGACTACAACGCTTAATTTATTGAGGAACAAACATGGCGATCTTGAACAATGGTGGGTCGAAAAATTCGGTCACACCTTCGACGCGCTTACTGAATCAGAAGCTAGGTATCTTGTACGCACCCCGGATGTTGCAACCATTCGAGATCGAATTATTGCGGCTGAGTAAACAAGAAATTGCGATGCAAATTTTGCATCCCAGCGCGCCAGATTTGTAATAGAGGACGCAGGGTTCAAGTCTAGCAACGTAGCATGCAGGATTAAAGAAGCAATTAAAATGCAAAGACTACGTCTTGCCTCTGCCAATTAATTTTAGCGACTACCAATATTCAAGTTCACGGACGCAGGGGTCACACTTGATGCTTGTGACCCCATTGATGCTAACGATCCTCTCGTGTGTGCCACAGTCGCAACACGTAGATGATGGCGTTTTGTATCTCGTAACGCATTTCGTATTGACCTACAAAAATTCGGCGCACTTCACGCGGCTCGAATTCTTCAAGTTTTTCGCCAATACGAGGATTAGCGAGCAAATTGACCGGTGCTGCAGCGAGTGTTAGCACGGTACGTGCAGCGGCCTGCTGATTCACGGCTGACAAAAAATCATAAAGTCGCGTCAAGTCTAATAGCGCCTTACTTGCCTATTTCAATTCCATTAGTTAGGCAACGGTTGCGGCTTAACTTGGCTCAAGCTATCTGCCCACGCCTGAACGGCTTGGTGATCAATAACGTGTCCTACATCAACATCGGCCATTGCTTCACGTGTAAGGCGGCTACGTTCTTCTTCTTGATTGATCCAAGCTGATAAGGCTTGTTTTACGATCCATCCGCGCGAACGTTCCAAGCGCAGTGCCATTTGATCAACTTTTTCAGCAATATCTAGCGGTACGTGTGCGGTCAAGACTTTGGTATTCATAGAGAGCCTTTGAATTTAATCAACTTGTATTGTAGTGATTCAAAATGATTAAGGCAAAACGTTCTACTGTTTAGTACTTTGCAATTCATTTATTTGCGGCTTGTGCGCGCATCGAGTTTGGAGCAGGTGCTGTGGTATCGAAGCACTCGTGAGGAAACGTTTCATCAGACGGTGGATGTAGCGGATACCAGTCTGGCGCGTTGGAAGTTAATGTTCAAGGGAAGTTGGCGGCAATAATTTAAATGGGAGCTTCTCATAACCTGCCGTCCGTGCTGATCCTTCGACAAGCTCAGGACAGGACACGCTACGCGTATCGAAGCACACACTCTTAAGTGCTTGATTTATAGGACTTGAACAACCCTTCGATAGGCGAAGCCTACCCCGTCTTGAGCTTGTCGAAGGATCAGGGCGAACGGAATTTGAGGTTATGAGAAGCTCCCAAAAGGGAACTTCTAAAAACCTCAAAAAACTGTCGCCCCGGCGAAGGCCGGGGTCTAATTTTCTTTACGCATCAGCAGCTTACAAAATTGGATCCCGGCCTTCGCCGGGAAGACACAAGGTTATTAGAAATTCCCAAATAGAAAAACCTAATATTGGCGAGTACTTCAGAGCATAAATGCTCCAAAGTGCCCGCCAATAGGCAACATTCACTTTTTACAACGTTGCACCTTCGCATAAGCCGCTAACAATGCGGTATGCATCACGCTGCCTTCCATATTTGGCCCCAAGTGATTCAGGCCAAAAAATTGCTCAGTTCGGTTAATCAGTGCGTGCGCTTTTGTGAGTGTTTCGTCGCCGTAAAGTAACGCTAAATTTGCCTCATACGGTGCGCTATCTTCAAGCTGCAAAATATTATCGATGCAGCGGTAAACGCGGCTACGTGCTTCGGATAGTTGACCAAATTGGCTAATCCACGCTGTGCCGTCTAAGGCCGCATCAACGTCCCCTGCGGCGAGTGCGAGTAGTGTTTTAATTTCGCCCACGCGTAGGTCAACCCAGGCTGTGCCTGCATCTGCAACTAGGCCGATGAGTGTGACGATAGGCAGGTCTTCTGATAAAGATAGCTCATCAAATACCGCAAGCAATGCAGCCGATTCATCCTGTGTGAGTGATGGCAAACGCAATAGCGACGGGCGCACCAAATTGCCGACGGTATTGTTCTCCCACTGCAATTCATCCACCGGATAAATTTCCGACATGCCCGGTACAAAAATGCGGCAGGTGTAAACATCTAAGTGCGTAAAGTCCGCCACGTAAATCTCATGTCCGCTGGCGTGAATGCGATCAACTGACCACTGATAATCTTCCTCAGTCGTTGTTGAAAAATTCCAATCGACAAACGGATAGTCTGGTGTGTTACGTAAATATTCCCAACTCACCACGCCGCTAGAGTCCACAAAATGAATCTCTAAATTTTGTGCGTCCGCAATTTCATCCATATCAAAACCTGCGGCTGGAAAACCGCCGAGTGAATCAAGCGCACGGCCTTGCAGTAGCTCAGTTAAGGCACGCTCAAGGGCAACTTCAAATTGCGGATGTGCGCCAAAGCTCGCAAATATACCTTGATCATTCGGATGCAACATCGTCACCGACATCACCGGATATTCGCCACCGAGTGAGGCGTCCTTCACCACAATACCAAAGCCCGCCGCGCGTAGCCCACGTATACCCGCCGCGATGCGCGGGTAGCGGTTAATCACTTCCTCCGGCACATCTGGCAAACAAATGCCGTCGCGAATAATGCGAAATTTAATATCACGCTCAAAGATTTCTGATAGCGCCTGCGTGCGCGCTTCCATCATCGTATTGCCCGCCGACATGCCATTACTGACATAAATATTGCCGATGACATTCACCGGAAATAGCGCCACCTCGTTATCGCGTAAACGGGTGTAAGGAATGGTGCAAATACCGCGAGTGGCGTTGCCAGAATTCAAATCCACTAGTTGATCAGCACGCACTGCTTTGTCAGGGTTATAAAATTTTTGCAATTCCGTATTCAAAATGCCCTTCGGCCACGCTTTACCTTTGGCGGGAAACCACTGCTCGCTTGGGTAATGTACAAATTCGCCATTGGCAACGGTCTCGCCTAAATAAAAATGCGTCCAAAAATAATTAGTTCCCAGCCGCTCAAAAAATTCACCCAGCGCACTCGCGCGTGCGGCTAATTCTGAACCACCCTTGCCATTGCTAAAAAGCCGAGTGCAATCACGGTCAGTCACATGCACTGACCAAATATTTTCAATCTCGTTTAACCAAGAGCGCTCCACCACATGAAAGCCAATCGCTTCTAACTTTGCGAGTAGGGTGGCGATGGAAGATTCGAGGGAGCAATCTTTGCTTGGTATAAAGGTTTCGGTTTGGCTCATGGTTCACTCACTAGTTTCACAAATTAAGATGCCGACAGGATACGCGAATCAGGTGACGAATTCAGAATGCGGCACGAATGTGCCATAGGCTGATCTTTGCGTCCGTTATTGCTGCAAACTAGCGGATAATCTGCGCTAGTAATCTGTTTAACCTACCCCAACAACGCCCCCCAAGCCGACCCAACCGCGCGTCGCTCGCTCGCTAATTCATCCAACCCAATCCACGTTTCCAATTCATTATTAGTGCGCGCAAAGTGTTGGCGTTCGCGGTAGGCTAGGTAGGCTTTGCCGACGTTGGCGGCCAGGTCTTCATCGAGTATGCCTAATGCGGCAGCGCGGGTGAGTAGGGCGTGGTTGCCTAAGTTTTTGAGTAATTCGGGATGCTCATAGGCATAGGCCAATATGATGTATTGCACAATAAATTCGACATCGACAATGCCGCCTTTGGTATGTTTTAGATTTAACGCGTCGGGCTTATCTTTTTTGTCAGCGCGCATTTTGTCGCGCATGTCGTTGATGTCTTTTTTAAGTGTTGTGCGGTCGCGTTGTTGGGCGAGTACATCGTTGCGGATATTGGTGATGGGCGTAATCAATGCGTTGTCGCCCGCGCACCAGCGGGCTCGTGTGAGCGCTTGATGCTCCCACACCCAGGCGCGCGTGGTTTGATATTGGCGAAATGCAGTCAAGCTTGATACCAGTAGCCCGGCTGCGCCATCGGGGCGTAATCGCAAATCTGTCTCATAGAGCACGCCGCCAGCGGTCATGGTGTTGAGCCAGCTGCTGAGGCGCTGTGCGAGTTTGGCAAATTTTTCGGCACTTTTGTGAATGGTGTCGTCGTATAAAAAAACCAAGTCAAGGTCGGAGGCGTAGCCTAACTCTTTGCTGCCGAGTTTGCCGTAGCCGACAATGGCGAAGCCCTGTGGCGCATCCCAGCTACGTTTTAGGTCTGGATTAAGCGCGCGCCATGCGAGCACCAATGTGACTTCAAGCAGCATATCGGCGAGCGCGCTTAGCTCATCTGAGAGCGTCATCACGCTGATGCGGCCTTCGATGTCGGCAATATTGAGTTTGAGCGTGAGGATTTGTTTGGCGTGGCGCAGCAGCTCGTATTGCCGCTCGGTGTCACCTTGGCAGTTGTCACAGGCGGCTTGTAATTGTTGGCGTTCATTTGCCCAATCAATGGATGTTGTTGACGCATTGCCGCTGACTAATTCGTCGAGCAATATCGGATGCCGCCTGACAAAATCTGCCGCCCATGCGCTCTTGTTGGCGATACGCGTTAAACGCTGCAGCGCTTGGGGAAATTCAATCAATAGCGCTAAATAAGTTTCGCGCTTGTCGATAGCTTCTATGACATCCCATAGTCTAAATAAGGTGCGTTGTGAGGTATCAACGGTTGCCGCAGCGGCGATGCTGCGTGGGATAAGTATGGATAATCGCGCGCTAAGTTTGGGCGATAAATTTGCCATGCGGCTGCCGTGACACCAAGCGTGATGACGGGCGGTAATTTCTGTCTGCACAGCGCTATCGTATAAACTAAAAAGTCCAATATCGGCGGGTGTTTTCGGCACATTTTGGCTGAAAGTACCCGTTGATATTGCACTTTCGCTAGTTTGCGCTCTACCCCGTTCGTCCTGGAGGTTCGAAGGGGTTGCACTCGTAAAGCCCTTCGAACCCTCAGGGCGAACGGTAGTAGTTAGGCTTTTTGTATCTTGTTGGATTTGATTAACATCGCGTGTAAACGCATCCTCAAATGCTGCTGTCACGATTGTGCGATGTTGATTTAGACGTGTGAGAAATTCATCCCAAGTGCCATCGTCCATTGCGTGTGCAATGCGCGATTGATCATCGGCATTGATGGGCAGCATTTGTGTTTGTTGATCGTCTAAGTACTGCAGACGATGTTCAAGATTACGCAAAAAATGGTAGGCGTCGTTGAGTGCATCTACGGTGGACGTTGGCAGAATCGTTTGTTTTGCAAGCTGCTGGAGTGCTTCGCGTGTTGAGCGTGTTTGCAAGGTCGCATCTCGCCCACCACGAATGAGTTGGTGGAGCTGGGCAATAAATTCGATTTCACGGATACCGCCAGCGCCGACTTTGATGTCATCCGCCTTACCGCGTTTGGTCGCCTCAGTTCTGATCTGCGCGTGCAGTGATCGCATGTCATCAATAGCGGCATAGTCGTGATAGCGTCGGTAAACAAACGGTTGAATGAGTTTATCTAATGCCACACGATTGGCCGAAACACCAGTCATAGCGCGGGCTTTGAGCCACGCATAGCGCTCCCACGGCCTTGCCTGTTTAACAAAATAATCGGCTAATGTCGCCATCGAAGTCACCAAGGGCCCGCTCGCGCCATAGGGACGTAGCCGCATATCGACGCGAAAGACAAAGCCATTGTCGTCAACATTATCGAGCGTGCGAATAATGCGTTTACCTAATTGCGAATGAAATTCATGCCAGCTTTTAGTTGCATTCGCCGCACCATCGGCGGAATGTACAAAAATCAAATCAATATCAGATGAGACATTAAGCTCAAATCCACCAAGCTTGCCCATACCGATAATGAGTAAATCACATTGGTGATTGTCACTTTCGGCAATGCCATACTCGGCCATCAACTGTTGCTGATGAACGCGATAAGCCATATCGACGACGCCATCGGCAAATTGCGAAATGGCGGCGGCAACTTCATTGAAGTCAGCCAGCCCATTTAAGTCACGCAGCAAAAGGGCCAGCATGGTTTGTTGGCGCGCTAATCTGAGTTGCGTATCTAGGTCGGCAGGGTTAATTTCACTGAGAATCGCCTTAACAGTGTCAGTCGCGGAGGTCTCAGCCACGCGATGAAGCCAACCGCGCCACTCAGGGTGGCGCGTTAATACACGCTCGGCGTAGCGCGAGCCGTGAAACAATTTGGCGAGCATGATGTCGTAGTCGGGCGTATTCAATGAGTTTCGCTGGTGAAAGGTTAATAAAAACTAATCTGTACTGTCGTCTTTACACGCAGTTTGCCCGTTAAAATAACATGTAATCAACGCCATACTGGCCATCGAGGGCATCATTTTTTCAGTCGTAAAAACTATCAGCCGTTATTTTGCACGCACCTTTTTTTGGTTTGCGATTGCCTTTGGCTTATTGTTAGCAGTCACCCTTGCTACCTTGAAATACGGTGTGATGCCGCGTATTACCAATTATCAAGCCGATATTTTGAGTCGTGTGTCAAATGCGACAGGCATGGAAGTCACCGCCTCTAGCCTTAAAGGCGGTTGGTCAGGCTTTAGTCCTTACATTGAGATGGAAGGCGTTAGCTTCCGGGAGCCTGCAAATGTGGTCTCTCCTACTCGCACATCAGGTAATGTGGCGTTGTCACTGCCGTTGGTGCGCGCTGGCGTTTCGATTCCCTTCTTGCTTATCGGTCAGCCGCGTTTAACGGATTTATCCATATTCGCACCTGAGCTGTTGCTTATTCGCGCTAGTGACGGGCTGATTTATTTTGCTGGGCGGCCAATAAACAAAAAATCGGCTGAGCCGGACGATGGACGTTTTCTTAATTGGTTAATAAAGCAGCCTGGTATTGCCCTACATCGTGCAACGCTGACTTGGCAAGACGACTTAACGCCAGGCTCGACCTTGCGTTTTAGCGAGGTCGGCTTACAAGTGACTAAGCGCTTCGGAAAACATAGCATCGGCTTTAGCGCATTACCGCCTGCCACCTTTGCAAAAAAATTCAATGCCAAGGGCAGCGTTTCACTAGACCTTGATGCTAATGCACGGTTGAGCATTGATGGCCTGCTCTATGCCGAGGTTGAAGGCGCTAACTTAGTAGAGTTGCGCCGCCATGCGAATGTGCCGGATGCGTGGCAAGCAGGCGTAGGCAACGTGCGTGCGTGGCTGGCGCTAGATAATCGTGAAGCGTTGCAAACCAGTATGTCGGCATCAGATGTGCCAAAAGAGGCGCTAATAAACCCACTGAAGTCGGTGACCGCCGATGTCAATATCATCAATGCCAAAGTGCAGCTAGGCGAAGATGCCGCATCCCTTAATATTGCCAAGCTCGCAGGGCGGCTCGAATACGCGCAATTGCCTGATGGTTTTCGCGTAGGCAGTAAAAAATTAGAGTTTCTGACTAGCGAGGGCGTAGTCTCGCTGCCAGCTGATTTTTCATTTTCGCGGCAACACGCGGGTGTGGCGGGTAAAGAAAGTGGCGAGATTACCGCCAACGGTATTGATCTCAAAGTGGTTACCTCCCTCATTCAATATTTCCCCATCGGCCGTGATGCGCGCGAGACGGTGGCAAAATTTGCCGCGCGCGGTGCGCTCAAAGATTCGCGCTTTCAATGGCAAGGCGCGTTAAATAATCCAACGAGTTACCTGATTAAAGGCGCACTCAATGATTTTGCGATAGCGGCCAATGGGCGCATCCCCGGCGTGACAGGCTTTAGCGGCGCTATTGATGGCAGCAACAAGGGCGGCACCTTTAATATTAACGCTAAAACATTTACCTTTGATGAGCGAAATATTTTTCGTGATGTGCTCAAGTTTGAGAAACTTGAAAGCCAAGGTAAGTGGACGGCGACTAATGATAGTTTGAAAATCGACTTTGCAAAATTTGTCTTTAGTAACCCTGATTTGACGGGTGAATATACGGGGCAGTATGCGCGCTCATTACCCAAGCCTGGCGTTATCACTGCGGCGGAAGATGTGCCGGGCACGGTAGATATTAAGGGTAAATTTAGTCAAATTAAAGTGGCGCGCGTGGGGGACTATTTGCCAAATGGGCTCTCAAAAACGCGCGAATATATTGGATGGGCCGCGCGTGATGGCGTGGTGGAATCAGCGGATTTTTTGGTGAAGGGGCGTATTTACGATTTCCCGTTCCATCAAGGCAAAGGCGGGCAATTTAGCGCAAAAGCCGCGCTTAAAAATGTCGCCTTTCGCTATGCCGAAGGCTGGCCGCAAGTCAATACCATTAACGGCGAGTTGGTATTTGAAAATACCGCCATTCGCGCCACCATCGCATCAGCCGAAACCGTTGGTGCGCGTATTCGTAATGCTAATTTGTCGATAGCCGACACGTTTATCACGCCATATTTGCTCAATATTGGCGGTGAAGCTGATGCACGCGCAGAAGACGTCAGCAAATTTTTTCGCGACAGCCCTTTGATAGACGGTATAGGTGCGTTTACCAAATCCGTTGCCATCGAAGGCGCGGGCAAGTTACGCGTTGATATGGCAATACCACTTGGCTTAACACCTGCGGAGTCAGCCGATCCTAAAGGGCTCAAATTTCGTATTAAAGGTAACTACGCACTAACTAAGGGCACGGCAAGACCCGTCGTAGGGCCCGTGATCACAAATCTGAATGGCAATATTCAGTTTAGTGAGGCTGGCGTTAAAAGTAATGCGCTTGCGGGTGTGGCCTATAACAATCCGCTTGCGATCAATATCAGTGGCGGCGGGGACACGGGTGTCGCCACAGACTTTGCTGGTCGCGTTGATATTCAGAAGCTAGGAAATTTATTGCCATTTACGATGCCGCAACAGTTGAGCGGGCAAACGGATGTGACGGGGCGTATTTTGGCGAAGGCGAGCGGGGTTGATATTACCGTCGATGCGCCGATGCTTGGGGTGACATCCACCTTGCCATATCCATTGACCAAGCGTGCCGATGAAGCGCGCCGATTAAAATTAACCTTTACCAATCTTGGTGCTGTAAGCGAAAAAATTCGGTTAGGCCTATTGGGTAATATTGCATTGGGTGCTGCTACAGATGATGCGCCAACGCGTATAGATGCACGCTTTCAACGCAAATTTGACGTTGCAGGTGTTTCCTCTTTTGTTGGCGGTGTAGCAATGGTTGGCGAAGTTGCATCTGATACTGTCATACCCGAAGGTATTTGGATTGCAGGCACCATAAAGCAACTCGATTTTGATCAATGGTTAAAAGCGATTGCTAATTTTTCGCCGCCTGTGACGAGTGGCGCGGCATCTGCGACTGCTGACAACAATGGCGGCATCACTGGTGTGGATTTTAATTTTGGACGTCTTGTTGCCTACGGTCGTCCATTTGATCAACTCAAAATCAAAGGCCGACGTACCGCTGAAACGTGGGCGATGTCGGTGGCGAGCCGTGAGATTGAGGGCGACTTTACGTGGCGTGCTTCGGCGTTTAATGAACGCGGTGCGGTAAGAGCGCGCTTAAAAAAATTAGTGTTAGTTGATGAGCCTGCTTCAGCTACGCCAACAACCTCCATTGCCGAATTAAAACAAAACGAGGGCGATCTACCAGCGCTCGATATTGTCGCTGATGAATTTACCTTCAAAGAAAAATGGCTAGGCAAGCTTGAGCTCAATGCGACCCCGCAGGTGGACAATTGGAAAATTGATAAGCTCAATATCTCCAACGGCCACGTCAAAATAGAGATGGACGGGATATGGCAGCGCTTTGGCGACCCCTTTGCCGCGCCGAGTGCAGGTGCGGTTAAGTCACTTACGACGATGAATGTCAAGCTGGATAGCAATAATTTGAATGCGCTATTTAACCAATTTGGATTTGGCGATCATATGCGCGGTGGACGAGGTAGCTTGGAAGGTAAATTAAGCTGGCCTGGCCACACCTATCAGTTTCAATTAGCCAGCCTTGCGGGGGAATTTAAGATCAATGCGGAACGCGGTCAGTTTGCCAAGATTGAGGCGGGTGCTGGCAAGCTCTTAGGGCTAATCAGTTTGCAATCAATTCCGCGTCGCCTCACCTTTGATTTCCGTGATTTATTTAGCGAGGGCTTTGCCTTCGACAATATCGTCGGCGAGCATACGATTACCAATGGCGTTATTTTCGCAAAAAAGTTTGAAATAGCAGGCCCAGCCGCCACAGTACGAATGTCAGGCGAAGTGTCGCTATCGACCGAGCGGCAAAATCTTACCTTAACCGTCGCACCAAAATTGAGTGGTGTGGTTGCCGTGGGAACGGCGGTATTGGTCAACCCATTGGTTGGCCTCGGTGTGCTGCTAGGCGGTGAAGTGCTGAAGTCGCCCATTGAGAAGATACTATCGGTGCAATATAGTGTGACAGGCAAATGGGATGATCCGATTGTGGAACGCACTGGTAGAGTGATTGCACCTTCGACAGCGCCAAGCGTTGCAACACCAGCTGCCGAAACGAATAAAAAGCCGAATTAAATAACGGTCACGCGAATAATACATAAGACTAAAAAAATGATTCTCACTAAAAATTCTCCATCACTACCGGATGAGCTCGCTAAAGCGCAGCAATCGACGCAAACGTTTTATCGCGTTGCCGCCATTCAGATGGCCTCTGGCCCGCAGGTCAAAGCGAATTTAGAGGAAGCTACGCGGCTGGTGACATTAGCCGCAAGTACCGGTGCGCGGATTGTGGTGCTGCCCGAATACTTCGCGGTAATGGGTATGCGTGACACTGATAAAGTTGCGATTGCCGAGCAAGATGACGATGGTGAAATTCAGCGCTGGATGTCGCAGCTTGCGGCGAAACATCGCCTCTGGTTAATTGGCGCAGGTGTGCCACTTGTCTCACCCATTGCTGGTAAGGTGCGTAATTCTTGTTTGGTCTATGACAAAACTGGCGCGCGCGTGGCGCGCTACGACAAAATACATTTGTTCAGTATGGCAATAGGCCAAGAGCAATTTAATGAGTCCAATACCATTGAGGCGGGCGATGCAGTCAAGGTGGTTGAGTCTCCGTATGGCCGCATTGGTTTATCTATTTGTTATGACCTGCGATTCCCTGAGCTTTATCGGGCGATGGGCAATGTCGATATTATTGTGGTGCCATCGGCTTTTACGGCAACGACCGGCAAGGCGCACTGGGAAACTTTGGTTCGCGCGCGCGCCATTGAGTCACTCGCCTATGTGATCGCGCCTGCGCAGGGCGGCTATCACGTGAATGGCCGTGAAACACATGGCGACTCAATGATCGTTGACCCGTGGGGCATGGTGCTCGATAGGTTGCCGCGCGGCTCAGGGGTTGTGATTGCGGGGATCAACCCCCATTATCAACAGACCGTGCGTAAAAGTTTGCCCGCACTTTCGCATCGCACACTAAAAAACATTTGACCCACTCCATAATCCCAGACGCTAAATACGCAACGCTAAACACTTAACGCCCAACTAAAAACCATGACCCAACGCCTCATTGACGTAGCCCGTTCCACTTTACTTACCCCATACAACTTGACCGATGCGTCACTCGAATCCGTCTTCGCTGAAATCATGACGCACGATGCGGATTACGCTGATTTGTATTTTCAGTACGCGCGATCAGAGGGCTGGTCGCTCGAAGAAGGCCGCGTGAAATCGGGTAGTTTTAATATCGACCAAGGCGTTGGTGTGCGCGTGGTATCAGGCGAAAAAACCGCGTTTGCGTATTCTGATGATATCGGTATGGCGAGCTTAAAAGACGCGGCACATGCCACTCGCAGCATCGCGCGTGCCGGTAGCAATGCCAGCGCGGGTAAGGTCAATAAAACGTTTGAAAAAACCGGACACAATCTTTATCAACCGCTTGATCCTGTTTCAGGCTTTTCGGATGCCGAAAAAGTACGCATCTTAGAGCGCGTCGAAAAAATGGCACGCGCCATTGACCCGCGTGTTAAAGAAGTGATGGCGAGGCTCTCTGGCGAATATGAGGTGGTGTTAGTTGCACGCCATGATGGCGTCATCGCGGCAGATGTGCGCCCACTGGTGCATATAGGCTTAACAGTGATTGCGGAACAAAACGGTCGCCGTGAGCAGGGTCACACTGGCGGAGGAGGTCGCTATGACTACGCCTACTTTACCGATGAGGTCCTTGAAACGATAGCGAAGCACGGCGTGCGTGAAGCGTTAATTAACCTTGACGCCAAGCCTTCTCCGGCGGGTGCGATGACCGTGGTACTTGGCGCGGGCTGGCCTGGTATCTTGTTGCACGAAGCCGTTGGCCATAGTTTAGAGGGCGACTTTAATCGTAAAGGTAGCTCCGTGTTTGCAGGCAAAATTGGCGAGCAAATTGCCGCTAAAGGTGTCACCGTGATTGATGACGGTACCCTGCCAGATCGCCGTGGCTCACTCAATATGGACGACGAAGGCAATGTGACGCAAAAGAATGTGCTCATTGAAGACGGCATTCTCAAAGGCTATATGCAAGACACTATGAACGCGCGCTTGATGAATACTGCCGTCACCGGCAATGCACGCCGCGAATCGTATGCGCACATCCCAATGCCGCGCATGACTAACACTTACATGCTCAATGGTGATAAATCAGCGGAAGAAATTATCGCGAGTGTGAAACACGGGCTATACGCGGCTAACTTTGGTGGCGGGCAAGTGGATACCACCAGCGGTAAATTTGTATTTTCCGCGTCTGAAGCTTACGTGATTGAAAACGGCAAAATCAGCTACCCCGTAGTCGGTGCGACCTTGATCGGTAATGGCATTGAGTCACTTAAACAAGTGTCGATGATCGGCAATGATATGAAGCTTGATTCTGGCGTAGGCGTGTGCGGTAAAGAGGGACAAAGTGTACCGGTTGGCGTGGGGCAGCCGACCTTGCGGATTGAAGGGTTGACTGTTGGTGGCACAGGCGGCGCCATTTAGCGTGAGCGTGAGTGATCAAGCACTACCCGCTGCGCGTATTGCTTTAGTGCTGCCAAAAGGGTTTTCCACGCGCGCCGTGTTTGCGGTTATGGCTGAAAAATTTGGCTTGCGCGGATTACGCATTACCGCGATGATCGGTTTTATGATTGCCTACCTAGCGTGGCGTGGTTGCGATGGGATGATTTGCGTGGTGCTGTATGTATTTGCGGCCACGGTATTATTTTTAGCAGTCATCGTGACTTGGTCGGCCAAAGAATCACTCGATAAATTTGCTAGAGACTATGCGGTCGGCACTTGGCTTACGCTAGATGATGCAGGTATTGGTGGCGAGGCCGGTGAAAAGTCATTTAAGATGCCATGGCAAAACTTTCGCCGCGTCGCCGAACGAAACCGTTTCTGGTTACTCGAAACGGTAAATGGCAATTGGATGGTATTGCCGACGACGGAATTCAGCGCGGAAGCTTGGGCGCAAATGCGTGCAAATCAGCGTAAGCCGCATCCAATAGTGAAGCGTTAACGTAAAATATTTACTAGCTAAGTAAATCACATTCAAATCACGGAAGTTCCCATGAAACGACGTAAATTTATTACCCAACTTATCGGCGCCGCCGGAGGATTCACCATGTTCAAAGACGTATTTGCTCAACGTAGCGGCCCCATTGCGCCTGACCCTGCGTCCGTCAAGGTTGCACTCAGCCAAGCCAGTGCTGCCGCACCAAAAATTGAAAAGCTTGAACTTCCTGCGGCGGAATGGAAAAAACGCCTCTCGCCAAAACAATATTCAGTCCTGCGTGATGATGACACCGAGCGTGCTTACACCAGCCCACTTAACGACGAAAAACGTAAAGGCGTCTTTCATTGCGCGGGCTGCGATCACCCCGTATTTACGTCGGAAATGAAATACGAAAGTGGCTCTGGCTGGCCAAGTTTTTTCACCACCTTGCCAGGTGCATTTAACAAAAAAACCGATTTCAAACTCATCTATCCGCGCACCGAATATCACTGCGCAAAATGCGGTGGGCATCACGGCCATATATTCAAAGACGGACCACAACCAACCAATGAACGCTGGTGTAATAACGGCGTGGCGTTGGTGTTTAAGCCTTCAGCATAGTCGGTAAGTGTTTTTAGTAAACACTAATATCGGCGGGCGTTTACAAGCATATTTGCTGCAATTCGCCCGCCAATAGACAAGTCTGAGTTTTGGGCGATCCACCTTCGCCCTGAGGTATCGAATGGCTCATCGATCAAAGAGCACATCGATACCTCAGGGCAAACGGCGTTTTTCAGACTATCCGAACAGCATTGGAACAAGTCTTAAGTGTGGCGTTGCGCCAATATGCAGCGAATCTTTTTTCAGATTTAAACTATTTTGGCGAAGCGCAAAACTTGCATCGGTGGATACAGGTTTAGTTCGCGTGCGGTCGGCATGTTGACAATGAAAGAAAACTTCGACAGTACCTGAATCGGCGTCTTATGGGCGGTTGTTTTTCCTAGCAAGATCTGCTCAGCCTTGGAACCGGCCAATGCCCCCACGTTAAAAAGTGGTGCAACCAAACCCATCAAGCCGCCTTTTTCAATAAGCCCTTCAGTCGCGCAAAATGTGGGCAACTTTCGCTTGAGAATTTCTTGCATCAACAATTCTTCATTCTTACCAAAAAAATTCACCGGCGGGATGTAAACGAGATCGGGCTTCAGCGCAACCATCCGATCCAGCATCGGAATAAGCTGTTCTATCTGTGGATTTTTATCTGGCCCCAGCGGATCAGCGGCGACCAGCTCAATTTTCTCCGGTGCAATGAGTTTCTTGAGTTGATCAAATCGTCTGACCTGCGCTTTTTCATTTGGCGTATAGAGAATGCCAAGACGTTTGAAGGACATATAGCTTTGCATCGCCTTCAGTTGCACCGGTAGCTCGACAATGTGTATTGCGCCCGTCAAATTTCGCCCCGGTTCTTCGAGTTTCTTCACGAGCTTTGATCCGAGCGGGTCGCCTACCATCGAAAAAACTACGGGAATATCGCGGATGAATTTACTAGGATTGGGCTCCACATCCGGGCCAGCTATACCCAAAGTTACTTCCGTGCTCTGTGTGTAAACCAGATCCGGCTTCTGCTCTCTGATCTCCGCAACAATACCAGGCAGCAACTTGTAATCGGTATTGACGTTTCGGATCACGAATTCGATATTCAAGCCTGCGTTTTTTAGATAGTCCATAAAGCCTTCATCGGCTTTTGTGCCTTCACGATGGACTACAACGAAAATCTTGAATTTCTTGCGCGAAACTTTCCCTTGCGCTGCAAGGACGCCACTACCGTGCAGCAGTAACGGAATCGTCGCACAAGTCTGCAACATCATCCTACGGCTCGTCTTGTTAGGTAGCTTAGGATCGCTCATGCTGTGGCCAATCGGCGTTCGATGACGCTTGAAAAACTGCTGCTTTGCCTTCGTAGGCTGTAAGCAAGAATGTGTTCGATAAGACGCTGCTGCTCGATACCCTGATGCGTTGCCGCAAACATGATGCCGGCGTGGCTACCGAGATTGCAGCCGATATTGAACTCTAGAAAGTAAGCGTTTTGCGTCTCTTTGCACAAGCGAAAATCGGCGCGCAGATAATCAAATGGGTTTACTTCTGCGCAGAGCCGCTTGACGCCGGTTACGACTTCTTTTGTTACTTGAGTATCGTCAACAATACGTCGAAATCGCCCTTTATCTAGCAAACGCTTTTGACGGTAGGTGGCAATACCTGAAGGCAAATCGGATACCTCTTCTATCACACCAAGGACAATGGGTTCGACTCCGCCGAGTACCGGCACGGTCAAATCAGTTCCGTCGATGCATTGCTCAACAATCGCGTCCTTGCCTTGCGTCAGCAATCCTTCTATCTTGGTTTTGACTACGCGCCAATCGTCTTGAATTGAATCAAGTCCAATGCTCTCTGAAGCTGCACCAAAGCGCGGCTTTATAAAATACGGACCAGCGAATTCTGGGGGTGTCAAGGGCGACTCGAATCCATACGTCTTCCATGGTGCTGTTTTGAGGCCGACTGAGCGAGCAAGATGCTTGGCAAAACTTTTGTCCTCGGCGAGAGCTCGGACATTTGGTGGTGCGCCAAGGTAGGGTATGCCGAACTTTTCGCATTGTAATGAAACAAAAATTTCACCATTGCGAAAACCAGCACGATTGAACAATGTGAATATGAAATTATTGTCATGCATCAAATCTGCAAAGTGATCCAGCGATCTGCACGGTACGCAATCGAGCCCCAGATTCTTTAGAATCGAAAAAATCTCGTAGTTATAACGGGGCTCCACGCCATATTGATCATGCAATTCAGGCCTTGGGCCATCCGAGGTCAGTGGCGCCTGCCTTGCAAGGAAAACCACTTTCAGCGCTTGCTTTTCGTCGGGGCTCAGACGCAATAGTTGGGCATTGAGGTCGCTCATTGCGGTACCATGCTTTTCGTTGAGTGACGTGTCAAATAAAAATATGCCGCAAGGCCAAAGGCTAGTAGCGCCAATATGGCGCCCAAAATCATGGCGCCTTCGCGATAGCCTGCGGCCTTGATTAAAAACGCCACGAAAAGCGGGCCTACTATACTGCCGACGCGTTCAACCACGCGCAAAAGCGATGTCACAGTCCCTAGGCCCTCCTCGGCACATTCGCGCGCAAATTGTATCGGGATGATTGAAACAAGGGAGGTAGTCGTTAAGGCCATGCCAAGACCCGCAAGAATCATCGATGCGATCAGAGTCACGAGCAAGGTGGAATAAGAAAACAGCAGCACGGCGCAACCCAATAACAAGGTGCCCGCCATCAAGAAAGTGCGATGACAGTTGTATCTATCTAGCGCGCGTGCAACCAGCGGCGTGAATAGTAAATTGCAAATGAAAAAGCACATCATGAAACGCCCGACCGCCGCGTCGCTATATTCAAGGTTATGCAACACGACGGGCGTCATGAATAGCATGAAGCCGGTTAGTACAATTCGCGGGGGCAACGCTGCGAGGGGAACAAACAGCGCAAAATTCCAGCGCCTGAGCACTTTCATGTAGCTGGCAAAGCTTCCTTCCTCTTCGCCGCTACTTCTGGTTCCTAGCGCGAATGAACCCTTCGTAACAACGCATGCGACCAGCAAGCAGTTGAGGGCAATAACTGTGGCGGAGACAGCTAGCGTCCCAGCATAGCCAAGACGGTCTGCCAAAATACCGCCCAACGCCGTACCACAGATGCCTGCGGCAGTTTGCGCCCCGATGAATACCGCAGCACTGCGGGCGCCACGACCAGACACGGCTGCCATCGTGACAGACAAAATGCCCGTAACACTAACCAGACCAAAACCAGCAGCAGTGACGCATCGCCACCATACGAGCTCGAAATAACCGCTTGCGAACCCGCACATCAGCGTACCTATGGCGGCAGGCACCATTCCCCCGAGCAAGCAATTTCGCACACCGAGGTTGCGTATCAAACGCGGGCCAAACGGTGTAACGAGCATCATGGTTAATGCCCACATAGCCATTGGTAGCGCCATCAAGAAGCTCGGATCGAGGCCTGTTGCAGGTGGCGGAAAACTGCCTACAAAAATCGGCCAGAACGGACGCGATAAATCGGTCGAAAAAAAGAAAATGAACATCGGCAGACGAATCGCCTTGATGATGGTCGAATCCGCCTCCATCGACTTGCGGACCGAAGAAAACTGAAATCTCTCGTCGATGCTTGCGAGCATTTTTCGCAGCAGTCTTTGCGGCTCCGTGCTGAGATTCGCTGCTGCACTATGCTGCAAGAGGGCACTGTAGCGCTCATTGACTGCAAAAATCGCACTTTGCAGCGCGCGCGTGAGCGGGCTGACGACGCCAGCTCTGCTCTCCGGAGTGACCAACGGAAAAACACCGGCGCGTACAGCTTCTATCAAACCATGTATATCCCGACTCTGCCGATCGAGCGTGAGTAGCACCACAAAGAACAATACTTCCAACGCAATCACGATGGATACAAACAGGGTGATAAACAAATCGAATTTGATTTCCATCAAGCGCGTCTGGATATACCTTTCATCAACACCGACATGTAGCAGTACAGTTCCACCCAGATTCTGTAGCGGTGTAGTGACATCGACAATGTTGCGAAAAGTTGATGATCTAGCAGTACCCTGCTTTGCTAGTACATGCGCTCTCAATTCTGGCGAGATTCTCGCGTCCATTTCAAACTTGCTCGACGCGATCAGCTTACCGCTATCAGGCATTGAAACGAGTGCGTAAGCGACCTCTGGATGGTCATTGATGGCATCTTCAAAGTAGGCCGGTAGACCTCGTAAATCCTTGATCTCGATACGATTGTCAGATGCGCGCAAAAATTGCCCTGCAATAGTATCTGAAATAAGAATTGCCTTAGCCTCAAAATCAGGTCGCAGCATGTCAAGGAAAACAGTCGATGTCTGGTATGAAAAAAGGGTTAACGTACCGAGGACAATTGCCAGCATCCATCCGATGAGCAAGTAGCGGTAGCGATCAAGAGCGCGCAGGGATGCTGTACTCATTTGCGCGAAACCACTATCTCTGCTGCCGCCATATCTGAAAGCGCTTCACGCTCCTTCGCCTTGAAGTCGGCGAGTCCATCTTGGCGAAAACTGTCGTTGCCTGATTCCGCTTTTGTACTAGACGCAAACGAATGCGCAAGAACAGCATCCATCACATCATATTTTCTCAGCAATACCCAGATCGCAATCGTTGCAACTGCGGCACCACCAATAAGGAAAAATATGACTTGCTTTAGAAAGATCGCGCGAAAAGCTAAGTAGCGTTCGTCGAGACTTGAGGCATCGTATTGAATGATGAGAATACCTTGTGTTTGCGAAAAGCTATTCTGCAGCGGCAATACAACATTGAGCGAGTTAACATCCCGTAGGCTCGACAAGCCGTCCTTCTCGCTCAGTTTGCGGAATTGTTCGACTGCGACGTCATTTAACTGCACTGCTGTTTCGGGGATGCGATAGAGGGTTTCTCCTTGACGGCCGATCACATAAATTGCTGTGATTTTCGCATCTCGGGCATGTGCGCGGCGGATGGTCTCCTGCACGTTTTGCAGCGACGGCAGATTGATGCCTAATGCCAACCCCTGTTCGATGTTGTCCTGTACGTCAAATGCAATCACACCGATTCTTGACTCGGTTAAGTCCTTAAGTGTGCCTTTGAATTTTTCCAGCGCCATGACAGAGAGTACGCCGACAGAAAAAATCATGACGGCTATGATGGCTACGGCGATCTTGCTCACGCGCGCAATCGCCGACGAAGAAGTCGGTTGTGGCCGGATACTCAAAGTGCCGCTCACTGGCGCAGCTCTGAATTGTCGTTTGCAAATAGTGTAAGGCTATCAGTCATATCAGATGCAGTACGCGATTATTTTTTGAACTTTTTTTTAATTTCAGCATTATAGTGATACTACACGGTGACTGAAACTTTGACCATTGGAATATGCTTCCATCGGCTATGTTGTGGATACAGTTTCACGTCAAGCTCAGCATGCGGATGCTGTTAGACTCACTTCTAGTCGCTGGATGAAGCCCATTAGGCGAGAAGTTGCTGAGTGGGCAGCATGGCTCGTATTTTTCTCTACCATCTGCATTATTCAAACGGGTCATTGCTCAAACAGGCGGTTTTTGCAGACGCCGCAATAGGTGTTGCAGGGAGGAAGTGCAGTGGCAACTTCGAATATAAGATTTGAGTTTCAACCGCTTTGAACACTATTTATTTTTGATTTTGTCCGTTTTTTAGGTTGAGACTTTCAAGTAAACCTACAGCGGTTCTCCTTGCTATTAGCGATAAATCGGCCAGCGCGAAAAAAAGATCGGCTCGAAAAGACTTGAAAAAAAGGCGTACTCACATGGAAAAAAAATCACCAAGCCTGACACTTCACGTGACCATCAGTGCGCTGTTTCTGCTGCTGATCGTCCCACTCTTTTCAGGACTGATCTTTTTCACCTACCAAAGCAATATCGCGTTGGCAAAGCGTGAGGCCGCCAAGTCCATGGATAGTGCCCGCGATGAAACGATGAAAAATATCACCGCGTTTATTGAGCCCATCGCCGACGCGGTTCGATCTACTGCGCAGCTCTCCTCTGTCGATCCTGATTTTTTTCGCGCCGATAAGTCTGCACAGATTCTAGTTCGTGCCATACAGAACAATCCTGACATCACCAGCTATTACATCGGTTTGGCTGACGGCACTTTCCGGCAGGCTGGACAAATCAACCCGGCAATTCAGATCGCCGGACACGTAACGCCAGAAGGGTCGAAGTACTTCAACCGCTTTATTGACAGATCCAAAAATGAAAAGGCGCTCGATACGTATATCTTTTTGAAGGACTGGGGAAACCCAGTCGGTGAGAAAAGTGCCGTTGCTGCGACCTATGACCCACGAGGCGCAAATTTTTTTACGAAAGCAGTAGCGCGAGGAACCCTCGGTGACCCGAACGCGATCCTCATCGCGGATCCGTACATGATCAGAAGCACGGGGGAGCCCGGTCTGTCCATTTCTGCTTCTATTATCAAGGATCAAAAATTTTTCGGCGCAGTTGCTGCAAATCTGCGTTTGAAACGCATTTCCGAGTTCCTTGTCGCAAAGACTGTGAGCCCTGGTAGCGTCACCATCATCATTGACAAACTCAACAACGTAGTTGCACACCCCAATTTTGCGCTGGCATATAGCAAAAACTCTGAGATGTCGCAGAAGAAGCTGCCTGATATGGATAGCGCAGTTATTAGGACGGCTGCTTTCGAAAGGGAGAAACGAAAGTCTGACAATTTTTACTTCACCGCAGGCGACGACAAGGAAGAATACATTGCGCTTTTTACGCCACTTCCGTCGACATTGAACAAGCCGTGGGAAGTGGTGGTGATCACGCCGGTTGCGGATTTTGTCGGAGAAATCGACGCAAACAATCGCAACATCATGCTATTTGGTGGCGCGATGTTACTACTTGCTATTTTGCTGACCTATTTCGTCTCGAAACGCTTGTCACGTCCTCTGGAAGTGCTTGTTGACGAGATCAATCAGGTATTCAAGTTTCAAATTTCGTCTAATCTCAAGCTGTCCTCTCGCGTGCGAGAAATCAGTTCACTGATTGACGCCACACAGAAATTAAAAACGGCGATCACTGGCTTTGGTGCCTATGTTCCGAGGGAGTTAGTGAGTGACTTGGTTAAAAGCGGGACGCCACTCGCACCTGGCGGGCAGAGCCAGTATCTAACGATGTTTTTCACTGACCTGAAAGGATTTTCTACAATCGCTGAAGTGACGCCTACACGAGAGCTGCTTGAGACCGTTTCAGCTTATCTTGAACTGGTGACATTTGCTGTCAAGGAGGAGCGGGGCACGATTGATAAGTTTATTGGTGACGCGGTGATGGCGTTCTGGGGTGCACCCGTGATGATCGCCGATCACTCTTATCGCGCTTGCGTGGCAGCGGTAAGGTCGCAGCGCAGGATGGCACTGCTCAATGCACGACTAGCTGAAACCGGAAAGGGCCCTCTGACCGTGCGAATCGGCATCCATTCTGATCAAGTATTGGTGGGTAATATTGGCTCAATGGAGCGGCTCAGCTATACGGTGATGGGAGATGGCGTCAACATCGCTTCGAGACTTGAGGGCATCAACAAGGATTACGGCACCAGTATTTGTGTCAGTAACGCCGTATTCAAGGAGTCTGGCGAAAGACTATGGTTACGGCCGATGGATATGGCCGCTGTGAAAGGCAGAAAAGGCGAGTTCCTCATTTATGAACTACTCGGCATACGTGATGCTGACGAAGAAGTGGCTGCAACGCCACGGGAACAAGCTTTGTGTGCTGCGACCGAGGCGGCTTTCGCACATTATGCCGAAGGTCGTTGGGAAGAAGCTGAAGCGCTTTATCAAGATATAGCAACAAAGTTTGACGATGAGTTGGCGCGCATCATGGTAGCGCGGTGTGGAGTACATGCGGTGTCTCGCGCCGAGTTGTTCGCTGGCCTCACCGAGGTCGAATTACAAGTTCTCTACGGCATGTTGACTCGTGAAGAAATGGCACGGGGAACGTTGATTTTTAGTGAAGGAGAAGTTGGAAACCGGCTATTTGTTATCGTCAAAGGAGAGGTGAGCATTAAACTCAAAGTGCCAGGCACAAATCGTTCTCGTCGTCTTGCGACCTTCGGCCCCGGGATGGCATTTGGCGAAATGGCGCTGCTCGAAAGTAAAGCGCGTTCCGCTGATGCCTACGCCAAGCGCGACGTTTTCCTTTACTCAATGAATCCGGCACAGCTAGATGAGCTGAAACTCAAGCATCCCGTCTTGGCAGTAAAAATAATGTCTAACCTCTCGCACCAGCTTGCTGCACGGCTTCGTGTTTCTGGCGTGGAATGGTTACGTCGAAATTATGGTGATTGAGGAATAGCAAAACGGTAAACGTGCGCCAAAGACACTAAATCGGCCTCAAAATGCCCGCCAATGCTAGTAAGTTAATAATGCCTCAACCACATTGATGACGCCCCCATGAGCAACATCATCAACCGAACCACCATCCGCCAAGCCCGCCAACGCTGTTTGCAAATGGAGCCTTAGCGAAAGACTTCATTATGCCGCTCCTACTAAGGCGATAGCCTCGGCTGGCCGCACAATAAGGATGCCATGGTAGCGTCCGCCGAGCGTGTGCAAATCTTTATCTCCTGAGACAATCAAGTCGGAATGACTCGCCACAGCACAGGCTAGGACATGATCGTCGTCCGCATCTCGTGTGATTACACGTGGCACATTCGTTGGCGCGACCATGTATGCCATGCGACGGATGTCCTTTACGATATTCAGCGGGGTTACATCTGCGACCTTGAAGCGTTGCGCAAATTTCTCGTGTGACAGCACATCAAGCAACTCAGCCATTAGTATGGGGCTGCTACACAACTCAAAAACTTGATCGCGCGCGGCATTGACCAAGCGTCGTGGCGGCCCGTTTGGCGAGAGCATCGCCGACACCAACGTATTTGTATCGAGCACAACGCGCATTAAGCTTGCCGTACATGACGCTCAGCACGTGCGGCTTTAATCTCAGCCTCGATTTCCTCATCAGTAACGGGCGCTAAGTTTGCTGCATCGAGCCTCGCGAGCGACTCGCCCAATTGTGTACCCGCGACATTACGCGCTTCGCGCGCCGCGAGAAACTCTACAAAATCTTCAACCTCTGCAAGTCGCCGTGTGGGCAGCTTCTCTAGCTTCTGGATCAAGGCCAACTCAATTGTGGTCATTTGGATTTCCTTCAAAAATAGTTGCTAATGCAAACGTGATTATGCCTTGCAGCGCGTTTGGCTGCTATCTTGTTTGTGCCCGCCATCGCTACAATAACTTGGGAAGAGGCGGGGGTTTCGCGAAGCACTGCTTCGCGCCCGACGAATCCGAGCGCCATGCAGGGCGCGAGGTGGGAAGCCAGTTGCAACGTGGCAGCTTAATCCTCTGGCAAATCCGCCAACAAGACGCCCAACGCAACGCAACCGACACCCGCTTGGGCAACGGCCTCACCAAACTGCGCGATATTACAAAAAAGCCAACTGCTTAAAGAGCGCCAGCCTACAAACCGCCGACAGCCTCAACACCAACCCCATCATTCGCCTGAAGGAAGACTACCAATATGACGTCCTAGGCAACGTTAGCCTAAGAAGCCAATACTGGGACACGACCGGCTACAGCGAAACCTTCGGCTACGATGAATTGAACCGCATCATCCAAAGCCAAGTCAGCGGACAGGCACAACAAACATTCGCCTACGATGCCGTCGGCAACCTCACACAAAAGACTGGTGTGGGCGCAGGCACAGCCAACAGCATCGTCTATCCGCAACAAGGTGTAAATGGTACTAACGCCATCCGCCCCAACGCCATCCAAAGCGTGACTGGCGGTGTCTATGGCACAGGCAGCTACACGTACGACGACAACGGCAACCTCGCCAATGGCGCAGGGCGCAGCCTGACGTGGACGAGCTTTGATATGCCGCTCAGCGTCGCCAAGGCCGCGACCGGAACAGGATCAAGCGCAACCCCCGCCGCCAGCGCCACATTCACCTACGGCCCGGAGCATCAGCGCACACGTCAGATCAAGACCGAAGGCAGCACCACCACCACCGTCATCTACGCCGGCGCACAAGAAGTTGAGACCAAGTCCGGCGTGACCACCATCAAAACCTACTGGCCGCATGGCGTCGGTGTCGAGATTGATCGCAACCTAAGCGGCTCAGCCAACCCGAACAACAACGTAAGTGAACTCAACTGGACGCACACTGATAGGCTCGGCAGCCCAGTTGCCATGAGCACATCCACTGGCATCTTACGAGAAAAGTTAGCCTACGACGCATGGGGCAAGCGCCGCACCTTGGACGGCGCACCGATCACCACCGCAGATGGTGGCAGCAACAGCGCAACGCCCACCCCCGACACCATCGACGGTGCAACCGACAACCGAGGCTTCACCGGTCACGAGATGCTCGACGGCCTAGACTTAGTTCACATGAACGGACGCATCTACGACCCGCTCACCGCACGCTTCATGAGTGCTGACCCAATCCTCCAAGACCCGATGAATGGGCAGAGCTATAACCGTTATTCGTATGTGATGAATAATCCGACGAATCTTGTTGATCCAACCGGATATGAGTGGACGGATTACGTTCCGGTTGTTGGCCCCATACTTGAATTCAAACAAAACGTTGGGGATGGTCGCTTTGGCATGGCGGCGGTGAATGCGACGTTTGCTGTTTTTGATGGAGCAACATTAGGTGTTGGCTCACTGATTACCGCGCCGATTCGGCAGATAATAAAGGCTGAGGTCAAACACGAACTGGCGACGCAACTGGCGAAGGAAGGAGCAGAACAGGCTGCACGTGCTACGGCCACAGCCACAAGGTCGGTCGAGCAGAATGCGGTCAAACAGAGTGCGGAAAGAGGCGCTGACGCCGCTGCGACGAAAGAGGCGAAGGCCGCAACAGGTTCGGAAAAGGCAAAGTTGGGTGGAGGTGAGAAAGCTGAAGCTCCCGCCTCAAAAGCAGATATATTTGCTGCGATTAAGACGCAGGGAAAGGAAGCAGAAGCCGAGACGAGGGCTGCGCTGGGTGAAACCAAGCGGGGCGAACAAGTGACGTTTAGAACCAGTGATGGTACTCGCGCTAGGCCGGATTTTGTTACCGGGGAAAAAGGAAAAACGCCAACCGGCATTACCGAGACGAAATCAGGTGATGCGCCCCTGAGTAAAGGTCAAGCTAAACTTAAGGCAGATATAGAAGCAGGACGACCTGTAACGCCAGTTGGTAGAAATGCTGAGGAAGCTGGATTTACACCGGGCAAACCAGTTATTTTTGAAAAAGACTCTTTCAAGACAGACAGGCGGTAAGAAAAGATGGATCAAACTAGAGTTAGTGCAAAAGAGGTGATGGCGATTTGTCATGCTGAACTAGCTCGTGTTGGCGCAAAAGTTAGTTACGGCACGCCATTATTCCGGATTGACATTGACAATTTGGCGTGGGTGGGACTGAACCGTGGTGTGCATAATGACTTCATTCGAATAAATCCAAACATCGGCGTGCATTGTCAGCCAATCCAACGGCTAGTATGCGAACTAAGCTTGGAGCGCTACCAAGAAGGCAGATTCGCAACAGTAAGTTTTGCGCTGGGCGTGGCAACGCCAGCTGGCACACCGGAATTTATCTTCAGGACGCTCGAAGATTTAAGACCAGAGGCTGAACGGCTAGCGAGTTTGTTGGTCGACCATGGCTTGCCCTACCTTAAGCAGTTTGTCGGATACGAATCGTTGATGAGCGAAATTCGTGAATTTATTCCCAACCTTGGCGGATACCCTGAAAAATACGCTGCATTGATGTACTTGTCCGGGAGGCCCCAAGCTGAGACCAGAGCCTTCGCCAACGCACAGAAGACAAAATTCATCGAGTTAGGCCTAGCAGACGAGGCAGTTTTTTTCGAAAGGCTTTTGAAAAAAATGGCGCTGCAGAATAAGCAAGCGTAGGGTAGGCAAGCCTCAAAAATGGGGTCAGACTCGAATGGCACTTACTTAAGCTCTAAGTAATTGAATATAAATAAAAAAACAGTCGGCACACATCGAATGGTAAGGTGACGTTTCCAGACAACACCCACCAATCGAGGAGCCGACCAAGATGAATGCTAATCGAAATGC
>JANNWG010000076.1:0-84383 GCA_031414695.1 Burkholderiales bacterium
GGCTTGCGCTAAGGCTAATTGACGACGTTTGGCTTCACCCATTTGGTGAGTCCTCCTGTGGTGGTAAAACACTCGGAATCCCGCACCCAGTATAGGGGGGTTGTGTTTAGAGATGAGGTTGACTGCCGTTTATAGGTTAATTGATAGTGGCGCAATGCTTGTGCCGTTTACGTGTTCAACTTTTACACGTTGTGCCATCGATGGTTCTCCTTGAGTTGTTGTCACTCTCGGACGTGGGCATGTCAAATTATTCAATCTCTCAATCGGGATATTGCCTAAGTGCAAACGCGCAACGCGTGGTTGCAAATGACAACTCACCATACTCGCCGACGATGCCTCAACCAAGCTCAGATAACGGGCACATTAGCACCAGTGTATGATCGGTTTTTGTCCGATAGCAACGCCCAAAGACTAACACTTCCCCCTGTTTCTTAGGGTCGCCTTTCACCCTACGGGTGATTAACTTGCTCAGCACGAACGGCAGGTTTTGAGCGCTAATCAAAACACAAGCATACACGGCTATCTTCAGCCGCTTTGCCATCAAACTACCCGCCAATAGGCGACTTCCATAAAAAAACGGCGAACCTAAGTTCGCCGTTTTTTATTGTGCAACACTAAATTAAATCCAGCGCCGCAATTTAAATCTCACCACAACCATTTTTGTATTACTTCAAACGCGTCGCGGTAACAACAATGGTTTCAATCTGTGGTGCGGCTTGATATGAAACTTCTTTCGCATCTGCCCTAGCGCTGGTAAAGACTGCTGCGGTAATTAACACTAAAAGTGAAGTTAAAAGTACGGTGGCGGCGGCGTTATCTGTGTTGAATGTGTTGGTGGTTTTCATTTTCATTTCCTTTGTCGGTTGTGGTGTTTGCTACTGGTTGGTTGTTTGCTGCGTTGTTGATGTAGTGACTTTAAGCGTCAACAAACTTAACCGATAGCGTGCTGAGACAAATTGGTGAAAATGCGGTGCGAATGGAAGAAATCGCCGATGAATTGAATGCGACTAACAACAGAACGCGCTATTTAGCACGCCGTTGTTAGCCGCATTTATTCATCTTTACTGCCACGTTTCACTTACGCGTAACTTACGGCGCCACTAGCTTCCACTGTAATCGTACGACCCACAGTGGTGGTGTAGGTCGTTGATTTGACCGTGCTCACGTACACATATTCGGTTCTCACGTTTTGCGCGGTGACGTTTATGAGTAAGTACCCGCGACGTACGGTATCGGCGTAATTTAAGTCATCAATTAACCCTAGGCCATTGCCAATGGCGGCATTGCCAAGTTGCGGTTGTAATGCGCTACCGTCAAGCGATGAGCCTAATCCGCCTAAGCCAGCAGCTTCAAAGCCAGTTGAAGACACGCCTGGCGTGGCAAATTCCACGCCGACTTTTTGCCCAGCAAAGGTGGTAAGGTTAGTAAACCAGCCGTTGTGTGAATCACCCGATAAAACGACTAAGCGTTTATTTTGTGCGCGCACTGTTTGTAATATTGCCTCGCGCTGTGCGGGGTAGCCATCCCACGCGTCGAGGTTATACGGTAAGCGTGGGTTGGTGCTTGGGTTGAGCAACGCACTTTGTGCGGGGGTGAGGGCGGCGGCACCTGCTGCGGCACGTGTTGCTTTCGCAGTGAGATAAGTTTGTATCGCGGCACCACCAAGCTGCGGATTCGCATTCGCACCGGAGAAAAATTGTGCAACTGAAAACGGAATCCACATCCGCGCCATGATGTCTTGATTACCAAAAAATTGCCATGTCGCGGCGGAGCCTGCCATTTGCGCGGTGAGCCACGTTTGTTGCTCGGCACTCATCATGCGACGTGATGCGTCGGGTAGCGTGCCGTTCGTGCTTGGCGTAATGCCCGCGATATAGCGGCCCACACCACCATCAGCGTCACCGAAACTATCGTACTGACGATCTCGCCCTTCGATGCGGGTGTCAAGCATGTGCAGCGAAAAGAGACTGCCAAAATTAAACGAGCGATAAATTCTCAGCAAGTTATTGGCATCTGGTGTGCGTATCGGCATCCACTCGTGATACACAAATGCGGCTGTATTCTTGCGCGCGTTCCAATCGCCCTGCGTGGCGGGGTTGTGATTTTCAGCGCCATTGACGTAGGCGTCGTTAGCGATTTCATGATCGTCCCAAACGGTTACCCACGGCATCTTGGCGTGCAGTGCTTGTAGATTTAGGTCTGAACGATATTGCGCATAGCGGGCACGATAGTCAGCGAGCAAAACTATGTCATTTGCAGGCACTGGCAAGCGACCGAGTGCGGCGGCATCGCGATTACCGTATTGCGTCGGACCGGCACCGTATTCATAAATATAGTCACCAAGATGGATTGCGTATTGCGCGTCTGACTTTGAGGCGGCGTCATAGACGTTAAAAAAGCCTTCTGCAAAATGTGAGCAGGAAAACACGGCAAATTTCACAGCAGCAACACTTGCGGCTGGCAGCGTGCGTGTAGTTCCTACGGTTGAGACCACATCGCCATTGCCACGGAAGCGATAAAAATAGGAGACGCCTGGGGCTAATCCGGTGACGTCAACTTTTGCCGTGAAGCCAGTAAATTGTGTGGCGGTTAATGCGCCGCTGGCAACGATGTTAGTAAAACTATTGTCACTAGCAACCTGCCAAGTCAGTGGCACACTGTCATTACTACCTGCAAATTTAGCGTGTGTCCATAAAATAACGCGGTCCGCTAACGGGTCACCACTGGCAACGCCGAATTTAAATTCAGGTGGCCGATTAGATGCGCTATCGTTATTGCCGCCAGAGCCTGAGCACGCAGTAAGTGCGCCTGTCATGGCGACCGCTGCTGCCGTTGAGCCCGAATTAACGATAAATTTGCGACGCCCATCATCAACTGAATTTGCCATGACTATCTCCAATGTAAAACGACATTACAAAGAAGATGTGTGACGGTTTCGTGAGAGAAATTTGAATAAAAAACGACAGTGCGCGCGACAAAAATACGGAAGCGTAATAAATATCAAAAGTCACCTATTGGCGGGCAATTTAGAGCAATATTGCCGCGAAATGCACACCAATAGGTGACTTTTGATATGGGGCTTCTGAAAACCTTAAAAACTGTCGTCCCGGCCTTCGCCAGGAAGACAAGTGGTTTTGAGAAGTTCCCTATAATTAATTGGAATAATTCAATGCTTGCGACGTCGCCCAAAATTAAGCGCTCTACCGGCGAGCAGCGTCTCGACTAAAAAACAAAGTAGCGCGCTTACAAAGCACACTACGCCGCTCATAAATGTCCACGGCACTAGGCTAAGGGTTTTGGCGGTGGCGGTTTCGACTAAAAATAATTCCAACACGGTCGCGCCGATGAGAGCGGCAGCGAGTGTGAGGAGCGTCATCGCACCATTCACCAAGCGACCACGACGCCGTAACAGTTGCAGCTCATCATGAATATGCTTCTCATGCGGCGCATCGGGGTTTTCTAACGCAACTAATTTTTCCTCTAGCACGCGGCCTCGATCAATAATGCGCGCCAATCTGTTGGCGAGCACACCAATCATCGCCGCTACTGCCGTCAACATAAATACGGGTGCGACAGCGAGTTGAATACTTTGTGCGATGGAATCTTGCATGGTGGCGTTTACTTTTTAGACGTATTAAGTTGTTGATACTTTTGCTCGTATTTATTGTTGAGCCGCGTTTGTTTATCTTCCAACGGTACATCACGGCCTTGAATATAAATACGTTCAACCTTGGTACGTATATCGAGCGGGTCGCCATCGGTGACAAAAAAGTTAGCGAGCTTACCAACATCAAGTGAGCCTAACTTGTCAGCCGCACCTAATATTTCTGCGGCACTAATGGTAATGGCTTTAATGGCTTCTGCTCGCGGTAGTCCGTGTGCCATCGCAGTGGCAGCTTCAAATGGCAAGCTACGTTCCATCGCCGCATCAAAATTACTACCACTGCGTGCTATCGCAAACTTCACACCTGCTGCGTGTAATTTAGCGGCAAGACGAAATGGGGTGTCGGTATCTTCGCCGCGTCGTATTGGTAAGCGATGTACGCCGCCGATGATGACGGGAATATTTGCCTCGCGCAACAGCGGTGCAATACGCCATGCATCTTGCCCGCCGACGATGACGACCTTGACATTAAAGCGCGTCGCAAAATTAATCGCATAACGAATTTGCGGCAACTCCTCAGCGTTGATAAAGACGGGGCGCTGTTTGGTGCCTGGCGTGACGACATTGAGCATCGCTTCCCAGCGCACGTCTTTGGCTAAAGTAGCATCCGCTGCTTTGGCCTTGGCGTAGGCGCTTGCCATTTCAAAGGCGTCCTCCAAGGTTTTTAATCGTTGTTGTGTCATGCGATCAATTTCGTCCAGTCTTGCGGGCGACAAATTCGGAAACAGTGCCGCGTTAGTACGCATGGAGGGCAATGCAACATGCAGCCCAACATCCGCAATTAAACCCATGTCTTCCCATGTCCAGCCGTCTAGCTGCAGTAATGCTGATGTACCCGCAATCAGGCTCGATACACCAGGGCGCGGTGCAGCGAGAGCCGCGAGCACGCCATTAGCACGCGCAACAGGTATTAACTCGCTATCGGCATTCACTGCCACTAATGCGCGCGTATTTGGATTGAGTAAACCTGTCTCGGCGGAATCCACTGTGGCGCGCACGGCCTGCACTTCGACTAAACCTAACGCGGTATTGGCCGCAATTAAGCCAGGATAAATATGTTTGCCCGCAAGGTTAATTACCGTTGCATTCACTTTATCGGCAGCCGTTGCCGCACTGCCGATAGCCACGATACGACCTCGCTCGACCAACATGCGGCCATTGACGATGGATTCGCCTGTCACCGTATGCAACGTAGCACCTGTAAACAAAATCGCCTCACGTTGTGCGGGCGGCGGAATATTGGGTGAGGCGTGCGCGCTGATAACAGCGATAGATGTTATTGCTAGGCACACTAATTTAAGATTGTTCATTTTGCGTCCTCTGTGCATTCATGCCAGCTACCACCGTCCCAATAACTATGCCGAAATTGTTTAGCGTCGTGCATCCAGCGCTGCATCGCCATGTATTCGAGCGTGTCGCGCAATGTTGGGGTTAGTGCTGATGGTGGCTCTGCTGTGGTTGCCGCCGATGGCCTAGCTATATTTAATCTTGCGAGTCGTAGCGGCATCGCTTTGGCAATAAGTCGTTCACGCTCTTTTGCTGCTGTTTGGCGCATAGCAGCATCAGTGGCATGGTCATAATAATTACGGCCATCAATCCAGGTTGATTCGGCACGTGCGGCAGTAGATAGCGGGCTGGCACTCCAAATGACAAAATCAGCGTCTTTGCCGATTTCAAGAGAACCCACACGATCATCCACACGTAATTGTTTTGCGGCATTCAGCGTGACAAATTTTAACGCCTCAGTTTCACTCATACCACCATAGCGTACTGTTTTAGCGGCCTCCGTGTTTAAGCGCCGCGCAAGTTCGTTTGAGTCTGAATTTAAGGTCGTCACTACACCCGCGCGATGCATGAGGGCGGCGTTAGTTGGAATGGCGTCATAGACCTCCATCTTGTACGCCCACCAGTCTGAAAAAGTGGAGGCGCCCGCACCGATGGAAGCAATCGCATCCGCAACTTTATAGCCTTCCAGCACATGCTGGAATGTACCCACACTAAAACCAAACTCCTGCGCGAGTCGCACAAACATCAAAATCTCATCCGCCCGATACGAGTGAATATGTACGATGCGTTTTTTATCTAAAATTTCGACCAAGGTATCTAGCTGCAAATCACGGCGCGGCTCGTTTGATTTTGTCGGGTTTAACTTGTAATTCGCCCAAGTACGGCGATATTGTTGTGCTGATTGAAAACCATCACGCAATATTTGCTCCACACCCATGCGCGTTTGTGGGTAGCGCGCGCTAAGACCACGCTCAACGCCATCCCAACCTGATTGCTTTACATTCTCACCGAGCGCAAATTTAATACCCGGCATCGCGCCGACAAATTTCAACCCATCAGCATCACTGCCCCAGCGAAATTTAATCACTTGGTTTTGTCCGCCGATAGTATTCGCCGAGCCGTGCAAGATATTGGCCGCGGTCACACCACCGGCAAGCTGGCGATAAATATTGATGTCAGTCGCGTCAATCACATCACCGATTCTGACTTCAGCTGTAATAGAGCTGGTCGCTTCATTCACATTACCCACCACGGCAGTGTGCGAGTGCGCGTCAATGATGCCAGCCGTGACATGCTTGCCATTAGCATCAATGGTGGTGAAGCCCGCCGGGAGGGTCAAATTTTTACCAATATTAATAATCTTGCCATCGCGCACCAACATATCGGCTAGGTCTGGTTTATTATAGTTAACGTTAGTCCAGAGCATGGCATTTTTAATCAATACCGATTGTGCTGACGGCGGCGTAATGCCGAATGCACCAGCAGGGTAATGCTGAGTAGGTGGCGGTGGCTGATCGTCAATTTTTGGTTTTAGCGGTGGCTCGATAAAGTTTGCGACGCGTGTGGCAGACCAAGCCATTGTGGCAGCAGCCTTTTCTATGCTGCCACGCAAAGTTTCACCGATGCCATTCGCAATAACGGTTTGCTTTTCGCCAGCATTCTTGTCTGCATTCTTATCACAAGGCAATTGCACCACCAGTTGTTTACCGCGCAACGTGATATCGCACGCGGCACCATCGAGGGACAACGTTGGACGTTGACGCGTGCCGACAATTTTCCACTCGCTCGTTTTATTATCAGCCTTCACTTGCCACGTGCCGCGTGCATCGAAACGATCATGCACCGGTGTCAGATACGGCTTACCATCGACAAACAGCATGTCAATTTCGGCGCTATCTTGGGTAAATATGTCTCCTGTGGTCACCATCACATTGGCAAGCTTACCGACGTCAAGTGTGCCTAAATTAGTAGCGCGAATGAGCTTGGCTGGCGTGGTGGTGAGTGCGGCTAAGGCAGCCTCTTGGCTGAGCCCGCGCTTAACGGCAAAGCGCAACTGTGGCCAAAATTCTTTTATGTCCCGCAGGCCATGTGTGGTGATCGCAAATTCTACCGCCGCTTTGTTTAAGGCCGCCAAATTACTCGGTGCTTGATCCCAATGTTGCAGTGCATCGAGTGAGACATCGATGGCGTGATCCGGATTTTCAATTTCAGGAACGCTAGGGAAATTCAGCGGCACAATAATCGGCATGCCTAGCGCCTTAAGTTGTGCGGCGCGACGATACTCATAACCATTACCCTGCAAAATAATTTGTAGATTAAATTCTTCCCCAATATTGGCGATACGTCGATAATCTTGCTCGCTTTCTGCCACGTAGATAGCAGGCTGCTTTTTTGTCACCATATTTTGTAGCGCGTCTAATGCGGCATTGGCCTCGACGCGTTCGGTTGTTTTTTCTGGTGTTGTTTTAGCTAGCCAACGCGCGTCATAAAGTGTTTGTCGAATCAAGGCAATGGCACCCATCATCGAGCCTGGGTAAGTAGTGCCCTGTCCAAAACCAGCATTCGCTTCATTCGCCAGATGCTGCGCTACGCGCGCTTGCAGCACAACCGATTTGGCGTCCGTGCTGTCAGCTAAATTAACGAGTGCGCTTTGGCCGCGAAATACGCCAACTGCGGGTGACGCTAATACGCTAGTGAAGCCTAATTCGCGTGTGGCCTTGACTTCATCCATGCGCCAATCAAGCTGCATGGCGACATCAAGTTCAGCACGCACCGCGCGGTTTTGCGCGGCAATACTGGCACGAGATGCAATTGGCGTGACAACTGGTGCGCTTACACCTGCACGCATCCACGGCGGCAATGCAGCGGCAGTAGGGCGCATGACTTGCGGCACGCCGACCTGACTCGCTAAATCAATCATGCCCGCATACAAGACACGACCTTCAAGATTCCATACTCGAGCCCCCGCAGGCACAGGGGTCGTTGCGGCATCCCCAACACTAACAATGCGGCCATCGCGCATCACTAATGTGCCACGCGCAATGACGCGGCTAGGCGAGACAATAATTTTTGCGCCCGTCAGCACATGCCAGCGCGGCGAATTTTCACGTAAACCTTCGACACGATTAGTGGATTGCTGGGCTTGTAGCGGATATTGGAGATGAAATAAAAATCCAGATAGCGCAATGATTGCCACCATACGGACTGTAATGTTTTGATTGAATACGTTTGAGACATTGCGACGCATTTTATTTTCCTTTTACGAGCATGTAATGTAGAGAGCTCGGTAATAATATTGTCATGAACTCTATCATGCGCTTTTAATGGATTGCTACGCCAATGACCTATACAGACAATATTAAACACGCCACCCTTGCGGGCTATACGATTTCTGACGATAAATTGCAGCTTGATATTGCGGCTATTTACGCCTATCTCGTGCAAAGCTATTGGTCGGCTGGCATTCCACAATCAAGCGTTGAACGTGCCATTGAAAATTCACTTTGCTTCGGCGTTTATTATGAGCATGCACAAATCGGTTTTGCCCGCGTGGTGACCGATAAGGCGACCTTCGCGTATTTATGTGATGTTTATATTTTGGACGCGCATCGCGGCATTGGCTTATCAAAATGGCTATTAGCGACGATTCAATCTCATGCTGACCTGCAAGGCCTGCGGCGATTTATGCTGGGCACGAAAGATGCTCACGGTCTCTATTCTCAGTTTGGGTTTGCGCCGCTCGGTAATCCCGCGCGCATGATGGAAATATTAGTGTCCAATATTTATCAAGCCGCCGCTAATTTATAAAATACGCAACTTTATTTTGCTTCGGCAAACGTTTCACCAATGCCTCCGCACGAGACGCATCTGCGCGCGATGAAAATTCTTTAATCGCCATCACACGAGTGGGTGGATTCGCTCGTGTATAGCGTGCACCCACACCTGCAAGATGCTCATTAAAGCGGCGCTCAAGGTCAGTGGTAATGCCCGTGTAATACGCACCGGATTCACACTCGAGTATATAAAGAATCCACATAAGCAAATAGATAAAACCTAATAACGATGGGCATCTTGAAGCATTTTTGCTCGCAAGTACAAGCTGCTATTGCATTTTCTGAATACGCAATTCATTGCGATATTTTGTCACACACAGGCACATTCACGCGTTCCAATCGCAATAAGAAAACACCGCATAAGTTGATGCATGTTTAAAAACATTTGAGCCTTGAAAATCTGTAATTCGTCGCTTTGCGCTTCAAATGTTCAAGACACATTAGTAATGTTGCACCTGTTTTCTCTCGCAACATTACTCAATAGGAATCCTCATGAACAAAAATATAAAGATGGTAAGTGCTGGCATATGTACTGCCGCGTTAGTTACATTGCTTGGCGCATGCGCCACAACCGAATCAAATACTGGCGAAAATTTAGCCGCAGCGAGTTCAAGCACGAAGTATTGCCATAAGGATCGTCTCTATGTGGCGAGCAATGAAATGGTTTGCAATTGGGCAAGCAGCGCGGGCTCGGCTTGCCGCGACAATCTGCCATCGAGCCGCATTGCAGAAACTGCTGTGACTGGCGAACCCACTAACATCAGACGTTGTGATAATGGTCAATGGCTCGTGCAAGTTACGATGAAATAAATCGCTAAGCAGGTTTGAATATTGCGCCCATTTTTGCGACCTGCTTATACCGTGGGCAGGTCGTAAGATGGTCGTTCACCATGCCAGTGGCTTGCATATAGGCATAGCAAATGGTGGTGCCAATAAACTTAAAGCCGCGCCTTTTTAAGTCTTTCGATAGTGCATCTGATATTGGCGTTGATGCAGGCACGTCACGCATGTGTTGCCATGTATTTTGAATCGGTTTGCCATCGACGTATGCCCAAACGTAACGCGCGAATGAGCCGCACTCTGCTTGCACATCTAAGAATAACTTCGCGTTCGTCACCGCGCTGGCGACTTTGGCGCGATTACGAATGATGCCTGCGTTGGTGAGGAGCTTCGCTTCGTCCGCCGGACTGAAGCGAGCCACTTTTTTTGGGTCAAAGCCGGCAAATAACGCGCGATAATTTTCACGCTTCTTCAGCACTGTATCCCAAGATAAGCCAGCCTGTGCGCCTTCTAATATTAAAAACTCGAACAGCAAATCATCGTTTGTTTCAGGCACGCCCCACTCAGTATCGTGATAATGGCGCTCGAGATCGTTAATCTCACACCAAGGGCAACGCGATGAAATATCGCTCATGGTTTTTTATAAACCACGCCATCTTTCATCACAAACGTAACGCGATTCATTACGCTAATATCTTTTTGCGGCTCGCCGGGCACCGCGATAATATCGGCAAATTTACCCGCTTCAATCGTGCCCATGTCTTTTTCTAGCCCCATCACTGTCGCGCCATGTAATGTTGCCGCGCGTATCGCCTCAAGTGGCGGCATACCCGCTTCAACCATGTATTCAAATTCACGTGCGTTCTCACCGTGAGGGCCAACACCTTGATCAGTGCCGAATGCTACCTTCACGCCTGCTTTGTACGCGCGACCGAAGCTTGCTTGAATTAATGGGCCAATGGTGGCTGCTTTTGGTTGAATGATGGGTGGAAAAAAACCTGCGATTTTTGATTTTTCCGCAACGAATTTTCCCGCTGAAATCGTTGCCACCAGCCACGTGCCGTTTTGTTTCATTAAACCAATGGCCTCATCGTCCAGATAGGTGCCGTGTTCAATGGTTTGCACGCCTGCGCGTATAGCGCGCTTCATGCCTTCTGCGCCATGCGCGTGCGTAACTACCGGCATGCTGTAATCGCGTGCAGTTGCAATAATGGCGGTTAATTCTTCATCCGCAAGAAGTGGTGCATCACCACTTTTAGCCAATGACAATACGCCACCTGTTGTGGCGATTTTGATTAAATCAAAGCCTTCTTTGTAGCGCTGCCGTACGGCACGTCGTACTTCGCTTGCTCCATTAGCAATACCGCCGCTCGGCACGGACATTAAATCAGCGCGTAGGCCATTCGTAGGATCACCATGCCCGCCTGTGGTGCTAACGCCGCCAGCGGCCTGTATGCGCGGCCCTTTGACGATACCTTGATTAATCGCATTACGCAGCGCAACACCGACACCTGGTGCGCTACCTAAATCACGTACAGCGGTAAAGCCTGCGAGTAAGGTTTTTTCAGCATTTGCCACGGAGCGTACCGCATAGTCGGCAGGATTAAATGAAAACCCTTCAACAGTTGAGTTGGCATTAATGCTTGAGCCCAAATGCACATGCAAGTCGATAAGCCCTGGCATACAAGTTTGTTGGCGAAGGTCAATAACGGTAGCGTCCTTTTCAGTGATGTAGCCAAGCGCCACTGATTTAATCCGCTGGTTGTCGACAACAATTGTGCGCTCTGGCTCAAGCTGCAATGACCGCACATTAACAACTTGTCCGCAGTGAATCAGTGTCTTGGCCGCATGAGCAGACATGGCAGACGTTAGACAAACTAATATTATCGATATTGATCGCATGATTGTGGGTCCTTGTTTGAAAAAACAAAAAACGCTTTTGATTTGCTATAAGCCGCTCACGGCTAACTCGTTATAAAATCGCCAGCTCCGCGCTACGACGAATATGGCGCATCGCCTCATTAGGTTTACCGACTTGCTCCATTAGTTTGGCTAATGTCATATGGGCATCAAGTGTTGGTTGTAGCGCCACACTCGCTTCTAAATAGCTTTGTGCTTTGCCCCACAGCGCTTGTCGCATACAAAGTTTGCCGAGTGTAGCGAGTATGAAGGCGTCACGTGGGTGTTGTTTGAGCCAGCTTTCAGCGTGTTCAATTTGGGCGACGGTGGAGTCGGCTTTTGCGGTCGCGTAGCATTTTGCCAAGCTAGCGTAATTTGGCGACCAATCAGATTTATCATTATTGTTATGAAATTTTGCGATTGTCTCTTCGATGATTTCAGCCGCATCATTATCCAAACCAAGTGCGATCAATCGGTTGGCGAGCACTTCTACTAAGCGCGGCTGATAGCGAATGGATGTTTCGCATTTTTTCCATTGATCTATCAATAGGTCACGCTGCGCGGGGCGAGATTTGACCAACTCTATCTCGGCATTTAATCGTATATCGTCCACGGCGGATTGCGGCATTAGTCCAGTGCGCTTGAGCGGGCCTAATGTCAAGATGACATCATGCCAAGCAGCCGCATTTATTTCGGCCTCTAGTTTCATTTTTAAGACGCCAATATTAGTCGTGTCATCCTTCGCCAGCGATTGCAAAAGCGGTAGCGCTTCTGCCGCACGGCCTTCGGCGAGCAGCATGTAGGCCTTTGAGGCGTCGCGCATTTTGGCGGCGTTGCTATCGGTAATTTTTTCTAGGTAAGGTAATGCAGCGGGCAAATTACCGCCTTCATGTGCTGCCCACGCAGCAAGCGCGGCAGCTATATTGCGAATATCGGGGTTGTCTTTATGCGCGACAGCATCAATGGACATGGCGTGGCGAGCAAGCTTTTCGGCATCGTCAAAACGGCCGCTAAACAATGCCGCTAAGCTATTGTGTAAATCCGCGACAAGGCGCTCCTTGTCACGCGCGAGTTTATTGGCGCGTCGTTGACGTGGCAATGCATAAGCCGCAATTGAAAGTCGAATCACAAAGTAACAAGCGACAAATGCGGCGATTGTTAAAAAACAAAACATTAACATCGAGACTTCGATGCGCCATGGCGGCACTACAAATACCGCATAGCCTGCGCCATAGCGACCAGCAAGCGCTAATAAGACGGCTAAGGCAGCCATCGCAAACAACCACATGACCCAACGTATCGGTTTTGATGTCATGTTGATTAGCGACTATTTTTAGCGCGGCTATCGCGCGCGTTGCGTGCGTCTCTGACGGCATTCACGCTTTGAACAATATCGGGTGTGGCAATGGATACCGTGTTTTCGCTCAAGACTTTCAACCCAGCAATCGCATTTTGATTCGCGCGAGCTTTGGGATCAAAGTATTTAGTCAGTAGCTCTCGTGCAGCTTTGATGTCTTCTTTAAAATTCACATCATCACGCGCTAGGAGCGATGTGCGTGCCGATAGCAAGCGCAACTTCAAACTTTCGCGCACAAATACCGACTGTTGCGGCGTGATTAATGCTGCTTCAGTTGGCTCTAATTCGCGGATGCGAACAATGTCTTTCATCTCGCGCCAAAAATCACGCCACGCCGCCTCTGCCCAAGATTTTTCTTTCGCAACAGCGGGGGAATTGCTGGTTAATTCCTTGGTCAACAGGGCAGGTACGGCTAACGGCAGGGTTGCGCTTTGCAGCATGAATAAATCGAGCTTAACAATAATGCCTTGTGTGTCGAGCGCGGGAGTTGCTTTTAAGCGCTCTAAATCTTGGGTAATGGCGCGGCGTAGCGGTGTGGCTTGCAGTTTATCGGCGCGGCTCAATCGTTGATCCGCCGATTGCAATGCGGCAATCGCCGCGCGTACATTGCCCGCTAAGGTTAATTCACGACTGGCGATATTGAGCGTTTGCTCAATTTCAGCAAGTAGCCAATCTTCCGGCGCGCGCGCAAGATCACGCGTCATCTCCTCAATAGCAACACGCTGATTTTGAAATTCAGCAATCTTACTATCAAGCTGCGCCACACGATTTTGCGCGTCTTTGGTATCACGTACTAATGCATCTTGACGCGCCGCAACGTCTCTTGCTAACTTGTCCAGCTCGGCAATTTTTCCCCCAAGGGACTGAATCATTTCTTGCTGATTGGCACGCGAATCCCACCACACCGCCACACTGACAACGAACGCCAGCGCCGCCAGCGCCAACGCGGCTAAGGCTGTCAGGCTCAGTGATTCAACAGACTTTAGCGGCTGTGTTAGCTTAGTTGGCTCAACAGACAATGGTTCGGCGCGGTTTTCGCTATTCATGAAGGCACTTTATGGGTAAGTTGCTATTCAACCCGATGCGCAGAAGACTTGCAACTTAGACATTGAGTTTGCGTAAGTTATCTATTAGTTTGTTGTCATCCAGCGACACCACGCTGACCACCTTTACGCCACGTTTTTTTGCCACCGCCGCGATACGTGCATGGGGCACCAGCAAATGCGCCACACGTTTGACCAAGCCGTCGCCATTTTCATCAAGTGCATCGAGCGTCTCGACACTGCCAGCAATCACATGTGTCGCATTGTGAATTGCCCAGCGCAGTGCGGCGCGACGTTTAAGTGACATGACAACTGAGGCGCGTTGATAGCAAATAATGCCCACCACCATGGCGCCGCGTTTGACTAAGGTATCAGCGAGCAGCGTACGACCGCCTGCGTCTGAGGCGCCTTTCATAACTACGATCGTTTGTCCGGTGATATGTTGCAAGATTGGGTCGGCTAGCAGCGACTCGCTATCTTCGCCTTGGGTGGGCACAAATAAACATGTTTCACCTAACTTTTCGAGCATCTTAGCGGTGGCGGCGCCTATGGCAATGTGTCGTGCAAGTGGTGAAAATAATTTCAACTTACGAATGATGGGCACGCCATATTGCGCCGCCGCCGCACTCACGTAAATGACCTTTGTTGGCGTTGTCAGGCTATTCAGCAGTGGGCGGTATTGGTTCGCAACCTGCGTGGCGGGTAGCGGGGTAATTTGTAGCAGTGGAAAGGCAAGCGCTTGGGCGCCAGCATGGACGAGCGCATCAACTGTTTTTGTGGCTTGCGGCTCAGGGCGAGTGACCACCACGCGGCAACCTACTAAGATTTGCGGCGCAGGAGGCATAATTTTTGCGCGCATATTGCTTACGATACGGCGCTAAATGTTGGGCGCGATTTGCGCGTTGCGTGAGGCCATCAGTGCGGCGAGAATTTTATCGGCACCTGCGGCTAGTAGTGACTCTGCCAATGCCGTGCCGATGGCTACCGCATCACGCATGTCGCCACCTTGTTGGTTAGCGATGCGCGTTTTACCGTCGGTGGTGGCGACAAAACCTGCAATTGTTAACTTGCTGCCATCGAGTGTTGCCGACGCCCCTAACGGCACATCACAGCTGGCCGATAACCGCAGACCAAATGCACGCTCAGCCGCTACCATTGCGGTGGTATCTGGCCGAGTGAAAGGCGCTAACAATGCGGCAACCTGTGACTCATCTGACCGATACTCGATACCGAGTGCACCTTGCGTAACTGCCGGAATAAAACGCGATTTATCCAACATGCCGCGTATGCGATCCCCAAAGCCCAAACGCCGCAGCCCTGCACTCGCCAATATGATGGCGTCGTATTCGCCATCATCGAGCTTACGCAGTCGCGTGTTGACATTGCCACGTAGCGGGATGATTTCAAGGCCTGGATAAAAATGCCGAATCTGGCTTTCGCGACGCAAGCTCGAAGTGCCAATTTTTGCGCCTGCGGGTAAATCGTCAAGCCCCGCAAAATGATTTGATACAAATGCATCTGCCACTTCTTCACGCGCGCCGACCGTTAAGAGTGCAAAGCCGTCGGGCATGACCATCGGTACATCTTTCATCGAATGCACCGCGATGTCAGCCCTGCCTTCAGCCATTGCAACTTCTAACTCTTTGATAAATAGCCCTTTTCCACCTATTTGCGAGAGCGGCTTATCGAGAATTTGATCTCCCTTGGTGGTCATGCCGATGATATCTACCGCCAATCCGGGGTGAAATTTTTTAAGTTCTGCAGCTACCCATTCAGTCTGCGCCATGGCGAGCGGGCTTTCACGAGAGGCAATTCGAATTAAGTTAGGGTTGGTCATGATTGAATAAATTTAGCTATTGTTTTTAAGAAAAACTCTTTGTTTAGCGGGCGTTTTGACATGTTTATGCTCGAAAGCGCTCGTATTTATTAGAGTTTACACAATTGTGCCTTCGCTAAAACATCAACGTAGCGGACACTAGAAACAATACCAAGCGGCGCTAAAACTAGCGATTAATCGTTGGCACCACGGCCAACACTTTTGCGCGCCTCGTTTGACTCAGCATTTTCATTTGAAGCCACCGCATTGTCCGTGTTGAGTGATCTTGCATAGGCGGCTTTGACTCTGGCTTGCTTTTCAAGCTGAGCAATACCTTCAGGGCTTTCATCGAATTGATGCTTTACTCGCGCAAAAATTGACCAACCCACTTGCTGCCACCAGGCCGCATAACGTTCGGCCATCTCGGGCATGGGGACAAGATTTTTTTCACAGAATGCATCGTCAGCATTGACCACGGTTTGCCAATCGGACAGAAGTGTCAAGGCGGGGTTGAGGCGTACTTCGTTTTCAATGACTTCGCGGCAATAAATTAAGTGTTCCACATAATCTTGCTGCTCTAAAAAGCCCTCTTCGCAATCCTGCACAATGCCTAGCCATTCGCGTGCTGATTTGCAGAATTTCGCGAATACGGTTGTATCAGGCGGTGGTATTTGATTTTCGCAAACGCTATCAGGCAAAGCTACCCAGCAAACAGGCAAAGTGGCTGGATTTTCTACGATGGTTTTTTCCCACACTCCACGTTCGTGGCGCGAGCCATCACTATCAAGGTAAACAAGCTGCCAATTTTCAGTACAGCTTTCCACAACAATGCCATGACCGCGAAAATTACACAAAATCCATTCGCCGCGTGGAATTACCTCAAGTTGCGCTTTTGTGCCGTCTGTAAGCTGCCAATGTGCGGTCGGCAAATTACGTTCGCCGCCATCATAGGGCGTGATGCGCGGGCTCAACGCGGCAACGGTTTTAATCTTCGACTCAACCACGACACCATCGGGGAAATCCCAACGCTGAAAGCGCACGATCAATTTGTCACTCGCTAGGCGTGCTAAGACTTCGCCTTCACCGTGGTCGTTGTGCCAGCACCAATGGCCGGGCTCGAGAAAAAAATGCGGCATCACGTTGATGTGTTCGTTAAGGAATTTTTAGTGATTAATGTCACTAATATTGTAGCGTTATTTATGCAAATAAGCGCCTGTATTTTAAGCAGTTTCAGCCCTTTATCATGCTGCACTGCCGCAAAAAACAACGTGTCTAATTTAGCCGATGATTAACTTTTTTTATCGGCTTTTTTATCCTTCGCCACAGCAGGAGGCACATAGTCACCAATCACACTTTTGAGTGGACACGGCTTAAAAATGGGGCATTTAGCGCAGCCCGATACTAGCGCAACTGGACAGAGTGTCATTTGGGTTCTCCTTGGGTTAGCGTGAAGTCAACTCACTTCACGCGGCGGATGCCTGCTCCAATGTTAACCGCGTTTAGCAATTACCGCTCGCGCTGCCAACAAACCATTCGCGCCGTTTTTTGCCGATTCGTCGCTTTGCTTGCCCTGATGGTTGCCGGTATTGGCAAACTTCGCTCCATGTTGTGCCAAACGTAAATCCTTTACCAATCAACGGAGACCGAAATGAAACGAACCCTCTTAACCACCTGCCTAATAGCTGCTGCATTAATCATCTCTACAAACGCCACTAACGCCAACGCGGCTGATGTCAGTTTGACCATTAACGGCGTCGGCGATAAAGGCAATGTCATGATTGCACTATTTAAGAAAGACGATAAGTGGCTCGGCAAATCCACCATGGGCACGATGACGGCAGCCAAAAAAGACGGTGTTACGGTTTCCTTCAAAGATTTGCCTGAAGGCGAATATGCGGTGTCACTCTTTGTTGATGAAAATAGCAACGGCAAAATGGATAAAAACGCGATTGGCATTCCTACTGAAGCTTATGGCTTTTCCAATGATGCATCCGGTAATTTTGGCCCACCATCGTTTGAACAAGCTAAATTTGTCGTAGGCAAAGACAAATCGGCAATCACCATCACACTTAAATAGGCAGGCAATATGAATCGTCGTCATTTTTTATCAAGCGTAGGTGTTGCTGGTGCGAGCGTTGCATTGCCTGCGATGGCGACGGCTGCCGCGATTGATGCCTCAGTCAAAAAACCACTCTTTAATGCCCATCCCTCACTCACGCCTTTACGCGGTTTTGCCGGGCAAGATGTGTCCTGCGAACGCGCCGCAATCGAAGGCAAATTGCCCGCTGACCTTCGCGGCGTGTTTTACCGCAATGGCCCTGGCTTATTTGAGCGTGGCTTGGGTGCAAATAAGCAGCGTTATCAGCACTGGTTTGACGGTGATGGCTTAGTCAATGCATGGCGCTTCACCGATAAAGGGGTATCGCATCAAGCGCGTTTTGTGAAGAGCAAAAAATTCTTAGCCGAACAAGCGGCAGATGAATTTTTAGCCTCTTCTTTTGGTACCGGTATGAAATCCAAAATGCCGGTGCGTAATAGTGATGATGTCAATACCGCCAACACCAACGTCATAAAGCTCGGCGATAAACTACTCGCTATGTGGGAAGGCGGCTCAGCTACCGAAATGGATCCGGCCACATTAGAGACGCGCGGCATTGTGGCGTGGACGCCAGAGTTAAAGCACATGCCATTTTCCGCGCACCCCAAAGTAGAGGCCGATGGTACGTTTTGGAATTTCGGCACACTCATGGGCAAGATGGTGCTCTATCACATCAGTGCTGCCGGCAAGCTCATTAAACATGCGGTCATTGATGCACCTGCGGGTGGCATGGTGCATGATTTCGCGATCACGCATAAACATTTAGTATTTCTGTTGCCGCCCATTGGCATTGACTATCCCGCCATGCGTAATGGACTCAGCTTTGGCGAGGCGCTTACCTGGAAAGGCAATGAGCCGACAAAAGTGATGGTGGTTGATAAAAATGATTTTTCAAAACGTCGTATTTTAGAAATGCCGTCCTACATGGTGTTTCATTTCGGCAATGCGTGGGAAGCGGACAACATTATTCACGTGGACTTTGTGCACTCTAAGGACATGAGCGGCATGAATGAGTGGATGCCTAAAATAATGCGCGGTGAAGTCTCAACGCCGGACGAATCCCATCCTGCCTTTGTTACCATTGATTTAAATCGTGGCCGCTGCAGCATTAATTTGCGTAAAGAAATTGCCGAATTTCCACGTATTGACCCGCGCTTCGTGGGGATACGAAATCGATATGTTTACTATCCCGTTTCCACGAGCAAAACCGATACTCGTTTTGGCTTTCCCGCCTTAATGCGGCTCGATGTGGAAACAGGTAAAACTGATACCTACGCGTTTGAACACAAAGTCGCCCTTGAAGAACACATCATGGTGCCTAAGCCTGGCTCGACCAAAGAAGGCGAAGGCTATCTGATCGGTGTTGGCTTTGACATTGAACGCCAACAAACCTTTGCGACCGTATTTGATGCCCTTAATTTAAGCGCCGGGCCGACTGCAATTGTACGGCTGCCGTATTGGATGCCGATGTGTTTTCATGGGAATTTTCATACCGCTTGACATCCGAAACCACTCGCCTTTGCGTCAAACTGTCCGTCAACGTGAATTGCGTTGACGGACTTTTTCTTTTGGATAAGCGCAATGACGATAAAAACTGTTCTGGCTATTAGCTGGGTATGGTTACTCAGCGGCGCTTTTGCCCTAGCGCAAGTACCGACGCTTGAAAAAACACCCGTTAAGCCCGCGAACGCCGCCGGCTGGCGCGATCTCGCGCTTCGCGATTTAGACAGTATTGAGAACATCATTCGTGTACATACGCCGATCCCGCTCGATACAGAAAATATCGCTACACGGGAATGGCTAGATACCGGCATCGTAGCCGCGCGTGTGCGCGCGGCTACGGTGGAAAACGAGGTAGGCTGGTATTACACGCTGGCCGCATTCGTGAATGGTTTTCGCGATCCGCATGTGTCTATTCGCCCGACCGCAACACTGCCTGATCCAAGTTGGCCGGGGTTTATTGTCGCCGCCAAAGGTGCAAATGGGGTTGTCGTTTTTAGCGATGCATCAGATGTGGATGCGCTTGCCGTCGGGACAGAGATTTTGCAGTGCGACGAAAAGCCACTCGCAGCGCTGATCGACGAACGGGTTTTTCCGTTCGTCCTGAACGCAGCCTTACCCGCGGACCGGCGCCGTGCGATTCCGCGATTATTCATTGATAGACAAATTCCGTTTGCGCCGGCACCAAAAACTTGCCTTGTTAGATCGGGGGCTAAATTTACTGATAAAACAGACACGACAGCAGACACGAGAGCAGCTGCAACAGACGTAACGGGGCGCGTGGTCACGCTACGCTGGCGCCTCGCGCCGAAAGAGCGCGACGCACTCGCAATGTGGAATCGTGAATTAAATAATGCGGGTTTTGGTGCGACGCCAGCATTTGGTGTCAGTGAACCCGCGCCAGGCGTTACATGGATTAGTGTGCCGACATTCAATTCTGGTGGCGAATCCGGCAAACAGCTCGACACGCTGGTAAATGATGTGGCAAAAAGCGGCGACGCAATGCGCAATGGCGCGGCAATTGTCATTGATACTCGCGGCAATAGCGGCGGCAATTCGGCCTGGGCAGATAAGCTAGCAGCGGCGATTTTTACCCCAACAATTATCAGCAAACATCGCGTCAATACGGGCGCGCAAGGGACTGACTGGCGAGTCTCCATGGGTAATATTGAGCATTGGAAATCGTTCGATCAAGTGATCGCTAAGGATTTTGGGACATTTTCCAAAGAACGACTCTTTCCGCAATACGTCGCCAGCAGCATGCAAACCGCCCTTGATAACGGCGAGTCTCTCTGGCGACAAGGCAATCGCAAAACCGGCGCAAGCGGCGGGCTAACCCAAAAACGGCTCGGCTTTGCCACGCAAGCCTCGCCATTTAAGGCGCGCGTCTTTTTTCTGTCGAATGGCTCGTGCGGCTCTTCATGTTTGAATTTTGCCGACACGGTGCTGTTTATTCCTGGCGTTATGCTGATCGGGTCGGCGACCGCTGGCGATGGCATGCTGATGGACGTACGTAGCGTGGAAACCGCATCAGGCTTGGCGCAATTGACCATTCCGCAAAAGGTAGCGAGAGATCGCGCGCGCGGCAACTTGGAATACTATGCGCCCGACATCGCCTATGAGGGGGCGTGGAATGATGCCGCGGTACGGGCTTGGGTGATTGGCTTGATTAATAATAAAATTGTAAAGTCTAATTAATAAGAGCACTTTCAGCACTTTTCGCTTCAAAACACTTGCCAATAGGGGGCTTTAGCATTTAAAGCTTCGCGCGCTATCCACCGCGCCATGCCCGCTTGCATTTCACGCCAGCCTCTCACCACTCACGCCACACGTCTGCCATTCATCGCATTCGCGCAGCACCCGTTGTTGTCCAAGTCTAAAGTTCGTTCATCGTAATCAAACAGCAACAACCCCTCAAGGAGATAACCTCATGAACCCACTCAAACCCGTTAAAACAATTGTTGAAGCCATCACATTTCCGTTTCAGGCCATCTTTGTAGTTGGCATTTGTTTCTTTATTAATTGGATGACCTCCCCTGGCGTTTGGTGGGTGCAGTGGGTGGCCTTTGGTATGGGCATTGCACTTTTGTCAAAATGGGCAAAGGCGTTGAAAACACTCATCGGCGCTGCGGTGGTAGGTGGCGTGGGCTATGCGGTGTATCGTTGGTTTCAGGCACGCGGCAACAAAAAATCAGCAACGTCAGGTAACTAAAAAAACAATCTACTGGCACAAACACCACTAAGGCGATTAAGATGAATATTTCTGCAACCCTATCCACACCCATGCAAACATCAAGTAGCGCCATGAAAGAGGCAGAAGCAAAAATTCAGGTTGCAAACGAGGCGGAACACTTTCATCCGCTGGAAGCGATGGCGTTTTTCAGACGCTGGCCAAGAAGCTTCGTGCGTAACTTTATCTACACGCTGATTCTTAACTTGCTGTTTGCCTTATTTTTTACTTCCTTGGCCTTGGTCAGTGGTAGTCGAATCACGCTTGATATAGTGCTGCGCGGCTTTGTCAACAATCTTATCATCTCGAATGCGATTGGTTTTTCGTTTTGGATGGCCTTATCTGGCTTAAGACCACTCATGCGAATTATTAACCAGCGATCATTCGTGGAAGTGGCGCTGTTTTATACCGTTTTGGGCATGGGTGTGGTGACGCTATCGTTTGTGGGCGTCTCATATATTCCGGGCTTTGATGGCATGCAAAAGTGGGTGTTAACGCCGCGCCAATTTACATCGAGCTTTGCAATTTCACTCATTATCTCGCTCGTGTTTACGACTATTTGGCGGCGGCGAGTGGCAGAGTTAGCAGGACAAATTGAGCTTGCGAATGAACGCGCCCGCGTGGAAGCCGCCGAGCGTGCCGCCCTGCAGGCTAATCTACGTGCATTGCAAGCGCAAATCGAGCCGCATTTTTTGTTTAATACCTTGGCGAACGTCACTAGCCTTATTCATACGAAGCCCGATGATGCTAAGCATATGCTTGAAGAATTCATCGCCTATCTGCGCGCCTCCCTTGCTACTACACGCGAGGCTGAGACCACGATTGCTAAAGAATTTCAATTGATGCAAAGTTTTTTAGCTATATTGCAAATCCGCATGGGACAGCGCTTGCAGATACACATCGCTTTGCCGGATACGTTGAGTAACGTTTCTTTACCACCAATGTTAATTCAGCCGCTGGTTGAAAACGCGATTAAGCATGGGCTTGAGCCTAAGATTGAAGGCGGATTAATATCGCTTGAAGCCATTGCACGTAATGGGATGGTGGATCTTATTGTTAGCGATACGGGGCTTGGTTTTCAAGATTCAAAATCAAACGGTATCGGTTTAAAAAATGTCCGCGAGCGAGTTGAAAAACTCTATGACGGCAAAGCGACGTTATCCATTGAAGACAATTCACCGTGCGGCACGAAAATCACCATCTCAATTCCACAATAAATAATTCACACATGAACATTAACGCAATACTCGCAGACGACGAACTAAACCTCACCGACTATCTCAAGGCGCGACTCACGGTTTTTTGGCCTGAACTTAATATCGTCGCCACTGCGGCGAATGGCGCTGAGGCACTACGTTTAATTGACGATCATGCACCCGATATCGTTTTCCTCGACATCAAAATGCCTGGGCTCACTGGCTTAGAAGTCGCTGGCAGAATCGACAAAAAAACCCATGTAGTATTTGTCACCGCCTACGACCAATATGCGGTTGAGGCGTTTGATCAACAAGCGGTAGATTATTTATTAAAGCCCGTCACGGATGATCGTCTGCAACGCGCGATTGCGCGGCTTAAAGATAAATTAGTTAAAAAAGAGGCGCCGCAAGATGTTGCGGCTATTTTGCAATCGCTAGCGAAGGTATTGCCGCAAAACAAAAGCGCCCATTTGCGCTGGATACGCGCATCTGTCGGCGAGCTCACTAAACAAATCGCGGTAGAAGATGTGCTGTATTTTCAGGCACAAGATAAATATGTGAGCGTGTATATCAAAGAAGGCGCGCGCGAGGTGGAGGCGCTGATTCGAACGCCTTTGTCGGAGCTAATCGAGCAGCTAGATGGTGATGCGTTTTGGCAAATTCACCGCTCGGTGGTGGTGAATGTCAACCGCATCGCGGGCACGACGCGCGACGTGATGGGTCACACCATTGTCAAAATTAAAGATTCCAAAGCCGAGCTACAAGTTAGCCGCGCTTATACACATTTGTTTAAGCAGATGTAGCTGCCCCCCGCTATTTTGTGGCGGGTTTATCAACAGGTGCTGTACGCGATAATGCTTCGCGCAGTGATTCTGTTTTTGGCGCAACTGGTGCAGCAGATACTGCTTCTGTTGGCAATTGCGTTTTTGACTGTTGAGGCAAAGCGCCTTCCGGATCAAGCGCTGAATTAAGCAGCCCACCCATGCGCGCGCCCGCACGCGCGAGCAAAACTGGCAACACGCCCACTGCGCCTTTTACGTAATCTTCAGTCAGCATCACGGCTGTGTCCCCCCACGGCTTACCTTCATACACGCCCATTTGCTTGCCGTTGGCATCCGCTTCGCCGCAGGTAAAGCCTGGCAGCTTGCCGTAGGCAAGTCGCTTTGAGATACCGTGCGAATCCATAATCCACGACACTGGACTACCGCGCATCCAGCGCCCGAAATCTTTTTGATGATCCTTGATGAGCTGCTTGGCAAAGTCAGTTTCGCTCATGCCGCGAATGAGTAGCTTCACCAAATCAACATCCCATGCAATATGTAAATTGCGCGGTACCGTGCCGCTAGGCATAAATATCGTTTTGCGCCCGCCACCGAGATCGTAATCATCTGCGGCATGTAGTGGCTGATGAATATCGCCAACCATATGAATTAAAAATTTGAGCGCTAATGCGCGCTCATCTTTGGTCTTCGATTTATCCGCGAGGATGGCAAATTGCTTGGGAATTTGTGCGGAGGCGCAATGCCCATCCTCACAATATTTTTCAGCAAGCTTACCGCACACCGGAATATTGTCGTAATGCCATTTATCCGAGCCTGGCACTTCGCGTTTTAAGACTTCACGATAAATATCGGCAAAGAGTACGGCATCGACCAATGCGCCGCCATCGAGCAATTGCCCCACCGCAATGCGCGCCTTGGGTGTGAGCATGTCATCGGCCATCAAGCCCGTGACGCGATGGCCTTCCGCACCCCAGCCAAGTGCTAATGTGGTGCAAAGGCTCAGTGTGATAGCTAACAAGTGAGATTTCATGTCGTCCCCGTCTCTTCTTCTAGCTTATCAGCTGGTCGTACATTGACAAATCGCGCCGCAAATAAGCCGATCTCATACAAGATACAAAGTGGAATGGCCAAGGCTAATTGTGATGCCACATCGGGTGGTGTTACCACAGCAGCCACAACAAACGCGCCCACAATCACATAGCGACGGATTTCTTTCAACGTCGCAAGTGACACTAGCCCTGTGGCTACCAGCACCACCACCACCACGGGCGTCTCAAAGGCTAAGCCAAACGCCATAAACATGCCGAGCACAAAGCTAAAATAATTTTCAATATCGGGTGCGACATTAATCGAGGCAGGTGCGAGCTGGGCGATAAAACTAAACACCATCTTAAAAACAAAGAAGTAGCAAAACGACATACCGACAAAAAATAATACGGTGCTGGAGAAAATCAGCGGCACCACCAAACGCTTTTCATGTTTATACAAACCGGGCGCAATAAAGGCCCAAAGCTGATAAAGAATCACCGGCAGCACCATTAAAAACGCGGTCATCATGGCGATTTTGAGCGGAATAAAAAATGGCGCAATCACACCCGTGGCAATCATTTTGGAGCCTTGCGGCAATGCGGCAATCATCGGGGCAGCTAAAAAATCGTACAGCTTGCCCGCTAAAAACCAAGGTGGTGTGACCAGCGGCAGCAACGCCACAATAAATACAATCAAACAAACCACGAGCCGATTACGTAGCTCAACTAAGTGGGAAACGAATGTATCTTGAATATTGTCAGCCATTGCGTTCAGACTACCTGAGGTGATTTTTTACGCGGCGGCTCAATGCCGAGATCAAAGGTTTGTAGGTGCGGTTGGAAAGCTGAAGCCGAAGTTGATGGCTTTGCGAGCATTTGCGGCGCGGGTGTTGAGGGTGTTGCTGACGTTGCTGGTGCGGGCATGCCTACTTCTTGTTCGGCTAGCAATTCTGTTTGCGTTTTTGCGATGCCCGATTTTGCAATATCGGTGGGTAATTCAGGCGTGGCAGCTTTCTCAATGGCTGCGGTCTCCGCGTTAAACGCGCTGGTTTGCTCTTGCATCGTTTGCTCAAACGATCTAGCCGCAGAGGTGACTTCCTCTTTTAGCTTTGAAAGTTCGCTCGCATCCATCTCGCGATTGATGTCGGACTTCACTGTTGCCACATAACGTTGCAAACGGCCAAACATATGCCCGGCGGTACGGGCCACCTTAGGCAGCCGCTCAGGGCCTAGCACCACTAGTGCTACAACACCGACAACCGCGATTTCAGAGAAGCCAATATCAAACATGCGTGTCGATTACGAGCGCTGCTTATCTTTAACTTCGCCCTCAACCGTCACGCCCGCTTTATCTGCAAGTTGATCCGGCTTTTTTTCGTCATCTCCACTTTTAATGCCGTCTTTGAAGCCCTTTACTGCGCCGCCTAAATCACTACCGATATTGCGGAGTTTCTTCGTGCCAAAAACGAGCAAAACGACCACCAACACAATCAACCAATGCCATAGACTAAAACTTCCCATGATGTTCTCCTAAATCGAAAATAATAAAATTTACAATGCTAAATTTGCAATGCTATTGCAGCAACATCGCTGTCATAAATAAGCTATTTTAGCCGCGCATTTAAGCTGTCACATGAATGTTTGATGACAATGTTACTGCGGCTAGGTTTGCGGGCGGGTGCCGCTAAGTGAGTCAACAGATTCGCTGTTGAGATTTGTATTTACGCCTTGCCCGTTATGTTGCGTAACGGTTCGCCACCCGGGCGATTGCCAAATACATGAATGTGCAAATGATACACCTCTTGGCCGCCCAATCTACCCGTGTTAATCGCAGTACGAAAGCCTTCGATTAAGCCTTGCTCTTTCGCCAATACAGGTACAAGCGCCAACATTTTGCCGAGGATGGCGGTGTCATCAGTGGTTGCATCGGCGAGAGTAGGAATGAATTTTTTAGGAATAATCAAAAAATGCACTTCGGCGACGGGATGAATATCGTGAAACGCCAAGACCTCATCATCTTCATAGACTTTTTTTGATGGTATTGCGCCGCTGATAATTTTGCCAAAAATAGTCGGGTTAACGGTATCAATCATTTTGCCTCCCTCGCGTTTTTTTCAGCGATGCCGGATGTGCCTTCACGACGCTGCAACTCAGCCAACACCTCAGCAAATTGAATATCTTGATGGCCAAGCAACACCATTATATGAAAAAGTAAATCAGCAGTTTCATAAATGATGTCTTCGCGCACGCCGGATTTCGCCGCAATCACGGTCTCAGTTGCTTCTTCACCGATTTTTTTCAATATCGCGTCAAGCCCTTTTGCATTTAATTTCGCCACGTAGGAAGTTTCAGGTGCGGCATTTCTTCGCGCAGCGATGGTGGCTTCTAAGTGTTGTAAAAAATCATTCATGGTCAATCTTTATGAAATTTGCCTGCTTGTGAAAGGACAGGGTCGGTTGCATCCGTTAATCGCCACATACCCTGATCAAGCTGATAAAAAAAGCAGCGGCGACGCCCAGTGTGACACGCTATGCCGCAGGTTTGTTCGACTTTAATCAGCACGGTGTCGCCGTCGCAATCAAGACGCAACTCTTTGACATATTGAATATGCCCAGATGTCTCGCCTTTTTTCCACAGCGCTTGGCGTGAGCGTGAGTAATAGTGCGCAACGCCAGTCTCGATAGTGAGCGCTAACGATTCGCGATTCATATAGGCCAGCATGAGTACTTCAAGGCTCGTCACATCTTGGGCGATGGTCGGCACGAGGCCGTCCGCATTCCACTTCACCGCGTCAAGTAAGGATTGTTCAATGTTCACAGCCGCACCTCGATTCCACGCGAGGCCATGTGCGCTTTCGCCTGACCAATCGTGTATTCGCCGAAGTGAAAAATGCTCGCGGCAAGCACTGCATCCGCGCGACCTTCGATCACACCATCGGCTAAATGATCCAGATTACCCACGCCGCCAGAGGCGATTACCGGCACGCGCACCGCCTCACTCACCGCCTGGGTGAGAGCCAAATCAAAGCCAGATTTAGTGCCATCGCGATCCATGCTGGTGAGCAAAATTTCGCCCGCGCCTAAATTATCAGTGACATTTACCGCCCACTCGACGGCATCGAGTCCAGTAGCATTGCGCCCGCCGTGTGTGAACACTTCCCAGCCATTGCCGTTTGCCCGTTTGCGCGCGTCAATGGCGACCACAATGGCTTGCGAGCCGAAGCGATTGGTCGCATCACGCACTAATTGCGGCGTGGTGATGGCAGATGTATTGATACTGACTTTATCCGCACCCGCATTCATGAGCCGACGCACATCCTCCACTTGCCTGACGCCGCCGCCAACCGTGAGCGGGATAAACACCGCCTCCGCCACGCGCGAAATTACATCGAAAATCATGCCGCGTGCGTCGGAGGAGGCAGTAATGTCGAGGAAGGTAATCTCGTCCGCACCCTCATCGTTATATTTTTTAGCAATTTCAACAGGATCGCCCGCGTCGCGCAAATTAACAAAATTAACGCCCTTCACCACGCGGCCAGCGTTCACGTCTAAGCAGGGGATGATGCGTTTAGCGAGCATAGCGGGTCAAAGATTTTTTAGTATGGTGGTCAGAAACGTATTTTATGCCACAGACATTGTTTTGATAGCAATGTTGGTCATATAGGTTGTTGTTGCTGCTATGTTTGCGTCTTCTACACACCAAAAAGTGGCGTGGTTGTTCTCCTCTTATTCAGCAGTAGCGGGAAAGATAAATAAATATGCTGTTCGCAGCATTATCAAAAGACAACTTATTTTACCAAGAGTCTACATAATATAGTTCGAACGGTGATAATAACTAGATTTTGTATATTAAGTATGCTTAAATTCACCGTACAAACCATATTTTATGCTCTTGTTATAAAAATAAAGATATTTTCTCTGTTCACGCTAAATTTCTATTGTGCAAACTAATATTCTTACATCCCCTGCTGATTTAGGCACAGCAATACGCGCACGCCGCAAAGCCGCTGGCCAGACGCTTCAGCTTGCTGCGCTCGCGTGCGGTGTAAGCGTGAAATTTTTACAGGCGCTCGAAACCGGCAAACCCACCGTTCAGTTTGATAAAGCCTTGCAGGTCGCGCAACACTTCGGCCTGCAGCTTGCGTGGGTGGCACACAATTGAGCCGCCTTTACATTTGGGTCGATAACGAAGAGATTGCCACGCTTTCACATGATGAGGGTAATTTCGAGCTGATCTATGACGCGAACTGGTTTGCATCGGGTGGTTATCCGATTTCCCCACATTTGCCAGCAGGAGAAATCTCACGCGGCGCCAAAGTCACAAATTTCTTTAGCAATTTGCTCCCGGAAGGGGCGCTGCTTGAAGGTCTGTCGAAAAAACATCAGGTGAGTCAATTTGATGTTTTTGGATTGCTAAAAAAAGTGGGGCGCGATTGTGCTGGCGCATTGGCGATTGCAGATACAGAACATAGCACTGAAGATGAGCCGCAAGGTTACGAATTCATTAGCGATGCGGAACTCAATCAGCAAATCATCGACAGTCGCCACGCCAATGTACCGCTAACATTTTGGGGACGCAAACCGCGTATGTCGCTGGCGGGCGTGCAGAATAAACTTGGGGTGTACGTCGATAGCAGTGAAAGACTTATGCTGCCGCTGCAATCGCAGCCCACATCGCATATTTTAAAAATTGGTAACCCACGCTTCGCCAGCATGGAAGCGAATGAATATTTTTGCATGCAACTCGCACAAGAAATCGGATTACCCGTTCCTGATACGCGATTTCGCAAATTACCTGAGCCAGTTCTGCTTGTACAGCGCTATGACCGTGAGTGGATGCAGGGGCAGCCAGGCGTTATCAAACGTCGTCATCAAATTGATGCCTGCCAAGCGCTTGACCTGCCACCGAATCTGAAATATCAAGAACCTGATTACGAATACGCAACAGCAGGCGCAACACTCGCTGACATCGTCGGCCTCGCAAAACTCTGCGACACGCCAGCGGGCGCGCAGACCACAATACTCAATTGGATTTTGTTCAATTACCTGATTGGCAATACCGATGCACACGCAAAAAACTTATCCTTTTTAATCAATCGCGCATCAAATGAGGCGCGAATGTTAGGACGCGACACATCGATAAATGTTGCGCCGTTTTATGACTTGGTCAGCGGCAGCGTTTACGGACTGAACGATTTCGCACAGCGCATAGGCAATGAAGATAACCTTCAATTAGTGTCCACCACCGATTGGAATGCATTCGCCGAACAAGTTGGCGTGACACCCAAGCTCGTTAAGCTGCTAGGAGAAATATTAATTAAAAAAATAGCAGGCAAACTCGGTCGGGTCACCAGCCGAGTCCTGGCTGAAACAGCGGCTGAAACCTCGGACGAAATAGTCAGCAAAATTGCGACGCATATTCGCTCGCAATCTGCATTGCTACAAGACGCATTAGCCGCGTTGTGATGCGCCAGATCACCTCAAGCACCTAGTTTGTAGCATTAATGGAATAATACTTTTTTGCAAACTCTATTGCAGACGGGCGTTTTCAACCATAAATGCTCCGCATAGCAAGGCATGTAACGACTTTTTAATGTACTTAACCTTTGACTACACCTCTACCCCAACGCCACCGCCGCCTGAAAATCTAACTTACCTTCATAAATAGCTCGCCCAGTGATCACGCCCATGATGCCTTCGTGCTCGACTAGCTTTAGTTTTTTTACATCATCTAAATTATTCAGACCACCTGAGGCGATCACAGGTACGGTGAGGGCTTTGGCGAGTTTGACGGTAGCGTCGATATTCACGCCGGTCATCATGCCATCGCGGCCAATGTCGGTGTAGAGCACGGCTTCGACCCCGTAATCTTGAAAGCGCACGGCCAAATCAATCACGTCATGACCGGATAATTTAGACCAGCCGTCGGTGGCGACTTTGCCATCTTTGGCGTCGAGTGCGACGATGATGTGGCCGGGAAATGCGTCGCAGGCTTCGTGTAAAAAGCCGGGGTTTTTCACCGCAGCAGTGCCAATGACGATGTAGGTCACGCCATCATCTAAGTAGCGCTCAATGGTATCTAGATCGCGAATACCACCGCCAAGCTGCACGGGGATGTCGCCCATTTCGGCAATGATTTGTTTAATCGCGCCTTCGTTTTTAGGCTTGCCCGCAAAGGCGCCATTCAAATCGACCACGTGTAATCGTTGACAGCCTAGGTCTTTCCATCGTCGCGCTGTTTCACCGGGGTTGCTCGAAAAGATGGTGGCGCGCTGCATATCGCCTTGCTCAAGACGGACGCATTGGCCGTCTTTAATATCAATTGCGGGGATGATCAACATGATGTGTGCGTGAAAAAAACGAGTGGAATGAAACGCTAAGTTTACGGATTTATCGACAAAAAGTTTTTATACACGAGCAAGCCCGCGCGGTGACTTTTTTCTGGATGAAATTGGGTAGCAATAATATTATCTTGTGCCACCGCCGCGCAAAATAATTTTACATATTCAGTGGTCGCGGCGATGACTGCGGCATTCGTCGGCTCGCAAAAGTACGAATGCACGTAGTAGAAACGATCACCAGACATAATGCCTTCAAACACCTCACCAGCGTTAGGGTTTGACGAATTAAATGCCACTTCATTCCAGCCCATGTGCGGCACTTTTTGAGTCTTGTCCGTTGGCTGAAAGCGTTTCACCACGCCGCCAAAAATGCCAAGTCCTGGGGTGTTGCCTTCTTCAGATTGCTCAAACAGCATTTGCATACCTACACAAACACCAAAAAATGGCTTGCAGGCGGCAGCTTCGCGCACCGCGTGCTCAAGCCCGCTCTCGCGAAGGTAGCGCATACAGTCAGGCATGGCGCCTTGGCCGGGGAATACCACGCGGTCCGCTGCGGCAATATCTTCAGATTTGCCTGAAATCAGCACATTTGTTGGTATTTGCCACTCGCGGGCGGCGAACTCAAATGCCTTCGCCACAGAGCGCAAATTGCCCATTCCATAATCGACGACCACTAATTTTTGCGTACGTCTTTGTGTGCTGCTACTTACCATTGCTTAAAACCCTCAACAAATCAACTAGTTGCTTTTTTAACCTTGATTGCTATAATACTTGGCTTCGCGCAACGTTTGCGCCTCCTATTTTCATATTTTTGATTAGATTGACGAATAACCATGGCAAATATCAAATCCGCCGCAAAACGCGCCAAACAAGCCACCAAACAGCGCGCGCACAACATGGCGCAACGTACTGAGCTTCGCACCGCGATTAAAAAGATCGTCGTGGCTGTCGCTAAAGGTGACAAAGCTGCTGCTGAGGCAGCCTATCAAGCTAACGTTGGCACGATTGATTCGATTGCGGATAAAAAAATCATCCACAAAAATAAAGCCGCTCGCCATAAGAGCCGTTTGACCAAAGCGATTAAAGCGATCGGCGCATCTGCCGCAGCGTAATTAACGCTTCAAGTTAAGAATAAAAAAACGCTGCAAGGGAAACCTTGCGGCGTTTTTGTTTTTTGTGAGCTTAACGTAGGGTGAGGACGTTGGAACCGCCCATAAACGCCCATAAATGCCGAGACACGCCGATAAAACCAAAAAAATGCTTTTGACCTTTTCTGCGTTCGTCTGTGCCGTAAAACCTAACCCGACAAACTCTCCATCACACTACCTGGAACAGGGCAAAAATCCTCTGGCGTGGGCGCATTTGGGTCGAGTACGGTTAAGTCATTGTCTTTGGCAAAGTCGAGTAAAAATCGATAGGCTCTAGGCTCTGACTTTGCTAGTGAGGGCTCTACAAGCACGCAGCGCACACCATCAAGCATCATCGGCCGCACAAAAGGCGAGTAACGCATCTGTTGATCGCCGCCAAATGTAGACATAATGCCGCACAGGCGTTCTGCCCAATCGCTTGGACGAAATGCTCTTCCATTGAGCGTAATACCCTGAATCACTAGTCGCGATTCATTCATACGGGCAGGCGTTTTATTTTCGGCGACAATGGCGTCGGTATGAGTAACTGCATGGGCGGGGTGGTCAAACGACATTCGATTTAATTTCATCTAACAAAGCCGTGAAATTATAGCGTGCGCGTGTGACTCTCCCAAGTCATTTCGGACCTAGAACCTATTACGTTTGTCATTTACACAATCATTTCACCATTCATTTTTCATGTCGCCTAATTTTCTTGCACAAAACAATTCAGCACCGCGTATCACCATCGCAATTATCGGCGCGGGGTTTTGTGGAACGATGGTGGCGACACATTTATTACGGGCGAAATTAGGCGCTGCCATTGATGTGGTGCTCATCAATCGCCCACATCAGGCGGACGATAAAGCAGATGGCAATACCGCCCAAACGCCAATGCTGGCGCGGGGTTTGGCATATGGCACAAATTCAGCGGCGCATTTATTAAATGTCCCCGCTGCGCGTATGAGTGCGTTTGAAGACAAGCCAACTGATTTTCTTGATTTTTTGCACGCGAATCAAGTTGCCGCCGATGGCGCGAGCTTTGTGGCGCGGCACTGGTATGGCGCGTATTTGCAATTCACGCTTGATCAAGCGCACGCTAAGGCAAGTGCGGCAAGTGAGGCAAGTGCGGCAAGTGAGGCAAGAGCGGAGGCAAATTCGCCATTGCATGTGCGCCATCAAACGGTGGCGTCAATTCACGCCATTAATGACAATCGCTATCAACTTGAATTTAGCGATGGGGAAGCGCTAGGTGTTGATTATGTGGTGCTGGCGTTAGGCAATTTTTTGCCTTCAAATCCACATTTTGTTGATCCCGCATTAGCAAAAAGCCCGCACTATATTCGCGACCCGTGGCAAGCAGGCGCGCTTGATAAGGTGGACGTGAAAAAGCCTATTTTGCTCATCGGTACAGGGCTGACGATGTTTGATGTGGTGGGTTCACTCAAAGCGCGTGCGGATACTGCAAACGTCGCACTACAAATTCACGCGCTGTCGCGTCGTGGCTTATGGCCGCAGCCGCATCGCCCACAATTATCCGCCGCGCCTCACGATGTTGCACCGCCCGACATCGCAACAATACCGTCGGCGCGTGCTTATTTACGCAGCGTGCGCGCGCAGATAAAAAATATTGTCTCGCGCGGTGGTGATTGGCGCGATGTGTTGGCGAGCATGCGCCCGATCACCCCGATGCTGTGGCGACAGCTGCCGTTATTAGAGAAGAGACGTTTTATCCGCCATGTAAAACCCTATTGGGAAAGTCATCGCCATCGCGCCGCACCTGAGATATTAAAAGTCGTTAAGGGGTGCGCCGAGAGAGGCGAAATTGTCTCAAACGCCACGCGGATATTAGACATTCAAGTTTTAACTGGCGCTGCACCAATGCTAGAAATCACCCATCAACCACGCAACCAACTCTCGCCACAGAACATGACCGTTGCCACTATCATCAATTGCACTGGGCCGTCTTCCGACATTTCGGCGGAGCCATTGCTTTGCCATTTAGCTGAATCAGGCATGATTCGCCAAGACGCCTTAAAACTCGGCATTGAGGTAGCCGCAGATTATCGCGTTATCAATGCTGGCGGCGATTGTAATCACCCCATCTACTATGTCGGCCCACTGCTCAAAGCGCGTGATTGGGAGGCGACTGCGGTGCCTGAGCTACGCTTGCATGTCGAGGCGTGTGTGAAGGCATGCCTTGCGGGTATAGGAGGAACTATTGGCAAGTAATGGGTCATTTGACATACATTACTTACATACATTATATTGTTGTTATGCAAAATCAATCACTAAACCGCACCCAAATTTATTTGACCGTGGAACAGCAAAATACGCTGGCCGAGATGGCGCATGCGCAACAAAGCTCCAGCAGCGCGTTAATTCGTGACGCAATTGACGGCTACATCGCACAACATCAACCGACGAGCAAATTGATGCGGCGTAAGCTAGCAGCAGGCGGCTGGCAACCAAATGCGGATGCGCCTAGCTTGCGTCAGTTGCGCAAAGAAGAACGTTCGTTTTGAGTGCAGTTGCAAAGCGCGCGTTTTTGATTGATACCGATGTGTGGATTGACTATTTGCGTGGTCGGGCAGAGGCCATTAAATTTATCAATCAGCTGCCAGAACGCGTCTGGATCAGCGCAATCAGTGTGGCCGAGCTTTACGTAGGCGTGCGCGAAGGCTCAGAGCGTGACATCTTGGCACAATTAATCTCAACACTTGATGTGGTTGAATTGAATACCGCTATTGCAACAAGAGGTGGTTTACTGCGTCGCGATTATGGGCGCTCGCATAGTGTGGGCTTAAACGATGCATTAATTGGTGCAACCGCAATTGAATTAGATTTTCAGCTACACACATTAAATATCAAACATTACCCTGCGCTGAATAAGCAGCAGGTAAAGCAGGCTTATGTCAAAGCTTGAACCCGACACGCCTTGTACTTCATCCCTTATTTAAGGCAATTCGTCGCTTCACGCTTGGCGGTGTAACAATGTTGCGCCAAACTCACATTTCGCCTAGTATTTCTTCTCGCTAAACAAGACAAATTACGGCGGTAATCGAATTGGCAAGCGTGCCTTCGAGACTGCCGTTTTTTTATTTGACGCTACTTTGTTATTTCGAGGAACCCAAGCCATGCAATCCAAACATCAAATGAATACCTACAAACCACAAAACATTGCGTTCACGCATGGTGAAGGCGCGTGGTTGTACGCAACCGACGGGCGAAAAATTTTAGATGCGTTGGCGGGTATTGCGGTGTCTGGTTTGGGGCACGCGCATCCGAAGCTTGTTAAAGCCATTGCGGATCAAGCGGGCAAATTAATTCACACCTCTAACTTGGTCAATATTCCAGAGCAAGCTGCATTGGCCGATAAGCTCTGTGAGATTTCAGGTATGGACAATGTTTTTGTCGCCAACTCAGGGGCGGAAGCCAATGAGTGCGCGTTAAAAATTGCGCGGCTGCACGCCCACCAGCGTGGCATTGAAAATCCACAAATCATTGTCATGGAGCGCGCTTGGCATGGCCGCACCTTAGCTACCTTGGCTGCAACAGGCTCGCGCAAAGCGCAGGCTGGCTTTGAGCCGCTGGTCACAGGCTTTATTCGTGTACCGTATAACGATATTGAGGCGATTAAATCTATCGCCCTGCACAATCAAAATGTGGTGGCAGTACTCACCGAAGTGGTGCAAGGCGAGGGCGGCATTGTTACGGCACGCGCTGACTATTTGCGTGACCTTCGCAAGCTTTGCACTGACCGCGAATGGTTACTGATGATTGATGAAGTGCAATCGGGAATTGGCCGCACCGGCAAGTGGTTTGCTTATCAATGGGCAGATGTGTTGCCGGATGTATTGGTACTAGCGAAAGGCTTAGGCTCTGGCGTGCCGATAGGGGCTTGTTTGGCGCGCGGTGCGGCAGCAGCAGTCTTTAAGCCGGGCAATCACGGCACCACATTTGGCGGCGGGCCGCTGATGTCGGTGGCCGCACTTCGCACATTAACGATCATGGAAGAAGATGGCATCGTCGCGCATGCTGCCGCGATGGGGGACATTGTCAAGCATGGCTTAGTTGAGGCACTCAAAAACGTTGATGGCGTCGTTGAAGTGCGTGGGCAGGGGCTGATGCTAGGTGTGGAACTAAATCGCGCTTGCGCCGAAATAGTGCCTATGGGACTCGACATCGGCATATTGACAAACGTGACGCAAGACAATGTGGTGCGAATTTTGCCGCCACTCATCATCAATGAATCTGAGGCAAATGAAATAGTCGCGCGGTTATCGCAAGTGATCAAACGTTTCCTGGCTATTCCGCTGAAAGCCGCGGCATGAAACATTTCCTCAAACTTTCTGATTTCACGCTTGACGAGTTTCAGCACATCATCGCGCGCACGCATATTTTGAAGCAGCGCTTTAAGCAGTACATTCCGTATCAACCACTCACCGATCGTATGCTCGCGATGGTGTTTGAAAAAAGCTCAACCCGCACGCGGGTTTCATTTGAAGCGGGTATTTATCAGCTTGGTGGGCAGGCGATTAATTTAGATTCGCAATCCACCCAGCTCGGTCGTGCAGAACCAATCGAAGATACGGCGCGCGTGATTTCACGCATGGTTGATTTGGTCATGATTCGGACTTATGAGCAGGATAAAGTTGTTCGCTTTGCAAAACATTCGCGCGTACCCGTGATTAACGGCCTCACCAATGAATTTCACCCCTGCCAAGTCTTGACCGATGTCTATACATACATTGAGCTGCGTGGCGATATTGCGGGCAAAACGGTGGCATGGATTGGTGACGCGAATAACATGAGCTACACCTGGCTAGAGGCGGCGCGTATTTTTGGCTTTACGTTAAACGTCGCCACACCAGCCGAATACGCAATGGAAAAATCCCGTATCGCGCCATGTGATGCGGCGCATTTGAAAAGTTTTACCGACCCCATGGCAGCCGCCAGCGATGCAGATCTCGTGACGACAGATGTGTGGACGAGCATGGGCTATGAAGCTGAAACAGAAAAACGCAAAAAAGCGTTTGCCAATTTTATTGTCGATAACCGCATGATGAAAATAGCGGCCAAAGATGCGCTATTTATGCACTGCTTACCTGCGCATCGCGGTGAAGAAGTGAGTGAGGAAGTCCTTGAAGGCGCGCAATCGGTGGTGTGGGAGGAAGCAGAGAATCGTCTGCACGTACAAAAAGCACTGATGGAGTATTTACTGCTTGGGAAAATAAACGCATAACCTCTATATAGGACGGGCACTTTCAAGCATATATGTTTGTAAACAGCCGTCAATAAACGACTTTTACTTTTAATTATTGGAAACAATATGAACATCAAATCAACTCTTTCAAGACTCAGCGCAGCAATTATGGTGAGCTTTGCGGCAAGTAACATCAGCATGGCAGCAACGCAAGCCACGAGCTCGACAACTGCGCCGCAAAAACAAATATTCGCCTTAGTTTCGGCCGTTGGCGATCAATTTACCTATGTGCGGCAAAAAGAAAGCACCGGCTCCAACATCATCGACAACAATATTCGCAGCAATATTAAAGTTCCCAGTAATGGCCTCAACATGGCGGTGCTACGTGGGCTTGATACTGGCATCACCGCCGCACATCCTGATAGCGAAAAAATTTATATCGCGCTCAACGCCACAGAAATGAAAGATGTGCTGCCGCAAAATCGCGAAGCCGTTGCGATTGGCAAAATTGTTTCTGAACTCGAAAAACGCCCTGAACGCGCCACGTGGGACAAAATCATCGTCGCCACACCAAAATATTTACAATCAGAGCGATCTGGCATGGGGCCAAAGCTGCATGGCTTAGGCGTCTATGTGCAACCGCTTACCGGCGGTAGCCTGCAAGGCGAAAATGGCGAACAAGATATTGATGTTAGCGGTCAGGGTGAATCTGATACGACTAACCCTGAAGACGGCAAGAAAAATAAATCTAAAGTCTATGTCGCGCCCTTTTCCTACATTCAGGTGTACGTGATTGATCCAAAGACCATGAAAGTTATTGAAAAAATCGCCCGCCATGATTTCACCAAACTCAACGATCCGAACTCAACTGTGCTCGATGTCGGCAAAAGCATTCCGATTGATGTGCTGGCATCACGCATGACCACTTTAATTGAGCGTTCCGCGGCCAGAGCAGTTGGGGAATCTGAAGTTGGCGTGACGGTGACGATTCAAGAAGTGAAACCAGATGTGGCGGTTAAGAAATAGCCATTAAGACAGACAAAGGCTAAATCGCCTTTGTCTTCCCCACCCGCTGAGCGTTATATAATTTCAACCATGTTGGCAGCCGGCCAGCATGGGCTTGATCCCGCTTCGCTACCTCTACGGCGTCTTGCCCCAAAAACGCAAGCCGCTACCCCCCGCGAACGGTGACCTTTCCGGCGACTCAGCGCAATTCGAGACTCGGTAGGGCAATTGCGCGCAATTAGAGACAACTCACCATGAGCGAAGCAACAGGCGTACTCGCCAAATCTAAACACTCCAAATCAGACGGCAATCCTAAACGCGTCGTACTTGCCTACTCCGGCGGACTCGATACGTCAGTCATTTTGAAATGGCTACAAGACGAATACGGCTGCGAAGTCGTCACCTTCACCGCCGACATTGGACAAGGTGAAGAAGTCGAGCCTGCCCGCAAAAAAGCGCTCGCGATGGGCATCAAAAAAGAACACATTTTTATCGAAGACTTAAAAGAAGAATTCGTCCGCGACTTTGTGTTTCCGATGTTTCGTGCCAACACTGTTTATGAGGGCGAGTATTTATTGGGCACCTCCATCGCCCGCCCACTCATCGCCAAACAATTAATTTCAATTGCGAAAAAAGTCAATGGCGACGCCATCTCACACGGCGCAACGGGCAAAGGCAACGACCAAGTACGATTTGAGCTTGGCGCATATGCGCTAATGCCAAATGTAAAAATCATCGCGCCATGGCGTGAATGGGATTTGCTCTCTCGCGAAAAATTATTGGCGTATGCGGATAAAAATAAAATCCCGGTCGATTTTAAGAAAAGAAAAGGCGGCGGCGCACCCTACTCAATGGACGCCAACTTGCTACACATTTCCTACGAAGGCGGCATATTAGAAGACCCAAATTTTGAGCCAGAAGACAGCATGTGGCGCATAACCGTATCACCCGAAAAAGCGCCAAACAAGCCTGAATACATTGAGCTTACCTATGCCAAAGGCGACATTGTTGCCATCAACGGCAAAAAATTATCACCCGCTAAGGTGCTTACCGAATTAAATCGTATAGGCGGCAAACACGGCATTGGCCGACTTGATATGGTCGAGAACCGCTATGTCGGCATGAAATCACGCGGCTGTTATGAGACACCCGGCGGCACCATCATGCTGCGCGCCCACCGCGCAATGGAATCCATCACCATGGATCGTGAAGTATTAGCGCTTAAAGACGATCTAATGCCGCGCTATGCCCGCATGATTTATAACGGCTATTGGTTCTCACCTGAGCGTATCTTATTGCAATCGCTAATCGATCAATCACAAACCACCGTCAACGGTGTGGTGAAATTAAAGCTCTACAAAGGCACTATCATGTGCGTAGGCCGCGCCTCAAAAACGGACTCGCTATTTGATCAAAACATCTCCACTTTTGATGACGACGGCGGCGCGTACAATCAAGCTGATGCAGAAGGCTTTATTAAGTTGAATGCGTTACGATTACGGATTGCCGCGAATAAGGCGGGGGCACGGAAGAAGTAAGGTTTTATTGGAACCGTCGATGGACGCCGATTAATGCTGATAAGGTCAAACGCTGCTGCTACGACACTTACAAATTTCCTCAATCAGTTCTCCCCTTTGAAAAAGGGGAGAACTGTCGCGGATGAGATAATTATTTTCGCGTGAATCGGCGTTCATCAGCGATTCCATTTCTTTCAACTAATCGAGAAAATCATGCCCTCATTCGACATCGCTTGCGAAGCCAATAAAGTAGAACTTAAAAACGCCATTGAGCAGGCGAATAAAGAAATCACCAACCGCTTTGACTTCAAAGGCTCCGATGCACGCATCGAGCAAAAAGAACTTGAGCTCACCCTCTTTGCCGATGATGATTTCAAACTCAGCCAAGTCAAAGACGTGCTGTTCAATAAACTCGCAAAACGCCAAGTAGATACGCGCCTACTCGACGAAAAGACAAAAGAAAAAATTGGTGGTGACAAACTCAAGCAAATCATTAACGTCAAAAATGGCATTGAGGTTGAGTTAGGCAAAAAAATTCAACGACTCATCAAAGATTCAAAGATGAAAGTTAGCGCATCCATTCAAGGCGAAACTGTGCGTGTGACGGGTGCTAAGCGAGATGACCTACAAGCCGCGATGGCGCTATGTAAATTAAAGATTGATGAAGTCCCGTTGCAGTTTGAAAATTTTCGGGATTAAGGTTGTTTCTTTACGTGACACTGAAATGGAATGATTGGCGATAAATTAGTGCGGATTTTTGACATGCTCTCTTTTTGATAAAGAGCAGCATTCCACACTATAAATTGACTAAGCTCATACGATAGTGCTGCAGGCGAAAATGGATTTCTGAACAGGAATAATGCGCCATGTATATATGTTCTCGGATGTAGCATTCCATTTATCTTTTTTTGTAATTTTTTTTGCTGTACGTTCAGCACCATATTATCTGCGTCTTCAAAAAAACCGACGACTTCTTCACGTGTGTGAAACGCGTGAAAATACTTTTGTACTGTCGTATTGCCAGCAGCAGCAAGCGTGCAGTCAGCTTGAGCACACGTACCTAACTACAACTCAGTACAATCAATCGCAACTAGATTTATTGTGTCGTCAGTTAACGTTGTCCTGAATTTCTTTGTGGATGCTTTTTCTAAAAAATCTGATTGCAGACGATAAATGTCTTTTTCATCACCTTCGATAAAAGTTGCCGAATAGTTCCGCTTATTTATTTGTTCCAGAATTGAGTCTTTGGTATTTTTGTCTTGCCCCAAATGCTTGAGTTCAATGTAAATTTTCAGGTCATCTAGTTCCCACAGAAAATCAATATCGCCAGAGCAATTTGCTTGCTTAGCGCCATATTGAAGAAAATAACTCTTGCTCTCAAAGCAGTGCGCGAAATTCACTTCCAACACACGACCTCTAAAGTCGCCCTGTTCCTTAGCGGCGCATAGCTGTTTCAGTAAAGGTGAACAACACGATTTTCTTGTTAGACAATTTATTTTTTCAAGTAACGCGGGTGCGTATTCAAGCGCATTACACCCACCACTAGAAGCTTTAATAATTTTTTCAAGTTCAGGTAATTTCATGCGTGGTCTTAGCCGTAAAGAAAATAAACAAGCTGAATTACACCCAGTTCTCCACCTTCAATTTACCCACGCGCTTAAATTCTTTTTCGTTGTTGGTCACTAACACAGCGCCAAGACTTAGTGCATGTGCGGCAATCAACATATCTAGCGGACCAATGACTTTGCCTTGTGCTTCTAAGGTCGCGCGAAGGTTGCCGTAAATTGTAGCGGCATCCGCGTCGTACTCTGCGATGTGAAGCGGTAGTAAGAAAGACTCAAGTGCAGCGCGATTTTTCGATGACTGGCTTTTAGCAACACCAAAAGCCAATTCAGATGCGGTTATGCTCGAAATGCCGATATCGCTCAAGCTGTGGCGCTCAAAGTGTGTGCGCACTTTTTTCGGGCGATTGTTGATGAGATAAATGCAAATATTAGTGTCTAGCAAATATTTCATTTCAGCAATGTCTCACGCTTTTGCTGCTCAGTTGGTTGCTCGCGCGTTAACTTAAATCCACTTTCAAATTGATCCAAGCTATTAAACAACGTGTCCCACGAATGTTTTTGCGGCAATAACACTACGGCATCGCCCACACGTTTAATCAACACTTCTGTGCCTTCAAAGCGAAACTCTTTAGGTAGGCGAACAGCTTGGCTACGGCCATTTTGAAATAGTTTTGCGGTGTCCATTTTTTGTTCCAATAAATGATACCAACTATTAGTATATACCAAAAAAAATTGGAGGATATTTGATTAAACTAACTTAGCGCTCCAAACCCCATACAACTGATCTGCAATCTGATTTAACGCGACCAAATTCTCCCGCATTTCTTCCATCATTTCGTCGGGCGTTTGGATGCTCGGCTCTTCAGGATTCACGTGCTCGCTATGCCAATCACGGCACCATGACTGAATCATTTTCGGCGTCATTTCGATGTGGCATTGCATACCTAAGGTGTTGCCGATAACGTAGGCTTGGTTGGCGCAAGCATCGCCTGTGATGATGCGGGTAGCGTCTTTAGGGATGGTAAATGTTTCGTTGTGCCATTGGAAGACGGTAAGGTCGCGGTCCTCCACAAGATCATTGCCGAGCCAGGCACGAGCGCTGGCGTTGTCTTCTACTTTTACGGGGTTCCAGCCGATTTCTTTGACCGAGTTTTTGGTGACGACACCGCCTAATGCTTTGGCGATAAGCTGCCCGCCTAAGCAATGCCCTAAACACGGTTTATCATCGGCAATGGCATGGCGGATGAGTTGCTCTACTTCGGCTATCCACGGTAGCTGATCGTTGACGCTCATTGGGCCGCCCATGAAGGCGAAGCCGGAAAATTGCGTCAAATCATTTGGCACAGCAATTTTTTGGTCCAGCTGAAAAAGCTGCGAGGGAATTTTTTTCGCCTCTAGGTATGTATGCAAGTAGCCTGCACCTTCGCCAGGTGAAAAGCGAAATATAGCAACGGGTTTCATTTTTATCCTTCGGTCATTGCTAACGCTTGTGCGACGCGCTCAATCGTATTGCCGGTAATTTTACGGCGCCATGCTCGTGCGCCTGGCAGGCCTTTATAAAGCCCCACCATGTGACGGCGCACATTGTGAATGTGAAAGTCACTTTTACGCGCGACGTTGTGGGCGATGTAGTCTTCCATTTCAGACTCAATATCTTCGCGCTCACAAAACAACAATGCATCATTAAAAAACGCATGATCCCAAGTTGATAGCCAATAGGGATTGTGATATGCCTCGCGTCCAACCATTACGCCATCAATGTGGGCTAGGTGTTCGTGTATCTCGGCTGATGTATTAACGCCGCCATTCAACACAATCGTTAGCGCGGGAAAATCTTTTTTGAGCTGATACACATACGCATATTTCAACGGCGGTATTTCGCGGTTTTCCTTGGGGCTCAAGCCTTTGAGAATCGCGTTACGTGCATGAATGATAAAAACATTGCAACCCGCTTCACTCACCTTGCCCACAAAGTCGCGCACAAAATCATAACTCTCAATCGCGTCAATGCCGATGCGATGTTTGACCGTGACTGGGATCGTGACCGCGTCCGCCATCGACTTCACGCAATCAGCCACCAACTGAGGCTCGGCCATCAAACATGCGCCAAAGCTGCCGCGCTGCACCCGCTCAGAGGGGCAACCGCAATTCAAATTGATTTCATCGTAGCCCCATTCTTGGCCGAGTTTGGCGGCTATGGCAAGGTCAGTTGCATCGCTGCCGCCGAGCTGTAATGCAATGGGGTGTTCCTCGCCATTAAAATCTAAATGTCGCGCTTTATCGCCATGAATTAAAGCGCCTGTGGTCACCATTTCGGTATAAAGCCGCGTATGTTTGGTGAGTAGGCGATGAAAATAACGGCAGTGGCGGTCGGTCCAATCCATCATGGGTGCAACGCTAAGTCGCCATGGATTGTGGGCAGATGGTGTCATACAATTATTTTACGGTTGAACGGGCATTTGAACAACGATTGAAATTCGTTAATGATTAATATTGTTTTGACGGTTACGCGCACAGCGCTTCGGGCAAAATATTGGTATGTCCACATTTGATGTTTCATCTACCCAGATTAACGCCGCCGCTGCTGCACTTTCGCGCGGTGAATTAGTCGCCATGCCGACTGAAACCGTTTATGGGCTCGCCGCTGACGCGACCAATGATGACGCGGTACGTAAAATATTTGCCGCAAAAGGTCGCCCTGCGAATCACCCGCTGATTGTGCATGTTAGCAAAGCAGATGATCTATCGAGATGGGTGCGCGATTTACCGGTTGATGCGAAGCGCTTGATTGACGCTTTTTGGCCGGGGCCGTTGACGCTAATTCTTAAAAAAACTGATGCGATTTCCTTCGTAGTCACTGGCGGTCAAGATACCGTCGGGTTACGCTGCCCTGCGCATCCTGTGGCAGAAGCATTGCTAATGCAATTTGAAAAAAACGGTAGCGGTATCGTTGCCGCACCGTCAGCAAATAAATTTGGCCATGTCTCACCAACCACAGCACAGCATGTACGCGATGAGTTTGGCGATATGATGAACAATGGCATTTCATTAATCGATGGCGGCGCCTGCCAAGTGGGCATTGAGTCTACGATCATTGATTTTTCGCGCGGCGCACCCGTGTTGCTGCGCCCGGGCGCTATTTCTGCCGAAGCCATTTTTGCAGCCATCGGCGTGATGCCGTTATCGCGCGATAGCAATACAAAGACAAATGCGCCCAGAGTGTCAGGCGATCTTGCCGCGCATTATGCACCACGTACGCCACTCACGTTGCTGCCTAATGCGGAAGTCTTCTCAGCAGCGGATGCGCACTTAACCGCAGGTCGTCGTGTTGCAGTATTAGCCTTCGCAGCCAAACCAAAAGTGATGCCTTCGCCAGTGGGTGTCGGTGTACGAAACGCGCGGCCATTGCTGTGGATACAAGCGCCGAAAAATGCGGCGGATTACGCGCGTGATTTGTATGCAAACCTTCGCACACTAGACGCGGCTGGCACCGAAGCCATATTGGTTGAAGCGCCGCCGCTTGACTCCGCTTGGAATGCGGTGAATGACCGACTAACACGCGCCGCAGTGGGCGCAGGTAAAAATAGCAAGATGCAATAGGGACGGGCATTTTAGAGTAAATATGCTTGAAAACACCCGCCCCTATTAGGGTTTAGTAATATTATCGAGGCAGTCGCAATGCAACAAAAGTCATTCAAAGGTAATAAATCGTTCCTCCCCAGCAAGCTGTGCGTCTCCTGCGGCAAACCCATGACGTGGCGTAAAGCATGGGAAAAAAATTGGGATGAAGTCAAATACTGCTCTGAAAAATGTCGGCGTAGCGCTAAAGGTGGCTCATGAAAAATTGCCGCCACCTCATTTTTATATTAGGCGATCAGCTTGATATTGATTCCGCCGCACTTGCAGACGCGGATGTTAAACAAGATATCGTGCTCATGGCCGAAGTGCCGCATGAATCCACACACGTCTGGTCGGCTAAACCACGCACCGCGTTTTTCTTATCTGCGATGCGCCACTTTGCCCCGGTGCTTGAGAAGAAAAAATTTCAAGTCGAATACCGCGCCATCGGCACTCACAAATTTGCCAACTTAATTGACGCATTGGCCGATGCGATCAAGCAATACAGTCCGAAAAAAATCGTACTGGTCACACCAGGTGACTACCGTGTTGAGCAATCATTACTAGCTTATGCCAAAACGATTAAAACGCCGCTCGTGATTCGTGACGATACGCATTTTATGTGTTCACGCGAAGACTTTGCGGAATGGGCAAAGGGCTACAAACAAATGCGGTTGGAGTATTTTTATCGACTCATGCGACGTCGCTACAAGGTGATGATGGAGGGTGACGAGCCGCTGCAAGGGCGATGGAACTTTGACTCTGAAAATCGCGGCGCATTTCCCAAGACCGGGCCGAAAGATGTGCCCGCAACACTCGCAATTAGGCCAGACGCCATCACCAAAGCGGTGTTTGCAGATATTGAAAAAAACTTTGCTGACCATCCCGGCACGCTTGCGGATTTTGCATGGCCGGTAACGCGGGCAGATGCATTAGTGGCGTTACATAAATTTTGTGATGAACGACTTGCCACGTTTGGTGAGTTTCAAGATGCGATGTGGACCGACGAGCCATTTTTGTATCACGCGCATATTTCAGCGGCAATGAATGTGAAGCTACTCAATCCGCGTGAAGTGATTGCCGCCGCCATTGGCGCATTTGAAGATGGTCGTGCGCCGATTGAAGCGGTAGAAGGCTTTGTGCGCCAAGTGCTCGGCTGGCGCGAATTTATACGCGGCGTGTATTGGCTGGATATGCCGGGCATGCGTGAAGCGAACCACTTTAAGCATCAACGTAAATTACCTGCGTGGTACTGGACGGGTGAGACTCACATGCAGTGCATGAAAAACACGATTGGGCAAACACTCAAACACGGCTACGCACATCACATTCAGCGCTTGATGGTGACCGGCATTTTTGGCTTGATGGCCGAAGTCAACCCACAAGAAATTGAAGACTGGTATTTGGCTGTTTATATCGACGCGGTCGAATGGGTAGAGCTACCAAATGTCGCCGGCATGGCAATCTATGCCAATGGCGGGCGCTTCACCTCCAAGCCTTACATTGCCAGCGGCCAATACATTAAGCGCATGTCAAATTATTGTAGCGGCTGCCGTTATAAGCCAGACGTAAAAACAGGCAATACCGCTTGCCCTGTGACCACACTGTATTGGTATTTTTTAGATAAGCATGAGAAGTCCCTCGTCGGTAATCCGCGCACGGCGCTCATGGCGCGAAATATTACTAAGATGTCGAGTGATGATCGTCAAGCGCTACGCGATCACGCCGCCATCACGCTGAAAAAAATTGATACGCTCTAATGCAAACCAGCCTGCTGCCCGCCAAGACCACGCGCGAGACCGCGCTTGAAAAAATTAACGCCATCAACCTTGGCGCATACGCACGCACACGCAATGCACTGGATGGCCGTGTAACGCAACTCTCGCCCTATCTCACGCATGGCATTACAGACGTGCCTGAAATCATCGCGCGGCTTAGTCAAAAAAGCAAAGTGGGTTGGGAAGACAAATTTATTTTCGAGCTGGGTTGGCGCGAATACTTTCATCACGTCTGGTCGCGCCTTGGTGACGATATTTGGCGCGATCAAACCGCACCACTAGCGTCAACATATGCCAGCGAATTGCCACATGATATAGCCACCGCCACTACCGGCGTAGCAATTATTGACGAGCAAATTCGCACACTCTATCAACGCGGCTACTTACACAATCACGCCCGTATGTGGCTAGCCAGCTATATCGTGCATGTACGCAAAATTGATTGGCGCGTAGGCGCTCGCTGGATGATTCGATATTTACTCGATGGCGATATGGCGTCAAACACACTCTCATGGCAATGGGTAGCGGGCACGTGGACAGGTAAACCCTATTTGTTTAACGCTGAAAATGTCGCAAAATATGCGCCTGATAGCGACAATGCTGGCACTGTGATTGACACTAACTATGCGGTGATGGATCAAATCGCGCGAGGTGATAAACCGATACTCGCTGCACCCCAGTCACGGCGCGGCCTCATTGAGACGTCATCACCACCGTTACTCAATATTGATGCCGCGTTAGCCATCGCTAGCGAATTGGGGTTTAACTTTTGCGACGAACTGCCAGCAGATTCGCCTGTATTGCTAATGCACCCATGGGCGATTGTGAAATCGACGCTGCGTGACGCTGCCGTCATCGGCCTTATCGTGCCTGCATTTCATACGGAGTATTTATGGTCTGAAGCACGTTGGCGATTTGTGTTCGGCGCGATGCGCGAGATGACTGAGACTATTTTTGTCACGTCCGGTGCAATTAATAATCAATTCGCCGCCCGCAATATCAACATCATCAATACGCTGAACCCTTTTTACAATGACATAGTCGAACAAGTTCAAACACGAGGCGCAACAATCATTTCAACACCGCGCGCATTTATCAACCCCGATAAATGTCAGCGCTCTTTTTCATCGTTTTGGCATAAAGCCCAGAAAGCACCATTCCCCATATGAATATCGTTATTACCGGCGCGGCAGGCGCCATCGGCACATCTTTGGCGCACCTACTACACGCACGTGGTGAAAAATTATTACTGGTTGGCCGTAATGCTGAAAAACTTGCCGCCCTCAACGCACAACTCGGCAATACACATCACATACTCGCCACTGATTTGACCATTGCTGATGGTGCTACTGCATTACAAGCCGCCGCCAGTGAAATCGGCGTAATCGACGGCATCGCTCATTGCGTCGGCTCCACAGTCGTTAGACCATTGCATCTCACCGCTGAAAAAGACTGGCACGAACAAATCGCCATTAATGCGACCTCTGCATTTCATGTGTTGAAGTGGTTCATCATTCAAGCCACCAAAGCACAAGTACCTGCCTGTGCGGTGCTGACAAGCTCGGTGGTTGCTGAAGCAGGTTTCGCTAATCACGAAGCCATTGCCGCCGCAAAATGCGCGGTGACCGGCTTAGCACTTTCTGCCGCCGCCACCTATGCCGACAAAGGTGTGCGCGTGAATGTTGTTGCGCCAGGCTTGACCCGCTCCAGCCTCACCCAACGCTTCATCGCCACACCTGAGGCCGAAGCCCGCTCGGCTGCACTCATCCCCACCAATCGTATCGCCGAACCAGCCGAAGTCGCACATGTCATGGCATTTTTACTTGCCCGCGAAACCGCACACATCACCGGGCAAGTGATACGAGTCGATGGTGGGCAAGGCATGTTAAGACCGTTGCCGCGCGTGGCAAAGTAGCGGCGACGTTTTTGCAAGTCTCACTAATCAGCTCCTCCCTTTGAAAAAGGGAGGGTGGGAGGGATTGCGGTGTCAATTGCAAATCTACCAAGCATGGCGAAATGTTTAGTGCTTTGCCAAGGGCAAACACATTTGCACGCTATCAAGCCATCGCTCAAATTTATAGCCAATCTTGGGGAAGATGCCAATCTGGGCGAAGCCGCAGGCTTCATGCAGTTTGATTGAGCCAATATTTTGACAGTCGCCAATCACAGCGATCATATTGCGGTAATCACGCTGCTGACACTCAGCGATGAGCGCTTGCAGTAATAATTTGCCAATGCCTTTACCCTGCCAGTTGGCCGCGACATAGACGGAATCTTCGACCGTATATCGATAACCAATGCGCGCGCGATAGCTGCTGGCATAGGCATAGCCGATAACTTGCTGATTAATTTCAGCAACAAGGTAGGGATAGCCTTGGCGCAATATTTGCTGACGTCGTGCGCCAAATTCTTCAACCGTCGGCGGCACATATTCCCACGATGCCGTTCCAGTCAATACACTGTTTGCATAAATCGGTGCAGCCGCAACGACGTCGTCGTCCGTTGATGGACGAATGATGATGTTCATTGCATCACTTGCACTTCAATGGACGATGTATGTTCTTGTTCCGCGCTGCGATATAACCGTTGCGTGGCTTTCACATAATCACTTGCACTCGCCTTCGGTATTGACACAAATGTTTGTGGGTTACGGTCAGTGAGTGGAAACCATGATGACTGCACTTGCACCATGATGCGATGCCCACGACGAAATGTGTGCATGACGTCTGGCATGGAGAAGGCGATTTTTTCGATTTTGTTTGGTGTCATGGGTGACGGCGTGACAAAGCTTTGACGAAATTTGGCGCGGAAAGGCTCACCGCGTATTAATTGTTGATAGCCCGCCATGACGTGACGTGGCACGCCCGCATCGCGTGGCGGTGCAAGCGTTGGATTGCCAGTCGTGTTGTCGCTATTTAGCTCTGCGGGATAGACATCAATAAGCTTCACCACGAAGTCAGAATCCGTACCGCTGGTTGAGACAAATAGTGTCGGTGAGATGGGACCAGCAATAGTGACATCTTCTGACAGTATTTCTGTTTGATAAACCAACACGTCTGGTCGCGTACTGGCGAAGCGTTGATCACCGACCATGTATTCTTGCGGCACATTGATGGCAATGGCGTTGGTATATGGCACAGGCTTAGCAGGGTCACTAATGTATTCATCAAATTTGCTCGCGCTAACATTTGTGGCGGCTGACCAGCTCAGCTTGCCGTCAGCCTGAAAATACAATTGTCGCGGCTTGGCATTGCGCGGCGGCCATGACGGATATTGCCGCCACACGTTAGTACCGGTTTCAAATACATGTGCTTTGATATTGAGCGCTTTATTTTTAGGTGCGGCATCTTTTAAATGTGTTTCAAAAAAAGGCAGCAAAATATTCTTGCGATAGTGCTCCCCCGTCTTCGCGGCGAAATCAACATGGCCAATTTTCTGCCCATCATTACGCTGCCAGCTACCATGTGTCCATGGCCCCATGACGAGCACATTGACAGTATTTTTATTATTATTTTCTATCTCGCGGTAAGCTTTCAGTGGGCCTAGTGGGTCTTCGGCATCAAACCAACCGCCAACTGTGAGTACTGATGCTTTAATGTTTTTTAAGTGCCGTGAAATATCACGCGACTGCCAATAATCATTGTAAGTATCGTTTTTAATTTGATCCGGCAATAGTGATTTAGGGTCACTGGAAACCAATTTCACAATATCAGCTAAGGTGCCCGCATTTAAGAAAAACTCATAGCCATTTTGCGTGCCGTATTGAAAGCTAATGCTATCGCGGGACGGTAGCTGCGGATTATTTTGCTGCTTAAACGAGGTGTAAAAACCAAAATTGGCCGCCAGCATAAACGCGCCATTGTGATAGCTGTCATCATTCATATACAAGTCAATCACCGGCGCTTGTGGCGAGGCTGCTTTAATTGCGGGATGGCCGTCGATGATGGAGGCGGCAGCAAAAAATCCTGGATAAGAATTACCCCAGATGCCAACGCGGCCGTTGTGTCCTGCAACATTTTTGAGTAGCCACTCAACGGTATCAAACATGTCAGTGCTTTCGTCAAATTCGCCCTGTTTTTTATTCGGCTTATGCGGCGTCATCTCGAGAAATTTTCCCTCCGACATAAAGCGACCACGCACATCTTGGTTGACAAATATGTAGCCCGCTTTCGCAAACTCTGGTGCGGGCCCAATACGTCGCGGATACTCATCTGAGCCATAAGGTCCCACGCTATACGGCGTGCGCTGCATTAAAAAAGGATAAGTTTTACTGTCATCTTTTGGCAAATAAACCACCGTGAATAGTTTTTTGCCATCGCGCATCGGAATGCGATATTCGTACTTAGTGTAATTTTCGCGAATGCTGTAGTCGGCGTCAGGCAACGGCGGGGGTTGTTGCGCTGTTACCAGACCTGCTGAGGCGATTGAAATAAGCAATACGGTTACAAATCTTGCAAGCATATTAAATCCTTAACGTCGTTTATTGACGGATACTTTAGAGCATAAATGCTTGGGAGTGCCCTTCAGTCCTTGTGTTCTTCTTCTAATTTTAACTCAGCAATTTTACGTGTCAGCGTGTTGCGACCAATGCCCAATAGGTTAGCCGCTTCTATTCTGCGACCACCTGTGTGGGCGAGCGCCTTTAAGATGAGCTGCGATTCGAAGGCTTGATTGAGTCCATCAAAAATATTTGATTCGCCGCGCGCAAGCGATGCACTAACCTCTTTGGCGAGCGCTTGTTTCCAATCGACGATGTAGGCATTCAAAATTGGGTTAGCGCCACTCGCCTCTGCACGAATGTCTGGTGGCAGGTCGTTGATTTCAACTTGCTGGCCTGGCGCCATCACGGTAATCCAGTGGCAAATATTTTCTAGCTGTCTAACATTACCGGGAAAGTCCAGCGTGACGAGGAACGCCATGGCGCCATCAGATAATCTTTTTACATCAACGTTTAATTCACGTGCGCTTTTCGCTAAAAAATGTTGGGTCAAGAGCGGCACATCTTCGCGACGTTCGCGAAGTGACGGTAATCGCAAACGAATGACGTTGAGTCGATGATACAAGTCTTCTCTAAATAAATTTTGTTTAACACGCGCGTCTAAATCTTGGTGCGTTGCCGCGATCACGCGTACATTTGCCGTCATCGGTGTGTGGCCGCCGACACGATAAAACTGACCATCCGATAGCACGCGTAAGAGTCGCGTTTGTAAGTCGGCGGGCATATCGCCAATTTCATCGAGAAATAATGTGCCGCCCTCAGCCTGCTCAAACCGCCCGCGACGGGTAGCGGCAGCACCGGTGAAGGCACCGCGTTCATGGCCGAATAATTCGCTTTCTAATAAGTCTTTTGGGATTGCAGCAGTGTTGATCGCAATAAATGGTTTCGCGACTCGCGGGCTATGGCGATGCAAGGCGTGCGCAACTAATTCTTTACCTGAGCCTGATTCACCCGTAATGAGCACGGTGGCGTGTGATTGTGAAAGCCGGCCAACCGCGCGAAACACTTCTTGCATCGTAGGGGCTGAACCTAAAATTTCAGGTGCTGCCTCCACGACGGCGGCACCACCGTTCACCACCACATAACGTGACTCATCAATAGCGCGGCGAATCAACTCTACCGCATGGTCAATATCAAACGGCTTTGGCAAATACTCAAATGCACCACCTTGAAATGCAGCGACTGCACTTTCTAGATCTGAATAGGCCGTCATGATGATGACCGGCGTGGCAGGCAATTTCGCTTTGAGCTTTTGCATAAAATCTAGGCCAGACGCGCCCGGCATGCGGATGTCGCTGATAACCACTTGCGGCGCTTCGTTGTCTAGCGCGTCTAAACCCTCGTCTGCGCTCGCAAACGATTTGTAGGCAATACCTGCACGTGTTAATGCTTTCTCAATCACCCAGCGAATGCTTTTGTCGTCATCAATAATCCAAACTGGTTTCATGGTTGCCATTTCCGATATAGGTTCATTTTTTTATCAATGCTTCTGCATGTGTTCTGACCGGCAAAAGCACTATAAATTGGGTGTTGCCAGGCACGCTCTCAAACTCAATCACGCCTGCGTGTTGGTTAATAAATGTTTGCGCGAGTGATAAACCCACACCGGTTCCGCCATCACGGCCAGTCACCAATGGATAAAATATCGACTCCTGCAAATGTGTTGGCACACCTGGTCCCTCATCACAAATCCTGACTTCCAAGGCCAAGCGAAAACGCTCGCGCACGATCGTGACCTGTCGTGTGATGCGTGTCTTAAAACGGATGCGTCCGACACCGCCAGTTGATTGCGCCGCATTGCGCGCAATATTGAGCATGGCCTGAATGAGTTGCTCGCGATCGCCGACAATATCAGGCAAGCTAATATCGTAGTCACGCGCGATTTGCAGCGTCTGTGGAAATTCCGCCAACACGACTGCGCGCACATATTCCAACACTTCATGAATGTTGACGGGCTCAATAGTTGGTAGCCGATGCGGCGTAAGCAACCTATCCATGAGCGATTGCAAACGATCAGCTTCGTTAATGATGACTTGTGTGTACTCGAGCAGCGCCGCATCCGGCAACTCTCTTTCGAGTAATTGCGCGGCACCGCGTATACCACCGAGCGGATTTTTTATTTCATGTGCGAGATTACGAATCAATTCGCGATTTAATTTTTGCTGCTCAAGTAATTTTTCTTCTCGTGCAATTTTAAGATGCTGATCAAGCGGCTGAAACTCCACCACAATTCGATTAGGCTCATGCGGCGTTGCCACACATGAGCAATGCAATATTTGCCCAGCCAATGTATTGAGCGTGATACTCGATTCGTTAAACCCCGAATCGGTGTTTTTTACTTGCGTCAACATGGCGTAAAAACCGACTTCATTCGCGCCGTCAGCAATCAAGCGCGTGAGAGATGCACCCAGCGCATTTTTTCGGCTGAAGGCAAATAGATTTTCGGCGGCGGCGTTGGCGTGTATCAAATGAAATTGGTGATCAATAACCACCACTGCGGTCGCAATAATATCGAGACCAGCATAGTCGGCAATTGAAGCGGATATTGGGGAGGAAGTGGGCATTAGTTGACGGGTAGTGCAGGATTCAAACAAATACTGGCCACAGGATATCTAGCAATTTTCTTGCCATGGTTCGCGTTAATGTGGAAATCAGCATAGCCTACAATACAGCAGGCAACAAAAAAACGCCGAAGGCTCATCACCTTCGGCGTTAACTTCGATGGGACAACCCAATCGAAAGGAGTAGAAAAAGTTAAAAATACCGTGCTGCTAGCGATCCTCCGCCATGGAGCGTTTTGGCAAGCTCGCCACCACATTGTTAGCGGCACTATTCGATGCAGGCCTTAGCTTCACCACCGGTAATTGCGAAACCGCGCGAGAATCAACCTCATCAATAGCAGGAGTGCTGGCGTTAATCATGGCGCTGGCGGCGCTAGTCGCGCTCGGGACAGCGGTAATAGTCGATGTGCTTGCTGATATCGGCGAGGATTTCGCTTCACGATCGCGTTTAGAAAGCGGCATGCTGCTGACAGTCGCAACCTTAGCAGGGCTTATAGTTGCCGCTACCTCACGTTTTGTTGTATTAGAGAGTGGGGCAACAGTTGCAGCCTGCTTCAATAACGAGGATTGTGAAGCTGGTGCGCCTACATTGGTAGGATTGGCTACGCCAACTAGCATCTCACGCAGTTCACGTAAATTTTGCTCATGCATCATGACATGGTCTTGTAAATCGCGTACACGGGCGAAATGGCGCTCGATTAAGGCTCGCGATTCGAGGGTTGTTTCGGATGCACGAGCTTCATTAGGCAGTGAAGTTCTCAGCATGCGCATCGCTGGGCTTCTGGCTTGCTCTGCAGCTAACGTATCACGTGCTTCTGTAAACAATTGCTCTTCAGCTTCTATTTCACCTTCCACGATACGCCGCTTAACATCTTCTCGGCGTTGCTTTGCCATTGCCGCGGCACTAACACCGCCAGCTTGCGCAATAGTCGAAGGTACTGATGCGGACGTTGCCGACTTCAGCGCTACGCTGTCAGGCACAGGCAACACGCGCGCGACCGGTGTAGCTACTTCTGATGTCAACGTTGGCGCAGCCGACGTGGGCAATGCGGGGGACGCGGGCGTCGCCGCTAAGCTCACTGGCTCATTAATCACCCGCTCTTTAGGTTTTTCGACCTTAACGACCGGCACACCTTGAGACATTGAGAGCGGTGCTAAGTCAACAGCAACTGCGCCCTTACGTGGCTGATTTGAGTAACTAACCCGCCCTGACTCATCGGTATGTTTAAAAATTGCTTGCGCGGTCGCATTTTCGACAAAAACGCCACTTAGCGCGCAAAAAAATATGCTCGTAAGAATAGCTGGTGTCAGTAAAATGCGTTGCAAATTCATGGAGATAGCACCGTTTTTTAGCGCGACTGCGTTGAATTGAGAGGTGATTAGTTTGCGGCTGATGCAACACTTTTTCAATCCAATGGGTAGCGACTTTTGTGGGGAGCGCTACTAGGGATGGGGTTTGCACCATTTTGGTGCGCTATTTTTTTCTGGTTGAGATGGTTTCTTTACTAATTTCGCCCATGAAAAAGGGCAGCTTCCTCACGGAAAGCCGCCCTTTTTTGCAACCTTGAAACTGTCTTAATTCTTACGCTGAGTAGTACATATCAAATTCAACTGGATGCGTCGTCATGCGGAAGCGCGTAACTTCTTGCATCTTCAATTCGATATAGGCGTCAATCATTTCGTTTGAAAACACGCCACCACGGGTTAAGAATTCACGATCTTTATCCAGCGCTTCTAGCGCTTGATCAAGTGATGAACACACGGTTGGAATCTTGGCATCTTCTTCAGGTGGCAAGTCATACAAGTTTTTGTCAGATGGATCACCAGGGTGAATTTTGTTTTGCACGCCATCTAGGCCCGCCATCATCATCGCGGCAAACGCTAAATATGGATTAGCCGTAGGATCTGGGAAGCGAACTTCAATACGGCGCGCTTTATCTGATTGCACGTAAGGCACGCGAATAGAAGCAGAACGATTACGTGCTGAGTAGGCTAACTTCACTGGCGCTTCAAAGCCTGGAACCAAACGCTTGTAGGAATTAGTACCTGGGTTAGTAATCGCGTTCAAAGCACGCGCGTGTTTGATAATGCCGCCAATGTAATACAACGCAAAATCGGACAAACCCGCGTAGCCGTCGCCTGCGAAAAGATTTTTGCCATCTTTCCAAATTGACTGATGCACGTGCATACCAGAGCCGTTATCACCAACGATAGGCTTTGGCATAAATGTGGCTGTTTTGCCATAGCTGTGAGCAACATTGAGCACCGCATATTTCAAAATCTGCGTCCAATCGGCGCGCTTGGTCAGCGTTTCAAACTTGGTACCGATTTCGCACTGACCTGCATTGGCAACTTCATGATGATGGACTTCGACCTCTACACCCATATCTTCAAGTGCCAAACACATGGCAGAGCGAATATCTTGCAATTGATCCACTGGTGGCACAGGGAAATAACCGCCCTTAACTGGTGGACGATGGCCTAAATTGCCGCCTTCAAATTTCTCGCCGGTAGACCATGCTGCTTCTTCGGAGAAAACTTTTGCCGAGCAGCCAGACATATCGACATTCCACTCAACCGAATCAAAAATGAAAAATTCTGGCTCAGGGCCAAAGTAGGCAACGTCACCAATGCCCGTCGATTTCAAATACGCTTCGGCGCGCTTGGCAAGTGAACGCGGGTCGCGATCATAGCCTTTGCCGGTTGATGGCTCATGCACGTCGCATGAAAGCACCAAGGTGGAGTCATCAAAGAATGGGTCAATGAAGGCCGACGTTGCGTCTGGCATCAAAATCATGTCGGAGGCTTCAATGCCTTTCCAACCTGCGATGGAGGAGCCATCAAAGGCGTGGCCTTCGGTAAATTTTTCTTCGTTAAAGGCTTTTGCAGGAACGGTTACGTGTTGCTCTTTACCTTTAGTATCAGTAAAGCGAAAATCAACAAACTTAACGTCGTGGTCTTTAACCATTTTGAAAACATCTGATACACCAGTGGCTGCCATACAATTCTCCTGAGTTGGGTTTAATCTTGAGTGAAACTATCAGCACAAAACATGCCACACATTAAACATGGCGTAATGCACTGAATTAAAACAATTTATCGCTGTTACGGAATATAACGTGCACCAAAATAAGGCAATTAAATCAACATCGCACCAAAACTAAGCGCCTTAGAAATATTTATTGTCAGAGCCAGTTTGACACACATCCTCTTCGCAAAATTTCGTTGTAGTAGAAAAAATGACTGATCACTACGCCGTTATCGGCAACCCTATCGCGCACTCAAAATCGCCTGACATTCATGCTGAATTTGCACGGCAATGTGGCCATGCCATCTCCTATTCGCGACTGTTGGCGCCTCTGGATGGATTTCGCAAAACAGTCGAGACCTTCCGTCATTCAGGCGCTGCGGGCGTGAATGTTACCTTGCCATTTAAGGTAGAAGCATTTAACTACGCCACCACGCCAAGTGCGCGCGCTAGCGCAGCCGGTGCTGCTAATACCTTGCATTTTCTGGATGATGCAATCATCGCGGACAACACCGACGGCATTGGTCTCACCCGCGATATTCGCCGTAATTTGCAGCGAACCATTTCAGGCAAACGTATTTTGCTGCTAGGCGCAGGTGGCGCTGCGCGTGGTGTAATCGGTGCACTACTTGATGAAACGCCGGACTCGCTTACGGTAGCAAATCGCACCTATGAAAAAGCGCTGGCGTTGGTTGAACCCTACGTCAACACTACCAACACCACATTTGTGGCGTCGCCAATGACCAATTTAGGCGAAGCGCAATTTGATATTGTGATTAACGCCACCTCGGCGAGCATACAAAATAGCGCGCTTAATTTGCCGCCAAACCTATTTGCCGCCGATAGCCTCGCCTACGACATGATGTATGGCAAAGGTGTAACCAACTTTATGGCCGAAGCAGCCCGGCAGGGTTCGATAACCTGTGACGGCTTGGGGATGTTGGTCGAGCAGGCGGCAGAGGCATTTTATGTCTGGCGCGGCGTAATGCCACAAACTGCGGGAATCATCTCAGCAATGCGTAACGCTGCCAAATCAACATGATACGCAAACTATTCAAGTGGCTAGGCTTATTTGCCGCTGCACTGTTAGTTTTATTTTTAGCCTACCAAGGGATGGTCTTTGCTAAGCTGCTTTGGTGGCGCGACCATGCGCCTGAAATGACCGCCTTTATGCAAGCCAGACTCGACGTCATGCGCGAAACTAAACCCGACGCGAAACTCAAGCAAGTGTGGGTAGCTCATTCAAAAATATCGAATAATTTGAAACGCGCAATACTCACCGCGGAAGACGATAAATTTCTCGATCACGACGGCTTTGATTGGGAAGGCATTCAAAAGGCAATTGAAAAAAACGAAAAGCGCGGTAAGGTCGTCGCTGGCGGCTCGACGATTTCGCAGCAGCTGGCCAAAAATTTATTTTTATCTGGCGCGCGTTCTTTTGCCCGCAAAGGGCAAGAAGCCATCATCACGGTCATGATGGAAACCGCGCTCGATAAAGAGCGCATTTTAGAAATTTACTTAAACGTCATTGAGTGGGGCGATGGCGTGTTTGGTGCGGAAGCGGCAGCGCGTTATTACTTCGGCGTATCTGCCGCAAATTTATCCGCCTACCAAGCAGCAAAACTCGCCGCAATGGTGCCGCGCCCACGCTTTTATGACCGCAATCGTAACGCACCGTATTTACTTAAGCGCACCGACATCATCTTAGGACGAATGCATCAGGCACAGCTTCCTAACGGCAAGTAAAAAAATAGTAAACTCTAATAAGCGCGGGCATTTTCGAGCAAAAATGCTTGGAAATAGCCACTAATTAATCACTTTTAGCTTTTGCCGCTATTTCAGCGATAGTGCGCTCAGTTGCCCCACGGTGGGCAGCAGCAAAGTGTTTTGCGTTCTCGCCCATCTCGGCTAATTTGATTTTGTCGGTCAGGAGCGATTTTGCGGTTTCTATCGCAGACTTAACATTGCTGACTTGAATGAGTGCATTGGCTTCTTTGGCGCGCGCGACAGCATCGCTAAAATTAAAAGTCGATGGGCCAATGATGACGGGCTTGGCAAGTGCCGCAGCTTCTATTAAATTTTGTCCGCCGAGAGGTTGGAAACTGCCGCCAATAATGGCAAGGTCGCACATGGCGTAATAAGCCTGCATTTCGCCCATCGAATCACCAAGCAGAACGTCTGCTCGCACAAAGGATTCGCTAAGATGACTGTCTTGTAATTGACTGCGGCGAATGACGGCTAACCCGTTACTTTCAAGCCGTACACACACATCATCAAAACGCGAGGGATGGCGCGGCACAACAACCAAGAGCGGCTTATTGAGCCACTCAGGTGAGCGCCCCGCAATGCGCTGAAATTGCTCAACCAACATGTGCTCTTCATTATCTCGAGTGCTGGCAAGTAATAAGACGGCGCGACCATTTAAGCCAGCACGCCATTTAGCGCCGCGCGTGACGGCGTCATCATCAATCGTCAAATCAAATTTCATATTGCCGGTGATGTCCACTTGCTTCACACCAAGCGCACGAAATCGCGCTGCATCGTTGGACGATTGCGCTAACACGCATACCAATGACTGCAATGCACTGCTCGCCAGCGCGCGAATGGGCAACAATTTAGCGTAACGCTGATAAGATCTTTCAGATAACCGCGCGTTAACTAAAAAACTCGGCACGTTGAGACGGCGTGCGCTGGCGATTAAATTTGGCCATAGCTCTGTTTCCATGATGATGAGCATAGCTGGCTGAATTCGCTTCATCACGTGACGCATTGCCCACGCTAAATCGTATGGCAAATACGCCACAAAAAGACCTTCGCCGAAGAGCTCACGTGCAGTTCGCCGACCGGTTGGTGTCATGCACGTTAGCAAAATTGCTCGCTGGGGGAAAGCTGCGCGCAATTGCTCAATAAGGGGCACTGCAGCCCGCACTTCACCAACTGAAACGGCGTGTATCCAGACTACGCCGCGCTGCCCCTTAATGATGTCACCAAACCCAAGGCCAAATCGCTCGCTAATATGGAGTCGATAACCTGGCTCAACCCTACCGCGCCACCACAGTCGTACGATTATTAGCGGAAGCGCTAGATGGAATAAAATGCTGTATAAAAAACGCCACATTATTGGCTCGATTTCAGCGCGGCAATGACATCCTCAACAGCAACTGCCGCGCTATTTTGGCGGGTACCGCCACCGAAATTTACCACCTTGCTATTTGCATCTGCATAAAGCCCTGTTAAGGCTGGTGACGTGGTGAGATAGATACCGATCGTTGGACGATTAAGGGCAACTGCCAAATGCGTCAAGCCCGTATCAACGCCTACAACTTGTGTTGCGGCAGCGAGCATGGCAGTTGTTTCAGGTAGCGGCAATGCGTTAATTGCGCGGGCGCTGTCGAGCTGCTTGGCAATAGTCAAACTAATCGCGTATTCGCTGGCATTTCCAGACGGCAGCAGCACCGTAACGCCATCACGATTTAACGCGCGACCAAGTGCCACCCAAGCTGGTATTGGCCATGTTTTGTCAGCACGGCTGGTCGCGTGCAGCAGCACGGCATAGGGTGGATTTGGCGGATTTGAATTGGTTGCAAATGCCATATTTAGGCCGTAATCGCAGCCTGTCGGCATTGTGTAGCCAAGTGCCGCCGCCGCCAGCATACGGTTGCGCTGCACCGCATGATTGCTCAGCGCGACTCGATATTGATGTTGATACCAACGGGTTGCAAACGGCTCGCGAATGGAATTTTTATCAAAGCCCGCGATATTGCCAGTTGCCCAATTTGCCATTAGGGCACTTTTAACCAGCCCTTGCGTGTCGATAATCAGGTCATAGCGCTCACCTGCGAGTGCCGCTTTGTCATCAAATAATTGCGCGTAATTACGCGGCTGCCACCACTTTTTTTTGAGTGCGCGTAAATGGATTGGTAAAACGCGGCGCACCTCAGGGTGAAGCGCCACCAAACTCGCATAGGTTGCGTCTGTCGCCCAGTCGATTACGGCGTGTGGGAACGCGCGCCGTATATCCGTCGCAACTGGAAAATTGTGAATCACATCGCCAAGCGAGGAAAGTTTAACAAGCAAAATTTGCATGTCGTTATTTTACGCTGGCGATTGCTGGTTAATGCATCGTAGAATCTTGTTCATGTCTGACGTTAAACCCATATCGATGCAAAAACTCCCCGTTTCGGTTTGTATCATCGCTAAAAACGCGGCGAGTCAAATTGGTGCGTTAATCGACTCGGTGGCATTTGCTGACGAAGTGTTGGTTATAGACTCTGATTCCACCGATGATACCCAAACACTTGCCGCCAAGATGGGCGCTAAGGTTATTGTGCAGCCATGGCTCGGCTTCGGCAAACAAAAACAATTCGCGGTGACGGCCGCCAAAAACGACTGGGTGTTATGCCTCGATGTGGATGAGCGCGTTACACCCGCACTGGCGGCAAGTATTGCGCAGATAATTGCGAAACCGACCAACCAAGCCTATCGTTGTCGCCGTCGCAATCGCTTTTTAGGCCGCTGGCTTGCGCATGGCGAAGGGTATCCTGATTGGTCATTGCGATTATTTAACCGCCAAGCAGCAAGCTGGAGCAACGATCCTGTGCATGAAACAGTCATCACCACGGCTACCGTTGGTGTACTGGATGGCGATCTCTTGCATGAGTCAGCGGAAGATATCACCACTTATTTGCAAAAACAGAATCGCTATTCTTCGTTACATGCGGATGCGCTATACGCGCAGGGGCTACGTGCTGGTTACGCGAAATTATTTTTAAGCCCACTTGCGCGCTTTATTAAATTTTATTTTGCACGACGCGGTTTTCTTGATGGCGGCCCGGGTTTCGCGCATATCGCAATAGGCTGCTTCGCTGCGTTTGCCAAGTATGCGAAATTAATAGAGCTCGCCCTCAAGTCACCTGAGGAGAGCGAAGTTGACAAAGAATCAAAACACTAGAATTGGCGGACATTTTCAACAATATATTGCTGAAAACGAACACCAATAAACGAGTTTTAACGTTTAACTAATTTCATCGAATAGCGGCCAATAGGCGAACACTGCTAAAATTCAGCTTTCTATTTTTATCAACACATCATGATTATCGTCACAGGCGGGGCTGGCTTTATTGGCTCAAATTTTATTCGCGACTGGATGTCACACTCGAGCGAGCCTGTTATTAACTTAGATAAGCTGACCTATGCTGGTAACTTACAGTCGTTAGCAGATGTGGCGGAACGCGCTCAATATCGTTTCGTGCAGGCCGATATTGGAGATAGAGCGGTGATGGATGCATTGCTGAGCGAGACCCGTCCGCGCGCCATTGTTAATTTCGCCGCTGAGAGCCATGTTGATCGCTCAATTGCAGGGGCGGGTGAATTTATCGCCACCAATGTGGTGGGCACCTTTAATTTGCTTGAAGCCACGCGCTTTTATTTTGCAACACTCACTGATGCGGAGAAAACTGCATTTCGCTTCTTACATGTATCGACCGATGAAGTGTATGGCTCACTAAGCATGGAGGATGCGGCCTTCACCGAAACGCATACTTACGCGCCCAACAGCCCTTATTCAGCGTCTAAAGCAGCATCAGACCATTTAGTCCGCGCCCACCATCACACCTATGGCATGCCAGTCTTAACAACGAATTGCTCCAACAATTACGGGCCTTATCATTTCCCTGAAAAACTTATTCCGCTGATGATTACCCATGCGCTTACCGGCAAGGCACTGCCCGTTTATGGCGACGGTAAAAATGTGCGCGATTGGCTTTACGTGACAGATCATTGCTGCGCGATTCGGCTGGTATTGGAGAGCGGCCGCATTGGTGAAACTTATAATATTGGTGGCCGCAATGAGCGCAATAATTTAGAAGTGGTACATGCCATTTGTGACACATTGGATAAAGTAAAACCCCGTCAAGATGGGGCTTCATATCGCACGCAAATTCAATTTGTAAAAGATCGCCCGGGCCATGACAGACGCTATGCGATTGACGCAACAAAATTAGAGAACGAGCTTGGCTGGCGCGCCAGCGAAGATTTTGAAAGCGGCTTGGAAAAAACCATTCGCTGGTATTTAAATAACCAAGCTTGGATTGATGGTGTAACTACCGGACAATATCGCGACTGGATTAATCAACAATATAGGACCGCCGCATGACACGCAAAGGCATCATCCTAGCAGGCGGCAGCGGCACGCGGCTTTATCCGGTAACGCAGGTGGTCTCCAAGCAACTGCTGCCCATTTACGATAAGCCGATGGTCTACTACCCATTGACGACGTTAATGCTCTCGGGCATTCGCGATATCTTGATTATTTCCACTCCGCAAGACACGCCGCGTTTTAATGAGCTGCTTGGTGATGGTAAAAAGTGGGGGCTTAATCTTTCTTATGCAGTACAGCCCTCCCCTGATGGCCTTGCCCAAGCGTTTTTAATCGGCAAAGACTTTATTGGCGATTTGCCTTCCACGTTAATTTTGGGCGACAACATTTTTTACGGCCATGATTTATCAACCATGTTGCAAAAAGCCGCTGCGCGCGAAAGTGGTGCCACTGTATTTGCTTACCCTGTTACTGACCCTGAACGTTATGGTGTGGCCGAATTTGACGCGTCAGGACGCGTGGTGTCATTAGAAGAAAAACCAGCAAAACCAAAATCACGTTATGCGGTTACCGGCATTTATTTTTATGACAACCAAGTATGTCAATTAGCCGCGTCGTTAAAGCCTTCAGCGCGAGGTGAGTTGGAAATTACCGATTTAAATCGACTTTATCTTGAGCGGAATCAGCTCAATTGCGAAAACATGGGGCGCGGTATGGCGTGGCTAGACACGGGTACCCACGAATCGCTGCTGGAAGCATCACAGTATATTGAAACCATTGAGCGTCGCCAAGGCTTAAAAATCGCCTGTCCAGAGGAGATTTCCTACCGTCAAGGCTGGATTGATGCGGCTGCTATTAAGCAGCTCGCCCAGCCGATGCTAAAAAATGCGTATGGTCAATATCTATTGCAACTCTTGACAGAGACTCATTGATGCGCGTGATTGACACCAATATCGCGGATGTAAAAATTATTGCGCCGACCGTGTATGGCGACGAACGAGGTTTTTTTTACGAGAGTTTTAATCAATCAAAGTTCGTTCATTTGACAGGCGTTACTGAGCCTTTCGTGCAAGACAATCACTCCAAAAGCGTGCGCGGCGTGTTACGTGGTTTGCATTATCAAATTGAGCAGGCGCAGGGCAAGTTAGTGCGTGTTACCGCAGGTGAAGTGTTTGACGTTGTAGTGGATTTGCGCCGCGCCTCGGCTAGTTTTGGGCAGCATGTGGCACTAACCTTGTCATCTCAAAATAAGCACATGCTGTGGGTACCAAAAGGCTTCGCGCATGGCTTTTTAGTCGTTTCAGATGAAGCTGAATTCCTATATAAAACCACCGACTACTACGCACCCACACATGAGAGAAGCTTACGCTGGGATGATCCATCTCTCAACATTGATTGGCCGTTGACATTAAGCGGTGCACCGCAGTTAAAGCCAGCGGACGCAAATGCTCCCTTGTTGGCTGATGCTGAAACATTTGTATAAATAGGAATATGTCAACTCGAATCCCTCGAATTCTTATTACCGGTAAAAACGGTCAACTTGGCTACGAGTTAGCGCGCTCATTTGCGTCACTTCCTAATCTTGAAATATTAGCACTCGATCGCAGCCAACTCGATCTCACGCGGCCTGATCAAATTCGCGCCACCATCCGCGATATGCAACCACAGCTCATTATCAATGCGGCGGCATATACCGCAGTTGATCATGCTGAAGACGATGCCGCTCTCGCGATGCAAGTCAATGCCATCGCGCCAGCGTTATTGGCTGAGGAAGCCAATCGTTATGGTGCCGCCATCATTCATTACTCAACTGACTATGTGTTCGCGGGCGATGGCAACACCCCTTACCGCGAGATAGACGCGGTTGATCCACAAAGCGTTTACGGCAAATCTAAACTTGCAGGTGAATTAGCCGTATCGTCCATTGCGAAGCGCTATTTGATTTTGCGCGCGGCTTGGTTGTATTCAAATCGACGACATAATTTTTTATTAACCATGCTGCGTTTAGCACGCGAGCGGGGCTCGTTGAGTGTCGTCAACGACCAATTAGGCTCACCCACATGGGTACGAGATGTCGCCACTGCCACGCGTCAGCTATTAACGGTGAATGAAACCGATATTAAATTAAAGGCGTCGAATGGCATTTATCACGTCAGTGCTACAGGCGTGACATCATGGCATGGCTTTGCCGCCGCTATTATTGATAACACCACTGACGCGCAGCGACGTATTAAAACTGTTAGCGCTATTAGCACCGCCGAATACAATGCACCCGCCAAACGCCCCGCCTATTCCGTGTTGGCAAACGATAAGCTTGCCTCTACAGGCATTACGATGCGCGATTGGCAAACGCAATTGCACGATTGTTTAGATGAACGTCAATCACTCGTTGTTGCGACTGTGCCACCACCCACAGTACATCCCATTCAGTTATTCGTGCCGACATTTCATATTGACGAATGTTTGAGCGAAATCCGCGAGTGCCTAGAAAAAGGATGGACGGGGTTAGGCTACAAGACGGTTGCTTTTGAAGAAGCGTGGAAGCAGTACACAGGTTTGCCGCACGCCCACTTTCTGAATTCAGCTACCGTTGGTTTGCATCTGGCTGTTGAAGTCTTAAAGCGAAAACATGGCTGGGCCGATGGCGATGAAATCATCACCACGCCACTCACGTTTGTTTCCGATAGCCACACCATTTTGTACGCCAATATGCGGCCCGTGTTTGCCGATGTTGACGCTTCGCTTTGTCTTGACCCGATAGATGTGGCCAAAAAAATCACGCCGAAAACACGCGCGGTCATGTTTGTTGGTATGGGCGGCAATCCAGGCCAATACGCGGCGGTACTTAAGCTATGTCGTGAGCGCGGGCTATCGATCATTCTCGACGCCGCACATATGGCAGGCACGAAAGTCGGTGGGCATAAAACGCATGTTGGCAACGACGCTGATGTCACTGTCTTCAGCTACCAAGCAGTTAAAAATTTGCCTACTGCAGATGCGGGCATGATTTGTTTTGCGGACGCGGCTGACGACGTTATGGCGCGCAAACTCACCTGGCTCGGCATCAACAAAGACACCTATTCTCGCACCGCATCCGCTGGCAATTACAAGTGGAAATACGATGTCGAATATGTCGGCTATAAATATCACGGCAACTCGATCATGGCGGCGATTGCGCTAGTGCAGCTGCCATACCTTGATGTTGACAACGCGCGTCGCCGTGACATCGCCAAACGCTACCGAGACGGTTTTGCGCAGCACGCGCACATTCGCACGATTCCTGTCGCAGCCGATTGCGAATCGGCCACTCATCTCTTTCAAATCCGCGTTAACGATCGTGATGCACTACTAGTCAAGCTCAATGAGGCAATGATTTATCCGGGTGTGCATTACATCGACAATACGCAATATCGAATGTTTGCCTATGCGGACGGCACCTGTCCAAACGCACGTCTCGCCTCAGATGAAATTATTTCGCTGCCGATTCATTTGCGACTATCAGACACCGATATTGACCGGGTAGTCGCTGAAGTTATCAAGCACGCCAAATGATTCAGTCACCGCCAAACATACAATCTGCCAACGTCAGACTACGGCTACTCACGGTTGAGGATTTAGCCATGACGCTAATATGGCGTAATCGAGAAGAAGTACGACTTTGGCTTGGAACATCGACTGAAATATCGCCAGCGTCTCATCAAGAGTGGTTTCGTGAACATGAAATGGCTGACGATGCGTTTATGTTCATCGTCGAGGATGTGAATAGTGGTACGCCACTCGGACAAGTCTCCATATACAGAATTGACCGTGATGTCGGCACGGCGGAGGTTGGCCGCTTTATCGCAGCACCCGGCGTATCAGGCAAGGGATTGATACGCGAGGCAATTGCCGCGCTTATCCATTTTGCATTTCAAGAGATGAATTTAGAGCAACTGATATTAGAAGTCATGCCGACAAATGCGCGCGCAATTAAGCTATACACTTCTCTTGGTTTTCAAACCGCCAAATCAAACACGTCAAGCGCTGCCAAGACAAATATGCTGACGATGTCGCTACACAAACACATATGAATATTTTTCTCAAACTTGGCAAAGATAATTTGCTCGCGATGCGTAACTGGCGAGTTTGGTGGCATTTGGGTATGGCGGATGTCCGTAATAAATTCGCCAAATCCGTCGTCGGTCCGACGTGGATACTGCTTAATTTAGCGCTGTGGGTAGGCGGGATTGGCGTCATTTACGGCACGCTGTTTAGGCAGCCTCTTGAAACATTTTTACCTTTCTTAGCGATTGGTTTTGTGGTGTGGGGCTTCATGACACAGACCATTACCGAGGGTGGCAACGCGTTTGTATTTGCCGAAGGCTACATCAAGCAATTTACTTATCCTAAGCAGATTTATATCTTGCGTGTGATGGTGAATGCGAGTGTGCCGTTTATCATTGGTGTGGGTATTTTCTTTGTGGTGATGCTGATGATGAAGCGTGATTTTGGCTTGGGCATGTTGTGGGTATTGCCGGGTATTTTGCTGCTGGTGTTGGCGAACTATTTACATGCAACCATCATGGCCTATGCCTCCGCACGATTTCGCGATTTACCGCATGGCATGACAGCGCTGCTGCAGGTGCTATTTTTTGTCACCCCAGTATTTTTTACGGTGGACGTGCTCAAAGAGCGTGGGCTGGATTTTATTTACAAATACAACCCGCTCTACTATTTAATCGAAGTGGTGCGCTATCCACTCACATCCTTAGCGCCAGCATCAGCAGATGTGTATATCGCGACGGGATTGTATATTTTGGTGCTGATGTTGGTCGCTCTATTTATCGCGCAGCGCCTAGATAAACGCATTGTTTATATTCTGTGAAATCATGACCACACTCGGTATATCACTCAATCAAGTTGGTGTGCGCTTTGATGTCAGCACAGCGGCAGATGGCCACACGTTAAAAGGTTTTTTAGCGAGCTTGCGACATCGCGCCTCACGTCAGAGAAATGTCATTGAAGCCCTGAAATCAGTCACCCTTGATATTCATGCTGGTGAGCGGGTGGGCTTAATCGGTCATAACGGTGCGGGCAAATCTACGCTATTAAAAGTCATGGCGGGCATTTATCCGCCGACTTCAGGTACGGCCAAAACGGTAGGCCATGTCTGCCCGTTATTTGAATTCGCCACCGGCTTTGAGTACAACCGTTCTGGCTGGGAAAATATCCGCATCCGCGCCATGTTGCTCGGCATGTCGCCTGATGAAATCGAAGACAAATTACCTGAGATTGCTGAATTTTCTGGGCTTGGTAATTTTCTCGATTATCCAACACGCACTTATTCATCTGGCATGTTTGTCAGGCTTGCCTTTGCTGTTTCTACCTCAGTGAATCCTGAAATATTGTTGCTCGATGAGGTCATGGGCGCGGGCGACTTGGCGTTTACCGAAAAGGCGAACGTGCGCATGCGTGAATTTATGTCGCAAGGAAAAATATTAGTTTTTTCATCACACAGCTTAGATTTGTTGGCCGATTATTGCAATCGCACGGTATGGCTTGACCACGGCATTGTCGTTGATGACGGCCCCACAGCAGAAGTGGTCGCGCATTACAAGAGCCATGCGTTAGGTCGCTCGACTCTACCTGCGGCTAGCTAATACTCATTTCCCTAATGAATATCGCGCCGCAAGATTCAACCTTAATTGCGCTCATCATAGGTGACGAGACCAAGTACGCCAATGAGGCTGAAGCACTACTAGTGGCGCTTAATTACTTTATTGAACGCGATACTAGCCATGCACCCGTCATTATCGTCATTGATGGCGAGCGGTGGTTTGAATTACTAGAAAGCAAACTTAAAACAATCCAACATGCGACCGTGATTGTTATGCCGCACACCACACATCTTCCCGGCAAAATGGCAAATGCGGCGCTGACAAAAGTCAACACCCATGCATTAGGCTTCGTCACCCTCGGCAGTGAAATCAGTACACGTTATGCCAACCGTGATGCACTCTGCGCGCATCTCTCAACAGCTGATTCAGCAATGGTGGCAGGTTATCGCAGTCAAGGCGATGGGCGTGCCACAGACAATCAATCGTACCTCGTACATCAAGACGATCAATTTTCGAGCGCCTATCCGCACGCGTGGCTACAGATGCTCGATTTAGTGCCGATGACGAACACGATGTTAACAACATCCATGTGTCGTCAACTCGGCGGCTTTACTGAAAGCCGCGCTATGCAGCGTATGTGGTGGTGGGAATTTTGCTTACGCGCGAGCCGTTATGGGCGCATTGATTCACTGCCTTTGCAGCCAGTACCCGCCATTGGTTGGCATCACATCCTATTTGCAAATGAAATGTCTGCGCCAGTAGACGACAATTTGCGCGTGATGATGCGTGCGTTCAGTGAGCCTCTTCGGCAACTACCCTTACGCGATGATGAATTTGCGCTTGCAACGGCGCCTAGCGAATCACGCAACACCGTGAAAGCCCCCTATTGGCGGGCACTTTCAAGCATTATGCGTGGTGCGTTGCTCAATAAGGCGGCAAGTTTAGGCAGACCCATACGCATCGCCGTATTAGGTGGTGTGAATGAACCTGCACATAATCAACTATGTTTTTTTAATTATTTTTCGCTCATGCAAGATTGGAATGTCATCACCTGGCGAAGCCTGCTTGATGAGCGTGCGACGTTTGCTGATTTGGCGAATGTTGATTTAGTCATTTTTAGCCGAACCCGTAGCGAGCGCGGTGCTTCGCTGATGCGCGAATGTGCAGCTAACAATATTCGCACTCTCTACATGCTTGACGATAATTGGTTTTGGCTAGGACGCGAGTGGGATGAATATACGGATATTTTCTCACCGGGCAAGCCGCCGTATGAAAACTTTCTCTATTGTGTGCGCCATGCGGATACAACACTCACTTATAGCGCACCGCTCGCCGAAGATTTACGTCCATATGTACAACATGCAAAATCATTAGCGCTCCTACCTACTAATGTAAATTTGTCATTATTCCCAGCTAGACCCGAGGCAAATGCCCGCATCACGACTATCGGCTATGTCGGTAGCCTACGTAAAAACATGATGGCTTTTGACGCGTTAGTAAATATCGCCAACAGCCGCACCGACGTCAATCTATTCATCATGTCTAATTCACTACCGCAGGAGTTTGCGAACTTTGATCCGAAGCGTTTACGCTATGAGCCGTATCAATTTAATTACGAGGGCTATGCTGCCACCGTGACGCGTGCGGCACCCGATATTTTAGTCGCCCCAGTAGGCCGTTCGCGTTTTGAGGAATCAAAGTGTCCGAATAAGTTTTTGGAGATTACCGCTTGTGGAGCAGTTGGCGTTTATAGCCGCGCTGAACCTTATTTGTCACATGTCGTCGAAGCTGAGACGGGATTATTTGCCGATGACAGCGTGACGTCTTGGACGAATGCGATCAATCAGTTAATTGATTCACGTGAGTTGCGTCAAAAGTTGTCGCGTCAAGCCTATCAACAGGTGAGCCGTGATTATTCGACCGTCGCGGTGTTGCCGAAATTTGTCGAGATGCTGCTAAAGAGTCTTTAACCGCCGATGGATGGTTACAATTTTTTTCAATTGTCCCGCGATCACCATCCTCACAACCATAAACCTTCACTGCCTCACTGCTATACTCGAAAGTCCATTTTAAGCAGTCACATCATGACCGACATTCTCAGTCAAACCACTCTCGCTGATAGTATTGCGCCCGCAGACGATTTAACGCTGTCGAGCGAACCAATCTCATCGACATTGAAAATCGGTGAGGTGTTAACACAGCGCGGCAAGCTCGACACCTCCAACCTAGACCGCGCCCTCAAAGTGCAAGACACCGCACGCATTGCAGGTAGCCGCGAAAAAATAGGCTCCATCCTCACGCGCATGGGCATGGTGTCGCATCGCGAATTAGCAGCAGCATTAGCAGAGCAGCGTGGTTGGGTAATTGTAGAGGCAGCGGAATTTCCTGAAATACCGGTGATGGAGGACGCAATTTCGTCGCGTTTTATTTTGGAGGCGCGCGCGATTCCTGTTTCAGAAACAGAAGCGAATGTGGTGCTGGCGATGGTTGACCCTGAAGATGTATTTACCGTGCGAGCGTTTCAAGCCGCAACGGGAAAAACAATCTCGCCTAAGCTCATTGCCGCGAATGATTTTGATGTCGCGTATGAAAAACTCTACGGCGCAGGCAAGTCCTCAATGGGCCAGATTGTTGACAATATTTCGACGCGTGATGAAGAGCAAGAGTTTGGCGATATTGAACACCTAAAAGATTTAGCCTCTGAAGCCCCAGTGATTCGCTTGGTCAATTTGGTGATTAACCATGCGTTGGAACGTCGCGCCTCCGATATTCATATCGAGCCATTTGAGAATCGCTTGATTGTGCGTTACCGCATTGATGGCGTATTGCACGAAACAGAATCGCCACCGCGTAGACTCTCAGCCGCCGTTATTTCGCGCATCAAAATCATGGCAAACCTCGATATTGCCGAGCGCCGCTTGCCGCAAGATGGTCGCATCAAGCTACGCGTGCAGGGCAAAGAAATTGATCTTCGCGTCTCAACCGTGCCGACTATGCATGGTGAGTCAGTGGTGATGCGTATATTGGATAAAGGCGGCGTCACGCTTGATTTTGCAGCACTTGGTTTTGATGAGGCTAACTTAAAAGTCTTTCTCGATATTTTGAATCAGCCGCACGGCGTGTTGCTGGTCACAGGCCCGACAGGTTCAGGTAAAACCACCACGCTCTACACCGCCCTCGATAGGCTGAACCAGCCCGATGTGAAAATCCTCACAGTGGAAGACCCGGTCGAATATCAAATGCCGGGGATTAACCAAATACAGGTAAAGCCGCAAATACAATTAACCTTTGCCAACGCGCTCCGCTCCATCGTGCGGCAAGACCCAGACGTAATTATGATCGGCGAGATTCGTGATCTTGAGACCGCGCAAATCGCAGTGCAATCCGCACTTACAGGTCACATGGTGTTATCAACGCTACACACCAACGATGCCGCCTCGAGTATCAACCGTCTGCTCGATATGGGCGTAGATGATTATTTGTTGACTTCCACAGTTGTCGGCATTCAGGCGCAGCGTCTAGTTAGGCGGCTTTGCGGGCATTGCAAAACGCCTTACCATCCGGTGGAAGAAGTCGTTATGCAAATGGGCTTACGGCGTTTCACCAAAGACAAAGATGTCACGCTGCATCACGCCAAAGGCTGTGAACATTGTGGCCACACTGGTTATTTTGGTCGCGAATGCATCATGGAAGTCTTGCCGGTCACTGATGATATTCGTAGTCTCGTGATGAAACACGCCACCGCGTCCGAACTTCGTAATGAGGCGATGAAACAAGGCATGGAAACCATGTACGAAAATGGGCTCAAAAAAGCGGTGAATGGGGTGACTACGTTGGAAGAGGTATTGCGTGTGACAAGGGAAGATACGTGAACTTATATTGCTATCTAACACTGAATGAGTCACATTTCACCCACCCACGAACGACTCCTTCCCCGGGTCACGGGGGAAGGTTGGGATGGGGGCGAGCGTCGAACAAGGCGCAATTGATGAGCTCCCTATCGGCATAAGACTTTTTAGCAATGCAAACAATTAACAAGCGACAATCTTTCACCAATCGCCCCCATCCCAACCTTCCCCCGCCGCCGGGGGAAGGCGCTGATCGCGGATATTGCGCGTTTAGCTAATCACACCATTAACCATGCCCCTATTCCAATATAAAGCCGTCAGCGTTGCAGGTGAGACCCAAGAAGGGGTGCTCGATGCGGTCTCGCACGCGGGCGTGATGGGTCACATTAAGTCGCTTGGGCTAATACCGATTCGCGCCGTTGAAGTAGGTGCGGCCAATGCAGCGCAAACGCAAGCAACGCCTACTCAAAAGTCACGTGGTTTATTTGCACCTAAGCGCATCTCGCAAACGGATTTGGCGATTACCACACGTGAATTAGCCACGCTGATTAAGGCGGGCTTACCGCTGGATCGGAGCCTAGAAATTCTCATCAATTTGGCCGATCGTGATGTGCAACGTGAGCTGATGCAAGCCATTCGCAACGACGTGCGCGGCGGCGCTGCGCTATCAAAAGCGTTAGAGGCGCACCGTGATGTGTTTTCGCGCTTTTATATCAATATGGTGAAAGCGGGTGAAGCCGGTGGCGCATTAGGCGGCGTATTGATGCGTTTGGCCGATTACATGGAGAGTGCCAAAGAATTACGCGAGACAGTGGTGTCTTCGCTCATCTATCCGGTGATATTGATGTGCGTGGCGGCATTGTCAGTGGGCATTTTGCTCATGTTTGTAGTGCCGCAGTTTAAGCAAATTTTTGATCAGGCGGGCAAAACATTGCCGCTCATCACTGACATTGTGCTGACCGTAGGATTATTTTTACGCGGGCAGTGGCCTATTGTGCTGGCAGTTATTTTATTTGTGTTGTGGCTGCTATCGCGCTCCTGGGCGCACCCAGTCTCACGTGCCGGATGGGACAAGCGCTTACTTGGTTGGCCGGTGATTGGCGGCTTATTGGCAAGGGTCGAGATGGCAAAATTTGCACGTTCTCTTGCCACATTATTACAAAATGGCGTGCCGCTATTAGCGGGGCTATCAATCTTAAAAGACACTTTGGGTAATGCGGTATTTCGCGGCGCGGTGGAAGTGGTATCGCGTGAACTCAAAGAAGGCCGTGGCATGTCAAAGCCGATGCAAGAGACAGGCGTTTTCCCCAAGCTTGCGGTACAAATGATTGCGGTGGGTGAAGAAACTGGCCGCCTTGATGAAATGCTCGTGGAAGTCTCGGACGTCTATGATCGCGAAGTGGCGACTGCCATTAAACGGGCGTTGGCGCTGATACAACCGGCGATGATTATTGGGCTTGCGATGGCGATTGGCGTAATTATTTTTGCGATTTTGAGTCCTATGTTTGACATGATGGATTTACCGTTTTAATTGTTAATTGTTTAAAGATGAATGAGGATGAGATGAAAACAATTTTTATGAACAATGCATTACTACCTATGCGTAATGCCAAACAAGGTGGATTTTCGCTGATGGAAATCATCATAGTGGTAACCATTATTGGCTTGATTGCGGCGTGGGCGGCGACGAATATTTTTGGTAAGCAAGAGCAGGTGCAAGCGCGTACAGCAAAAGGAAAATTAGTCAGCATGTCAGGCCCACTGGATTTATATAAGCTCGACACGGGGCGCTACCCAAATACGCAAGAGGGTTTGCGCGCGCTAGTGACGAATCCTGGCAATGTTTCAAATTGGAATGGCCCATATGTCAAAGGACTTGAAGAATTAAAAGACCCTTGGGGTGCTAATTTTATTTATAAGTCGCCAGGTGACGCCAACCGTGCCTATGAATTAAGTTCATTAGGAGCTGATAGCAAAGAGGGCGGCGAAGGTGCTAACCGCGATATTAATTCGTGGGAATAAGCCGCAATCAGGCTTGATACCATGCACCGCCAACGTGGTTTTACCCTGCTCGAAATCATTTTGGTGGTGGCCTTAGCGGCTGTCACATTCACACTCGTGCCGCGCTTATTTGGTTCGGGCGTATCAGGTGCAGAACTCAAATCAAACGTGCGCACCATCGCTGCTGCAATGAAGCTCGCGCGTGATGCCGCAATCAATACACGTCGAGATGCATTCGTGACGGTGAATGTCGAAAGCCGTGAATTAACCGCGAGCTTTGACAGCAAAGTGCATCAATTAAATAATCAATTAACGCTTAAATTATTCACCTCACAAGCCGATCAAATTAACGAAGCCACCGCGAGTTTTCGGTTTTATCCAGATGGCTCATCAAATGGCGGGCGCATCACCATTGTGGCCAATGAACGTGAATTTGCGATTGATGTCGATTGGCTGACGGGACGCGTAACGGTGTCAGACTCGGTAGAAAAGAATGAGCGCATTTAAATTGACAAAGTGCAATAAGGGTGGGCGTTTTGAAGCATAAATGCTTGAATCTACCCGCCAATAAGGGATTTTCGCTATTAGAGGTGTTGGTCGCCTTCACGCTTCTGGCGATTGCCATGGCGGTCTTGATGCAAATTTTTTCACGCGGTGTTAATGGCGCAGACATCGCGGATCGCTACGCCAAAGCGGCGATGATGGCGGAGTCAAAATTAGCCACTGTGGGACTTGAAGAAGTGTTGGCCGAGGGCGACACCACCGGGCAATTTGATGACGATTATCAGTGGGCGCTATCAGTCCGGCTCTATTCCACCATGACGGAGCCACCAAGCATATCAACATTAGAAACAGCCACGATTGCAAATGCACAAGCCGCTGGCACGCCATTACCTATCGCACCTGCCAATACAAATCCTAATGCACAAACCGCGCTCGGCAATATTGATGTGGACGCGAATATGTTTGTCAGGCTTTATGAAATTGAATTACGCGTCACCTTCAAAAGCGATGATGGACGCGAGCGCGTGGTGACGCTTAACACGATGAAAATCGGGCCACGCGTATGAGCATGAAAAAACAATCTTCCGGCTTTACGCTGCTGGAAACTATCCTCGCCATAACACTATTAGCGCTGATGATGGCAATGATTTACGCCGCACTCAACGTGGGTCTGCGCGCATGGGATGCAGGCGACAAGCGCGTGACGGCAGCCTCAAACTGGCGCATGGTGGAGCATTTTTTACGGCGTGAAATGGGGCAAATTTTCCCCACCCGTTGGCGTGGTGTGCCGACACCTTATGTGGCCTTTGAAGGGGAAGCCACACGGCTTCGTTATGTGACGACATTAAATCTTGATGCGGCGTTACAAAACGGTGCGGCAGCGGGATTACAGTGGGCAGAGCTAACGCTAGATGGCGAAAAATTAATGCTGAATCGCCAAGCATTCGACAATCAAGCGCAAAATTTTGAGGGCTTGTTGAGTGCAAGCTCCAGTGCCAGTTCAACTTCCCCTCAAACAACTGCGATAGCGCCTGTGAAATTGATGGATAACATAACCAGCTTAACCATTGACTATTTTGGCGCTGACACGGACACAGCTGAGCCAACATGGCGCCCCGAATGGCGCGATATGGCGAGACTGCCAAAATTGTTACGCTTCAAGATCGAGACCACGCGTGGCCGCGACGTGCCGGAGATGGTGATAAATTTGAGAGTGGGCGAAGAAGCAGGCTGCCTCGCGACTAATTTCACGCGGCAATGTGGCGCGCGGCCACGATGAGTACGCCATATACAGAGCGCGGCGTCGCCATGATTATCGTCTTGTGGATCATCACGCTACTCTCGGTCATCGCTATTTCATTTGTCCACACAATGCGCACCGATATTAATGTGGTGGCGAATTCAATGGCGCGTGTAAAAGCCGAAACCTTGGCCGATGCGGCGCTAGAGCGCGCTATTTTTGAACTCGCCAAACCACAAAATATTCCCGAACGTTGGAACGCCGATGGCAGTTCGCGGGAATGGTTGTATCGCGATATTACGGTGACCATTACGATGCAAGACGAAGTTGGACGCATTGACATCAACACAGCGCGTGAAGAATTGCTGCGCGGCTTGCTGCTGTCCCAAGGTTTGCTGGAAGACGAGGCGTTAAAACTCGCCGATGCGATTGCCGATTGGCGCGATGCGGATCAACAAAAACGCTTGCGTGGTGCCGAAGCGCCTGATTACGTGACCGCTGGCCTCAACTACACGCCTGCCAATGCGCCGTTTCAATCCATTGAAGAGTTAAAGTTGGTGCTCGGCATGACGCCTGAACTATTTAGTCGATTAGCGCCTCTTATCACAGTGTTTTCGCGCCAACCCGGTTTTAACGAGCAGATTGCCTCACGCGAAGTTATTCGTGCGTTGACAAATGCGACAGATGAGCAAATTGATGAATACATTTCGCGACGTGATTTGGCGCGCGCTTCGCGTCAGGCGATACCCAATTTTGCCCAAAATACATCGCGCAGTCTCTCAAACAACAATATCCCCACCCGTATTCGTACCGATGCGCTTTTTCCAGATGGCAGTCGCTTCGTACGGGAAGTCGTGGTGCGTCGTTATACCGACCCGAAACGCCCCTACGCTTATCTATCGTTCAAAGAGGGACGCGATTTGCTATCAACGATTGAGACAGATGTGAATGCAACAACTGGTAACAATTCAGCCAATGAGACATCTACGCTGGGCAAGCTAGTTGCCCCGAATAAGACGCCATAAAGGTAACATACACGTTATGTCTGAAATGAGCACCACTTATCCCGCAAATAGTGCACAAAGCGGCACACCAAAAAGCGCCCTAACCAGTGCTGGCAAATCACGCCTGCCGCGCCCGCTCGTCCAATTTTGGCGCTGGTGGATGCGTGAGCTTGGCGACTTAGCATCACCATTGATCGATGCCTATTGGGTAGATCACGCCAATAAATTAACCGTGGCACTAGATGATACTGGTGCGCTGCCAGCCAGTATCAAACTCAGCGGTAAAGATATTCGTCTCATCTTAAGTCGCGGATCTGTATTACAAAAAACGGTGAGCTATCCTGCCGCGATTGAAGAAAATTTGCACGAAGTTATCCTAAACGACATTGATCGACAAACGCCATTTACGGCGGCACAAGTCTATATCGCAAACCGTATTGCACGTCGATTTGAAGGCGCTGATGGCGTGGCTCGCGTGGAAGTTGACATTACGGTGGCATTAAAAAAGATGGTTGATCAAGCCACAGTCCATATCAGTCAGAGCGGTGGTCATGTTATCTCGCTCGGCGTGGCAGGTGACACAAATCATACGGAGCTATTGCCTGAAAGTGCCCGCCCTGCGAGGCGTTTGAGCACATTGCAAAAAATTAATATCGGCTTATTACTGACACTATGCGTACTGATTACAGTCGCTATTGTGGTGCCAATATTCATGAAACGAAGTGACGTAAAGCTGCTCGCGCCGATGGTCGATAAAGCGCGACTTGAAGCGGAATCAACTCGTAAAGTGGAAGCAGAATTTCAGCGTTTGCAGCAAGAGTATCAAGTTGCTGCAAACAAAAAATATGCCAATTATCAGGTCGTCGATATTATTGACGATGTCACGCGCATCTCACCTGACACCACGTGGCTACAAGTGTTTGAACTCAAAACAGCGCCATTAGCCGCGAAAAATTCAGCCAATGCGGGCAAGCCTCAAATACGTGAAATCAAATTAGAAGGCGAGGCTGTCTCCGCTGCAAAAATGATTGAGTTACTAGAGCAATCGCGTTTCTTGCAAAACACCACTCAACGTGCGCAGACAACCCGTGGCACACAGCCGAATACGGAGTTTTTTAGACTTTCCACTGAAGTCAAACCGCGTGTTTTACCTGCATTGGTTGATTTGCTTGCTTTGCCAGAAAAGCCAGCGGCAATAGAAAAAACGCCAACAACCGCGACCGTTTCTACTTCACCACCATCGCCAACAACAACAGCTGATCAAAACGGCAAGCCGAATACGAAAGATGCAAGCAAAGAGCCCGGCAAGGGCGTGATTAAAGACCTCACTAAAAATGGCGCAACCATTTTGCCATTGCCTAGCGTTCCAACATCGACAGTGCTGCCCTCACCCCCGCCTCAGCCTCAGCCTTTAGCTATTCCCAAACCCAATCCCATGGTGAAGCCATGAGTCGATTCAACACACTTTTTGATTCGCCGCGCGCGCATCGTGTGAGCGCGGTCGTACTGCTCATACTGGCAACAGTGCTGGTGATTAGTGCCGTCGCCATACCGAGCTGGTTTTTATATCACCGTTATGCAGAAAAAGAAGCGATGATGACGCGTCAGCTTTCAAGTTATACCGCATTAAATCAGCTGCGACCAAGGATGATGCAGGCAGTAGAAATACTGAAGGCAAAAGAAACTAAAAAATATTTTTTAAAAGGTGCAACACCCGGCCTAGCAGGTGCGGACTTACAGGATGTCACGAAGGCGTTGATTGAATCAAACAACGCGCGGATGTTTTCCGCGACGCTGCTACCGCATAAAGATGAGAACGGTTATCGCCTAGTTGCCGCCACCCTGTCGATGTCGTCCACGATTCAAAATTTGCGTCAGGTGCTTTATGCCATTGAAAGCCGTGAACCTTATCTCACCATTGATAATATTTCAATTCGCTCGCAAGTACCTTCCGGCTTTAAGCCGGCACCTGGTGGAGAGCCCGATATGTTTATTCAGTTTGATGTGTCGGGGCTAGCACCAATTGCGGCGGCTGAATCCGCGCCCGCAGGTGGCAAAGCAAACACATCAATGAAAGCAAAGGCGGCATCATGAACGCGCGCTATTTCTTGACCGCACTCTTGATAGCATTGCTAGTTGCTGCACTTGCCTTTATCGGCTGGGAAACCGATTGGGGGCGCGCCCTTCGCGGCGAAGCACCTGATCCGAGTACGCGCGTAGCAACCCTTGATACCAATGTGTTGCCCGCTTTTCAGTTATCCCCGCTTGATCCTAACTATAAAGAAATGATTGAGCGCCCCTTATTTCTTTCAGCACGTCGCCCCGCCCCGCCGAGCAACGCGACCACGCAAGTGGCGATGAAAAAAGGTCAATTCAAACTTGCGGGCACAACAGTTAGTGCAGGAATATCCGTGGCTTACTTGGTAGAGACAGCAACGAATAAAACCCATCGCGTCAACATGGGTGATGATATCAACGGCATCAAAGTTGAACGCGTGGATGCAACCCGAGTGGTGATGAAGCAGGGCGACGAAACAGAAGAATTATCCCTGCGCTCATCGATCTCTCCAAAACTGCCGCCACCGCAACAAGTAGCGGCATTAGCGCCCGGTCAAGCTCAGCCTGGCGGGCCAGGCCAACCTATGAACGGCATGCCTGGCGTGCCGGGCGGAAATTTTGGTCCACCGTTACCGAGCCAACAAGTACAACAAGTGCAAGGTCAAGCGCCTAACCAAATGGCACCTGGCTTTATTCCTGGCCAAGGCGGCCCGCCACAAGCGGCAGGCTCTTTTCCGCAGCAACAAACACAACAGCAAGTACCTGGACAAGCCGTTGCAATTCCTGTGCCCACAGATCCTAATGGGGCGCAAATTCGCCGGCGCCGTTTTCAAAATTTGCCTCAATAACGTTGGCTTAAATTTGCAAACACAATGACTGCATGACATGACGACCATAAAATGAAGATGCACAATGACTAAATTATTAAATCCATCTCGCAAGCGAGAAGCAAGACCTTCTACTATTACGGTGGCACTCATATTCACGCTGCTCATGGCCGGTTGTGCGGTGACTGAGCCTGTCAAGGAAGATGTGCCGACGGTAACATCTGCAACGCTCGCCTCTAACACGCCAACGCCTGCAACTGCACCTGCTGCGCAAAAGCCAGCGCCCGTTGCAGCAGCGGCTGCGACGACCTCTTCCACTAACCGCCCTATCATCCAACCCAATATCACCGATAACACCAAACTCTATCCCGGCACAGGTCAATTTTTACGCCAGCAGCCGCCTGCCGCGCCTGCCCCTAAAGGCCCAGAGGAGTTCACGCTTAATTTTGAATCAGTCGATATACGTGCTGTCACGCAGTCTATTTTGGGCGACATGTTGCGTGAGTCGTTCAGCATTCATCCGCAAACAGCCGGCAACGTTACGATAAGATTATCAAAAGCAGTACCACGCACCGAGCTAATTCCCATTCTCGAAACACTGCTTCGTCAAAACGGGCAGGTAATGATTCGTGAAGAAGGCATTTATAAAGTTATGCCGGCGGGGTTAGGCAGCAGAGGCTCTCTCACGCCGCAAGTCGCAACAACCGTCGCACAATTACCAAATGGCTATAGCGTACAGATTGTGCAATTACGTTTTGCCGGTGTACGTGATATGGCGCGCATTTTGGAGCCGTATGCGGTTGAGCCACAATCATCTATCCGCGTTGATGAGTTACGCAACTTGGTGATTTTGTCCGGCACGCAGCGCGAGTTAAAGCATATGTTGGAAGTCATCGACTTATTCGATGTTGATTATTTGGCGGGCTATTCCATCGGTTTATTTCCGATGCAAACAGACGTGAAATCGTTGTCAGCTGACCTTGATCGTATATTTGGTGGCGTTAGTACTGGCGGCGGTGCAGCGGGTGCAGCAGGTGCGGCGGCCAGCCCACTCGCTGGCATTGTCCGCATTGTGCCGATTGAACGCTTAAATGGGTTGCTCGTCATCACTACGCAGCCGCGCTACCTAGAAGAAGCTAAAAAATGGATTGACCGACTTGATAAAGGCGGTGGTCTAGCGGGCGGGATGCGCCTAAATGTCTATCCAGTACAAAATGGCCGTGCCGATAGGCTTGCGCTTTTACTCACTGACATCTACGGCAATCGTACCGGTGGCACGGGAACAGGTGCGACCTTAGCGCCTGGCGCTAGGCCTGCCACCACCACGACCATTCAAGGCGCGCCGCCAGGGCAAGGCGGTGCTGCGGGAGGAGCTGCTGGCGCAGGTGGATTTGGCGCGTTCATTTCCAACTTATTTCAGTCAAGCGGCACAGCAGTATCTAAAGACACGCGCATTATTGCGGATAACGACAACAACGCGCTCTTAATCCTTGCCTCACCCAATGACTACGATGTAATTTTGTCGGCACTGCGTCAGCTCGATGTGCCGCGACGGCAAGTAATGGTGGAGGTGTTGGTCGCCGAGGTCAATTTGAAAGATGAATTGAATTTTGGCATCGAGTGGTTTATGAAAGACCCAAAAAATAACGCCATTGGTGCTTTGCGTAATACCGTCGGCGATGGTGGCGTGTTACCGCGCGTGCCGGGCATACCCGCGGGTACGGCTGATCTTCGCTCGCTTATTCCGGCTGCACGCGGGCTACAAATTATCAACGCCGTTGGCGGCGACATTCGCGGCGTAATACAAATGCTCGGCACAGATGGTCGCGCTCGTATCGAATTCGCGCCAAAATTATTGGTGCTCGATAACGAAAAAGGCATTGTGAACGTCGGTAGCCGCATTTCGATTAATACGGGCACCAGTACAGGCACCGGCGGTAATACGGTCACAACGAATCAATACATCGATACTGGTGTATTACTGGCGGTGACACCTCGCATCAATGCGGGTGGGCGCGTAACAATGGAAATCAATCAGGAAGTCAGCAGTGCTAACCGCGCGGTAACGGGTAACAATAATCCTGATATCGATAACCGAAAAGCACAGACAACGGTCAATGTTGCATCTGGCGAGACAATGGTGCTGGCCGGTTTAATCCGCGAGCAGCGCGACTACGCCACCTCGGGCGTGCCATTTTTGTCAAAAATTCCGTTTATTGGCGGGCTTTTTGGCACGCAAACCCGCAACACAAATCGTACTGAGCTAGTGGTGATGATTACGCCAACCGTAATTACTAACAATGAAGAAGCGCGCGCTGTCACCGACGAATTACGTAAAAAATTGCCGGGTTTAGAGTCGTTGATACCAAAACGTAAAGAGCCTGTAGTCGGTGTAGTTGAAGTCAAAGAGACCAACAAATAGCCTTAATGCAACTTACCAACGCCAACCATGCTTCATAAAAAACCGATTAGCGGACACCGCAAATAGCCAAATATGCTTCGCTCCTTTGCGCGCCGCGTTGCCGCCGGCATGAATGATTTGAAATGTTGGCAGACGATCAATACGGGCAAGTTTACTGACACGTAAGCTCAAATCAAAATCTTCAAAATATAAGAAGAATTTTTCGTCAAACCCCGCAACTTGCCGCCACATCTCACCGCGTATCAACATACAACAACCAGAGACAATTTGGCAATTTTGAAGCGCCGCGTCATAGGCAACATCCATTTTGTCATATTGAGAAAGTTGTTTATTGGCGAGCGTTTTCAGCCATTTTATGCCCAAACCGCGCACCAATAGGGCGCCTACGTTAGGGTAGCCTTTTACTAAGTATTGTGCATGCCCATCTAGCGAAGTGGCAATGGGTGTGACCATGCCGCAAGTGGGGTGTTGCGCCAGATAATTAATGGCGTTAACAATGCTGTCTGTTGTCATCTGAACATCGGGATTTAGTACCAATACATAATCAGCATCTGAATTTTTAAGCGCCGCATTATTTCCCGCGCCATAGCCGCGATTCGACGGTGCTCGCAAAATGGTGTGCGTTAGCAACGCATTGACTCCACCTAAAGCAGCATCCATCAGATTGCTCAGCCGTAGCGCCTCTTCATTAAACGCGGCGGCATCATTATCAACAATGGTAATGCGGCAAGTACTAATAATGCCTTGGGCAATTGCTTCACTGATTGACGCCGCAAGGGATGTCAACGTGCGTGAAAGCCAATCAAAATCTGATTGATAGATAACCACACACACATCAAGTGTGGCTGGTGAGGCGCTGGTATGTGAGGCTTGTGTCATGGCAAAAATGTAGGATGCGTCAACGGTGACGAAAAATGACAGAAGCGCTGTCGCTTATAATTTCGCAACTACACATTAATCTTATCGCTTCAATCACATGTCACAACAACCGCCATTATTAAGTATTGTGACACCTGCGTACAATGCCGCGCAATTTTTAGCACCACTCATTGAGGCGGTGACACGCGCCGCCACGCATTGCGCGCTCGAATGGATCATCATTGATGACGGCTCGACTGATGATACCGCCGCATTAGTAGAAACATTAACGCCACCGCATATTGCGATGACGTTAATACGGCAAGCCAATGTGGGATTATCCGAAACGCGTAACCGCGGATTAGTCGCGGCCATAGGTGAGTATGTGTGGTTTGTGGACGCCGATGATTTGATTGCGCCAGATGGTTTGCTTAAATTAACGCAAACAATGCAATCGCGATGCGACATGATTAGCTTTCAAGCAATGTACTTTGGTGAAGGGGTGATGGATGCAAATATTTATGCACATCCTAAGCCGCAGCACGCGTTTAACGGTGAGGATTGGCTCACCATGCTCATCATGAAGAAGGAATGGCGGCATTACGCCTGGATTTATCTTTATCGTCGTCAATTTTTGGTCGAGACAAAATTGCAATTTCGGCGCGGCATTTTGCACGAAGATATCGCCTTCACGACCGAGGCCGTATTGCGCGCCAACTCAGTACGCCATGTTGATATATGCATGTATCGCTATCGACAAAACCCAAGCTCGCTCACAGGTAGTCGCAGCATTTCACGCGTATTTGAACGCATTAACAGCTACTTTATGATTGTTGAGCAGCTGCGCGAAATCAATCGGCGCATCCCAATGCGCGCAAAGACAATGTCGCTGCTCAAAAACGAGATCATCGGTCAAGCAATGCAAGTTTTTGATGTTGCAAAATGTTTGAATGAACGTGAACAATATAAGAGCGTAATTGTTGATTGCCGAAAGCGCCGTTTTGCACAATCTCTTTTTCAAGACGTGACTAATTTCAAGCGTTTGCGCCAAGTTATCCGCATGTGGTTAACGCAAATAGGCATTAAGCGACTTAAATGACGATGTCATCCACGATTTCAACTTATCCAGATCATCCAGTCGCCACAGTTGCGCTACACATTGCGGTGGCAC
>JANNWG010000077.1:0-3686 GCA_031414695.1 Burkholderiales bacterium
TTCTCGCTGTGTGGCGTTAAGCTGCTTATAAACATGCACGCCTGATTTGCTCGCAATATCCGTTTGATTCAATCCTTGCATCTCAACACCTATATGGTTAAGTTCACATTATGGTGTTGCACTTAAAACTTGAAACCGCCTAGTTTTTTTGCAAACCACAATACTGGCGGGTGTTTTCAGGCAATAAGTGCTGGAAATAGCTGTCAATATTAGTGTTTGTCTTTTTAAGCATATATTGCCTCAAGTATCTAGTAGTCATTTTTTATAAATACTATTTAATACAATGACTTAGAATGCAATATCTATGAATTATCTAATCTGGCTGGAGATATAGAAGACAGCAGTCATGGCCATTTAGGTGCATTCACAAACAACGGACGACATCACACCAAGCTTGTCAGCCGACAAATCTTCCCGCACAATGTTCCTACACTAAAAAGGAACACCATGAAAATAGTTAATGTTCGCGAACTCAAGAACAATCCCTCCGAAGCGCTCCGTATGGCGAAGAAGGATGTAGTGGTCGTCATGAACCGTGATAAACCTGACGCACTTTTGCTGCATTTGGATGAAAGTAAGATGTCGTTGCCAGGCGTAAAAATGGCGTTGGCTACCGCGCTATTTCGTGACGGCAGCTTACCCGTTGGCCGCGCCGCGCGTATAGCCGATATGGCGCTAGTAGATTTCATCGCACATCTCTCACGGCTTGGGTTGTCCGTTTTCACGGGCAGCGAAATTGAACAGCGCACACAACTGCAAGCGGACGTCGCCACACTAGATAACTGGCTCGATAAATAGTGCGTGGTGATAAAAGCACAAACACCGCGCGATTAGTCATTGCAGATGCCAGCCCCATCATTGGTTTAAGCTTAATTGGCGGACTCGTATGGCTAAAGCCATTATTCGACGTCGTCACCATTACCGCACAAGTACGTGATGAGTTGCTGCACGATTTTGCCACCGCACCAAAAATAGGCATGACTGAAATCGCTGCCGCCATTGCCAATGGCAGCATCAATATATTGACGCGCGATTGGCCGTCGCCACAATTTAGCTACCTTGATGATGGCGAAGCCAGCGTACTACGCGCCGCCGCAAATCAGCAAAGCCCATGTTTAGTCATCATTGATGAGACGCTAGGTCGTCGTGCAGCAAACGAAATGGGCATTGCGGTGACAGGGCTTGTGGGCATCATCATTGCGGCTAAGAAAAAACAACTTATCCCCAAAATTGCGCCGCTGCTTGTGCAATTGGATGCAGCAGGGTTTCGGTTATCGGCGGGGTTGGTTGCAGAGGCGTTGGGGATTGTGGGGGAAGGTTGAATGTTGGAACGCTAGGTTTAGAAAAGGGTTTGAAGTCTTAATGCCAGTACGAAATACATGATTACGAAACTTGATATGAATAACTGAGATAAAGCTAAGGAAATCAAAATGACTAACACGCGCCCATTTTCATTGCGCATTTTTGTCGTAGACGGCGACCCAGACGGATTGCGTGTTGTTGATCGGTCAAATTGGCATGGTAAAGCGCTAGTATTTCCACGCTCACTTTTACCGAAAGTAAAATTTCGCCCCGAATTTAACCAGACTGGCGTGTACATGCTGCTAGGCCCACGTCTTGAAGGTGACGGTGAGATGCTCTATGTCGGAGAGGGAGACCCTGTACGGCAAAGACTTGAGAGTCATTACGCGCAAAAAGACTTTTGGTCGCGCGCTATTTTCTTTGTGGCAGGTGAAGGCCAACTGAATAAAGCGCATGTGCAATATTTAGAGTCTCAACTTATTGCACGTGCGCGCGCTGCAAAGCGTGTGCTACTAGACAACGCCAATTCGCCTACAGAGCCGACACTGTCAGAATCAGATCGCGCTTATGTGGAAGTGTTTCTTGACCATATGCTGGAGATGCTTCCTGTACTGGGCGTGACCGCGTTTGAGCAAATTGTAGCTGGCACTGTGACGCCAACAACATTATTAACCTGTGTGGGTAAAGGTATTACCGCTACGGGTTATGAGGCAACCAAAGGCTTCGTGGTCAAATCAGGGTCAATGGCTGTCGGGATAGAAACGCCATCGATGAAAAATAGCGCTCGCGCAATGTTTGACCTTCGACAAGATTTAAAGAATAGTGGTGTGCTCATCGCTAATGGTACGCAATTTATGTTCACACAAGATTACGCATTCAGCAGTCCATCATATGCCGCTGTCGTAGTGTTAGGTCGCAATGCAAATGGACGTATTGAATGGAAAGATAATAAAGGTCAAACATTGAAAGCGCTTCAAGAAAAGGCGGCCACGGCAATTTGATTGTTAAAGTAACGAAGAGGCTCAATATTCAACAAACTAAATAATGCATTTAATTTACAACAGCAATGCGACATCAAGGAAAAATTACAACTTGGCATGACGACAAGGGCTATGGCTTTGTCATGCAACACGGCGCAGCCAGTAAAACGTTTTTACACATTAGTTCGTTTCAGCGCCAACATCGACGTCCCGCATTAGGCGACCTCGTTACCTACACGTTAGGCATGGACAAAAATGGCAGAAGCCGTGCTGAACAGATTGTTTTTTCCGATGAGCCTCGACGTGCAACTGCGGCAGAAGTTTTGGAACGTAATGCTGCCAGCGTAAAGAACGTCACTATCGCAATAGCAATATTTGCGCTGTTACTTCTCTTAGCTGTTGTCACGAAACGTCTGCCTTGGCAGCTACTTTTGGCCTATCTAGTGATGAGTGTGGTGACGTTGTTTGTCTATGTATTTGATAAGTCAGCTGCACAAAAAAAGCACCAACGCACCTCAGAAAATACGCTGCATTTATTGGCGTTTGCCTGTGGCTGGCCAGGCGCACTATTTGCGCAATCAGCATTTCGTCATAAATCTGCGAAACAAGAATTTCGTTTTATTTTCGGGCTAACAGTGGTGTTCAATTGCGCTATTGCATTTTGGCTCTGCACATACCACGGCAAGTTGTGGTGGCAGAGCCTGTTGTAAAGCTAGATTAATCACTTAGCAATTTTTCTTTGCCTTTACTTCCCCCGCAAATTTGCATTAAAAAACGCTAACGTCCGACCCCACGCAAGCTTGGCGGCGGCCTCATCGAACCTTGGTGTGGTGTCGTTATTAAAGCCGTGCTGCGTGTTTGGATAAATATGCGCTTCATATTTTGTGCCTGCAGCTTTTAGCGCCGCCTCATACACTGGCCATGCCGCGTTGATGCGTTCATCCGCGCTAGCAAAATGAATTTGTATTGGGGATTTAATTTTTGGTACGTCTTCGGTTTTAGCGGCACTGCCGTAGAAAGGTACAGCGGCGGCGAGTGTGGGCAATTGCGTCGCTAAATAATTCGCCATGCTGCCACCGTAACAAAATCCGACTACGCCAACTTTATCGGTAGCTTCTTTTAATGCGCCGAGGTAGGCAAATGCGGCAACAAAATCAGCTCTCGCTTTGGTTTGGTCGAGCTTGCCAAATAATTCACGCGCTTTATCTTCGTCGCCCGGGTAACCGCCAACAGGGGTTAATGCGTCGGGCGCAAAGGCGATGAAATTTTCCAGTGCGACGCGGCGGGTGATGTCTTCAATGTGTGGATTCAAGCCACGATTTTCGTGAATCACCATCACGGCGGGGAGTTTGCCCGTCGTCTTCGCAGGCATCACTAAATAGCCTTTCATTTTGCCGTTGCCCG